>NZ_JBJMQO010000087.1:0-96617 GCF_045802675.1 Archangium sp. | reverse complement strand
TAGCCCTTCACGACCGGCTGGAAGTCCGTGGCCGTGCGCTCACCGTTGGGGCCGCGCATCGGGTTGGCGATCAGCTGCTGCTCGATGTTGGGGACGATCACCAGCTCGGTGGTCGGCTCCCAGGCGTAGCCGCCCTGGGGCTTGAGCGCCGCGTGGGCGACGGCGCGGGCGTCCGCCGCGGCCATCTTCGGGATGGTGTTGAGCGCGATGTCACGGTGGGCCAGACCGCTCACCGTGGTCGAGGTGCCATTGGTGTGGACGATGGTATCGCCCTCGAACACCCGGACACCGCGGAAGGTGTGCTCATAGCGGACGTGCGTCTGGTTCAGCTCGTCCCGGAGGGTGGAACGGGCAACCAGGTTGTGATCAGCGCCGAGGCCCATCACGGCCTTCGCCTGCTGCAGGGCGTCACCGCTCTGCTGCACGTCGACGGCCGCCGAGTCGGTCTCGGTGGTCTCGGGAGTACCGCAAGCCGTGCCAAACATCGACACGGCGGCCACAGCTCCAACGACCGCATAACGGATACGCATCATGGAACTCCAAGTATCGGGGGGAACCCGCTCTTCCAAGGAAAAGCAGGACAGTCATAACAGATTATTAATCCCCGGCACAACCCAAATCCTGGCATCTCGTGCGAAATCCCGTGTAAGCGATTCGCTCACAAACAGGGACGGGGCCCACCCGGATGCAAGGAATTCGAGGCGGATTGCATCACACGCCCAAGGGAGACGCGGGCAGCGGGGCACAATGCCTCGAAACCCAATTCCATACGCCGTGAGTGGGGCGGAATGCCTCGAAACAAAAGGCGGGCGCGGCTCATGGGGCGGAATGCCTCACACCCAATGAACACAAACATTTTAAGGCCAAACCACGCGCCCTTGCTAGTCAAAATAATGACTCGCGCCGCGTCCGCAACCCTCATCGCACGGCGGTGAGGCGCGGAAACACGAACGCCCGGAGCCATGGGGCCCCGGGCGTCGTCGCCGCGTCGGAGGGTGTGGAACCGCGGGCACTACGCCTTCGGCGTCTCCTGCTGCTGCGGCTGCTGCTCCGGCTTCTTGTTGGACACGAGCGAGTCGAGCTTGCGCGTGAGCCTGTCCAGCTCGCGGTTGATGGCCTGCACCTGCTCCTGACGCGCCACGCCGCCCACCACCTGCACCATGCGGTTCTGCAGGCCGGTGATGCGCTGACGCACCTCGCCACCCACCCACGTCGCCTTCTTCTCCAGCTCCTTCACCGCCGGCTGCTCGCGCAGCTCGTTCACGTTGAGCCGCTGCAGCACCACGCGGCCGGACTCACGGCTCCGCGTCACCAGCGTCTGCAGCGCCTTCTGCGCCTCCGACTCGAGCTGCCCGAACTGCTTCTGCGCCTGCTCCAGCCGGCCCTTCACGAAGGACGCCACCTGGCCGGCCGCCTCCGTCACCACCGTCTCCGCCTTGGCCGCCTCGGCCTTCACCGCCTCGGCCGCCTCCGTCACCACCGTCTCCGCCCTGGCCGCCTCGGCCTTCACCGTCTCGGCCACCTTCTCCACCACCGTCTCCACCACCGTCTCCACCACCGTCTCCGCCCTGGCCGCCTCGGCCTTCACCGCCTCGGCCACCTTCTCCACCACCGTCGCCTCGGCCTTCACGGGCTCGGCCGCCTTCTCGGCCACCGGCGCCGCCTCGGCCTTCACCGCCTCGACCACCGTCTCGCCCTTCACCGTCTCGGTCGTCGTCTGGGCCACGGTCTCCTGGGTGGCCGCCTCGCTCTTCGCCGTCTTGTTCTTCGCCATGATCGCTCGTCTCCTCAAGCAGGACGTGCGAAGAGGTAACGCGTCGCGTCAACGGCGTCAAGGCTCTTTGACGCGATGCAACAAGAAGCCTTCCCGGGTTTTGTTGGCCGAAGGACACTCCAGGCGGGCAGCCGGGCGGTTGCCGGCCACTTCATCTCGTGCGCCGCGGCGCCACCGGGCGAGTGTTCCCGCTAGGCTCCGCCCCCCTCACCCCCTCTCCGTCTGGAGACCCCGACAGCATGCGTAAGCTCCTTTTCACCGGCGCAGGCGTGGCCGCGCTCGTGTCCGCCTCGTGCGCGACCACTTCCCAGGAGGTCCGCGTGGCCACCGAAGCCCCGTCCGCCACCGTCCCCGCCGCCGTTCCCGCCCCCGCCGCCAACCCCCTGTTGGCCCGTTGGTCCGGCCCGTACGGCGGCCTGCCCCCGTTCGCCCAGGTCAAGGTCGAGCACTTCAAGCCCGCGCTCGAGGCCTCCATCGAGGAGAACCGCCGGGAGCTCGCCGCGATCGCCAACAACCCGGCCGCGCCGGACTTCGAGAACACCATCGCCGCGCTGGAGGACGCGGGCCGCACCTTCGGGGACGTGGGCACGCTCTACGGCATCTGGAGCTCGTCCATGAACGGGCCCGAGTTCCAGACCGTCGAGCGCGAGATGGCGCCCCGGCTCGCCGCCTTCGCCGACGAAATCACCCAGAACGAGAAGCTCTTCCAGCGCATTGAAGCCGTCTACAACTCGCCCGGGAAGGCGAAGCTGACGCCGGAGCAGCAGCGGCTCGTCTGGGTGCACTACACGAACTTCGTGCGCTCGGGCGCGAAGCTGGACGCGGGGGCCAAGAAGCGCCTGGCCGACATCAACCAGCGCCTCGCCTCGCTCTACACCTCCTTCAGCCAGAACGTGCTGGCCGACGAGGAGAACTACGCCGTCGTCCTCTCGTCCGAGGACGAGCTCGCCGGGCTGCCCGAGTCCGTGCGCGCCGGTGCGGCGGCCGCGGCCGAGTCGCGCGGGATGCCGGGCAAGTGGGCCATCACCACCACGCGCTCGTCCATGGAGCCGTTCCTGACGTACTCGGCCCGCCGCGACTTGCGCGAGAAGGTCTGGCGCAACTACGTCAACCGCGGGGACAACGCGGACGCCCACGACAACAACGCGCTCATCACGGACATCCTCCAGTTGCGCGCCGAGCGCGCGAAGCTGCTGGGCTACGCGACGCATGCCCACTGGCGGCTCGAGAACACCATGGCCAAGACGCCCGAGCGGGCCATGGCGCTCATGGAGGCCGTGTGGACGCCGGCCGTGGCCCGCGTGCGCGAGGAGGTCGCCGACATGCAGGCCGTCGCCGACAAGGAGGGCGCGAAGCTGAAGATCGAGCCCTGGGACTACCGCTACTACGCGGAGAAGGTCCGCAAGGCGAAGTACGACCTGGACCAGAACGAGGTGAAGCCCTACCTGCAGCTGGAGAAGCTGCGCGAGGGCATGTTCTGGGTGGCCGGCGAGCTGTTGGGCCTCTCGTTCACGCCCGTGGACGGCGTGCCCGTGTACCACCCGGACGTGCGCGTCTGGGAGGTGAAGGACAAGGCGAGCAGCAAGCCCATTGGCCTGTGGTACTTCGATCCGTACGCGCGGCCCGGAAAGCGCTCGGGCGCGTGGATGAACGCCTACCGCAACCAGGAGCGGTTCAAGGGCGACATCACCACCATCGTCTCCAACAACGCCAACTTCGTGAAGGGCAAGCCGGGCGAGCCGGTGCTCATCAGCTGGACGGACGCCACCACGCTCTTCCACGAGTTCGGCCACGCGCTGCACGGGCTGAGCTCGAACGTGGCGTACCCCACGCTGTCGGGCACGTCGGTGGCGCGGGACTACGTGGAGTTCCCCTCGCAACTGCTGGAGCACTGGCTCTCCACGCCCGAGGTGCTCAACACGTACGCGGTGCACTACCAGACGGGCAAGCCGATCCCCGCGGAGCTGGTGGCGAAGATCAAGAAGGCCGCCACCTTCAACGAGGGCTTCTCCACGGTGGAGTACCTGTCGGCCGCGCTGGTGGACATGAAGCTGCACCTGGCGGGCGACAAGAAGATCGACCCGGACGCCTTCGAGCGCGACACGCTGGGAGCGCTCGGCATGCCGAAGGAGATCGTGATGCGGCACCGCACGCCGCAGTTCGGCCACGTGTTCGCCGGAGACGGGTACTCGGCGGGCTACTACAGCTACCTGTGGTCGGACACCATCACCGCGGATGCCTACGAGGCCTTCACCGAGGGCAAGGGCGCGTATGACGCGGCGGTGGCCGGGCGGATGAAGAACCTGCTGTCGCTGGGCAACACGGTGGACCCGGCCGAGGCCTACCGGGGGTTCCGCGGCAAGGACGCGGGCATCGACGCGCTGATGCGCAAGCGCGGCTTCCCCGTGCCGGGCACCACCCCCGCGGTGAAGAAGAAGAAGTAGGCCTCTCGAGGCGCTGAACCGGGGCCGGGAACCACGTGAGCACGCGTGGCTTCCGGCCCCTGGTTTTTCGGAGGAGCCCCGCGTCAGTCCACCCGGATGACGACCTTGCCGAAGTGCGCGCCGCTCTTGAGGTACTCGAACGCGGCGCGGGCCTCGGTGAAGGGGAAGACGCGGTCCACCACCGGCCGCGTGCCGTGCAGCGTGAGCGCGCGGTTGAGGGCCTCGAAGGACTGGCGGTGCCCCACGAGGACGCCCTGCACGCGCAGGTTCCCCATGAGGATGGGCGTCACGGGCACCGTCCCCGAGCCACCGCTGAGCACGCCAATCACAGACACCGTTCCGCCCACGCGCACCGCCTTCAGCGACTTCTCCAGCGTGCCGGCGCCGCCCACCTCCACCACGTGGTCCACGCCCGTGCCTCCGGTGAGCGCGCGCGCCGCCTTGTCCCAGTCCGGCGTCTTCACGTAGTTGATGCCCTCGTGGGCTCCCAGGGCGCGGGCGCGCTCCAGTTTGTCGTCACGGCTGGAGGTGAGAATCACGCGCGCCCCCATCATCCGGGCGATCTGCAGCGCGAAGATGGAGACGCCGCCCGTGCCCTGCAGCAGCACGGTGTCGCCCGCCTTGAGCCCGCCCTGCGTCACCAGCGCGCTCCACGCGGTGACGGCCGCGCACGGCAGCGTGGCGGCCTCCTCGTCCGACAGGTGCGGGGGCGTGTGCACCACGCCGTCCTCGTGCAGCACCATCGTGTCCGCGAGCGCTCCGTCGAGCGCTCCTCCCAGCGTGCTCGTCTGCGCGGCGCGCGAGGGCTCTCCCCCGAGCCATGCCTGCGAGAACAAGCCCATCACCCGGTCTCCCGCCTTCACACGGGTGACGCCCGGGCCCACCGCGTCCACCACGCCCGCCCCGTCCGAGTTGGGCACCAGCGGCAGCTTCTGCTTCGGGTTGTAGCGCCCCTCCACCATCATCAGGTCGCGGTAGTTGAGGCTCGTCGCCTTCACCCGCACCCGCACCTGGTACGGGCCCGGCACCGGCTCCGCGCGCTCGCAGGGCACCAACTTGTCCAGACCAAATCCGTCTCGAATCTCGTAGGCCTTCATGGGCCCGGGTTCTAGCGCGCCCCGCGGAGGCCTCGCGGCGGGAAACCGGTTCCGTGTGCCCGTATCCCACACAAACCCAGATTTCCCTGCCTATTCCCAGAAGATTGGAACCCCGAAATTTTGTACCTTGACGGAAGCATCCGTTTTAGCGGACAACTTTCCAACGCGTTCGACACCCCGTCGAACTGTCGGAGGAATCGCCATGCGTATTCGCCGTCTCGTTTCCATCCTCCCCTTCGTTCTCCTCGGCAGCGCCTGCGGCGCCGACATGTCGGACGTCGACGCACAGAGCCCTGTGGCGCAGGAGAGTGAGCTGGCCTCCACCACCGGTCGCAGCCTGAGCCAGCTCAAGGCTCAGCGTCCCGACTTCCTCCGCGGCGCGGGTGACCTCGCCTTCAAGCGCGCGGTGGCCGACGCGAACGGCAAGTCGCACGAGCGCCTGACGCAGAGCATCAACGGCATCCCCGTGTTCGGCGCCCAGGCCATCGTCCACCTGGACGCGAACGGCACCGTCGCCTCCATCACCGACGGCCTGGCCCGCGACGTCAAGGTCGACACCTCGGCCCGCCTCCGCGCCGACGAGGCCACGCAGATCGCCATCAGCCAGGTGGGCGGAGCCGTCGCGCTGGCCAGCGAGCCCAAGGTGGACCTGCAGATCCTCCCCGACAGCATCGGCAAGGGCGCCCGCCTGACGTACCGCGTGCAGCTCGCGACCCGCACGGCCGACGGCGCGTTCTCCATGCCCAACGTCTTCGTCGACGCGCACTCGGGCGAGGTTGCCTTCCAGTTCGACAACCTGAAGACGAGCCGCAACCGCAACACCTATACGGTCGCCAACGGCACCAGGCTGCCCGGCTCGCTGGTGCGCACCGAGACGCAGGCCCCCGTGAGCGACGCGGTGGCGAACGCGGCCCACGACAACGCGGGCATCACGTACAACTTCTACTTCAGCCGCTTCGGCCGTGACAGCTACAACGGCACTGGTGGCACCCTCACCTCGTCCGTCCACTACAGCCGCAACTACGTGAACGCGTACTGGGACGGCACGCAGATGGTGTACGGCGATGGCGACGGCGTCCAGTCGTCCCCGCTGATCGTCCTCGACGTGATCGGCCACGAGCTCACCCACGCCGTCACCGACACGTCCTCGGACCTCGTCTACGCGAACGAGTCGGGCGCCCTCAACGAGGCCATGTCCGACATCTTCGGCGCCTCCATCGAGGCGTACCGGGACGGTGCGGTCAGCGCCAACACCTGGAAGATTGGCGAGGAGTGCTGGACCCCGGCCACCGCGGGCGACGCGCTCCGCTACATGAACGACCCGGCGCTGGCGGGTGACTACGACTACTACCCGACGCGCTACACGGGCACCTCCGACAACGGTGGCGTGCACACCAACTCGGGTATCGCCAACCTGGCCTACTACCTGGCGGTCTCCGGCGGCACCCACCCGCGCGGCAAGACCACCACCGTGGTGCCCGCGCTCGACGCCAACCCCACCCTGAGCATCGAGAAGGGCGCGGCCATCTTCTACCGGGCCAACACGGTGTACCTCACGCCGGGCAGCACCTTCTCCGAGGCCCGCGGCGCCACGGCGCAGGCCGCCACCGACCTCTACGGCGCGACCGCCGCCGCCTCGGTGAACGCCGCCTGGGCCGCCGTGGGCGTGGCCGCTCCCCCGACCTGGACCGTGCTCTCCTCCACGAGCAACCTGTCGGCTGGCCGCAACGCCAGCCTGAACTACACCACGGTCACGCCGGCCGGCGCGACGGCGCTGAAGTTCGAGACCATCGGTGGCACGGGTGACGCCGACCTGTACGTGCGCTACGGCAGCGCGCCCACCACCACCACCTACGACTGCCGCTCGGCGGGCTCGACGGCCACCGAGGGCTGCACCATCAACGGTGCGAAGTCGGGTACGTACTACGTCATGATCAAGGCCTACACCGCCTTCTCCGGCGTCACCTACAAGGTGAGCTCCGGTCAGTAAGCCCAAGCACCACCGCTTCACACTCTCCGGCGCGGCTGCCTCTTCCTGGCGGCCGCGCCGGTTGTCTTTTCATGGCGCGAGCAGGCCGAGCACCGGCTGGGCGGGTTGCACCGCAATCTCGGGGAGGCCTCGCGCCGGGACAGGGCGCCACCTTCACCCTCGAGCTGCCGGCGCGGTCTGGCCGCGGAGACGCGAGAGAGCGCAGTGAGGGTTTTCGCCCACTCGCCGCGGCCACCCCTTGACGCCTCGCGTCATCTCCCTGTGTCATGGGCGCCATTCCCGCCGGAGGGGCGCCCCATGAACGTCGTCTTCATCTCCCCCCACTTCCCGCCCCAGTTCTTCCACTTCGTCTCCGCCCTGCGCGAGCGCGGCATCAACGTGCTGGGCATCGGTGACGCCCCCTACGACGGCCTGCGCCGGGAGCTGCGCGAGTCCCTCACCGAGTACTTCTTCACCCCCAACCTCAACGACTACGACGCGCTGCTGCGCGCCACCGGCTACTTCACCTGGCGCCACGGCCGCGTCGATCGCATCGACTCGCTCAACGAGACGTGGCTCGAGGTGGAGGCCCGCCTGCGCGAGGACTTCCACGTCCCCGGCCTTCAGCCCGCCGAAATCGAGCTCCTGCGCTCCAAGCTGGGCCAGCATGATCTCTTCAAGAAGGCCGGAGTCCCCCACCCCGATGCCATCCCCGCCCGGGACGCCACACGGGTGAAGGCCTTCGCCCGGGACGTGGGCTACCCGCTGGTGCTCAAGCCCTCGGTGGGCGTGGGCGCCGCGCGCACCTTCAAGGTGTCCAGCGATGCCGAGGTGGACGCCGCCTTCGCCGAGTCCCTGCCCGACTCGATGATGGCGCAGGCCTACGTACGCGGCGCCATCCTCACCTACGACGGGCTGGTGGATCGCAACGGCCACATCGTCAGCGTCTTCAGCCACGAGTACAGCGACGGCATCATGGAGTCGGTGCTGGAGAAGCTCGACCTGTCCATCTGGAACCTCAAGGAGATTCCCGCCGGACTGGATGCGCTGGG
Source organism: Archangium sp. (assembly GCF_045802675.1). Classification (GTDB taxonomy): domain Bacteria; phylum Myxococcota; class Myxococcia; order Myxococcales; family Myxococcaceae; genus Archangium. The sequence goes on along the minus strand of NZ_JBJMQO010000087.1, from coordinate 88,281 downwards.
ACGCAAGGCGGTGGCCGCGCTCGGCCTGCGCGAGCGCTGGTTCCACCTGGAGTTCTTCCGCCTGGACGACGGCGGCTTCGTCGCGCTGGAGGCCAACCTGCGCCCGCCCGGGGCCTTCCTCACGGACATGATGAACTACGCGTGCGACATCGACGTGTACCGTCTGTGGGCCCGCGTGCTCGCCGGGGAGGACCTGCGCGGCTTCACCTATGCCCCGCGCTACCACGTGTGCCACGCGGCCCGGCGCACCGGCCGCACGTACCGCCACGGCCACCCGGAGGTGGTGAAGAAGCTGGGCGACTCACTGCTCCTGCACAGCCAGATGCCGGCTGTGTACCACGGCGCGCTGGGCGAGGAGATGTACCTCCTGCGGCACCCGGACCTCACCGCCATGCGGGAGGCGGTGCGCTTCATCCAGGCACTCGCCTGAGCGGAACGGCCCCCGGCCTCAGCCGAGCAACCAGCTCATCGCCGCCGGAAGCCGGCGCTGCCAGTCCGTCTCGTGGTGCTGGCCCCCGGGCTCGAGCACCAACCGCAGCTCGTGGTCCGCGTACCCGAGGCGCTGGAGGTGCTGGTGGAAGTCGCGCGTGGCCTCGCCGTAGCGCATGAGGTAGCCCACGGGGTCCACCGCCTCGTCGGCGCCCGCGTCCAGGTAGATGCGCGACCACTTCCGGGTGTGGGCCGACCACTCGGAGGAGAGCCGGTTCCAGCTCCACATCACCGAGGGCGACAGCGCCCCGATGCGGCCGAACAGCTCGGGATGCTTCCACCCCATGAACAGCGACATGAGCCCGCCGAGCGACGAGCCCATCACCCCCGTCCACTCGGCGCCCGGGCGCGTGCGGTAGTTGCGCTCGATGTAGGGCTTGAGCGTCTCGACGAGGAAGCGGACGTAGGGCGCGGCCCGGGCGGGGATGTTGCTGCGCGGCTCGTCCCAGGGCGAGTACTCGGCGAGCCGCTCGTGCGTGGAGTCCACGGCGACGATGAGCCAGGGCTCCACGCGGCCCTCGGCCACCAGCCGCTCCAGGGCGAGGTTGGCGCACCAGGTGTCGAAGACGGCCGACTCGGGGTGGGCGAAGACGTTCTGCCCGTCATGCATGTACAGCACGGGGAAGCGATGCCCGGGGGCGGCGGAGTCGTAGGCATCCGGCGTGTAGATGCGCACGGTGCGGGTGCGCCCCTCCTGGGGAGAGGCGAAGTCTCGGATGATGTGGACGTGTCCCATGCGGCCGTCGAGGAGGAGGGAGGCGCAAGATAGATGGCGCCCTTCCCTTGCGCCAGAACCACCACGGCCCCCTCAATCCAGTACGGCGAGCCGGGCCTGGCCCGTGGGGCACAGGTCGAGCACGGCGCACCGCTGGCACGCGGGCTCCCGGAAGAAGCAACACCGCTGCCCGTGCAGCATCAGCGCCTCGTGGTTGTCATAGACGCGCTGTGCGTCCCAGTCCGGCGGCAACTGCGCCTCCAGCAGCCGGTGCGCGGGTCCCACGCGGGTGCTCTCGGGAATCAATCCCAGACGCACCGCCACCCGGTGGTGGTGGCTGTCCACCGGCAGCGCGGGCATCCGCAGGCGGCTGAACAGGAGTGTCGCGGCGCTCGACTTCGGCCCCACCCCGGGCAGGTGCTCCAGCCAGTCCCGCGCCTCGCGCACGGACAGCTCCCCGAGGAAGTCCAGGGACAGCTCACCCGCTCGGAGCTCCGTGATGCGCCGGAGCACCTGCTGGATGCGCGGCGCCTTCTGCTCCGGCCAGGTCACGGCCGAGATGGCCTCCTGGACCTGCTCGCACGGGGCATCCCGCACCTCCGTCCAGGTGGGAAAGCGCGCCCGGAGCTGGCGAAAGGCCGCGCCACTCGAGGCGTTGCGCGTGCGGTGGCTCAGCAGCGCCGAGACGAGCTGGCTCAGCGGATCCTGCGTCCGGAAGTACGGGATGGGACAGCCATACACGGCGCACAGGCGCTCGTGCACCACCAGGGCCTTCGCGCGCGGTGTCGCCGGGGTGGACGGGGTCTCGGGAAACAACGGGAGAGATGGCATGGGACGGGTTGACCTCGGAAGTCACCCCACATCCTTCGCATCCCCGCCCCTGCTGGCGAGCCCCTCCCTCCCGTGCGGCGGCCAGCCCACCGAGCGCCCGCGCCCCCGCGAGAACACTGACCCCTCGCGCATGCGCACGTATAATGCCGCCGGCCCTCGGGCCCCCATGCTGCGCCGGCTCCTCCCCACCCTCCTCGCCCTCGGTTGCGGACTCCTCGCCCTCTCCTGGGGGCTGGTGAGCCTTCAGCGCATCTTCGCCCAGGAGCGCGAGGACGCTCACGCCCAGCTGCGCTCCAGCCGCGACGCCCTCGAGGAGTACGCCACCCAGTCCCTGAAGCACACGCTCAGCAAGCAACTGGAGGCCAGCCTCGTCCCCATCCACGCCGCCATGGGAGATCCGCTCGCCCCCGGCGAGGGCTTCTTCCTCCAGTTCCGCGGCATCCAGTTCCTCCCCCGCATCACCCGCTCCGCCCCCGGCTCGCGCACCCCCGCGCGGCGCCAGTACCGCGAGCTCCTCCGCGCCCTTTCCGAGGGCTCCCCCGCCGAGCCCTGGGTGGAGCGCCTGAGCCGGCTGCGCGCGGTGGAGGCCGCGATCGCCGCGGGCAGGTCCGCCCGCGCCAACGCGCTCGCCGAGGACCTGCTGCGCTACCACGCCGAGCACCCCCTCCCGCCGGAGCAGGAGTTGCCCTTCGTCGTCCTCCTCCTGGAGCGGCTCCAGGGCGGCGAGGCCACGCCGCCCCTCGTCCGTGCGCTCCTGCGCGACGGGCTCCCCGAGGACTTCGGCGGCATCGAGCGCTCCGCGGGCCTTCAGCGCGACCTCCTGCGGGAGCGCTGGCGCTTCACCCAGCCCGACTTCGACTTCCTGCTCGCGCACACCGTGTGGGTGAGCACCGCGCTCGGCGAGCCCTCCGACGACCTGCGGGCGCGGGCCCGCGAGGCCGACGCCGGCATGCTGGTGATGCCCGAGGGCCTCTCCGGCCCCATCCTCATCGGCGAGCGCTGGTACGTGGAGCCCAGGGACGAGGTGGTGCGCGGCATCCAGGACGAGGTGGTGCGCGGCATCGCCGTGGACCTCGACGCGCTCCTGAAAGACATCGCCCGCGACATGCGCGAGCGCGGACACTTCGGGAAGGACGGCCTGGTGCGGCTCCGCACCCACGACGCCGTGCAGCCCCTGGAGTCGCTGCGGCTCGAGGTCTCCGTCCCCCAGTGGACCGCGGCCGAGACGGCCATCGAGCAGCGCTACGGGCTCAAGACGTTGCTGGTGGCCACCTGCGGGGCGCTCGCGGTGGCCATCGGGGTGATGGCGGTGGTGGCCCAGCACGGCCGCTACCGCTACATCGAGCTCAAGAGCGACTTCGTCGCCACCGTCTCCCACGAGCTGCGCACCCCGCTCGCCTCCATCCGCCTGCTCGCCGAGACGCTCGAGCGCAAGCTGTCCAAGGTCCCCGAGATGCGCGACTACCCCGAGCGCATCGTCCAGGCCGCCGACGGGCTGCACTTCCTCGTCGAGAACATCCTGTCCTTCAACCGCATCGACAAGGGCCGGTGGAACCTCAAGCCCGCGCGCATCAAGCTCGACGAGCTCGTCGCCATGTTGCGCTCGGACCTGGTGGGCAACGCGTCCGTGCCCGTCCGGCTCACCGCCGACGTGGGCGACGTGGAGCTCGAGGTGGACCCGTCGCTGCTGCGGCTGCTGCTCATCAACCTCGCCCGCAACGCGTGCGCCTACAACCGGCGCGACCCCGTGGAGCTCACCCTCCGCGCCTATCCCCACCCGCCCCATGGCTGCGTGGTGCTCTTCAGCGACAACGGCATCGGCATTCCCGAGGACGAGTGGGAGAACGTCTTCCGCGACTTCTACCGTCTGGGCTCCCAGGGGCCCGAGGTCCATGGCAGTGGCCTGGGGCTCGCGCTGTGCCGGAAGATCATGGCCCTGCACGGGGGCCACATCTCCATCGACAATTCCAGCCCCGAGGGCACCACCTTCTCCCTGCTCTTCCAGGCGCCCTCCCAGGAAGAAGAGCCCGGGCAGACGGCCGCCTAGGAGGTCATACTATTTCGGACCAAGCGTCATGAGTACCTCAGCAACTCCGTCCGCGTGCTGCTGGTTCTCCTGGGCCACCGTGCGGAAGCCACACTTCTCGAGGACGCGGATCGATCCGACGTTGTGGACAGCGACCCACGCATGGAGCGGACGAATCGGCTCGAGCACGAGGAACTCCGAGAGCGCCCGTGTCGCGATGCCCTTGCCCCATTGCTCGCGACCCATCCAATAGGCGACGAAGCGCTTGCCGTCCTGTTCCCAACTGCCGATGTACCCAGCGACCAAGCCGCCAACGACGATGGTGCGGGTCACGTTCTCGGGGCGGAGAACCTTCGTGCGCCAGTGGGTCAGGAAGGCATCGCGTTCCCGCGACGAGAATGCGGCCATGCGCAGCGCGACTGCGTCCCGTTGGTGCTCGAAGAAGATCGGGACGTCTTCATCTGTTACGTTGCGCAGGATCACCAAGAGAGTCTCCGCGAGCCGAGTGACGAGCCGATTCTAGCGGCGTGTCCACGAAGCACCACCTCGTCAGGACCGGCCGCGCCGGTAGATGTCCGGGTCCCATTTCTCCATGAAGCGCTCGGGCGCGGCCAGCGGGGTGAAGCCCACTTGACGGTAAAGCCCGTGCGCGTCCCGGGTGGCGAGCATCCAGCGTCGAAAGCCCTGGAGCTCGGGGTGGGAGAAGAGGGTCTCCATCATCCACTTGGAGAGCCCCTGACCCCGGTGCTCCTCCAGAATGAACACGTCGGCCAGGTAGCCGAAGCTGGTGAAGTCCGTGATCACTCGCGCCAGGCCTATCTGGGCGACCCCGAGATAGAGCCCGAAGGGCATGGAGTTCTGGATGGCGCGCTCCACCGTCTCGCGGGGAATTCCGGGCGACCAATAGGAGCGCGTGAGGAAGCCGTGGATGACGTTCAGGTCCAGCCGCGAGCGATCCGTCGAGAGGATGTAGTCCCCCTGCCGCCACTCGTTTTGCAAGGTGCACCTCCGTGCAGGGGCACGCCGCATCCCGGCATGCGTGCTTGCACCCTAGCGCAACCTGGCTCGGGATCCGCTCAGCGGCCGGGGCCGGGAGGACCCGCGAGCTGGCTGCTGAAGCAGGGGATGCCCAGTTGGGCCAATGCCGCCAGCGCGGGCCCGGTGTCATGGAAGAGGCCGATGACGGCGCCCCCGTCTCCTCCGGCCCCCGTCAGCTTCGCGCCCAGGGCGCCCAGCTCCCGCAGCCGGTGCACCATCGTGTCCAACACCACCGAGGACAGCCCCAGCGCCGACAGCAGTCCGTGGTTGATGTTCATCGCGTCCCCCAGGGCTTCCAGCTGGCCCTCCTCCACGGCCTGGGCGCCCTCGGTGGCCAGCCGGCCCACCTCGCGCATCAGGCGGGCGTAGCGCCGGGGCCAGGAGCCCTGGCGGGCCTGGAGCCCTCCCACGGTGACCCGGGTGGGGCTGCGCTCGCCAGCCAGCGCCACCACGATGCGCAGGGGGCGAGGACACCGCACCGGGCGGGACCTGCCCTCCCCTCCCCCGGAGGCCTTGCGGTAGAGCAGCAACTGGCTCCAGGCGCTGGTGGTGTGATCCACCCCCGAGGGAGTGCCGTGGAACTGCTGCTCCATGAGCCACGCCACCCGGAGCACCTCGGAGACCGGGGCGTCTCCGCCCGCGGCCTGGAGCAGCACCCGGGCACACGCCACCGACAGGGCCGCCGAGCTGCCCAGCCCCATGGAGAGAGGCAGATCCGTTTCCAGGGACACCTCCACTCGAGGCTGGCCACACGCCTCGGCGGCATGAGCGAAGGCCCGGAGCACGGCCTGGCGGGGCTCGGGTGCCAGCCTCTCCGACAACACCAGACGGCACCGGCGCGCCGGTCGCGCTCGTGCTCGCACCCCACGGGACAGGGGTCCCGCCAGCACCGGATACCCATACACGCCCGCGTGCTCGCCCAGCAGGATGACCTTCCCAGCGCCAAAGCCTGTCAGGGGAGAAGCCTCGTGCGGGGAGCGGGGTGGAGCGATGCGCTCCTCCGAAGCTTCTGTCTCCACCTCGAGAGAGCGTTCCAGCCTCCGCGTCACGGAATCCGACATGTCAAGCCTCTCGCGCCGCACCCCGGGGGCCGGCCCCGAGCGCGACGAGCCAGTCCTTCAGCTCCCCGGTCATCACCTTCGAGCAGCGTGCTGTTCTCCGCCGGCTCCCCATCCCCGGTCGCGCACAGGTCGAGGTGCGCGTCCTTCCGTCTGGCTGTCACGTCCCGGATGCGCATGGCCCCTCAGCGCGCGTAGATGCGCTTGTGGTCGCGCGTGCCCTGGTAGCGGAAGCCCTCGCCGGCCAGCTCCTCGGCGGGCTTGTCATCGAGCTTCTCGCGCGCGGCCATGATGGCCTCGTACTCGGGGATGCTCAGCGCGCGCCGCCGCTCCAGCAGCGTCTCCAGGCCCAGCGCCTTCACGCGCGCCTGCGCCTCGGGCTGCACCACCGCGCTGAAGAACTCCGCGCACGAGCCACTGCCGTACGAGAACAGTCCAATCCGCTTGCCCGTGAGGTCCTCGCGCGAGGACGACAGGAGGCTCGCCAGCGCCAGGTACATGGAGCCCGTGTAGATGTTGCCCACCTGCGAGGGCAGCACGAGGCTGGGGCCCACCAGCCGATCGAAGCTCGCATCCGCGTCCTTGTCCCCGTCCAGCGTGCGCAGGTGGCGGTGCGCCTTGCGCGACATCTTCCCGTACGGCACGTGGTACACGAGCGCGGCGAAGCGGTCGCTGTAGAGACCCTCGTCCCCCGAGTCCCCCGCGGCCTCCTGGTAGGCCTTGTACGAGCCCTCGAGCGCGTCCAGGTAGCACTGCACCGAGTAGTGCCCGTCCACCATCGCGTCCTTCGAGTAGAGGGGCCGCCAGAAGTCCATGACGTCCCTGGCATACGAACCCGTCTTGCCCGTCTCGAAGGCGAGCAGCTTGGGCTTGTCGGACACCAGCAGGGCCACCGCGCCCGCGCCCTGCGTGGGCTCACCCGGCGTGCCCACCCCGTAGCGGGCAATATCCGAGCAGATGATGAGCGCCTTCTTGCCCTTGGCGCTGCCCGAGCGCACCCAGTCCATGGCCAGCAGCAGCGCCGCGGTGCCGCCGTAGCACGCGTGCTTGGTCTCGAAGACGCGGCAGCGCGTGGACAGCCCCAGCAGGCCCTGCACGTACGAGGACACCGGCTTGGAGTGGTCCACCGCCGTCTCGGTGCCCACCACCAGCATGCCCACGTCCTCGGCCGGGCACCCGGCCGCTTCCATCGCCATGCGGGCCGCGCGCGCCGCCAGCGTCACCGTGTCCTCGTCCACCTGCGGCACGGCCATGCGCGTCACGCCCAGCCCGTCCACATACTTGCCCGGCGCCACGCCACGCGCCCTGGCCAGCTCCGCCAGCTCCACATACGTCGACGGCACCGCGATCCCCATGCTCTCCAGCCCCACCTGCATCATCTGCCCTGCTTCCATTGCTTCCTCCTGATTCCCTGCGTGTGTCTGGATTTCGTGCACTCACTCCTGGGGGTTGCCGCTCAGCAGGCGCATGAGCTCCCGGGCCTGCTCCACCTTCACGCTCCCGGTGCGCGCGAGCAGCCCCGCCACCTCGTCCACCTGCGCTCCTCGCGCTCCCGCGGCCATGGCCACCGAGCGCGCGTGCATGGCCAGGTGTCCCTTCTGGATGCCGTCCGAGCCCAGCGCCCGGAGCGCCGCCAGGTTCTGCGCCAGTCCGACCGAGGCGAGCACCTGGGCGAACTCCTGGACCGAGCCGACGCGCAACACCTCGAGCGCCAGCCGCACCCCGGGGTGCACCTTGATGGGGCCCCCCACCAGGCCCAGCGCGAGGGGTAGTTCGATGCGCCCCACCAGCTGTTCGTCCTCGAGCGTCCACGTGGACAGCGGCCGGTATTGTCCACTCCGGCAGGCGAAGGCATGCGCCCCCGCTTCGATGGCGCGCCAGTCCTGGCCGGTGGCGATGGCCACCGGATCAATGCCATTCATGATGCCCTTGTTGTGCGTGGCGGCACGGTAGGGATCCGCCTGAGCGAAGCGGCTGGCCTGGACGATTCCCTCCGCGATGGCCTCTCCCGTGCGGCCATTGAAAGCCAGTTGGCTCACGGGGATGCGGCAGCTCGCGCGAGCCAGCCGCCGATCCGCGAGGTTGGAGAGGATGCGCAGGAAGACCCTGCCTCCGGTGAGCTCCTCGACGAGCGGCGCCACGCCCTCGGCCATGGTGTTGATGAGGTTGGCTCCCATGGCCTCCTGGCAGTCGATGAGCAGATGGAGGATGAGCAGGGGCTCGCCGTCCGGACCCTCGGGGGCCGGGAGCACGCGCACCTCGAGGTCCCGGGCACCCCCGCCCCGCTGCACCATGGCCGGGTGGAGGCTGTTGGCCCGCGCGAGAATCTCCTCCCGGGCCGCCAGCAGCGCGGCGGTGGCCCACTCCGGGTCCCCATACTCCGTCACCTGGACCTGCCCGATCATCAGGGACGGGTCCGCCTCGGCGGTGAACCCCCCCGCCTCACGGACGAGCTTCGCCGCGAACGACGAGGCCGCCACCACCGAGGGCTCCTCCACCGCCATCGGCACGAGGTACTCGCGCCCATTGACGAGCAGATTCAAGCCCAGGCCCATGGGCAGGGAGAACGTGCCCACCACGTTCTCGATCAGCCGGCTGGCCACTTCCATGGGCAGCCCTTCCGCTCCCTGGAACCGGAGGCGCTCGCCCTCGCTCAGCTCCAGCATCTGCCCGAGCAGCTCCACGCGCTCCTCCACCGAGAGCTTGCGGAAGTCTGGCAACCGGGACGTGGGGGCCCGCTGGGGCGCGGACAGATTCTTGGCGGCATGACTCATGACGTCGACTCCAAAAGGGAAAATGGAAGGGATTGAGAGAACGACCTCAGGCGCTCTTCTCCAGGACGGGCGGAGCGGACTCCTCGGCGAGGTCGAACTCGTGATGCAGGATGCGGAGGGCCTCGTCCGCCAGGCTCGCGTCCACCAGGCAGCTGATCCGCAGCTCGTTCATCGCCAGGGCCGACACGGCGATTCCCCGCAGCGCCAGGGCGCGGCACAGCCGGGCGGAGACACCCGGATCCGAGCGGATGCCAATGCCCACCAGCGACACCTTCGCGTGGTTCCTCGACACCCGTGGGGCGTGGGGGCCTGGCTTCCCGCCGAGCTGGTCGAGCCCCTCGCTCACGAGGAGGTAGTCCCGCTCCGGCAGGGTGAAGACAACCTCCGTCCGGGCCGCGTCGTGGGGCGAGCAGACGTGGCTCATCATGTCCGCACTCACATTCCGCGCGGCCAGCAGCTCCATCACCCGTGCCGCCAGCTCCGGGCCCCGCTCGGCCGAGGCGAGCTCGATGCGCACCTGGCGCGGCTCGCACGCGAGTCCGATCAACGTCCGGGCCTCCAGCCCCCGCTCCTCATCGACAATCCAGGTCCCCGTCTCGTTGGAGAAGGTGCTGCGGACATGGACGGGTACTTTGTATTTCATTGCAATCTCCACGCTGCGCGCGTGCAGGACCTTGGCCCCGAGGGCCGCCAGCTCGAGCATCTCCTCGTAGGAGATGGACCTCAGCTTCCGGCTCGAAACACAGACACGGGGATCCGCGGTGTAGACCCCCTCCACGTCCGTGTAGATTTCACAGACGTCCGCTGACAGCGCGGCCGCCAGGGCCACGGCCGAGGTGTCCGAGCCCCCACGTCCCAGGGTGGTGAGGTTTCCGTGAGGGTCCACCCCCTGGAACCCGGCGACCACGGGAATCATCCCCTGCTCGAGGGCGTCGTGGATGGCGCCGTGCTCCACCCGCCGGATGCGGGCCCGGGAGAAGGCGCTGTCCGTGAGGACCCGGACCTGATGACCCAGGAGCGAGCGCGCCGCACCGCCCTCCGCCTGGATGGCCAGGGCCACCAGCGCCGCGGACACCTGTTCCCCTGTCGCGGCGACCACATCCTGCTCGCGGGCATCCGGCAACGGAGCGAGCTGCTGGGTCAGCGACAGCAGGCGGTCCGTCTCCCCCGCCATCGCACTGACCACCAACACCACGTCGTGACCCGCGCGCTGGCTCTCGAGGGCCAGCCGCGCCACCTTCCGGATGCGCTCGATCGTTCCGACGGACGTCCCGCCGAACTTCTTGATGATCAACGGGCGGGAGCTCATGACATGGCCTGCAGCATGACCACGGGGGACGGAGAGGCCTCGCCGGGTCGATCGACGACGAGCTCCTGGAGCCGGTCGAGCGTGGCCGTGCCAGGCTCCCGCTGGAAGACGTTCCGGCCAACGCACAGCCCGGTGGCCCCAGCGGCCACCCCTTCCCGGGCGAGCGCGAGCAGCTGCTCGTCCGAGCACTTCTCCCCGCCCGCGAAGAACACGGGAGTGTGCTCGTGCACGCCCTCCAGCAGCTCCGGGAGCTGGAAGAGCTGAGCGGGCGCGGCGATCTTCAGCGCATCCGTGCCCAGCTCGACGCAGGCCCGGATGAGGTGCCTCATCCGAGGCACCCGCTGCTCCGGCCGGAGGGCCTCGACCTTGTCATAGAGCATGGTCAGCACCGGCACGCCCAGGGACTGGGCCTCGTCCACCACCGCGCCCAGCTGGATGAGATTGGCCGCATCACACGTCCCGTCGAAGTTGAGCTGGAGCGACACCGCATCCGCGCCCAGACGTAGCGCCCGCTCCACCGACGTCAGCAATTCCTTGCGGTTGGGCGACGCCGACAGCGAGGTCATGCCGTTGAGGTGGACCATCACGCCCAGCCCCTGGAGCAGGCCCCGGCTCCCGAGCCGCTCCACCATGCCCTTGTGGGCGATGATTCCCGTGATGACCGGGTGGTGGATCCAGCTCTCGATCTGGCTCACGCTCCGCAGTCCCGGGATGGGCCCCACGGTGAGCCCATGATCGATGGGGACGATCACTCCGAGACCGGACTGAGGATGCAGGAATCGCGACCAGCGAATCTTCTTCGCTACACCGTCCATGGTTGATGACCTCTCGTTTTCGTTTGGGATTGGCTCAGGTCTCGATGATGTGCTCATCCACGGGGATGCCCACGTGGCGCCCGGGCTTGCTCATGTGCCCCAGGACCTTGTCACCCGGCCGCAGCTCCGTGATGTTCAAGGGCCTGGCCTCGTCGGAGAAGATCCGCACGTGCCAGTCGTCCTGCATGATGATGTTGACGCGCTCGCCGCTCTGGAACTCGGCCTCGATGAGCCGGAGCGGCCGGACCTCCGTCTTCATCCGGCCCACGCTGGCCCTGCGAGCGCGGCCCGTGCGATCCACAATCATGACGGGCGAGCCCGCGCGGAGCTCGCTCATGTAGTCCGTGTGGTCGCCGAAACCATAGACATAGCTGTGCACGGCTCCGGCGTTCACCCGGAAGGGGCGCAGCTCCATGTACGGCAGGAAGAAGACCTCGGCGCAGCACAGCAGCGAGCCCTGCGAGGAGGAACCCACCAGGATGCCCTCGGTGGGCGAGAACAGGGTCGTGGTGTCGATGCAGCTGCGGTACCCCATCCCGATGGGCCTGCTCTGGATGATGGTGCCCACGTCCAGCTTCACCGAGGCGCTCTCGAGCCGGCCGAGGCGCGAGATGAACTCGTCCAGCACGGCGTGGGACCGGGGCGAGAACATGACTCCGTCCGCCCCCACCTCCATGACGCCCAGGGTGACGATGGCGTCATCCACGTCCACGGGGGTGCTGATCTCCTTGACCAGCGCGGTGTGCGTGGCCTGGAGGGAGGCGATCACCAGCTCCAGCGGGATGTTGGTGGGATCCCTGAAACGGATCATCAGGTAGGCATGACGACGGCCCTCGTGCAGCGAGCGGTGCAGGCTGGGGCCGTCATCCACATACGCGCGGTAGCAGGTCCGCATGCCCATGGCCGACGCCTGGTCGAGGATCCGCACATCGGGGCTGGCCACCACGTACCCAGGCTCCCCGCGCGGTTCGGACGCGAGCCGCTCGAGGTCCTCGGCCCGTTCGATGTGGATGATCTTGAGCAAGCGCGCCGGAATGGCGGGCGCGAGCGCCGCCACGTTCTCTGGGTAGAGGATGACGCCCGAGTAGGAGAGGTTCATCACCCGCTCGAGGATGCCGTCGCACTGGCCCGGCGTGGCCAGGCCGGCCGTGTCGAACCAGAGGAGCCGGGATTCCTCCGCCTCGAGCCGGTTGCGGTCTCCCGTCATGCGGTCGAGCCGGACGTGCTCGCGATTCTTCACGAACGAGGGATCAGCGGTGATGTCACTGGCGGGAGTAGTCATGGGTGTGGTTGTTCCTGGCACTCGGGCGAATGCCTGTCGGCGTGTTTGTGATTGAGGTGCGCGGACCGGGCTGTTCGAGGGAAATGGCCGCGTTCCGCAATCAATAAAGACAGAAGAAAAATCGAAATCTGTGACGCCTCAAGCGGGCTCGGCGGCCTGCTCCTGCTCGTCATCGCTCGTCGGCCGGTCCACGGCCAGCACGGCCCGGCGCGACGTGGTGAGCCCGTCCTCCAGACCGTCCCACCAGACCGCCCACTGCGCGTCCGGAGGCAGCGCTTCGGCACGGGGGCTCTCCGCTGGGTACTCGCACTGCGTTGAAGCTGGTGAATCCGTACCCGTGCCGACCTTCATCGCTGACCCCGTGACGCAATGAGCCCATAGAGGTGGAGTGTTTTTTGGGGGATGTGCCGCCGACGCGGCGCGGCACGCCCGGAGAGCAGACGGCCAGGCGAAGTTTCCGAGGGGAAACGCCTCAGGGGGCCACGCGGGCCACGAGGCGGCGGAACGTGTCGCGCTGGACGTAGGCGATGCCGCTCAGCAGCACGAGGAAGACGAGCGACGGGGCGAGCTTGGAGTACTCGCCGTGCCGCATGAGCGTGCCCGCGGCGCCTATCATCACCACCGCCAACACCACCGCCGCATAGCCGGAAACACGCCGCGCGAGCAGGCCGAGGCCCCCGCCCACCTCCAGCAGGCCGATGAGGTACATGAACCACGGGGGGAAACCGAGCTGGGTGAACTGCTCGGGCAGCGGCGGTCTCGCCAGGAGCTTCGGAACTCCCGCGAGCAGGAAGGCGAGAGCCAGGGCACCTCGAAGCACCAGGAATCCAGCGGCCCGGCGCTGGCCGGGCCCTTCAAACATACGCATGGTTGGGTCTCCTCTGGCGGCACTTCGCCGCCAGAAGGGCGGATCCCTCCGAGCGATTCTGTGACGCATGAAAACACGCACGAGTCCCCGCGAACCGGAGCGTTTTATTGGTGTCACATCGCCCGTTTCAGGTGTCTGTCTATGGTGAGCTTCCTGGAGCGCGTTTCCGTCAGGGCTCCTTTCTCCAGACACCCAAACCGGAACACCGGAGTCATTCATGGCACGAGATTGGACCGTCAACACAGCCCTTCCCGTTCATTATCAGGTGAGAATGGTTGACGGGTTGTTCGACCTGGACAACCGGATCCTCGTGGAGGCGGGCAGCTCCCATTCACACGGCCCCCTCCGCAGGCTCGTGGTGATCGACGCCAACGTGGACCGCCTCCATGGAGAGCGGATCCGCCGGTACTTCACGCACCACGGCGTGAAGCACAACATCCTCACGCTCCCCGTCTCCGAGGCGGAGAAGACCATGGACTCCGTCTTCACCGTGCTCCGGAGAATCGACGAGTTCGGCATCTCGCGCCGCCACGAGCCCATCATCGCCATCGGCGGCGGAGTCCTCCTCGACATCGTCGGGCTCGCCGCGAGCCTGTACCGCCGCAGCACGCCCTACATCCGGGTTCCCACCACGCTCATCGGGCTCGTGGACGCTGGTGTCGGAGCCAAGACCGGCGTCAACCACGGTGCGCACAAGAACCGGCTGGGCTCGTACTTCCCCGCGAAGACCACGCTCCTCGACCGCGGTTTCCTCGAGACGCTCGATCCCCGGCACATCGTCAATGGCCTCGCGGAGATCTTGAAGATCGCCCTCATCAAGGACCGCGCCCTCTTCGAGCTGCTCGAGCGGCACGGCCCCACGCTCATCGAGGAACGCCTCCAGGGAGAGACTCCGGAGAGCGCCCGGGGCGCGACCCAGGTCATCGAACGGGCCATCACGGGAATGCTCGAGGAGCTGGAGATGAACCTGTGGGAGCACAAGCTGGAGCGCGTGGTCGACTACGGCCACTCCTTCAGCCCCACCCTCGAGATGCTGGCGCTCCCCGAGCTGCTGCACGGCGAGGCGGTGAACATCGACATGGCGCTGACCACCCTCCTCTCCGTCCAGCGAGGGCTGATCCGCCCGGCGGAGCAGCAGCGCATCTTCACGCTCATGCGCGCGCTGGGCCTGCCCGTGTACCACCGGCTGTGCGAGCCCTCCGTGCTGGAGGCCGCCCTCGCCGACACGGTCCGCCACCGGGACGGGCTGCAGCGGCTGCCCCTGGCCATGGGAATCGGCTCGGCGTGCTTCGTCAATGACCTCCAACCCTCGGAGCTCTACCGGGCGGCCGCCACCCTCCGCGAGTGGGCGCCCGCCACCTTCCCGGAGCGGAGGGCGCTCCATGCGTGAGGGACTCATCATCGGAGACCTCGAGGACCCCTCCGTCGTCTACGGAGTGCATGGCACCACGGGCCTCTCCCAGTGGAAGTGTCTGGCCCGGCGGGCCGGGCTGTTCGGCTCGTGGGAGGCGGTCGAATATGCCTGGCTCCCTCCGGGTGGCCTCAGCGGCGAGCACGTGCATACCCGCACCGAGGAGCTCTACTTCATCCTCTCGGGCCGCGGCGAAATGCTCCTCGACGGCGAGCCTCACGCCGTCGGCGCGGGGAGCCTCATCCTGACGGGGCTCGGAACCCGGCACGGCCTGCGCAACGTCGGAAGTGAGGGATTGGGCTGGCTGGTGATCGAGCTGTTGAGCCCGGCCACCGCGGCGGTGTTGAGCGGCGCGAGGCCCACGGTCCAGCGCGGACAAGGAGAAAGAACCATGACGAATGCCCAGGTCATCCACCTGCGCGAGACGTTGAAAGCCGATCCGCGTGGAGTCTTCACCGGGCCGCTGCGGGAAATCCAATTGCTCGAGCTGGAGCCCGGGCAGCAGGCGTCGCTGTCCGCGACGGGCATGGAGCACACCCTGTTCACGCTCGGCGGCTCCGGCGAGGTCACCTCCCACGAGGCGAGGGTTCCCCTGAAGTTCGGCGTCTCCGTCACGCTGCCCCTCGGGACCGGGCTCACGCTCACCGCTGGTGCCGAGGGACTGAAGTATTTCCTGGCGAGTCTCGAAGTGCCGGGAGGTGGAGAGCGATGATCATCTCCACCCTTGGCGGCACCTCGCTGACGCGCGACGGCGGCGAGGAGATCCACTGGCGCTCCCTGGCACGGCGCGGAATGTTGCACAGCGAGTGCGAGTCTTTCGATTACCTGCGATTGGCCCCGGGCACCGAGTTCGCGCTCCGCGGCCAACACGGGACCGAGAGTGCCTGGTTCATCATCGCCGGCTCTGGATGGCTCCAGGAACCGGGCGCGGCGGCCCCGGGACACATCCTCGCGGCCGGTGATCTCGTCCTCCTTCCCGATGGCACGGAGAGCGCCCTCCTCAGTGGGGACGGGGGGCTGGAATTGCTCTGGCTCGCCGTGATGCCCCGTGCGGTCTCTCAATCCCTGCCCTCCCGGAGGCCTGTCGCATGAGCTCGAATCAGAGAGGAATGTGGCCCGAGGGCACGATGACCGCGGTGGCGATCACCGCGCCCGGGCGTGTCGAGCTCCTCCGGCGCCCCATCCCCAAACCGCGGCCGGACGGCGTGCTGGTGCGCACCGCGTATGTCGGGCTGTGCGGCACCGACCTGGAACTGCTGCACGGCAGCGCCTCGTACCTGAAGGATGGCCGGGCGAGCTTCCCGCTCGTTTTCGGGCACGAGTGGTGTGGCCAGGTGGTCGCGATGGGCGAGGAGGTCACCGGGCTCTCCGTGGGAGACCGGGTGGTGGGCCAGACGATGGTCCCCTGCGGTCTGTGCCGGAGGTGCCAGCGCGGCCAGCGGCCCTTGTGCGAGCGGATGGTGGAGGTCGGCTTGTATGGGATTCAGGGCGCCGCGGCCGACTACATCCAGATGCCGAGGCGCTCCCTCACGGTGCTCCCGGACGCCCTCTCGGATGCGAGCGCCGCGTTCATCGAGCCGGCGGTCACCGTCGTGGGTGGCTTCGACAAGGTGGGCTGCGGGATGGAGGACGAGGTCGCGGTGGTGGGGACCGGGACCATCGGTCTGCTCGCCGTGCAGCTCGCCTCGCACGTGGCCCGGAGCGTGGATGCGATCGGCATCGATGCGGCGGGACTGCGGTTGGCATCCCTGCTCGGCGCTCGGCGTGCACTGCGGCCCGAGCAGGCCCGACGCGGCGCCTACTCCGTGGTCATCGAGGCGTCCGGATCTCCGGCGGCGTTCCCGCGCTGCCTCGAGCTGACCGAAACCGGCGGCCGGGTGGCTGTGATTGGAGTGGCGAACGAGGCGGTCGGGGTGGTGCCCGGGGACTTCGTCCTGCGCGGAATCGACGTCTTCGGCATCCGCCACGGTCTGGACTACTACGACCGGACGGTCCAGCTCTTCGTCGACGGCGTCCTGGACGCCGGTCCGTTGATCGCCGAGGCGCTCTCACCGGAGCAGGCCGGGCGCGCCTTCGAGATGCTGGAGCACGGCCGTTCGGGCCCGCCCAAGGTGCTGCTGCGCTTCCATGGGAGGGACTCATGATCCGGACAACCGTGGAGGCGTTGAGCCTCTCGCCAAAGCCGACGGCCACCGCGTGGCAATGGCTCGTCAACCGGAGGCTCATTCCGGGCGCACGCGGCATGCTCTCGGTCCAGACCCTGTCCAGGGGAGCGACGGTGCCAGCGCACCGCGTGCCCGCCGCCGAGTCCGTCACCTTCGTGCTGTCGGGAAGAACGGACTGGAATACGGGAGGACAGGTCTGGACGCTGATTCCGGGTGAAGGCGTGTTCAACCCGCCCGGCACCCGCCGTGCCTTCCATGCCGCTCGAGACGAGGGAGCGGTGCTCTTGACGGTGTACGGAGGGACCGCCGATCCCCGGGGCGCATCACCCCGGACGGCGGATGGCGTCACCGGGTGCGGCTGCCGCATCCAGCATCTGGCGGATCGCGGCAACAGTCCCCTGGGCTCGGCCGGTGGCTTCATCGACATGGGCGTGCATTGGCTTGCCACGACGCAGACCGTGGGCACTCGGGCCGTGGTGGTGGCGACCTCGACCTTCACCCCGGGCGGCAGTCATCAGTTGCACCGGCATCCGCACGCCGACGAGTTCTTCCTGGTCCTGGAAGGCGGTGGTGAGCACCTCACCCGGCGCGGCTCGCTCCGGTTGAACCCGGGAGACCTGGCGTACATCCCGGCCGGTGAATGGCACGGATTCCGTACCGATCCCGGCGTCACAACGCGAACGGTGTACGGCTATCTGGGGGCGGGCTGCCTCGATCAGGCCGGCTACGAATTACTGGAGGAAGACAGATGAGCAAGCGAATCGCGATCGTGACCGGTGCCAGTTCTGGCATTGGCAGGGCCACCGCGTTGGCGCTGGCCGGAAAGGGATTCCAGGTCGGGCTCGGCTACAACTCGAACGTGGACGGGGCCCGGCGGGCCGTCGCGGAGGTGGAGGCACTCGGAGGACAGGCCATGGCCTTCCGCATGGACCTGACCGAGCCGGTGGCCGCCGCCAGCGCGGTGGAGCGGGCCATCCTCGAGTTGGGCGGCGTGGACGTCTTCGTCAACAACGCCGGGGTCAATCGCCGCGCGGCGTTCCTCGAGGAGACGCTCGAGGACTGGCAACGCATCCTCACCATCAACACCACGGGCCCCTTCCTGTGTGCCCAGGTGGCGGCGCGCCACATGGTCGCGCAGGGGCGCGGCGGCCGGCTCATCAACGTGACCTCCGTCCACGAGATGGTGCCCATCCTCGGGGGCGCCTCCTACTGCGTCTCCAAGGGCGGGCTGGGCCTGCTGACGCGGGTGATGGCCCTGGAGCTGGCCCGGTACGGCATCACCGTCAACTCGGTCAGCCCGGGGGAGACCGCGACGCCCATGAATGGCGTCCCCGAGGGCCTCGACGCGCAGGAGCTCTCCCGGCCCGCGATCCCCCTCGGCCGGCCCGGGCGTTCTCGCGAGGTCGCGGCCCTCATCGCGCACCTCAGCGAGCCAGACGCCGCGTACATCACGGGTGTCTCCATCTCCGTGGATGGCGGCTTGATGTTGATGAGCGCCATTGCCAACCAGGAGTACGCCAGCCACCGGCCATCACCCCTCACGCAAGACACCCAGGAGAGGAGCCACTCATGAGCCAGCCCACCCCAGGCATTCCCGGCGCGCGCAACATCCATCACATCGCCTACACCGTTCCCAATCTCGATCAGGCGGTCGACTTCTTCATCAACGTCATCGGGGCCGAGCTGCTGTATCGGATTGGCCCGGTCGAGGACGCCACGGGGGACTGGATGACGCGCCAGCTCAATGTCCACCCCCGGGCCTCGACCCACATCGCCATGCTGCGCCTCGGTCCGGTCACCAACCTCGAGCTGTTCGAGTACACGGCCCCCGGCCAGCGCCAGGAGCTCCCTCGCAACAGCGATTGGGGAGGCCACCACCTGGCCATCCATGTCGACGACGTGGATGCCGCCGTCGAGTACCTCCGCTCGGTGCCCGGCGTGAAGGTGCTCGGTGAACCCCAGACCATCACCGAGGGCCCCATCGCCGGAGACCGCTGGGTCTATTTCGTGACCCCGTGGGGAATGCAGATGGAAGTGCTCAACATGCCCCGGGGCATGCCCTACGAGAAGGACACCGATGCCCGCCTGTTCGGACCGTGGGAGTCCTGGAACAGCCACTCCGGGAGTGAGCGATGAAGCTCGAACAACTCTTCATCGCGGGACTGGGCCACTTCCTTCCTCCGCCGGTCAGCGTCCAGGAGGCCGTCGCGGACGGACGCTATGATGCCAAGGAGGCCGAGGAGACCCGGTTGGAATCGGTCCTCGTGGCCGGAAGCGAGACTCCTCCGGACATGGCGGTCCACGCCGCCCGGAACGCCCTGGCGCACTCGGGCCTCGCGCCCGAGGAGATCTCCCTCCTCCTCCACGCGAGCGTCTACTACCAGGGCCTCGACATCCACTCGACGGCTTCCTACATCCAGCACACCGCACTGGGGGGCCACTCCGCGCTCGCGTTGGAGGTGAAGGGTGTCTCCAACGGCGGCATGGCCAGCATGGAGCTCGCGGCGTCCTATCTCTCCGCCTCGCCCGATCGCATGGCGGCGATGGTGACCACGGCCGACAAGTTCTGTCCTCCGGGCATTGATCGCTGGCGCTGCGACACCGGCATGGTCTTCGCCGACGGTGCCGCAGCGATGATCCTCAGCCGCCGGAAGGGCTTCGCGCGAGTGCTCAGCATCGCGTCGGCGTCGGACCCCTGGCTGGAGGGGCTGCACCGCGGCCAGGCGCCCTTCTCCCCTGCCCCCGTGCTCGTCGACGTCCATCAACGCAAGCGTGACTTCCTGGCACGGGTGGGGCTGCCGGAGATGCTGCGGCGCTTCCGGCTCGGGCTGCGCGGCTCGGTGGAACGCGCCCTGCACGATGCGGGAACGGCCCTCTCGGGCATCGCCCGCTTCGTCATCCCTCACGTGGGCTACATCCTGCTGGAGCGCGAATACTTCGCGGCGCTCGAGCTCCCGGAAGCCGCCACCACGTGGCGCTGGGCTCGCCGCATGGGGCACATGGGCGGGGGAGATCAGATCGCCGGACTCGCCCTCCTGATGGAGGCGGGCGAGCTGAGGACCGGAGACCGCTGCATGATGATGGGCGTCGGCGCGGGCTTCACCTGGACGTGTGCCGTCCTCGAGCTCGTGTAGTGCTGGAGGGCCTCACCCACATGAGCAGTCTTCTGGCCGGCCAAGGCTGGGAGTTCCGCGTCCGACACAGGCCCCGGACGCCGGTCCTCCCGTCTTCCCGCCTTTCCTGGCCATGCTCATTTCACGTGCGCCTCACCGAGCCACCCGCTCATGAGGACAAACAGGAGAAGAGACATGCACCGCTTCAAATTGATGTCGTTGGGCGCCATCCTGCCAGGCATCCTGTTGCTGGGCCTGGCGGGCCGCGAGGCCATGGGCTCGGACGAGGAGAGCATCGCGACCACTTCCTCGTCCCATCGGTGCTCGGTCCGTACGCTCAAAGGTAGATACATCTTCGATCGCAAGGGCATCTTCATCGATCCCGCGACCAAGGTGCAGACGGACTTCGTTGCCTCGGGTTTCAATGTGTACAACGGGGACGGGACGATGACGGGCAAGTCCACCAGCAGCTTCGGTGGAACCTTCGACCGCCTCACCTTCACGGGCACCTATACCGTCAACCCCGACTGCTCGGGCACGGTGAGCTTCAAGGCCAGCAACGGGTTCTCGCACACCGTCGACATCTTCATCTCGGAGGACGGCGACGCGCTGAGCTCCATCCTGACGGATCCCGATAACGTCTCCTCGGCCATGGAGTGGCGCCGGCTGTAGTCCACACAGGGGCACCTGATGAGGGAGGGGTTTCGTCCCCTCCCTCTCCCGCTCGCCCGGCCCCTGGGGATGAGACAACCGCCCGGCCGGGCAGCCAGGCGGATGCCTCGGCGGAACGTCTCCGCTCCGCGCTCAGCGGGCCAGCACCATCACCACCGCCATGCCCAGGCTCAGCTTGTAGAAGGTCTCGAAGCCCAGCCGGCGGGACTTGAGGATCTCCCCCGCGTAGAGGAGCTGGACCTGCCGGACGTGGCGAATCCCGAGCACCGCGACGAGGGCCATGGCCGCCGGCAGCGCGCCCAGGACGATGAGCGAGGCCAGGAGTCCCCACCCCAGCACGAGCATCAGCACCCCCACCCGCCGGTGCCAGGTGAGGCCCAGGCGGACGGCCAGGGTCTTCCGTCCGGCCGCGCGATCATCCTGGTAGTCGGCATGGTTGGACGCCACGTTGGCAGCGCCCTGCCACAGGCCCAGCACCACTCCCACCAGCAAGGGCGCCACCGCCAGCGAGCCCGTCAGGAAGCCATACGCGATGGGCGCGCCCATGCCGGTGCCCGCGACGGCGAGCTCTCCCAGGCCCCGGTAGGACAGGCGCAGTCCCACGGAATACTGGGTGAGGATGAACACCGAGCCCAGCGTCAACGCACTCACCCGCCAGCCCGTCATGAGCACATAGCAGGCGCACACGGCCAGCAGCAGCGCGAGCACGATGGAGGTGGCGATGACGGCCTCGCGCATCGAGACCTCGCCCGTCACCAGGGGCTTCTCGCGCTTGACGACTCCCTGGCGCTTATAGACCTGCTGGTCCACGCCCCTCCGGTAGCCGACGATGGAGTCGGAGCCATGCACGAACATCAGGCCGAGGAACATCAGGAGCGTGACCAGCACGGAGCGCCCCCAGAACGCGGCGCCCACCCCGGGTCTCCAGGCCATCGCCATTCCCACCGCCACCGGCAGCAGGCTGTAGGGCATGGTGACCTCGAAGAAACGCAGCCACCGAGCGCTGCCTGTCTTCAGCCTCTCCATCACTTTCATAACCTCCTCCAGGGGGACAGACCTGTCTGGCGAAGCTTGACGTAGAGCGCCAGCAGGTAGGCCACGTCGAATACGAAGATGAGCGAGTACGTGAACCGTGGCAGCGGCTCCCAGAAGATGGTCAGGAAGGCGCAGAGCGTCCCGAGCATCTTGGCGAAGCCGATGTACATCGACTGGCCCGCGATGGAATCGCGCTGGAAGAGCATGGCCACGAACAGCACGGAGATGACGATGTTGATGACGAAGCCCGAGTACTGGGCCGCCTGATCCGGAAAGTCATTGAGCCAGCCGGCCGTGGGGACGAGCAGCGCGACACTCACGAGCATTCCCACCGGGATGACCGCGTAGAAGAGTTTCCTCGCCAGGGGCGTGCGGAAGTCGCGCGCGCCGAACAAGAGGGCCTGGAGCAGGATGCCCACGTCGAGCAGGAACCAGCCGATGTTGAAGTAGCGCTGGCCAAACAGCTTGCTCGGGTAGATGAAGCCGAAGAGGAATTCCCAGGAGATGTTCGCGCTGAGCGCCAGCATCGGCATGGCGAGCGCTTTATCCTTGAAGCCCCGTCTGAGAATGAGCACGTAGGCGATCGTCCAGAACAGGCCGATCCCCACGAGCAGGGGGACGTTGATGATGGGGGGAAGCGTCACGGGGCTCTCTCCTCTCGAGGGCCCGCACGCCAGACGGAGAGCCGGGGTCCGGCTCGGGTGACGGGGGGGGACATGGTTTGAAGTCGCTCCGGGTCGTGGGGACGGCGCCAGCGCAATCCGCTACCTGGAGGGAGTCCCGGTGCTCGGGGCGTGACGCCTCGGGCCTCCCGTGTGGCAAGGCGGCCAGCCCGCCGGGCGCCCGCGGGCCCGAGAGAGACCTGACCCCTCACGCAGGCGCACGTATAATGGCCCCAGACCCGCCATGAACGCCCCGAGCAGCCCTCCTCCCAACGCCCGCCCCTCCATCCTCGTCGTCGAGGACGATGCGAACCTGCGGATCGGCCTGCGCGACAACCTCCAGGACGAGGGCTACGACGTCACCGTGGCCTCCCACGCCCGCGAGGCCGAGCCGCTCCTGCGCGAGCGCGCCTTCGACCTGCTCATCCTCGACATCATGCTCCCGGGCGAGGACGGCTACTCCTTCTGCCGCCGGTTGCGCGCCAGCGGCGTGCAGACCCTGGTGCTGATGCTCACCGCGCGCTCGCTCGAGGACGACATCGTCCGCGGCTTCGAGGCCGGCGCCCAGGACTACCTCACCAAGCCCTACCGGCTGCGCGAGCTGCTCGCCCGCGTGGGCGCCCTCGTGCGCCGGGCCGGCGGCGCCCCTCCCCAGCTCATGTCCTTCGCCGGCTTCAACCTGGACCTCGGCAAGCGAGCCCTCTCGCGCGCCGACGGCGGCCTCATCGACCTGACCCGCACCGAGTTCGACCTGCTCGTCTTCCTCCTCAAGCACCGCGACCGCGCCCTCACGCGCGGCGAAATCCTCGATGCCGTGTGGGGCCGCGACGTCATCGTCGACCCGCGCACCGTGGACAACTTCGTCTCCAATCTGAAGAAGAAGCTCGGCTGGACCAGCGCCTCCGCCTTCGCCATCCACACCATCCGGGGCGTGGGGTACCGCATGGAGGTCGAGTCCATGACGAAACCATGACAAGACAATAGCGACCCAAGACCCTCTGCTCTCCCTAACTCCGTAAGTCAGGGATTGAGCGCGGGTCGCCCAAAAAACCAGGAATCCCTAGCTCGACGACGGCCGCTCCGGCGCGACGCGTCAAGCGGCGGCCAGCGAATCAGGCCTGGCCGGCAGCTCGCAGATTTTTTTTCTGCATCATTTTCCACCGCGGTGGCTCATCACAGTTGCTGAGGCGCGGAGCCGATGCGGCTCGGCGTGTCTGAGCTTCTTTTTCCGCAACCCCAGGTCACTGGTGACGTGACGTCGGAAGAGCCGCGTGGCGCGGCTTGGAAGACGTGCGTCCTGAAGGAGCACGTGTATGACGAATCCCCTTTGTTTCCAGAGCACGCGGAGGACGCTGCGCAAGGCGGCCGTCCTGCTGTCGGCCCTCACCTTCGGCATCGCCGGTTGCAACTCCCAGCCCTCGCAGCAGGAGCAGTCGGACTCCGCCACCGCCTCCTTCTCCATCAAGACCGCGGATCTCTACGACACCTCCAGCGCCTCCCAGGGCCACACCTCCGCCTTTTCCTCCCTGCGCTCCGCCCAGGCCTTCTCCTTCACCGACGTGGCCAGCCTCCGCATCGACGTGACGGACAAGGTGTCCAACACCCCGCTCTATCTCAACTTCGACCTGGGCCTCTCCGCGGGCGATTGGGTCGGCGCCATCCCCTTCCTCCCCAAGAACAAGGCCCTCGTCTTCTCCGCCAGGGCCCTCGGCTCCACGGGCACCCTGCTCTTCCAGGGCACCACCGAGCAGACCCTCGCCGGCAACAACGAGACGGTCATCATCGCCCTGGCCGCCGCCAATGACCGCCAGTCCATCTCCATCCCTCGCATCAAGAAGATCTCCGTCCCCTCCATCTTCGGCTCGGACCAGAGCGGCAACGTCTCCTTCTCCGTCGAGGCCAACACCGGAGAGACGCTCACTTATGAGATCACTTCGGCGGCGGGAAGCGGCACCTTCTACCCGACGAGCGGCTCCATCACCCTGCTGGGCACCGCGGGCACCTTCGTCAGCCAGTACGCTCCGCCCACCGTCGACGCCAACACCGACTTCGAGCACACGGTGAAGGTCACCAACAAGGCGGGCCACTCCGTCACCACTACCTTCAAGACCAAGGTCAAGCCGCCCGGCAAGACCGATGGCGTGCACCACACCGACGTGGTGGTGCTCTTCAACCCCGTCATCAACAGCGTGACCGCGAGCCGTGTGCTCGGCACCGGCAACGTCCTCTTCCAGGCGGCCGTGAGCGACGATGAGGCCGAGTCGTCACTCACGTATGCCTGGAGCTTCGCTCCCGCCGACGGCACCAGCTTCGACCCGAGGCCTGGCTTCACCGATACCGGCGCCAACCCCTCCACCCTGGAGAACTACACCACCGACGTGCAGGGCACCCTCACGCTCGAGGTCACCGACAGCAATGGCGGCAAGACCTCGCTCTTCTACCCGCTCACCCCCAACCAGTTCCCCGACAACCCCGTCGTCGAGGGTGGGCTGACGGGCATCAACACCATCCGCGCCGGCGAGTCCCACACCTGCGTGCTCTTCAACAACGGCACCCTGCGCTGCTGGGGGCTCAACACCTATGGCCAGCTCGGCTACGGCAACACCTTCACCGTGGGCGACGACGAGCTGCCCTCCAGCGCGGGGGACGTGGAGCTGGTGGGCTTGGGATCCCGGCTCGCCGTGGGCGGCCGCCACACCTGCGCCCTGCTCGACACCGGCCTGGTGCGCTGCTGGGGCAACAACACCTATGGCCAGCTCGGCTACAACACCACCGCGCACGTGGGGGATGGCGAGGCCATCGCCAGCTACGGCTACGTCAACCTGGGCGGCCTCGCGGTGAAGCTCTCCGCCGGCTACGAGCACACCTGCGCCCTGATGGACACCGGCAACGTGCGCTGCTGGGGCCGCAACAACTTCGGCCAGCTCGGCTATGGCCACACCAACAACGTGGGCGACAACGAGCAGCCCTATTCCCTGGGCGACGTCCAGGTGGGCGGAACCGTGAAGGACATCGTCGCCGGTGGTTCTCATACCTGCGCCCTGTTGGACACCGGCAAGGTGCGCTGCTGGGGTTACAACGGCTTTGGCCAGCTCGGCTACCTCAGTGGCAATAACGTCGGTGATAGCGAGCTGCCCTCGACGGCCGGGAACGTGAATGTCGGCGGCAACGTCCTGCAGCTCTCCGCCGGCAAGTTCCACACCTGCGCCGTGCTCACCACCGGCAACGTGCGCTGCTGGGGCTACGGCGGCCATGGCCAGCTCGGCTACGGCAACGGCAACAACGTCAACGTGCCGGCCACCGCGGGCGACGTGGACACGGGCGGCCATGTGCTCCAGGTCGCCACGGGCGACTTCCACACCTGTGCCCTGCTGAGCAGCGGCGGCATCAAGTGCTGGGGCAACGGCGGCAGTGGCCGGCTCGGCTACGGCAACACCATCACCCGGGTCGAGCCTCTCGAGGCCACCGTGGATCTGGGCGGCGCCACCGCCTTCCAGGTGGCCACGGGAGCAAGCCACACCTGCGCCCTGCTGAGCACGGGGGCCGCCCGCTGCTGGGGCAACAACGCTCACGGCGAGCTGGGCTACGGCCACACCAACAACATCGGTGACTCCGAGCTACCCTCCGCCGCGGGAGACATCCAGGTCCTCACGCCGTAATCCCTTGCTGCTCCGGGGCGAGGGTTCTCAGGGGCCCTCGCCCCCTTTTGGTGTGCCCTTTCCTCGCGGCCGTCTCACTTCTGGGCGGGCCTGATGGGCCCCACGAAGGTCACCTCCATGAAGAAAGCCGCTTCCCCCCTGCTGGGGCTGGGTCTGGCTTTGCTCGCGGGCTGCTCCGTCCCTTCCGACACTGGCTCGGCCCAGCTCGCCGTCTTCCTTCCTCGCACCGGCGCCGCCTCCATCTCCCGCGTCTCCGTCACCTCCAGCGCCGCGAACCTCCCCTCCGCGTCCGTGGAGCTCGCTCCCACCCACGGCGTCCAGGGCGGCCTCCTCGGCAACCTTCCCGCGAGCGCCCCTCACTCCTTCCTCGCCCAGGCTTTCGACTCCTCCGGCACCCTGCTCTTGCAGGGCTCCGCCTCCAGCGTCTCCATCTCCGCCAGCCAGTCCTCGCTCGTCGCCATCACCCTCCAGGAGCTCGACGCGCCCCCGGCATCCCTGAATGAGCCCCCGGTCATCGACTCCCTGGTCGCCGCCTCCACCTCCGTGCTCGCGGGCAGTTCCCTCTCCCTGAAGGCCACGGCCCATGGCCTCCACCCGGACGGCGCCCTCTCCTACGCCTGGTCCTCCACCTCGGGCTCCTTCGCCCCGGCCTCCGCGGCCTCCACCTCGTGGACGGCGCCGGCCTCCACCGGCACTCAAACCCTCACACTCACGGTGACGGGCTCCGAGGGCCTCTCCTCCAGCGTCTCGCTGAACGTCACCGTCCTGCCGAGCGGGGGACAAGGGGCGGCGCAGCTCACCGTCTCCTTCAACAGCTCACCCCGGGTGGACGCCCTCAATGCCACGCCTGCTCAGCTCGCCGTGGGGCAGGCGACGTCTGTCTCCGCCTCGGCCTCGGACCTGGATGGCGACAGCCTCTCCTACTCCTGGAGTGCCTCCTGTGCCGGCTCCTGGGCCCAAGCCTCCTCCAGCTCCGCCCGGTTCACCCCCTCCGTGCTGCCCGCCGACGCCTGCAACAACTGCGCTCTCACGGTCTCGGTCTCCGACGGGCGCGGGGGGCAGACCACCGGCACCCTGGCCCTGTGTGTCAGCACGACGCCCGCCCCCCACCACTTCAATCCCCTCATCCTCGGCTCCTACAGCTCCCATCTCCCCTGGGAGCTCATCTCCCCGGAGCAGGTGCTCACCTACGAACTGGCGGCCAGCGACCCCGAGGGCTCCGCGCTCTCCTTCTCCTGGACCGCCACGACCGGCTCGCTGGGCACCCCGGCCAGCACCGCCTCCCACAGCCGCACCACCTGGAGGGCCCCCTCCTGTGTCAGTGAGGGCTCGGTCCCCACCATCACCGCCACCGTCACCAACGCTTTCAACCTGACGGCCACGAACAGCTTCGCGGTGATGGGGCTGCCCACCTGCCTCCTCTCCGCCTGGGCCTCGACGGGCTCCATGGCCTCGTCCCGCTACAACCACACGGCGACGCCGCTGCCCAACGGCACCGTGCTCGTCTCGGGAGGACAAAACACCAGCGGCTCCCTCGCCGCGGCGGAGGTGTACAACCCGGCCTCGGGCACCTGGAGCGCCACCGGCTCCCTGGCCGCTCCTCGCTACCTCCACGCGGCGGCGCCGCTCCCCAACGGCACGGTGCTCGTCTCGGGGGGATACAACAACGCGAGCGGCTACCTCGCGGCGGCGGAGGCGTACAACCCGGCCACGGGCACCTGGAGCGCGGCCGGCTCCATGCTCTCGCCTCGCTACAACCACACGGCGACGCCGCTGCCCAACGGCAAGGTGCTCGTCGTGGGGGGCTTCAACAATGGGAGCGGCTACCTGGCCAAGGCGGAGGTGTACACCCCGGCCTCGAACACCTGGAGTGCGACCGGCTCCATGGCCTCGCTTCGCGCGTACCACACGGCGACGCGGCTGCCCAACGGCAAGGTGCTCGTCGCGGGGGGACGCGGCAGTAGCACCTTCCTGGCGACGGCGGAGCTGTACGACCCGGCCTCGGGCACCTGGAGCGCGACTGGTTCCATGGCCTCGCCCCGCGCCAGCCACACGGCGACGCTGCTGCCCAACGGCAAGGTGCTCGTCTCGGGCGGGAGCAACCGGAGCACCTTCCTGGAGACGGCGGAGCTGTACGACCCGGCCTCGGGCACCTGGAGCGCCGCCGGCAACATGGCCTCGAGGCGCTCCAACTCCGCGGCGATGCTGTTGCCCAACGGCAAGGTGCTCGTCGCGGGAGGGTTCAACACCCAGAACGGTTACCTGGCGACGGCGGAGCTGTACGACCCGGCCTCGGGCACCTGGAGCACCGCCGACTCCATGGCCTCGCCTCGCGGATACCAGACGGCGACACCGCTTCCCAACGGCAAGACTCTCATCGCGGGGGGCTACCTCGGTAGCACCCCGCTCGCGACGGCGGAGTTGTACACGCCCTGAGTCCCGCGACTCATTGGACTCAATGACAGACACGCAGCGGCGCCCGATGCACGTGCTCCGCTGCTTCATCCACCCAACCTCGAGGACTGCTTCATGCAAAGAACATCCACCCACCTGCTGGCGCTCTGGCTGGCGCTGCTCGCCGGCTGCTCCGCCTCTTCATCCAACACCGGCTCGGCCCAATTCGCGGTCTCCATCCCCCAGGCGCTCTCCGCCAGTGACGTCACCCGCGTCAAGGTGACCGTCTCCGCCTCCGGCATGTCTTCCATTGCCGTCGAGCTGGCCCCTTCCAACGGCTCCTGGGGCGGTCTCCTCGGCAACCTCCCTCCCGGCTCCAACCGCACCTTCCTCGCCGAGGCCTTCGACTCCTCCGGCTCCCTGCGCTTCAAGGGCCAGGCCTCCGGCATCACCATCACCGCCAACCAGACCACCGCCGTCGCCCTCACCCTCCAGGAGCTCTCTCCTCCGCCTCCCTACGACAACGAGGCTCCCCTCATCGACTCCCTCGTCGCCTCCATCTCCTCCGTCCAGGCGGGCGGCTCCCTTACCCTCACCTCCGCGGTGCATGACCCCAATCCGGGGGACACCCTCTCCCTGGCGTGGAGCGCCACCGGCGGCACCTTCTCCGACCCCTCCGCCTCCACCACCTCCTGGACGGCTCCTTCCTCCCCCGGCATCCACACCCTCACCCTCACCGTGACGGACTCCCAGGGCGCCGCCGTCTCCATCTCCCTCTCCATCAACGTCTTCTCCGGCGCCTCCTCCGGCGACGCCTCCCTCGACATCTTCTTCAACTTCTGGCCCTCCGTCTCCAAGGTCTCCTCCACTCTCAACAGGCTCGACGTGGGTCAGTCCACCTCCGTCTCCGTCTCCGCCTCTGATTCCAATGGAGATGCCCTCTCCTACCACTGGGAGGCCTCCTGCCCCGGCTCCTGGAGCAACGCCACCTCCCGCTCCGCCTCCTTCGTCCCCTCCTCCGTTCCGGCTGGCTTGTGCAACAACTGCCTACTCACCGTCACCGTCCAGGACGGCCGCGGGGGGCAGACCACGGGCTCCCTCGCCCTCTGCGTCGCCTCCTCCTCCTCGGACTTCTTCCCTCCCGCTTTCACCAATTACTACCAGTCCGCCGCTTCCGCCTCCCCGGGCCAGACGGTTGTCTTTGATGTCACCGCCCTGGACCCCCAGTCCAGCTCCCTTTCCTTTGCCTGGACCTACAACACCGGCTCCCTGGCCTCGGCTCAGGACACCTCCAGCGCCAGCCGCATCGTTTGGACGGCCCCCTCCTGCACTCCCTCGGGTGTCTCCCCCACCATCACCGCCACCGTCACCAATGCCCACGGCCTCTCGGCCTCCATGCCCTTCTCCCTCTCCGGCCCGCCGACTTGCGCGGACACGGAGTCTGGTACGCCCTGAGCGCAACCCCTCTCCGTAGACACTCCGCCTGAAACGCCCTCCCCCTTCCGCCTTGCGCGACGGGGGGAGGGCGTTGCTGTTCATCCGATGCACCCGAGCACCCGCTGGATGCGCGGCGCCTTCTGCTCCGGTCAGGTCACCGCCGGGAGTGCCACCTGCTTCACCCTCCACCCCCTCCGCGGGGTGGGGCAGCCGCTTGGAGCCCCGGGTCCATGACAAAACCATGACGAAGAGATGGTCGGCCCAAGGCCACCCGCCCTCCCCGACTCCGTAGGTTACGGGGTGTCAGCCAGGAGGGATTGCCAAATGTTCCAGTCGGTCATCAATCAGCCGGGATTGAGCGCGGGTCGGTTCGGAGCGGGGATGTGGGTGTCCTTGATGGTGCACGCGGGCGTCTTCGCCGGGGTGCTCGGACTGTCGGGCAGGGCCATGGAGCAGGCCCAGAAGGAGATCGAGATCAGTTGGGTCCGTCCCCCCCAGCCGCCCAAGGGCAACCCCAACCCGCCCAAGGTCGCGGCGACGACTCCGCCCAAGCCCAAGAAGCCCAGGACCGAGCTGGTGCAGCCCAAGAACATCCCGCCTCCGCCCAAGGAGCCGGAGCAGACCGCCGAGGCCACGCCTCCCCCGGACGAGCCGGAGACCGAGGCCAATGACCTGCCCTACGTCCCCGGCAGCGATCCCAACGGCGTGGAGACGGGCGGCGTCCCCGGGGCCACGGCCATCGCCGGCATGATGCTGGGCAACGGCACCGGCGCGAGCACGGGCGAGGAGGTGCTCCCGTTCGGCACCGGGATGACCCCGCCGCAGCTCGTCTCCACCGGCGTGCAGTTGCAGTACACGTCCGAGGCGGCCCGCGCGCACGTCAGCGGCGTCATCATCGCCAAGTGCACCATCACCCGGGAAGGCGATGTGCAGAACTGCCGCATCATCCGGGGACTGCCCTTCATGGACGAGGCGGTGATGGAATCGCTGACGAGCCGCCACTACCGTCCGGTGACCTTCCAGGGCCGCACCGTCAGCGTGGCATACACCTTCAACATCAACCTCAAGCTGCCCTGAGGTACCGGGGGCCGGAGCCCGTGCCGCTCCGGCCTTTCGCCTGAAGCTCCAAGCACCCGGAGGGGCGCCCCGGCAAGCGCGCCGGGCCATCTTGCTCCCACGCACCCCGGTTCATCGGATATGCCTGTACCCTGGACGTCAGCTCCGGGAGGGCAGATGAGCGCGGTACGGGGTTTCGTGATGTTGCTGGCGGTGCTCGCCGTGGCGGTGCTTCCCGCGCCGGCCGAGGCCGGACGCCGGCCCTTCATCTGGGTCTACGACACGGAGATCGTCCCCAAGGGCGACGTGGAGCTCGAGCAGTGGCTGTGGGCCAAGGCCCGGGCGCCGGGCCTGGAGGGACGCAGGTCGAGCTATTGGGTGTGGTGGGGCCCCGTCTTCGGGCTCACCCAGCGGCTCGAGCTGGCCGTGCCCTTCCAGGTGCTGGCCACCCGGGACACCACGCGGCTGGACTCCTTCGAGGCGGACCTGCGCCTGCGCCTCAACCCCCGCGGAGACGACAGCCCCTGGCAGCCCCTGCTGCGCGTCGCCTGGCACCAGTCCATCCACTCCGCGCAGCCCTCGGGGGTGAACGCCAACCTGGTGCAGTCCTACCAGTGGGACAGCGGCCTGCGCCTGGCGCTCGACCTGGGCGCGCAGGTGGGCCTCCCCGCGCTCCGGGGGAGCGAGGAGCCCGCGCGGCTGCTCGGCACCTATGCGGCCGGCGTGTCGTACCCGGTATTCGGCGAGGAGGAGGAGCTGCGGGGCTCGCTCGAGGCCTTCGGGGAGATTCCCCTCCAGGGGATTCCGGGCGGGCAGCACCACTTCGTGGGCGCGGACCTGGCCTGGACGTTCGGCCGCTCGTGGGTCACGCTCGGGGTCATGGTGGGGCTCACCCCCCTCTTCCCGGAAACCCCCCAGTTCATGCCGAGGTTGATATGGGCCGTGGCGCTCTGATTCTGCTGTTGTCCCTCGCCGCCCCGCTCGCCGCCGCGCAGCAGGGCACCGTGCGCGGCGAGGTCCGCGTCACCGTCCAGGGCCCCGATGGCCGCTCCGTCCCCAAGGCGGACCGCTCCGGCGTGGTCGTCTACCTCACCGGCTATACCGAGCCTCCTCCCGCGAGCGAGGTCGACATGGCCCAGCGCAACAAGGCCTTCCAGCCGTCGGTGGTGGCCGTGGTGGCCGGGCAGAAGGTGCGCTTCTCCAACAACGACGTGGTGGTGCACAACGTCTTCTCCCGCTCGCGCGCCCAGAAGTTCGACGCGGGCAAGAACCGTCCGGGCGAGGACTACACGGAGACCTTCAAGAAGACGGGGATTGTCGACGTGTACTGCGACATCCACGAGCAGATGGTGGCCACGCTGGTGGTGGTGCCCAACCGCGCCGTCGCCGTCACCGGGCCGGATGGGCGCTTCGTGCTCACGGGCGTGCCTCCCGGCACCTACCCGCTGTTCGCGGTGCACCGGCGCGACGAGCGCAGCGACGTGTCCCGCAGCGAGGTCACCGTGAAGCCCGGCCAGGAGACGGTGGTGTCGCTGGAGCTGACCGAGACCCGGGCCGACGACAGCCACGCGGACAAGCGCGGCCGCTCGTACTCCACCCATCCCGATGGCTACTGATACCCCGCGGGAGTCCCCCCCGCGCACCGCGGGCACCTGGGGGTGGAGCTCGCTCGCCGTCCGGCTCGTGGTGGCCTTCATGCTGCTCGCGGGCCTGGCGCTCGGCGTGGCGCTGATCGCCACCACCCATGCGGTGGAGGAGGCCGCCGAGCAGAAGATCAGCGACGACCTGGCTCGCACGCAGGAGGCCTTCCAGCGGCTCGCGCAGGCCACCCAGGATCGACTCCGCGGCGTGGCCGATGCGCAGGCGCGCGATCGCACGTTCAAGGACGTGGCCCTCACCGTGAACTCGGATGACAGCGCCGCCGGCCTGGATGACGGCGACGCGGAGCTCGAGGGCATCCAGGGCGCGCACGAGGTCATCCTCTCCGCCGACACCGAGGCCTTCGGATGGAGCGACAAGGAGGAGGAGCGCATCTGGGCCTTCTTCAACGTGCGCAAGCGGCTCGTCTTCACCCGGGGAGATGACGAGCAGGTGGGCGCCACGGTGGACGGACTGAACGTCCTGGAGCTGGCGCTGAATGGGGACTTCGCCTCCGAGCTCTGGTCTCCCGCGACGCTGAGCAAGCTGCCCTTCACCTTCGTGCCCCCGGAGACCATCCGCAAGCACAAGGAAGATCTGCTGCTCGTGCACGCCCACCGCGTCACCACCTCTGGCAGCGAGGGCGCCCGGCCGATCGGCGTGGTGCTGTCGGGCCGGTGGGTGAAGGAGCTGCTGCTCAAGGACTCGCTGGAGCAGGGGCTCTCGGGGGCCGACATGCAGGGGGCCCGAGCCCACTTCGCCCTGCTCTCCGCGGATGGCGCCCTGGCCACCACCTTCCCCGACCCTCGAGAGCTGAGCGAGGCACTGTCCTCCACTCCGGGAGAGACCGTCGAGACGAGCATCGGAAACCACCACTACCTGGTGCGCGGCAACGTCTTCCGGGACGTGAAGGAGAAGCGCATCGGCCGGGCGTTCGTCATGCGAGATCTGGACGCGGAGATCGATCCCATCCTCGACGGGTTCCGCGCCAGGCTGCTGCCCAGGGCGGTGGGCGTGATGCTCCTGGCGTTCGTCCTGGCCGTGCTGCTCGCGCGCCGCCTGTCCGCGCCCCTGGTGCAGCTGGAGGCCGCCGCGCGCAGGGTGCGGCTGGGCTCGCTGGACGTGGAGGTGCCCGTCCAGGGCACGGACGAGGTGGGCCGGCTCGCCGGCGCCTTCAACGAGATGGTCGCCGGCCTGCGCCAGAGGGATCAGATTCAAGGCCTCTTCAAGCGCTACCTGGCGCCGCAGGTGGTGGACGAGCTCATCCGCAACCCGGAGAAGGCGGCCCCCGGCGGCGAGCGCCGCGAGCTCACCGTGCTCTTCATCGACCTGGTGGGCTTCACCTCGCTGAGCGAGGAGATGAGCCCGGAGGCGCTCGTGGACCTGCTCAACGGCTACTTCGAGCGCGCCACCGAGGTGCTCGTCCGCCACGGCGCCACGCTCGACAAGTTCATCGGCGACGCCATCATGTGCTTCTGGAACGCGCCGCTGCCCCAGCAGGACCACGCGGCGAGGGCCTGCCTCACGGCGCTCGGCCTCTTGCACGTGGTGGACGTGCTGGCCCCCGAGCTCCAGGCGCGCGGCATGCCCCGGCTGGACTGCCGCATCGGCATCAACACCGGAGCGGGCGTGGTGGGCAACATCGGCTCGCGCGTGGCGCAGGACTACACCGTCATCGGGGACTCGGTGAACCTGGCCTCGCGGCTCGAGGGCGCGGCCAAGGTGTATGGCACCCGCACGCTCGTGTCCGAGGACACGGTGAGGGAGGCCGGAGACGCCGTGCTCGCCCGGGAGTTGGATTGGCTGCGCGTGAAGGGCCGGCAGCTCCCCGTGCGTGTCTATGAATTGGTGGACGTGGGCGGAGCCCCGCCACCCGCGCACCTGGCCCGCTTCGCCGAGGGGCTCGCCCTCTACCGCGCCCGCCGCTTCACCGAGGCCCGCGAGGCCTTCCTCGCCTCGCCCGGGGATGCGCCCTCGCGCGTCTTCGCCGCCCGCTGCGAGGCCTTGAGCGCCCGGCCTCCTCCCGAGGACTGGGATGGAGTCTTCTCGCTGGATACCAAGTAGGAGCGGCCCGAGCCGCTCCTTTGGACTGAAGGTCTCTTTACCTTCCCCCCTGAAAACGGGTACCAAAGCGCCCCCACCCGCGACCCCTGCCCAGGTGTGTCCGCTGAGCGCTGCCGCGAGTCCTGGTACCGATGCGCCGTTCCGAGAATCTCTTCGAAACCCAGAACGACCTCCCCGCCCCCTCCACCCCTCAGCCGTACGAGGTGCAAATCCCACCCCACGTCCGCGCCGTGCTGGACAAGGCGCCTCGCCGGAGCCGTGCGGCCATCGAGCGCAAGCTCCAGGACGCCGCCCGGCTCGCCGCGATGCGGCAATGGGTGCACGACTCCGAGGGCCACCATCCCATCCGGCTCCAGCTCGCCGGATACGAGGGTTCCTACTCGCTGGACCCCCGCACCCGGCAGCTCACGCTGTGGGATTTGACCCGGCGCTGAGACAATCCCTCTCAGGGTGAGAGGGCAATCCAGTCCGACAGCGGCGTCAGCTCCCACGAGTCCGCGCCCCACCTCACGATGAAGCCTCCGCGCAGCCCCACCCGGCCCTGAGAGCCAAAGGTGATGGGCCCGGTGACGCCCGTGTCCACGTCCTGGAAGGACTCCAGCGCCGACACGAGCCCCGCCCGGTTGAGGTCCGCCCCGCTCCGGCGCAGCGCTTCCACCAACAGCCTCGCCGAGGCATAGGCGTTCATCTGGAACGCGAGGTTCCCCGGCGCCAGGGTGTGCCTCCGCAGGAAGGACTCGAACTCCTGAATCCCCGCCGCGTGTTCCTCCGCGGGCGGCGAGGGCTGGACGAACCGCACCTGCTCCCACGCCCGTGCGGCCGTCCCCTCCGGTCTTGCCAGGAGACCCGAGGCGTAGATGGGAACGAGCCCGCTCGTGGCGCGCTGCCCGGACAGGAGCGCGGACAGCTCGTCGGCCGTCCCGGAGAACAACACCGCGGTGGCTCGGGTGCCCTCCAGCCACCGGGCGGCCTCCGCCGCGTCGAACCGGCCCGGCGCATAGGTGAACGTCTTCGGAGCCGGCCACTCGCGGCGCACGGCCTCGGTGCTCGCGCCTCGCGCCCAGGCCTCCCCGGCTTCGTCACGCGGGTGGAGCACCGCGAGCACGGGCTCGGTGTGCCGGCGGTCCCACGCTCCGTGCAGGTGCTGCACCGCCACCCGCGCCTGCAGCTCCGGCCCCGGGTACACATAGAAGATCATCCGCCCGCCGCGCTCCACGTGCGCATCCGACAAGCCCACCGGTGCGACGAGCGGAATCTCCTCCCGCTCCAGCCGGGCATCCGACTCGCGCGGACCCGTGCGCAGGCTGCCCACCAGCGCGAATACCCCGGCGTTCACCAACCGGCCCGTCGCGTCCGAGCCCTCCACCGTCAGTGAATCGTCCTCCACGCGCAGCTCCAGCCGGCGGCCGAACACCCCGCCCTGCTGGTTCACCTCCTCGAACGAGGCCTCCAGCACCGCCCGCACGTCCTTTCCAGCCGAAGCCAGCCTGCCGCTGAGGGGTAACGCCACCCCGAGCACCAGCCGGTCCTCGTACACCCCCGGCTCCCCGTCCTCCCCGAGCCGGTGCAGGTAGGCCAGGAGATCCTCCAGCTCCCGCTCCGGCAGCGCGAAGCGGGGCATCACCGGGCCCAGCGCCCGCCCGCCGGACGCGACCCCCCGGCGGAGCGCCTCGGTGAGCGAGCGGTCGTCATACGCGGGGCGCTCCCACTGGCCGGTGTCAGCGTCCGCCCGGGACACGGGCGCGAACAGCCGCGAGGCCTGGATGCTCGGGGCCGCCACGCCGCCCTCGCCCGTGCCCCTGCCCCTCGGCCCATGACAATGGCCACAGGCCGCGTCCGCACCGGAGAGTTCCACGCCCTCGGGACCCAGACGCCCCACCAGGGGCGCTCCCGAGGACGTCACCCCGCGCAGGAAGAGGGCCTTGCCGCGCAGCTCCGGCTCGGAGAGAGGCCCACCGCGCCGCACGGACGACGCCCCGTGCGAGCGCAGCAGGCGCGGACCCGCCCACGCGCAGAGCACCAGGAGCGGCACCACGAGGAGCCACCACTTACGGGACTGTGGCCGCATGACGCGGCGATCAAGGCGCCGCATCGTTGAGGTGCTCCACCGCGTAGGCGAGGTTTTCGGGAGGGGCCATGGCCAGGGCCTTGAGCCAGGTGCCGGTGACGGAGTCGCCGATGATGACCGAGGTCAGGTGCTGCTCCGGGTTCTCGGTGTAGCCGCCCAGGCGCTTGAGCACGACCTCGACGTTGGCCCGCGAGCCGGAGAGGAAGTACCAGCCCGGGCCCGCCTGGAAGCGCTGGGAGAAGCCCTTGAGCTTCGCGGGCGTGTCGTTCACCGGATCCACGGTAATGGTGATCATGTGGATGTCCTTGCCCAGACGGGGCCCGAGCAGCCGCTGCACGCGCGCCAGGTTCGCGGTGATGGGCGAGCACGCCGTCTTGCACGAGGCGAAGGCGAAGTTGATCAGCACCGTCTTGCCCCGGATGAGGTCCGAGTAGAACCGGCGTGGCTTGCCGTCCTGATCGACGAGCTCGGTGTCGGTGAAGTACCGGGCCGCGGCGGCATCCGCCCCGGCGCCTTGGGAGATGGGCAGGCGCTCGGGCTTCGGCGCGGGGACGGAGCCCTGGGCCCCCGCGCGCAGCGGAGAGAGAGAGGCGAGGACGAAGAGGAAGGTGAGGGTTCTGGGGTTCATGGGGTGTTTCGTGCGGTGGGGGAAAGGGTCTTCGCCGGGTGCTTCGGGTTCTTCGGCAGGAGGGCCTCGAGCTGCCCGGCGAGCTGCTTGGGAGCGGAGAGGCCATAGGCGCGCGTCCACTCGCCGGTGGCCTCGTTGCCGAGCAGCACCACGGGGGTGTGCGTCTCCTTGGTGGCCACGGCACCGCCGAGGGCGGTGAGCGCGCGCTTCACGCGATCGGACGGGCCGGTGACGAACGTCCAGCCCTCGTGCCGGTCGAACTTCCCGGCATAGCGCGCGAGGCGCTCGGGGGTGTCCGTCGCCGGGTCCAACGAGATGGAGATGAGGTACACGTCGCGGCCCAGCCGCTCGCCCAGCTCCTTCTGCAGACGGCTGAAGACGGCCGTCATCGGCGAGCAGATGGTGCTGCACGTGGTGAACACGAAGTTCACCGCCACCACCCTCCCCTTCATCAGGTCCGAGTACAGGCGCACCGGCCTGCCGTCCTGATCGACGAGCTGCTCGTCGGGGATCTCCAGCTTCCGCGCCTGCTCACTGCGCGCCGGAGGGGGAGCCGCCGTGTCCTGCTCTCCCGCCATGGCCATCGGGCCGGCCAACGACAGCGCCAGCGCCAGGGTTTTCAGAGGCGCCTTCATGGATTGGCTCCCACGGCGAGGCTCGGGGTGTCGCTCGCGCTCGTCCCCTCCACCACGCCCAGTG
This sequence comes from Archangium sp., assembly GCF_045802675.1. GTDB lineage: Bacteria > Myxococcota > Myxococcia > Myxococcales > Myxococcaceae > Archangium. The sequence continues at coordinate 50,375 of NZ_JBJMQO010000087.1, read as the reverse complement.
TGATGGGCCGGAGCGTGCCGAACGGCGCACCGCGCGACTCCACTCCGACCAGGAACTTGAACTCGCCCGGACCGGGAGGCCGGAAGGAGACCTCGAACTCGTCCGGACCCACCGCGCGCGGAGTGCCGCGCCACTGCCACGAGCCGGGGCCGCGGAAGACGAGGACGGAGATCTCCCCGGCGCTCACGGGCTTGCGGGCGCCCGGGTCCACCAGCCGGAAGCGCAGCGCGTGCGTCTCACCTGCGCGCCTGCGTACGGTGGTGTCGAACCGTGGCTCGAGCTCCACCGGGTGCGGCCGCCTCGAGCCCTCGTTGCCCGGGTCCCCCACCCGCTGCTCCATGCAGGCGACGACGCGCGGGCTGTCCAGCAGGAAGGCCACGTCGTAGGTGCCGGCCTCCTTCACCCGCACCTGCGTGCTGTACACCCCGGGCCGCACCTCCTGGAGGGATTGATTCAGGACGAGCACGGCCCTCGGCTCGCGGCCGTAGTTCAGCAGCGTGCCCATGGGGGCCATCATTCCCTCGCGGTAGAAATAGAGGGCCTTGTCCGCCGGGCTGGACACGATGACGCCATCGCCCTCGGGCACGGGGACGAGCGGGCCCGCGCTCCCGGGACGCAGCGCCTGGGCGGGCGCCTTCTGGCCGACCTGCACATCCACCACGCCCGGAGCGTCCGGCTTGTCCAGCGAGGCCAGTGTCACCAGCGAGATGCGCGGGCTGCCGCTGCTGCGCACGTAGGCATAGCCCTCCGTGAAGGACACCGCGTCGGGCGAGTCGAAGCCGTGGAGCACGTGCCGCACCCGGGCCGACGAGGCATCCACCACCGTCACCTCGTCGCGCGAGCCATTCACCGCGAACACCCAGCGTCCGGAGGGATCGAACCGCAGCGCGTTCAGCCCGGGCGCGAGCGCCACCCGGCTCGACACCGCGAAGGTCCGGCCGTGGAGCACCACGACCTCGCCCGTGCGGCCATTGGCCACGTACACCGCGCGAGCCGTATCACTGGCGGCGATGGCCACCGCCCCACGTCCCACCGGCACGCGCTGGAGGGGCTCGAAGGAGACGGTGTCGATCACCGTCACCTCGTCCGAGTCCGCGCTGGTCACCCACGCCGTGCGCCCGTCGTCGGCGAAGGCGAGCTCGTGGTGTCCCTCGCCCACGTCCACGGTGGCGAGCACCTTCTGCGTGCGGTGGTCGATGACGGTGACGGTGCCGTCCCCATCGTTGCCCACCCAGAGCGTGCGCCCATCCGGAGCGAACACCAGGCGCGAGGGCGAGCGCCCCACGTCCAGGTTGACGGTGGCCAGGAAGGTGCGCATGTCCACGCGCGTGACGCGGTTGGCGGTGGGCAGGCTCACGTACAGCGCGCCGCGATCCGGGTGCAGCGCCCAGTCCGCCGCGGGCGCGGAGAGGGTGACGAGGCTGCGCAGCTTCGTGCGGTTGAAGGCGAGCTGCGGGTTGATGACGGAGATGGTGTTGTCGTGGTTCAGCGCGAGGACGAAGTAGGAGTTCAGGTCCGCGTCCGCCTGCACCGACAGCAGTCCGCCCAGGAACGTCTTCACCTTCGCGGTGCACTGCGCGTCCGAGGGGGTGTCCTTGCCGTCGCGCAGGGACATCCACCCGAGCGGGCGCGCGCCTCGCACGGGCTGGCCGGAGCGGGCATCCGTGAGGGTGAAGGTGGCGATGGCCTCGGACTGCGCCACCACGGGGCCCGCGCCCACGGCCGGACGCAGCTCGAGCTGGATGGAGAGGCCCTCGCGCTCGATGCGCGAGACCTCCGGGGTGAAGGCCGGGCCGGCAGTGGACTCCAGATGATTCTCGGAGGGCCTCACGCCGAGCGAGGGCACCCGCGACTGGGGGCCGCGGAGCAGACCGACGATGGCCGCGCCCAGGACGAACAATCCCAGCGCGCACAATGCAATGAGCTTCTTCATGAGAGGGATGACACGGAAAGAGATGGCGGAAGGGGCGGCGCGAGGACCCACGCCGCCCCGGGATCGGATGCGACTCCGCTACGGCGTCACCCGGACGATGCCCCACATGCCGTTGTTGAGCATGGCGTTGGCCTGGTCCCGGTACATGTAGTCCCCGGGGATGGCGTTCGGGCCACCCGCGCCGTACAGCGGCACGAAGTTCCAGGCCTTCATCACCGACATGCCGTCCTGGGTACCCACGGCGCAGGACTTCGTATTCGAGCCGATGAAGTCGGAGCCCGAGCCATCCTGCCAGGCGTCATGCATCCACTCGGCGCCGTGCAGGGTGAAGGCATGCTGGCGCGCGTGCCCCGAGGGCTGCACCACGCGGATGCGGTACGGCGTGCCCGCCTTCACGGTGAACACCGGCGTCTCCGGGTCCCCGTACACGGACGAGCTGAAGATGTTGCCGTACTGCTGATCGTTCGCCGTGCCCTCGTCGGCGTGGGGCGGCAGGCCGAGCCGGGCCCAGAGGGGCTCGGTGCGGTAGTTGAAGCCCTTGTGGCCGGTGTCCTCGGCATCATCCGCGCTGCCCATGTTGCGCAGCGTGGTGCCCGCGTTGAGCGAGGGGTCTCCCGCCTGGAAGGCCGGGTTGTCGCCGTGGAGCGCGAGCTCGTCCTGGTAGATGAGCACGAACTCGCGGAAGGACGCCGCGGTGCCGCTCCGGGTCTTGTAGTTCACCGTGGCCTGGGCCTCGGAGGCCGCATCCACGGTCCACGTGGCGCCCTGCGGCTCGACGATGAGCGTGCCCACGGCGCCGTGCATGCCGTGGTTCACCACGTCCGCCATGTCGCGCAGGTTGACGGCGCCCATCTCCACCGGCTTGCCGTCGAACATGAGCGTGTTGCCGCTCTGGTCCACGAGCTTGTAGTCCGCGGCCTGGTAGAGCAGCGACAGCACGGGGTCGAGCAGGATGTTGAGGCCCGCGGCGGCCTTCGTCACCTCGTAGCGGCCGGCGTACCACTGGTACGTGCGCGACTGGCCGGGGGCCACCGTCTGCACGCTGTTGTAGCCAATGTTGGCACCGTCCGCCTTGTTCACGTCGTACTGCACCAGCTGCGGATGCAGCGACACCTGGCTCGACATGGGGGCCTGGTTGATGTTGAAGCCCTCGGTGATGGGAGTCAGGTAGTTCCAGTGCGGGGAGCGGGTGAGCTGGGCGGGCAGGTCGTTGATGAGCTTCACCTCCACGCACTCGCCGGCGGCGGCCCGGAGGATGAGCGGCTCCGGCTTGCGCGCGCCCGAGCGCACCGCGGCCAGTTGCTCCTCCTTCACGAAGAGGAGGGCGTCCGGGTCGTACAGCCCGTACTTCTGGTTGTACACGAGCTTGCCACCCGGAAGGTTGCCCTTCGCGGCGATGGCGTGGACGGTGTACAGCCGCTTCGGCGCCGACGGCGGGCAGGCCGGCACCGTCTTCGTCAAATCCAGACGCGTGGGGTTGTTGGGCAGCGTCTTCAGGTCCGAGCGCGTCTGGCCATACGAGCGGATGATGCCCCACATGCCGTTCCACAGGTCATCCGTGGAAGCGCCCTGGTACAGGTAGTCCGCCGCGCCGAGCAGGTTCTTGTTGCCCGGAATCTCCAGCGCGAACTCCATGTGCTCGGAGATGCCGATGGCCTGCCCGTTCACGAAGCCACTGTCCTTGCGGTCCGGCTCGTGCAGCCACTTCAGCCCATTGAGGGTGAAGACGTGCTGGTCCTCCTGCGCGCCTTGAATCATCCGGATCTGCACCTTGTCGCCCTCGTACACCGGCAGCAGCGGGGTGAAGGGGTCTCCATGCAGGTCCGAGCGGAACACGTTGGCCATGTCGCCCAGGTCGCCCGGCCTCGGAGCCCACACGCCGCCCGGATCGCGAGCGGCGACGCGCAGCGGCAGGGGCTCGTTGCGGTAGTTGATGAGCATGGTGCCCGGGTCCTTGGTGGAGATGGCCTCGGGGGCCACCACGCCCGCCGGGTGCTCCACCGCTCGGGGCAGCTCCACCTCGTGGATGGTGGGAGGATTCACCGGCACGCCACTGGCGTCGTAGACGATGGCGTAGTCCGCGAAGGCCAGGTTGAACTCGCGGAAGCTGTCGGCGGTGTTCGAGGTGAGGATGTCCGCCCGGTAGCTCGTGGGGCCGCCGTCGTCGCGCGTACCGAAGACCGCGCCCGACACCGGATCCCTCCAGGTGCTGCCCGTGGGCTCCACCACCAGCGCGCCGTAGAAGCCGTGGTGCTGCGCGGACGAGGGCGTGAAGTGGTCATGCGTGAAGACGGTGCGGATGGTGCGGTCCTTGCCCGCGCTGTTGACGAGCGGATCCGCCCACCAGCGCTGGCGGGTGCTCTGCGCGCCCAGCGGAGCGCCGGGGATGCGCGGGTGCGAGGAGGCGGCGAGGAAGACGCGCGAGCCCGTCGGCGTCAGGTTGCCATCCGCCGCGTAGGCGCCACCGGCCGCGTTGGCCGCGTCGATGCGGGCGCGCACGTCGTCCGCCGAGAAGGTGCCGTCCTCGTAGTTCCAGCCGTTGCCCGAGCCGTCCGAGGCCGTCAGGTCGAACTTCACCAGGTGGATGTGCTGGCCGATGGTGTCCGTGGGCGTGAAGATCTGGAAGTCATCCGCCTCGAGCACGTCCGGGATGAGGTTGGTGGCGGTGAAGTTGATGCACTCGCCGGAGTTGGCGCGGAAGAAGAAGGGCTCGGGCGTGCGGGTGTGGTCCAGCGTGGCCTGCACGTCGCGCTCGAGCACCATGAGGCGTCCCTGCGGATCGTGCCAGCCCGCGCGGTTCACCGTCAGGTCCGTCTGCACGTAGGCGGCGCGGTAGTTGCGCTCGGGCGAGCCCGGCTTGCAGGGCTCGGAGAAGGGCGCACCGGGCTTGGGCGGCTGGCCGTTGACGAGGAACCAGCTGGACTGGCCCTCGGAGGTGTAGGCCGGGTAGCCCGCCGCCGGCCAGCCGTAGCGCGTGGTGATGCGCGCGGCGTCGGGGAGCTGGCCCGCGTGGTACTGCATGGCCGTCTTCTCGGCCGGAGTGCCGTCATCGGGCAGCAGCTTGACGTGGGCCTTGTGCACCTCGACGTCGAACTCGCCGCGGCGGCCGTACTGCACCGCGTCCGCCGTGGCGGGCACGCCGGTGATGATGTGACGGGGCAGGCCGCCGTTGTGCTCCAGGTCGAGCGGCGGCTGCGGCGCGCGGTGGCCGGGGACACCCGCGGTGAAGAAGGGGTAGCCGGGGACGGCCGGGCGCACCGCGGTGCCACCGCTGGCGAGCGTCACCGTGGTGGGCTCGTACGTGGGCATGGGCGGCATGGCGCGGCCGGGGATGGGCACCACCGCCGGGTTGGGCGTGCCTCCGGCGATCTCCGCGTCGGGCAGCTTGCGGTCCTGCGTGCCCGACTCGAAGACGTCATGCGCCCGCCACAGCGCCCACATGCCCTGCGCGAAGTGCGGGTAGAGGTGGCAGTGGAAGATGGCGTCGCCCACCGTGAGGTTGCGATTGCCCGCGCCGCCATAGGTGATGTCGTAGGTGAAGGAGCCGCCGGGGCCGATGGTCTGCGAGTCCAGGTACGTGGAGTTGTCGTCCGCCCACGAGTGCAGCCACTGGTGGCCGTGCAGGTGGAAGACGTGCGTCTCCTTGGGCCCCGCGTGGATGTTGCGGATGCGCACCGGGTCGCCCAGGTAGCTGTGGTGCACGTTGGACGGGTCATCCGGGTAGAGCGCCGCCACCGCCCTGCCCTCCGCGTCCCGCTCCACGTTGAGCGCCGGGTCTCCGTTGGCCCAGGACTCGAGGAAGAACTCCTCGAACTTGCACTCGGCGCAGTCCTTCGTGGGGCCGAGCTTCTTGCGGTTGGCCAGCAGCTCCGAGCCCAGGCCCGAGGCGCCATAGTTGATGCCGAAGCCGTCCCGGATTCCGTGCAGCATGGAGCGCGTGTCCAGCTCCTCGAAGGCCTGCACCGCCTTCATCTCGTCATGGAAGAGGACGGTGAACTCGCGGAAGCGGCCCTCGCTCGCCGCGACGTTGGTGTTCATCGAGGTGCCGTTGAAGCCGGAGATGATGGCGTTCAGGTCGCCGTGGACGATCTCCCCCGAGGTGGTCGCGATGCGCAGCAGGGGGATGCCCTGGGCGTCCAGCGCGTCGTAGTCGATGAGCGGCGTGCCGTCCGGGTTCGTCAGCGGCTGGCCCGTGGCCGGGTCCTTGCGCCGCGCCGCCGCCAGCTGCGCCGCGGTGACCTGCGAGCGGTACCAGACGGAGCCGGACGGCTCCACGTTCACCGCGCCGAACAGGCCGTGCGTCGTCGAGCCGCCATTGCCCTCGCCGCCCACCGGAGCGCCCATGCTGTGGACGAAGAAGGCGCCCTCGCTGGTCGCGTACCAGTTGTAGGTGCGGGTCTCGCCCGGCATCGCCAGCGAGCTCGCGTTGAGCCCCACGTTCGCGCCGTCCGACATCGCATCCAACGGCTGCAAGCCATTGACGTGGAACGAGGCGAGCCGCGTCGCCGGAGAATCATCGCGGAAGTCGCCATTCGCCGGCTCCGGTGGCTCGCCCGGCTCCGGGGGCGGGGGCTGCCGGTCGAAGGCCCAGGCCGGCACGCCGGACAGGGAGATCTGATCCCTCGTGGGCGCCAGCCAGTTGGTGAAGTTGACCTTGAGGCAGTCTCCCACGTTCGCGCGCAGCGTCAGCGGGCGCGGGCGCTTGCCATCCCGCAGCCGCGCATTGCCCGGCCCCACCGGCGAGGAGGAATCCACCGCCACCACGTCCCGCTTCAGGGCGTACACCATGCCCACCGGGTTGAACGCCCCGAAGCGGTTGTAGGTGATGACCTGGTCGATCGCGACCACGTCCGCGGTGATGGTTCGCGCGCAAGAAGCCAGACCCGCCCGGGACTCGTCCAGCGGCGTGGCCTGATCTTCATCGGTGGAGGTCGGCGTCTGATCACAACCCGCGGTCAGCATGCTGGCCGACAGCAACACGGCGCAGAGGGACCTACGACGGCGTGAATGGAATACAGAGGGATTCATAACCTGACGGGGATGGGTGTCTGGGTTTTGGGGATGACTCGACTGGGGCGGGCCAGGGATGTCCGGGGAGACAGTCCCTGGCCCGGTGCTGCAAGTGTTCGAGGCGGGGTTGCCCCTCGCTCAGAAGCCGGGGCCGGAGACCGTCACCGTGGCGGCGAACTCATCCGTCATGGGGGTGTCTGTCTCCACCGCCGCCGTGCCACGGCCTCGCGCGTCCGCGATGAGCTCCGCCGAGTGCGTGGCGCCCTCTCCCGTCACCGTCACCCGGTAACGGCCTCCCGGCGTCAGGAAGCGGCCCACCACCTCGAGGCCAATCCGGTTGCCACCGTTGGCGCCGATGGGTTCGATGCTGACGGTTCCAGACACGTCCTGGCCCGCCGAGCCGGTGAACTGGAAGTCGGCGCCGAACTGGAGGACGACGGCCTCCCGGACGAAGGTGGTCGTCTTGCCGAGCCCGTCGGTGGCGCGCGCGTACACGTAGATGATCTGCTCGGTCACCACCACCGGGGCCAGCCAGTTCGTCTCGTACTTGCCCGACTGGGGGTTGAGCGGGAGCGGCTGCCAGGCGGCGGGGTCCGGCTCCGGCGCCGCCTCGAGCGCCACGCCGAACGGCACCGGGTAGAGCTGCCAGTCCATGGCCGCCACACCCGAGCCCAGATCCTCCGCGGCCACCTGAAACAGGTGCGAGAGCCCCGACTCCAGGTGCGCGTCCACCACCGGCGAGAGCATGTCCACGGTGGGCGCATTGCGGTCCACGCGCACGTCGATGGCGGTCTGCACCGTGTGCTGCGCCGCGTCGGTGGCGCGAGCGCCCAGCTTGTGCGCGCCCTCCTCCACGGTGTTCGTGTCGAGGCGCGCCTCGTAGTAGCCGCTCAGGGTGTTGAAGCCCAGGGCGTTCCAGACGAGCCCATCCACCGTGTACTCGGCCCTGGAGACGCCGAAGTCATCCGACGCCTGGACCTGCAGGGTGAGGGGCGCCTGGAGCACGGCCCCGTTGGCCACGTTCACGATGCCCACCGTGGGTGCCAGGTCCACGCCGGTGAAGAACGACTGCACGGGGGAGACACCCGGATTGCCGGCCGCGTCCACCGAGCGCACCCGGTAGTAGTACGTCGTGCTCGGCTGCAGGCCCGAGAGGCGCACGCGGTGGCTGGCCGTCCGGGCCGCGTCCACCGCCGTCGAGGAGCCCAGCACCGTGGTGGTGCCGTACTCCACCTGCGAGCTCGCCAGCTCATCCGTGTTCCAGGTGATGTCCGCGGCCGTCGTCCCCGAGGGCGCGGCGGCCACGGCGCTCGCCACCGGAGCGCGGGTGTCCGTGGGCGTGGCGGAGACCTGGGCCGAGCGCGGCGACTCGTTGCCCGCCGCGTCCAGCGACGTCACCACATAGTAGTAGCGCGTACCGTTGCTCAGCCCCGAGTCCCGGTAGAAGGCCACCGAGGCACTGGCCACCTTCGCGTACGGGCCACCGGACGTCGTGCTCCGGTACACGGCGTAGCCCGCCAGGTCGGCCTCGCCATTGGCGCTCCAGGAGAGGTCCACGTAGCCACCATTGCTCGGGGCGGCCGGGGCCGTCGCCGTCACCCCCGTGGGCGTGGCGGGGGGATTGCCCACCACCACCACCGTGTACACCAGCCGCTGGTTGCCCTCTCCGTCCGTGGCGCGCACATAGAGGCTGTGGCTTCCATCCGCCACGGCCACGGAGCTCCAGGTGCCGCGGTACGTCGTCGACAGCAGGCTGCCGGACAGCGCCGTCCAGGCGCCATCGGCCGTGTCCACCTGGTACTCCACCCGGCTCACGCCCGAGCCCAACAGCCCATCATCCGCGCTGGCCTCGAGGGCCACCTGGCCACTGACGGCCGCGCCGTTGGACGGCTTGAGGATGCTGACGCTCGGCGGGGTCGAGTCCAAGCCGAGCAACGCGTTCGCGGGCGAGCCCACGAAGGACACCGCGAGGGCCGCGAGGGAAAACGACACGTGTACCGCCGACCTATGCCTCCAATGCATGCGCAACTCCATCCAGGGTGTGGGGGGGGTACGGCTGCTGCGGACAAGGCACGGCCCTGGCGGAGGCGGGCCCGAGGCCCGTCACCGGCGCGCTACGACACTCACTGAGACACAGGGCACGTCGTCACCCGGGCACCGCGAAAGCCCACCCGGGGGGGAGAACGCTGTCGGGCACCGGGCAAAGCGAGATTCGTGCCGTCCCCTGAACACTCGGGCTACCCCGTAGGGCCGGGGGATTACCGGAATCCTTTCCTTTGGGAATCCAAGGAGTTGCCTGCCCGCATGCCTGCCCCTTTTGCCAACCCCGGGTCCGAGCGGCTCGCACGCCCAGGCGACAATCCGGAAGTTCTTTCCGTCGCGCCGTGTGGAATCCGGCAAAAGCTACAGACCCCTGCCGTGCCGTTGCGGCCTCTGCAGCAGGGGCAACTGGCCGATTCAGGACGTGAAGCGGCCTGTCCGCGGTGCGGTCTGGCGAAAATACAGAAGCCCGGCGCGCTCACGCGGCGCACCGGGCCTCGGAAAGACTTTTCACGGAGTGTATGGATTGGCGGTGGCCCCGCTCACTTGCGGAGAAGTGCCGCCTGCAACTGCGTCCAGGAGTGCGGCTCTTCCCTCGAGGGCTCGCGCTCGGGGGACTCGGTGGGCCCGGCGGGGGGACGGACGACCTTCACCGTGAGGTACACGGTCCGGAGGTTGCCGGTGTAATCCGTGGCGCGGATGTAGAGCGCATGGTCGCCATCCGTCACGGAGGCGGTCCGCGTGCTGCCCGTGTATGTCATTGAGGCCTTGTCCAGGGCCAGCGGCGTCCACGCGCCCGTGGTGGAGTCGAGCTGGTACTCCACGCTGCGCACCCCCGAGCCCGTGGGCCCATCATCGGCCTGCACGGCGATCTCGAGCGCCCCATTCAGAGCCGCGCCCGTGGCGGGCCGCACCACCGTGACGCGCGGAGCCGCCGAGTACAGGCCGAGCACCGCGGCCAGCAGGTGCGCGCCCAGCAGGGACACGATGCCCAGCGGGGGCAGCCACATCGTCCACACTTCCGCTCCGATTTTCCGAGTCTTCTTGTGTGCCATCGCGAAGCTTCGACAAAGCTAGAAGCGTGCCGGGCTCCGGACACTCGGCCCGTACCCCGGGGCGCCTCGGGCCTCCCGTTCCTTTCTTTCGGGAAATCAGTGGGTTGGCCGATCTCTCCGGGCTGGGCCTGTCTTCACTCCTCGTCTCCGTCCGGTCCACCCCGGGCCGAAAAACAGGAGTTCTTTCAGCGTCTCCCGGGGGCACCTGGGAAAAACTCCAGGCCCCGTGTCAGTCACGTGACATGGCTCACGGTCCCGCGCGGCCTCTCTTCCGCCGCCACCGGCCCACAGGTCCCGTTAAGCTGCGGACTTTCGTGGTTCCGTCGCGGGAAGGGTCGCAATGAAGGCCATCGTGAAGGGGGCGCTCGCCGCGGGCGTGCTGCTCATCGTGGGAGCGGGCATCGTGGCCGGCCTGCGCGGCTCCGAGCCGTCCGCCGGTCCGGGAGGTGCGCCCTCCTCCGGGCCCCCGCGCCAGCGGACGCTGACCATCGCCGCGGCGTCGGACCTGAAGTTCGCGCTGGATGAGCTGCTGAAGGAGTTCCGCGCGAAGCACCCCGGCGCCCAGGTGCAGGTCACCTATGGCTCGTCGGGCAACTTCCTCGCGCAGATCTCCAACGGCGCGCCCTTCGATCTCTTCCTCTCGGCGGACGCGGCCTATCCGCGCAAGCTGGCCGAGCAGGGCCTGCTGTCCGATGACGTGTTCTCCTATGCGGTGGGCCGGCTCGTGGTGTGGGTGCCGAAGGGCTCGCCCCTGCCCGTGGAGCAGCGCGGCATGGACGCCCTGCGCGAGCCCGCGGCCAAACGCATCGCCATCGCCAACCCCCAGCACGCCCCCTACGGCCGCGCCGCCGAGGCCGCGATGAAGAGCAAGGGGGTCTACGACGCCGTGAAGGACAAGCTGGTGCTCGGGGAGAACATCGCGCAGACCGCGCAGTTCGTGCAGAGCGGCTCCGCGGACGTGGGCATCATCGCACTGTCGCTCGCGCTCGCCCCGGCCATGAAGGACCAGGGCCGCTATTGGGAGGTGCCGCTGGACGCCTACCCTCGCATGGAGCAGGGCGGCGCCATCCTCAAGCGGGCCGAGGATCCGGAGCTGGCCCGGCAGTTCCGCGACTTCCTGCTCGGCGCCGAGGGCAAGGCGCTCCTCGAGCGCCACGGCTTCTTCCTGCCGGGAGAGTGACGGGTGGACCAGGCCGCCATCCTGTTGAGCCTGCGGCTCGCCGCGTGGACGACGCTCATCCTCCTGGGCGTGGGGCTGCCCATCGCCTGGTGGCTGGCCTCCTCGCGCTGGCGGTGGAAGTTCCTCGTGGAGGCCGTGGTCGCGCTGCCGCTGGTGCTGCCCCCCACCGTGCTGGGCTTCTACCTGCTGCGGGTGCTCGGCCCGCGCAGCCCGCTGGGGCAGGTGTTCGAGTCCCTTGCCGGACACACCCTCCCCTTCAGCTTCCAGGGCCTGCTGCTGGCCTCGGTGCTCTACAGCCTGCCCTTCGCCGTGCAGCCCTTCACCGCCGCGCTGGCGGGGGTGGATCGCCGCCTCGTGGAGGCCTCGTGGTGCCTGGGCGTGTCGCGCTTCCAGACGTTCGTGCGCGTGGTGCTGCCCCTGTCCGCCACCGGCGTCCTCTCCGGCATGGTGCTGACGTTCGCGCACACGCTGGGCGAGTTCGGCGTGGTGCTCATGGTGGGCGGCAACCTCGAGGGCCGCACGCGCACGGCCTCCATCTCCATCTACGACTCGGTGCAGGCGCTCGACTACGCGTCCGCGAGCAGGACGGCGCTGGTGCTGCTCGTCTTCTCGTTCGTCGTGCTGGCCTTCACCTACGGGCTCCAACGCAGGGTGTGGACTTCATGGCCGGCACGCTCGTAGTCGACCTGGAGAAGCGCTTCCGCGGAGGCCCCACCGTGCGGGCCTCCCTGGAGCTGCCCGCCACGCCCGGCCGGGTCGCCGTGCTGTTCGGCCCCTCGGGCGCGGGCAAGACGACAGTGCTGCGGTGCCTCGCGGGGCTCGACAGGCCCGAGCAAGGCCGCGTCCTCTTCCACGGCGAGCCCTGGTGTGACACCGGGGCCCGCGTCTTCCTCCCGCCCCAGCAACGGCGCGTGGGGTTGCTCTTCCAGGACTACGCCCTCTTCCCCCACCTCACCGCCGCACAGAATGTGCAATACGGCCTGGCCCACCTGCCCGAGGCCGAGCGCCACGAGCGCTCGCGCTCCCTCTTCAGGCTGCTGCAGTTGGAGGGGCTGGAGGGGCGCAGGCCGCGGGAGCTCTCCGGCGGGCAGCAGCAGCGGGTGGCGCTGGCCCGGGCGCTCGCCATCCGTCCGCGCCTGTTGCTGCTGGACGAGCCCCTGTCCGCGTTGGATGCGCCCTCGCGCGAGCAGCTCCGGGGCGAGCTGCGGCGGCTCTTGCGAGAGCTGGGGGTGCCCACGGTGGTGGTGACGCATGACCGGTTGGAGGCGCTGGCGCTCGGGGATGACCTGGTGGCCATGGAGGGTGGCCGGGTGTGCCAGGTGGGGCCGGTGGCCGACGTCTTCAACCACCCGGCGGAGCTCGCGGTGGCGAGGATGACGGGGATTGAGACGGTGCTGCCGGGCACGGTGCTGCGGCGCGAGGAGGGGCTGGCCACGGTGGCGGTGGGCCCGCATCAGCTCATCGCCCTGGCGCCCGAGCAGGGAGGCGACGCGGTTTTCGTCTGCCTTCGCGCGGAGGACGTCACGCTGGGCCCTCCCGAGGCCGCGCCCACCAGTGCGCGCAACCGGCTGGCCTGCACGGTGGTGTCCGTCTCCCCCGAGGGAGCCCTGGTGCGCGTGGCGCTCGACGCGGGCTTTCCGCTGGTGGCGCGGGTGACGCGCTTCTCTCGTGAAGAGCTGGGGCTCGCCGAGGGCCGGCCCGTCACCGCCACCTTCAAGGCGCCCTCGGTGCGGCTCGTCCCGCGCCCGTGAGGCGGAGACGCGGACCCGCGCTCACGAAGCGTATGCGCTCAGCGAGCACTTCATGCCGCTGCTGCCTCATGTCGGGCGAGCTCGGCCCTACGTTCCCCCTGGAGCACGAGGCGGCTGCTCGACGACTGGCCTGAGCAGGCCGCGCTCCTCGAAGGACTGCTGGACGCGACGGCCCAGGGCGAGGTGCTCGGGATGGGCCGCGAAGATGGGCTCGGGGCCGAGGACGACGAGCGAGCCCTTGTCCTCCACCGGCTCGACGCGCACCGGCTCCGGCAGGGCCGCTGGCACCTCGCCCCACTGGCGCGAGAAGTACGTCAGCCAGCCCACGAAGGTGCCGGCACGCCCTGTCTGGGACAAAGCATCGCGGAAATCATCGGAGGCGGCGACGGCCCAGTCCGGCTCCCAGGCCCGCACCATGGCGCGCATCACCCCGGTGAGCACCGGGAGGGTGAGCAGACGGTCCCGCCCGGGTCCTTCCGAGGGGTAGTAGAGAAGAAGGTTGTTCGGAGCCACCTCAGCGAGAGAACCACAATGGAACGTCACCATTCCCCCCTCCCGGTTTGTCTGGTTCACCCGCACATGGCCCGTCCAAGCACCGAACATGAAACCGTCCCGTCCCTCCTGGTGCTTCTTCTTGCTGAAGAAGCGCACGAAGGTGTCGTAGGTGGGCTCGAACTGGAGCTGGAGCGCACGCTTGACCGAATTGTGCTTTTCGTACCAACGGGCGTAGTCGGGGTGGCAAGCGGACAGCATGCGGAAGAAGGTCTCCGCACGCCGCGCGCACTCCTGGGCCGACTCCGGGCGGCGGCCCCAATAGGCGGCTGCGTAATAGCTCTCGTTCATGCGTCTGGGCTCAAGGCTGGGGCTGCGTGTACTCCACTTCTATACTCGTGGTATTCCACTTCCCGAACAGCTTCCGGAAAATGGCGACCATCCGGGGCTCGGCCACGTGCCAGCGGACGCGCGACCCTCCCGCCAACCGTGTCTGCTTCTCCGCTTGTACCCTCAAACTCTTCAAGCCCTTGAAATTGAAAAGGGCGTCAAGCTTCCCATCAAACCACTGGTCGTACCCAAGCCCCTTGGCTTCCAGCAGTGTGTCTGTCTTTGGGTCGTATCCGTCGTACTGCACGCACTCACCGTCGCGGCAGACCTCGTAACACCAGCGCTTCGGAGCACTCGTCACCTGGGCCTGATAATCGCGGGACTCCTCGGACATGCTGGAGGTGAGGTGTCTTCCACCCACCGGCCAGATCCGCCAATGGGCGGCCATCCACCACCGCCCCCAACGGCCATTTGGAGGATGGTGACCCAAGAGCAACCGGATGCGCGCGCACCTCGTAGGAGCGCCGTCGGGCCTGCTCACCCACCACCCACCCAACCCAATACGTCCGGGGCCCTCCACCATCCCTCTGGTAGCCTCCAGGGTTTTCGGAGGCGGGCCAGATGCTCGACGGAAGCAGCGGACAGGCCAGGGACGAGTTGCCCTGGGGGTTGGCTCCCGGAACGGAGGTGGCTGGCTTCACCCTCGAGAGGCTGCTCGCCTCGGGCAGCTTCGGCACGGTGTACCGGGCGAGGCGGGGGGGACGGCCCTTCGCCCTCAAGCTGGTGCCCATGGAGCCACGGGGAGACCGGGAAGTAGAAGCCCTACGGCTGATGCGGCACCCGAACGTGGTGAGCTTCCACGGCTATGGCTTCTGGCCCGAGGAGCAGCCCCGCTTCCTGGTGCTGGCCCTGGAGTGGGTCGAGGGCCGCCCGCTGGACCAGTGGGCGCGGGAAGAGAATCTCTCCGCGCTCGAGCTAGTGATGCAGGTGCTGTTGCCGTTGGCCCTCACTCTGGCGGACGTTCACGCGGCCGGGGTCGTGCACCGCGACCTCAAGGACGCCAACATCCTCGTGCGCGAGGCGGACGGGCAGCCGGTGCTGGTGGACTTCGGCGCGGCGGGCCTCGAGGGAGCGCCGCGCCTGACACGGCTGCTCCCTCCCGGCACCGCGGAGTACCGCAGCCCCGAGGCGTGGCGCTTCGCACGCCAGTGGGAGGGCGAGCCCTACCCCTTCACGCCAGCGGATGACCTGTGGGCGCTGGGCGTCATCACCTACGAGTTGCTGACACGCACCCTTCCCTTCGGGGATCGGCACGACTCCGGGATGGTGCGTGCCGTCCTCGAGGAGACCCCCCCTGCCCCCCATGAGCTCAACCCGCGCGTGCCACGGGCTCTCGGGGAGGTGTGCATGCGGATGCTGGAGAAGGAGCCCGAGGCCCGGTACGCGGATGCGAAGGCGCTCGCGGCGGCCCTGGCCGCGGAGTGGGCCCAAGCCGACAGATCCTGGCGCGCGCCGTTCTTCTTGGAGGGCCGTCGCGACAAGAGCCCATCGCCCGCCCCCGCTGCACCTGGAGCCCAGGCCCGCTCGCGAGGGTGGCTCGTGGGGCTCGTTCTTGTCGCTGCCGTGGGGGTGTTCGCCGTGCTCGCCCAACGCTGGGGGTCGCGGCTCCCGTCTCCATCGCAGCAGGCCAGTCCTCGCCAGGAAGTGGCGCCCGCCCAGGTGACGGGAGACGTTGGGCCCGGCGCGGAACCTCGGAAGTCACCCACCCCCGCGCCCGTCGCCAGCGCGACGCACAGCGAGAACCCACCGATGAAGACCTCCAAGACACTCCGCACCCTGGTTGCCGCCGGCTGCACTGTCGGCTCCGCCTGCGCGAGCGGCCCGCAGCTGCGCCCGCCTCCCCCGGAGGATTGTCCGCCCGGAGCGCAGGCGACGCACGAGCGGCTCGGTTTCTTCAATGGCCAGATACATGGGGCGCTCATCACCCCGATCAACGACCAGCACGTGGTGGAGGCGAGGCCCATGACACGGGGGCCAGTGGAAGCGGAGATCCTGGGGACCTGGAGAGAGCTCCCGCTCGGTTCGTTGATCTCGGGGGAGCTCTTTCCGGTGAAGGGGCGGGTCTACGGTCGCTTCACCCAGGTTCAGCTCCCCACGGGTGAAACCTTCCCCGTGTGCCTGGTACTGGGCATGGACGGCCTGGGCGTACGACCGGAGCGCGGGGGCTCGCCCGAGCGGCCCAACGTCCTCACCAGCATCACCGTCAAAGTGGTTGAACGCTTTCGTTGAGCCAGGCCCAGGAGACCGTTCTCCGTGCTCCCCACCTCCCCTCTCTCCCTTCTGGTCCTGGCACTGCTTCAAGGGTCCCCCGGTGTCGTGCGCCCGCACGCCGCAGCCACCTGCCAGGACGTTCAGCGCATTGAATTGTCACGGGAGCCCGGCACGCGGGAGATCTGCGTCAGTCCCGGTCTGTTGACGGGGTTCATCTTCGACACCCCGGTCCAGGTGGAGTTGCAGGACGAGGTGCGCTTCGCGGAAGTCACGCGAGGCCGCAGCCGCACCAGCATTGGCATCATGCCTGCCGAGGACATGGTCCCCGGGGAACGTCTCCGTCTCACGGCTCGATATGACGAGGGTGTGAGCGTCAGCTTCGTACTGGTGCTCCACTCAGGACAGGCGACACATCAGGTGGAGGTGTATCGCGACAAGCGCACCCGGGAGTCCCTCCTGCATGAGGTGGAGCAGGAGCACGCGAAGAATCAGCAACTCCAAGGCGAGCTCGAGCAACTCCGGTACCAATTCGAGCAATTTCGTGCCGGGTGCGGAGACCCGGCTGGGTTACGGAGGCTCATCGCCAGCGGGACGATGAGCCGGAACGGAATCCGTATCGAGCACTTCAGAAGCGAGCTCGTCGGGTACACCGAGGGCTCCCTCTCCGTGGCCAGGGGCACCAGCTATCGCTCCGACGAACGGGTCGCGGTGGAGGTGTGGCTGCGGAACTCTGACACGGAGCCCTGGACGGCAACGGGTGCGACGCTGGTGGATACCAGGGGCAAGCGGCCGCGAGGCATGAGGCTCTGGCAGGCGTCGGCCATCCCGCCAAAGCAATCGGTGATGGTGGTGGTCGAGGTTGAGGCGGGCCAGGACGAGCCTCTCGGTGACGTCACGCTGGTGCTGAGCGAGGACGGTCCGCGCTCCATCACCCTCACGGGCGTGGCGGTTCCCCCATGAACGACGAAGGCCCTGGGGGGAGCGCATCCCCTCCGGAGCCTGGTCATTCCCACGCCTGGGAGGAACAACAGCGGGTCAGAGGCCCGTCTGGCGCGAGGTGGCCAGGGACAGGGCCGCCGAGCGCAGATCCTCCAGGTCCGAGGACGGCTCGAGCACGCAGGCGCCGGGGATGCGCGCCATGCGCTCGCGCAACTTCGGACTGGTGAAGGCGGCGTAGAGGATGACGGGCACGTCCGGGTGGTGGGCGCACCAGCGCGCGAGCGTCTCCAGGCCGGCATCGCCCAGCACCCGCGCGTTGCAGATGACGAGCTCCGGCACCTGCGCCGAGAAGAGGTCCCCGGCGAGCAGCTGGACGGCATCGCGCGCGTCCTCGACCACGCCCACCTGGAAGCGCTCCTGCGCGAGCATGTCGCACATCACCTGGCGACGCTCCTTCAGGTTCTCGATGAGCAGCACCTGGCCCTGGAACACGACCGTACGCCTCCGCGGCTCGCTCCAGAACCCTGCCCGCCCCGCCCTCGACTCCCTGTTCTGGCTCAACACTGCGCTGGCTTCCATGACGGCTCAGTCCTCCGTAGCGACCGGCTGCCCTCATGAGCATACGCCGTGCCGCCCAAAGCGCGCCGCGCCATAGCACGAACACGCCCGGAATGACTAAACATCCCCGAACAGTCTGACCAGTCCGTGGGGCAGGGAGAAACGCCACACTGTGGCTTTCCGCTACAGCCCGTGCCCCTCCCGCAGCGGCTCCAGGATGGCCCGCCCCACGGCGGCGTAGTCCCCTCCGAAGTGGTGACCTCCTTTGAGCATCACGGATTTCGCGCCGGGCACGTCCGTGAGCAGCGGGCAGAGGCTCTCGCCGGCCTCGTCACTGCCGTAGATACAGACGAGGGGAAGCCCGCCCAGGGCCTTCACCTCGGGCAGTACGGGCTCTCCCCCACCGCCGCCCACCAGGTCCATCACGTGGATCTCCAGCTCCGCCTCCTGGCTGGCGGCGATGAGGGCCAGCGAGCGCACCGGCTGGCGCTGCTCGGGGGAAAGCCGGGCCACCACGGACGGGAGCACATCCGCGCCGCGCGAGTAGCCCACCAGCACCACGCGCTTCTTCCCCCAGGCCGGCAGGTAGTGGGCGAGGAGGCGGGCCAGGTCCCCCGCCGTCTCCTCGGGGGTGCGCCGCTTCCAGAAGTAGCGCAGCGAGTCCAGGCCCACCACCGGCACGCCCTCGGCGGCCAGCGTCGCGGCCACCTCCTTGTCGATTCCCGCCCAGCCCCCGTCCCCGGTGAGCAGCACCGCCAGGGCCTCGCCCGCCTCCTTCTGTGCGGGCACCTCCACGAGCGGGAGGTCCGACACGTCCACCAGGGCGCTCCCGTCCGGGGCCTGGGTGGTGGTGATGGGGGGCGGAGGCTCGGACAGCTTCAGCACCTCGGCCTCGGCCTCGAGGAGCGCGTCCTTCCAGGGGGCCGCGGGCGACAGCACATGCCCGGCGCCGGGCACCCCCTCCACCGTGACGCCCTGCATGCCCTCGGCGAAGGCGCGGGTGCGCTCGGGGGGCGTCACCGTGTCCTTCGCCCCCACCAGCAAGCGCACCGGCGCGGGCAGCTCCCTCACCGGCAGCAGCCGCTCCGCCCTGCCATCCGCCGTCCGCTGGCGCTCGAGCCCACTGCCCTTGCAGAACCTGCCCGCCATGCGCACTTCTGGCGCGAAGCCCAGGGCCACCAGGCCCCGGAAGGTGCCCACGGGCGCCTGCAGGAGGCTCGCGTACGCCAGCTTCGCCCCCGAGGACTGGCCCACCAGCACCGGGTGCAGGTACTCGGGCAGGGCGAACTTCTTCTGGGCGAACTGGCTCAGCGACTCCAGGTCTCCCGCGGGGTAGCCACAGCGCTTGTCCATGCCCAGCGCGGTGAAATACGCGAAGCTGTCCACCCCCAGCACCAGCGTCCCCTTCGCCGCCAGCGCCCGGGCCAGCTCCTGCTCGCCCGCGGCCCAGCCGCCCTCACCCGACAGGAAGAGGACGACGTCGCGCGGCGCGCCCTGGGGCCGCACCACCGCCACCCGTCCGAAGCGGCCGAAGGAGAGCGACTCGCCCGCGGCCGCCCCGGCGGAGGACGCGAGCAGCATGCACGCCATGACGGCCAGGCTCCCGAGCTTCATCGCGTCACCACCCCGGTGATGCCGCGCGACACCAGCGCGGCGATGCCCGCCAACACCCGCGGGAGCGCCAGCCCCCCGGGCGCCGCCAGGTAGCGCGGCGTCCAGACCGGGTGGAACTTCTCCTTGAACTGCCGCAGCCCCTGGAAGTTGTAGAAGTGCTCGCCGTGGCCGAAGACGAACGAGCCCATCCGGTGCCAGAGCGGCGCGAGGCTGTGTGACTCGAAGCCGGAAAAGGGCGCCATGCCCAGGTTGAAGCGCTGGTAGCCCTGCTCGTGTCCCCACAGCATCAGCGAGGTGAAGAGGTACTCCATGGCGCCGCGCGGGGCCCCCGGCAGGTAGCGCATCAGGTCCACCGACAGCTCCACCTTCGTCCCGGGCGCCCAGAGGTTGGCGAAGCCCAGCAACTCGCCCTGCTGGCGCACCACCGCCACCGGCCCTTCCTTCATGTAGCGCTCGGAGAAGTAGCCCAGCGAGAAGCCCTTCTCGCGCGTGTGCTTCTCCCCGAGCCACATATCGGAGATGTTCCGCAACCGGGGCAGCAGCTCCAGCACGGCCTCGCGTGGCACCACCTCGAAGCTCAGGCCCTCCTTCTCCATCTTGCGGTGGGCGTGGCGCAGGCCCCGGCGCTCGGGGACGTCCAGGCGGAAGTCGCCGAGCGGCACCGTGGCCTCCTCGCCCAGCTTGAGCAGCGCCAGCCCCAGGTCCAGGTAGCGCGGCAGCGACGAGGGCCCCACCTGGTAGAAGCACGTCCAGCCGTGGTGCGCGTCCACGAGCTCGCGGAAGCGCCAGGCCAGCTCCGTGCCCTCCTCCTGCGTGCCCACGGGGTC
Source organism: Archangium sp. (assembly GCF_045802675.1). Lineage (GTDB taxonomy): Bacteria > Myxococcota > Myxococcia > Myxococcales > Myxococcaceae > Archangium. The sequence continues at coordinate 30,375 of NZ_JBJMQO010000087.1, read as the reverse complement.
GCCCATGGCCACCCACGTGCGCCCGGACACGCCGTACATGAGGAAGGCCGTGTCCTTCTCGTTGAAGAGGAGCGTCTTGTCGCCCACCAGGGCCAGGTGGCTGGTGGACTCGGGCGAGCGCGCCACCAGGGGCCGGGCCCGCGCCAGCTGTGCCTCGCTGGGAGGCGGCAACCGCGGGGACGAGGGCGCGAGCAACCGCGCCACGCCATACACCAGCACCACGCCCACCACGCCCACCGAGGCGCGCAGGAAGCGCGGTGCGTCCCCCTCGAAGGTGAAGCGCCACCACAGGTCGCCGCTGTAGTCGACGTGCCGGTAGGAGAAGAAGCCGAGCCACACCGAGGCGCCCACCACGGCGGCGATGGCCATCAACCACGGCGGGCTGAAGCGCTCGGCGAAGAGCGAGGTGCGCCGGTAGAACTGCTCGCGGAACGGCCCGAGCGCGAGCGCCAGCGCGAAGAGCAGCGTGGCCTCCTCGTAGTCGATGCCCTTCACCAGCGACAGCACGCCGCCGCTCACCAGCAGCCCCATGGCCAGCACATAGGCCGCGTCCAGCCGGCGCTGCAGGCCCCGCCCGAGCAGCAGCAGCGACACCCCCACGAGGCTGCCCAGCAGGTGGGACAGCTCGACGAGCGACAGGGGCAGCAGCCGCTTGAGGACGAGGAGCCGATCCTGCTCGGTGGGCGTCGCGCCGGAGAAGAGCAGGATGGTGCCCGCGAGCACGGCGCCAGTGGCGGCCACCAGTGGCACCACCGTGCCGAAGGAGGATCGGGCGCCCTTGAGCAGGCGCGTCACCTGCTCGCGCCGGTGCGCCAGCTCGTTGCCGCCCAGGAGCAGCGAGGCCATGACGAAGGGCGCGAGGTAGTAGATGGCCCGGTAGGCCACGAGCACGCCGAGCACCGTGGGTGTGGGGATGCGCGGCGAGAGGGCCGCGAGGATGATGGACTCGAACACGCCGAGACCTCCGGGAACCTGACTGACGAGCCCGGCCACCTGGCCGAGCATGAAGAGCGCGATGAACACCGGAAGCGACACGCCGGCCTCCGGGGGCAACAGCAGGAAGAGCACCAGCGCGGCGAGCAGCCAGTCCGCGCCCGACACGGCGAGCTGCGCCAGGGCCATGCGCGGCGAGGGCAGGGACACCGGCATCCCGCGCACGGTGAGCGGCTGACGCCAGCGGGCACACACGCCGACGTAGCCCACCGCGAGCAGCAGCAGGAAGAGCCCCAGCACGCGCAGCGCGCCCACGGGCAACAGGGACAGGCCTCGCACCTCCACCGGCGTCACGGCGAAGGCGAGGCCTCCGGTGGCGAGCAGGCCCAGCCAGAGGGTGAGGCCACAGAAGACGGCCACGCGGGTGATGTCTCGCGCGGACAGGCCCCAGGCGGAGTACAGGCGGTAGCGCACCGAGGCCGAGCTCAGCATCGCCACCCCGACGTTGTTGCCGAAGGCGTAGGCGATGAAGGAGGCCATGCCCACGCGCGCATAGGGCAGCCGCTGCTCCACGTACCCGAGCGCCAGGACGTCATACAGCGTCAGCAGCGCGTAGTTGACGGCCGTGACGAACACGGCCAACGCGAGGCGCGAGCCTGGAAGGGAGCCAATCCCCGCGGCCACGTCACTCCAGTGGAACGCGGCCACCTCCCGGTGGAGCACCCACACCGCCGTCACCAGCAACACCCCGGGCAGCAGCGCGGTAAGGACTCGTCTGGGATTCATCCGCGCCTCATGAGGACATGGCCCGCACTCAGTGCAGGAGGATCATCTCGCGCGCCAGTTCCTTCAGTTGCTCGAGCTCGAAAGGCTTGTCGAGCACCCGCGCGGCCCCGAGACGCTCCACCTGCTCGCGCAGCTCGTCATCGCCGAACGCGGTGATGAGCAGCACGGGCGTGGCCCACGAGTCGCGGCGCAGGCGGGCAAGCACCTCCACGCCCGAGAACCCCGGCATCCGCACATCGGAGATGATGAGATCCGGAACCCAGGGCGCCCCGTCTTCGGTGAGTCCGGCGATGAGGGTCTTGATGAGCCCCGGTCCATCCTGGGCGACCACCACCTCGTACCCCTCGCGCGCCAGCATGCCGCACAGGAGCGCTCGCATCTCGGCCTGATCCTCCGCGAGCAGCACCCTCAACGGCCGGTTCTCCAGCTCCAAACCCACCTCCTGATCGTGGTTTGAGTTCCATCTGAAGCAGGCTCCGTGCCAGGGCCTCCCGAGGGCGGGCCCATGGCAGACATACCGTCCCCCGGGCCTGGGAAGGGCGGATTGCCCCAACGAAGCCCTGTCTGGGGCATTCCGCCCCGAGTACCCCCCCGGCCTCGCACGGGGCGCGAAGGCACCCCGGACGCGTTCTTCGAGGGAAATAAACCTCTCGCTTGCTTGTAGTGGAGGCCAGCACGAGCCGTAGGACCCGCATTGGCGCGAGGTCTGCAAAACGGCTCTCGCACGAACCCCCGGCCGGGCGTTCGAGCCCGGCGGAAAGGAGCAACCGTGTCCTCTCCCATCCGTTCTCGCAGCTCCGTACGCGGCTTCCTCCTCCTGTCCTGCATGGCGCTGGCCGCCTGCGGACAGGCGAATGGCACGCCGCTACCCGCGCCCCCGGCATCCCAGCCGGCGAGCGCGCCCGTGGCGGCCGCCACCGCGTCCGCGGCCGTACCCGTGTCCGTGCCCGAGGTGTCGGTGCCCACCTCGGGCTCACTCGCCCCACTCGTCGAGTCGGTGAAGGGCGCCGTCGTCAACGTGGAGGTGCAGTCGCGCCCGCGCATCGCGACGCGGGGAGACCTCCCCTTCCCGCCCGGTCTGGCCGAGCGCTTCGGCCTCCCATTCCAGGGCCAGCCCCGGGGCGAGCCGCGGGGCCCCGTGCAGCAGGGACTCGGCTCGGGCTTCCTCATCGATGACCGGGGCACGGTGCTCACCAACAACCACGTGGTGGAGGGCGCCGAGCACGTGCGCGTGAAGCTCGACGACGGGCGGGCCTTCGACGCCGAGGTGCTCGGGAGGGATCCGCTCACGGACGTGGCGCTGCTGCGGCTCGAGGGCGCGCCGAAGGGACTGCCCTTCGTGGCGCTCGGCGACTCGGACGCCACGCGAGTGGGTGACTTCCTGGTGGCCATCGGCAACCCGTTCGGCCTGGCCTCGAGCGTGAGCAGCGGCATCCTCTCGGCGCGTGCCCGGGACATCCACTCGGGCCCGTACGACGACTTCCTCCAGACGGACGCGGCCATCAACCCGGGCAACTCGGGCGGCCCGCTCTTCAACCTGAAGGGCGAGGTCATCGGGATGAACACCGCGATCATCCGCGACGCCACGGGCATCGGCTTCGCGGTGCCGAGCAACCTCATCCGCTCGCTGCTGCCGCAGCTGGAGAAGTCGGGCGTGGTGCGCCGCGGCTGGCTGGGCCTGTCGGTGCAGGACCTGACGCCGGACCTGGGCAAGGCGCTGGGGCTGGACGTCGACAAAGGCGCGCTCATCGCCAACGTGAACCCGGGCAGCCCGGGCGCGAAGGCGGGCCTGCGCGACGACGACGTCATCACCGAGGTGGAAGGCAAACCGATCACGTCCGCGGGCACGCTGACGCGCACGGTGGGCCTGCTGCAGCCGGACAGCCGGGTGAAGGTGCACGTGCTGCGCGAGGGCAAGCCGCTGGAGCTGCAGGTGACGCTCGGCACGAGGCCGGCGCTCGAGGGAGAGCCCCAGGTGATGCCGCGCGACGAGAGCACGGCACCGGCTCAGCAGCGGCTGGGCCTGCGGCTGATGGATGACCCCGAGGGCAACGGGGCCCGCGTGGCGGCGGTCGAGCCGGGAAGCCCGGCGGAGCGCGCGGACATTCCGCCGGGGGCCCTTCTGCGCCAGGTGGGCAACCGCAAGGTGACGAGCGCCGCCGAGGCGGCGGAGGTGCTGCGCTCGGCGAGCTCGGGCACCACGCTGCTGCTCCGGGTGCAGCCGCCCCGCTCGGACGTGGCCCTGCTGCGCGCGCTGACGGTGCCGTAGCCCACGAGTGCCGCGAGGCGTGCATGCCGGGTTGACGAGCCGTCCGTCTCACGAGCGGGCGGGCGGGCTCGCTTCTCCGGCATCACACGACTCCTCGATAAATCGTCACAACGCCGCTGCGCCGTATCACCCCGTGTGGGACCTGCCACGGGGAGACACGGGATGCGTCGTTGGGTGCGGATGACGGCAGTGGGATGGGGATTGGCCTGCCTGGGGAGCATGGGGGCTGCCGCACCCGCCCTCGCGAGCTCCCATGAGAATACGAGTGGAAGTGGCCCATCGCCCGCCCCGGTGGTGGTTGATGGTGCCGCTTCCCGCTCGGAGGGTAGCGAGCCCTTCCTCGGCGTTGTCATTCCCAATGACTCCGTGCAGGTGAGCTCCCGCTTCGACTCGCGGCTGGACAAGCTCGAGGTCGAGGTCGGCCAGTCCGTGCACGCGGGCCAGGTGCTCGCCCGGCTCGACACGCGCTCGCTGCAGGAGCAGCTGGCCGCCGCCGAGGCCACCCTCCAGGGCTCGCGCGCCGAGGAGCGCGCCGCCTCGCTCGCCCTCTCCGAGGCCCGTGCGAAGAAGGTCCGCTACTTCACCCCGCGTTCGCTGCAGCTGGGCGTCTATTCCCAGGAGGAGCTGGACAGGGTGCGCTACGAGGAGAGCACCGCCAACGCCCGCCTGCAGGCGGCCCGGGCGACGACGCTCCAGCGCCAGGCGCAGGCGGCCGAGCTGCGGCAGAACCTCGAGGATGCCACGCTGGTGGCGCCCTTCGATGGGGTGGTGGCCGCGAAGCTCACCAGCCCCGGAGCGCGCCTGGCCGCGGGGCAGCCCGTGCTCAAGCTGCTGGGCACCGGTGGCTGGAAGGTGCGCTTCGCCGTGCCCGAGGACTCCGCGCGGAATCTCCAGCAGGGGGCGCCCCTGGAGGTGAACGTCCTTCAGCGCGCCCTGTCGCTCCCGGCCATCGTGGAGAGCATCGCGCCCGAGGTGGATTCCGCCGCGCGCCTCGTCTTCGCCACCGCCACCTTCAACCAGACACCGCCCTCCGAGCTCTCCTCCGGCATGGTCGTCCACGTCCGTCCGGGCCCCACGCAGTTGCTCGGGAGCCAGGGCACGGGCGGCTCGGAGCCCTCGGGGGCCACGCCTTGAACATGGAAGCCAGTCAACGCACCCGCATCTTCCGCGAGGAGGCCCTGCGTCATCACGAGGGCTCGCAGGACGAGGGAGATCTCCTCCGCATCTCTCCGCAATGGACCCGGTGGACGTACTGGGTGCTGATCGCCCTGGTCCTCTGCGCGGGCGTCTACTCGCTGCTCGGCACCATCCCCGAGTACGCCTCGGGCCCCGCGGTGGTGAAGGTCGAGGGCCGCAGCGATCTCACGCCCCAGCAGCCGGGCATCGTCGCCTCGGTGAACGTGAAGCCCGGGCAGCGGGTGGAGGCCGGGCAGCCGTTGGTGAGCTTCCTCTCGCAGGAGGAGACGGCCACGCTCGAGCGCATCCAACGCGAGTTCGAGCTGCAGCTCGTCCGGGTGCTGCAAGATCCATCGGACGAGTCCGCGCGCCAGGCCCTCACCTCGCTGCGCGCCGAGCGGGAGCTGGCGCAGGCGCGGCAGCAGGCGCGCACGTTGACGGCGCCGCACGCGGGAGTGGTGAGTGCGCTGCGCGTGAGGCAGGGCCAGTACGTCAACCCGGGCGAGAACGTGGTCTCCGTGGTGGGCGACGACGTGCACGTGACGCTGGTGGCGCTGCTGCCCGGCGGCTACCGGCCGAGGCTCGAGCCGGGCAAGCCGCTGCGCGTGGAGCTCAACGGCTTCAGCCACGAATACCAGACGTTCAAGATCGAGTCCGTGGGAGACCAGGTGATTGGACCCACGGAGGTACGGCGCTACCTCGGGCCGGACAGCGGCGACGCGGTGCAGCTGTCGGGGCCGATGGTGTTGGTGAGGGCGCGCATCGACTCGCCGACGTTCACGCTCAAGGGAAAGACGTTCAACTACTTCGACGGGATGCTGGCCCAGGCTGAGGCACGCGTGCGCACCGAGCGCATCCTCGTCACGCTCATTCCAGGACTGAAGGGAGCATTGGGACATGAGGACTGAGGCTGTTCGGCATCCGGGGCTCACGGAGCGTTTCCCCGCGTTCCGCAACCTGCGCGTGAAGGGCCGCGAGCGCCGGATCCCCATCGTGCGTCAGCTCTCGGAGATCGAGTGCGGTGCCGCGTGTCTGGCCATGGTGCTCGGCTACCACGGCAAGCCGGTGCGTCTGGAGGAGGTGCGTCAGGCGATGGGCGCGGCCCGCGATGGCGTGTCGGCGCTCGACATCCTGCGCACGGCCCGCACCTTCGGGCTGCGCGGGCGCGGTGTCTCGGTGGACGAAGAGGCCCTCGCCTATCTGCCCGCGGGCACCATCCTGCACTGGCAGTTCTCGCACTTCGTCGTCTTCGAGAAGCTGGGGCGCGATGGCGTGCACCTGCTCGATCCGGGCCATGGCCGGCGCAAGGTGTCGCTGGAGCGCTTCCGCCAGTCCTTCACGGGCGTGGCCCTGCTGCTCGAGCCGGGGGAGAACTTCGAGACGGGCAAGAAGCCCAAGGCCAAATCCGCCGCGAGGTACGCGCTGCAGGTGCTCCAGCAGTCGCACGTGCTCCATCGCATCATCGTCGTCTCGCTCATCCTCCAGGTCTTCGCGCTCGCGGTGCCGGCGCTCACGGGGCTGATCATCGACCGGGTGGTGCCTCGGGGGGACAAGCAACTGCTGCTGGTGGTGGGCCTGGGCTTCATCTCGCTCGCCGGCTTCCAGCTGCTCACCTCGCTCATCCGCAGCCATCTGCTGCTCGAGCTGCGCACGCGCATGGACTCGAACATGACGCTCGGCTTCCTGGAGCACATGGTGGGTCTGTCCTATGCCTTCTTCCAGGTGCGAGCCGCGGGCGACCTGATGCAGCGGCTCAACAGCAACACCACCGTGCGAGAGATTCTCTCCTCCAGCACGCTCTCCGCCCTGCTCGATGGCGCCCTGGTGGTCATCTACCTCGTGCTGCTGTTCATCATCAGCCCGTCCATGGCGCTCATCGTCCTGGGGCTCGGCAGCCTGCAGATCCTCATCCTCCTGCTCTCCACGCAGCGCCAGCGCGCGCTCATGTCGGAGAACCTGGAGGTCGAGGCGAAGAACCAGAGCTACCAGATTGAAATGCTCACCGGCATCCAGACGCTGAAGGCCTTCGGCGTGGAGCACCAGGCGGTGCAGAAGTTCTCGGAGAGCTTCGTCAACGTGCTCAACGTGTCGCTGAAGCGGGGCCGGCTGTCGGCGTGGGTGGACGCGCTCACCGGGACGCTGAAGCTGGTGGCCCCGCTGCTGTTGCTCACCTTCGGCGCCCTCCAGGTGCTCGCGGGGACCATGACGCTGGGCACCATGATGGGGCTCACCGCGCTGGCCGGGGCGTTGCTCGTGCCACTGGGCAATCTCGTCACCACCGGCTCGCAGCTCCAGCTGCTGCGCAGCTACATCGAGCGCATCGACGACGTGCTGGACACCCCGCCCGAGCGCGACCCGGCGAAGCCCGGCCGGCAGGCGAAGCTCAAGGGCGGCATCGAGCTGGACCGGGTGTCGTTCCGCTACGCGAGCACCTCGCCGCTGGTGGTGCAGGACGTGTCGCTGTGCATCGAGCCCGGCCAGTCCGTGGCCATCGTTGGCCGCTCGGGCGCGGGGAAGACGACCCTGGCCAACCTGTTGCTCGGCCTGTACCTGCCCACCTCCGGGCGCGTGCTCTTCGATGGGGAAGACCTGGCGGAGTTGGATCTGCACTCGGTGCGCGGCCAGATGGGCGTGGTGCCGCAGGAGCCGACCTTCTTCAGCTCCACGCTGCGTGGCAACATCGCCATCAGCGACCCGGCCGCCCCGTTGGAGCCCGTCCTCGAGGCCGCCCGGCTCGCCCAGCTCCATGGCGACATCATGGGCATGCCCATGACCTACGACACGCCCCTGGTGGACCGGGGCGCATCGCTCTCGGGTGGGCAGCGGCAGCGGCTCGCGCTGGCCCGGGCGCTGATGCAGAGGCCCGCGGTGCTGCTGCTGGACGAGGCCACCAGCTCCCTGGATGCCATCACCGAGGCCCGGGTGCAGCAATCCCTCGCATCGCTCCAGTGCACGCGCGTCGTCATCGCCCACCGGCTGAGCACCGTGGTGGACGCGGACGTCATCCTCGTCATGGACGAGGGCCGGCTGGTGGAGTCCGGCAAGCACCAGGAGCTGCTCCTGCGCGGCGGCATCTACGCGGAGCTGGTGCGCGCCCAGGTGCAGAAGACGGGGCGGCTGGAATGACCATGGCGTGAGGCCGTCACGCGCCACCGCGACGTGCTCCATCCAATTGCCAGCCCTCGATGGCTGGCATCAACCCCTGGAGGAAGCACATGAAGAAGGAATTGATCATCCGCGCCTGGAAGGACCCGACGTTCCGCGCCAGTCTTTCCCCCGAGGAGCGCGCGTCCCTCCCCGAGTCTCCCTCGGGAAGGTCGATGACCGAGCTCGACGAGAGCGAGCTGACCGAGGTCAGTGGCGGCGTGAGGAAGGGTCAGCAGTACTCGGTCGATACCTTCGGCCGCTGCGCCGCCCCGTCGTGGAACTGCACCCTCAACTCCTGCGGCATCGTGGCCTGCCAGACGGGCGCCGAGTGTCCCCCGACGATCTGAGGGACTCCCTCTGAGCCGGCACCTCCAGCGCCACCGGTGAGCCTCGGCCGCCGGTGGCGCTGTGCTTTTCGTCACAAAGAAAGGCCCTCCCACTCCACCCCTCCAAGCCGCGCCCCAAAGGCGCTTTCCCACCCTGGAGAAGACACCATGAAGAAGGAATTGATCATCCGCGCCTGGAAGGATCCCGCGTTCCGCGCCAGCCTCTCCGCCGACGAGCGGGCCTCCCTTCCCGAGAGCCCCTCCGGCAGGGCGCTGACCGAGCTCGACGAGAGCGAATTGAACGGCATCATCGGTGGCCGGGCGGCGGCGTTGGAACCCGCCACGGGCTGCACCGGTCCCGTCCGCGAGACGTGCGGAATCATCAACTGCACCATCGTCGCGGAACTCTGATCGGCTCCCCCCTGCCCCAGGTGCCTTACATGCAAGTGATTGCTCCTGTCTTTCCCTGGAAGAAAGCGACGTTCCTCCACGAGCGGGCGACCGCGAAGGGAGGTGACTCCCCCTCGGGGAATGATCCGGCGCACGAGGAAGCCGAGCGCCAGATGAGCGCCTGGCGGCAGCTCATGTCGGGAGACGACGCGACGCTCGACGAGCGGTTGAGGAGCGTCGGGCTCGACCGGGAGGATTTCCTGCGAATCCTCCTGCGTGCCGAGAGCGCGGGAGAGGGGCCGGAGGACAGTGGCTCCTGGGTGTCCCTCATCGAGGAGGTCATCGAGCAGCGGCATGCCGGAGAGCCGCTGCCTTCCTCGCTCCAGCCCCCCGCCGCGCCGGGGAAGCCGGGGCTGCCGTTCTCCGGCTTCCTCCAGCCCTTCGTGCGGATCGCCGCCGCGCGGCTGCGCACCGTCGTGGCCGCGATGCAGGCCCGCTATGGGCTGGAGCAGGCCCTGCTGACGCCCGAGGCCGAGGCCACGCTGCTCGAGAGCCTCGCCAGACGGCTCCAATTCCTCTCCACCCGCACCCTCATCCTCGAGCTCAACGTGGCCCGGGTGATGGATCTGCTCCCCGGCGACACGCCCCAGGAGCGTTTCCATCACTTCTGCACCACCCACTTCCTGGAGCCTCGGGTGCACATGGCCTTGCTGGAGGAGTACCCCGTCCTCGCCCGGCTGCTGGCCACCGGCACCGAGCGGTGGCTCGCCGTCACCCTGGAGCTGCTCGAGCGCATCGCCACGGACCGGCAGCAGCTCGGCCAGGTCTTCCTCGGGGGCCAGGACATTGGCTTCCTGGCCGCCTTGCAGACGGGCGTCTCGGACCTCCACCGCGAGGGCCGCAGCGTCATGCTGCTCCGGTTCAGCTCCGGCCTGCGGCTCGTCTACAAGCCGAAGTCGCTCGCGGTGGACGTCCACTTCCAGCGGCTCCTCGAGTCCCTGAACGGCTGGGGCGCGCGCCACCCGCACCGCGTGCTCTCCGTGCTGGACCGTGGCGGCCATGGCTGGGTCGAGTTCGTGGAGTCCTCGGGCTGTGACTCGCGCGAGGCGCTCCAGCGCTTCTACTGGCGCCAGGGCAGCTCGCTGGCCCTGCTCCACCTGCTCGCGGCCGTGGACTTCCACCTGGAGAACCTCATCGCCGCCGGCGAGTACCCCGTGCTCGTGGACCTGGAAGCCCTCTTCCACCAGCGGCTGCCCATGGACGCGGGGGACTCGGCGGTGATGCGGGCCTGGAGCCGGTTGGATCGCTCCATCGTCTCCATCGGCATGCTGCCCATGCTCCTCTTCGGCCGGAGCGGACGCGCCGGCGTCGACATGAGCGGGCTGGGCGGAGAGGCCGGACAGCTCTCGCCCACCGCCGTGCCCATGGTGGAGGACGCGAACAGCGACACCATGCGCATGGTCCGCCGCCAGGGCCGCACCTCCGGCTCCAGCAACCGTCCCCTGCTCCAGGGACAGCCGGCGGACGCCTCCGAGTTCACCGAGGACATCGTCCAGGGCTTCGAGGAGACCTACCGGCTCCTCCTGGGCCACCGCGAGGCGCTCGGGTCCCGCCTCCAGGCCTTCGCGGACGTCGAGGTCCGCCACATCGTGCGCGCCACCCAGCGCTACGCGCTCCTGCTCCAGGAGAGCGTCCACCCCGACTTCCTGCGCGAGGGGCTCGAGCGCGACAAGGTGTTGGACAACCTCTGGGCCGAGGCCTCCCTCGTGCCCGCGCTGCGGCGGCTCGTCCCGTATGAGCACGCGGATCTGCGGCTCGGGGACATTCCCCTCTTCACCACGCGCCCCGGTGAGCGCCACCTGTGGAGCAGCACCGGTGATTGCATCCGCGACTACTTCGCGCATGACTGTCTTTCCGAGGTGCTGGAGCGGCTCGCGGGCATGGATGAGAGGGATTGCGCCTGGCAGGTGTCCCTCATCCGCAAGTCGATGATCTCCCTCGACAAGGGCCGGGGGGCCACGCGTCCCGCCGCCCGCGCCGAGCCGCGCCCCTCGCTGCCTCCCGCCACGCGCGAGGAGTGTCTCGCCGCCGCGGCCGCCATCGGCGAGGACCTGATGGCCAAGGCCATCCGGGGCACGAAGGACGTGTCCTGGATTGGCATGAACCTGGAGGACCTGGGGAAGTGGCGCTGGAGCCTCGCGCCCCTCGGGAGCGACCTGTACGAGGGCCTTGGTGGGCTCGCGATGTTCTTCGCGCACCTCGCCCGGGAGACGGGGCGCGCGGACTTCGAGGAGCTCGCCCGCGCGGCGCTGGAGACGGTGCGCGACGCCTGGCGCAACCCCGACCCGAACGAGGCCGGCGTGGGCGCCTTCGTCGGCCGCACCTCCGCCGCGTACGTGCTCGGCCACCTCTCCACCCTCTGGAACGAGCCGGCCCTCCTGGACGAGGTGCTCACCGGGATTCCCGCCCTCGAGTCCCTCATCGACGCCGACACCCGGTTGGATCTGCTCAGCGGCTCCGCGGGCTGCGCGCTCGTGCTGCTCGGGCTGCACGCGAAGACGGGGGACTCGCGGCCGCTGGACGCGGCGATTCGCTGCGGGGAGCGGCTCGTCGTCACCGCGCAGCCGTGCCCCGAGGGCGGCGTGGGCTGGAAGGGCTCGGCGGGAGAGCGGCCCCTGTCGGGCTTCTCCCACGGCGCGGCGGGCATCGCGTACGCGCTCCTGGAGCTGTCCTCCGCCACGAGCGATCCGCGCTACCGCGAGCTCGCGCTCCAGGCGCTCACCTACGAGCGCGCGCTCTTCGTACCGGAGCGTGGCAACTGGAGGGACCTGCGCGAGCCGGAGGCGGGCATGGAAGGCGATCCCCGCTCGGGCTTCATGCTGACGTGGTGCCATGGCGCACCGGGCATCGCGCTCGGGAGGCTGTGCTCGCTGCGGCACCTGGACGGCGTGGAAGTGCGCGCGGAGCTTGAGACGGCGCTCACCACCACGCTGCGCGAGGGCTTCGGCGGCAGTCACTGCCTGTGCCACGGAGACCTGGGCAACGTGGAGCCGCTGTACCTGGCGGGAGAGGTGCTCGGCGAGCCGCGGTGGATTCGCGCGGCCCTCGAGCGCGCGGCCCGCGTCCTCCAACACGGACGCGAGCGCGGCTGGCTCTGCGGACTGCCCCGGGGCACGCAGACCCCGGGGCTGATGATGGGACTGGCCGGAATCGGCTACGGCCTGCTGCGGCTGGCGGCTCCGGAGCGCGTGCCCTCGGTGCTCACGCTGGCGAGGCCCTGAGTCAGCCCCGCGCCGCCGCGATCACCCGCAGGGACGCCAGGCTCCGGCGCACCCACCGCGCCACCGAGCCCAGCACCCCCCAGGGGCGCGACACCCGCCGCCCCTCCAGCAGCGACTCCAGCGCCGGGCCCAGACCCACCACCACCGCCGGCTGCAGCCGCCCGGCGGCGTACTGGCAGAAGCGCTCCTGCCGGGGCGACTCCAGGGACACCAGCACCAGATCCGGCCGCGTCAGGGCGATGCGCTCGAGCAGCCGGTCCACCCACGGACCCCGGCCGTCCTCGGGCATGCCCGGCGCGGCCACGCCCACCGAGAGCAGCCCGTAGCGCTCCCGCAGCGCGCACGCGCTCCACTCGGCGACGCCCGGCCGCTCAGCCACCACGAGCACCCGCCAGCCCTTCGCCTTCGCCAGCCCCGCCAGCGCCGGCAACCACTCCGCGCCCGCGCGAGGCTCCGCCAGCGGCGCGCCAATCATCCGCGCCACCCGCACCAGCGCCGGGCCACCCGCCAGCGACAGCTCCGCCGTGGCGAGCGACTCGCGCAACGCCGCGTCCGCCTGGGCCAGCGCCACCTGCTCCACGTCGGGCGTGACAATCCGTCCGCCCTGGCCCGCCGCCACGAGCCCTTCAATGGCTCGCAGCACCTCGTCCAGGGGTCCCATGTCCAACGGCACCTGACCGATGCGCACCCGAGCGAAGGCCCGTCCCGGCCCCCGCTCGAGCTTCCTCGGTGCTGGAAGCGCCAGCCCACTGCGCGGCGTCTCCAGACCAACGACCCCGTTCATCACCCTCCTCCTCCTGGCGCCCTCGATGGGCCGGGACAGTGGTGTCACGCACCACGATCTGCCAGGGGGGTCTGACGCTTGGATGGCCGGGAACTGACGACGGGGTGAAGTCCGTTCCCGGCGAAGCCCGAAGCGCTAGAGATCCGGCGGCGGCCGGACCCCCAGGTGACACGCACGCAACGCCAGCTGGGTCCGGTTCTCCGCTCCCAGCTTCCGGTACAGCTGCGTGACGTGCGACTTCACTGTCCGCTCGGCGATCTGCAGGTGCGCGGCGATCTTCAGGTTGTCCGCGCCGCCCGCCACGTACGCGAGCACCTCGCGCTCGCGCTGTGTGAGGGTGAGGAGGACGCTCGCCGTGGCGGTCGGCACCGGTGGGTGCTCGAAGTCGTTGCGCAGCAGTTGCACCGGGAAGAGCTTCTCCCCGCGCACCAGCGCATTGACGGCCGTGCACACCGCGTTTGTCGTCAGGCTCTGCCGGAAGAGGTAGCCCGAGGCGCCCTCATCGAAGCATTGCGAGACGAAGTCCTGGGCGTTGGCCGAGGACAGCACGAGCATCCTCACCTCCAGCCGGCGCTTGCGCGCCTCGCGCAAGAGGTTGAGCCCCTCCGTGGCCGAGCAACCCATGTCCGCGGCGCCTTCCGGCTCCACGTCCAGGATGGCCACCTGTGGCGGATCCGTCCCGATGCCGTCGAGGAGTGTCCTCACGTCCCGGGTCACCCACAAGACGCTCAGACCTTCTCCCCGCAGCCCATCGGCCAGTCCCTGCCAGGCCGCCCACGGTCCTTCCAACAATCCCACACGCACTTCAGCTTGATTCGTTGCCATGCGAGGGCCCCCCAGCCGTCATGGCGTACAGCCCTTTTTTTGAGACGAACTGCATTCGGCCTTGGCTTCACCCAGCGGCTCCAGATGTGGGTCGGGCGCGCATATCCGCAAGGGTTTCCGTCCTACCGGCCAGCACCAACCACAACCAGTTGACGTTTTTGCTCTCCCGGGCCGCACCTCCTCCACTGACTGGAAAGATCCGACCCAACCATACCACCGGTTCACCCACTGTGCGACCGGGGCTACCCACGAATGTCCATCCGAATGGCATACGTCCAGTCCCGAGCCACGCCAATTTGCCGCTGACTGTGCACGGCCATACCCAACCCTTCCTGAAGTGTCGGGTGGTTGGCGATTCCCTCCCCCGTGGACGCAAGGGGCGGCGGACAGGGAGCGGCCTCGGAGGGCGCCCTGGTGTGTCCCTATCGCCGCGCTACCCTGAGTGTAGGGGCCGCTCTCCAGGGGGGCGCGGCGGAGCAAGCAGACCGGGGACACGGAAGCGGGGGCTGGAGTCGTTCCAGCCCCCTTCGTCGTTCACATGGCGCGCTGCCACAGGTCGCGCATGTCGGAGGGCAGCTGACCGATGACGTCCTCGATCTCTCCCTCGGTGACCTGATCCCTCACCGCGGCGAAGACGGCGCGGATCCGCTTCTCGGCCTCGAAGGCCTCCAGGTCCAGGTCCTCGGAGACCATGCGGATGAAGTCCTCGCGGCCGAACTTGCTGGCCGGCTTGCCCAGGTGCCGCTCGCACCGCAGCAGCAGATCCTGGAGCTTGCCCGGCAGTTGGGCCTCCAGGTGCGCCGCCTCCTCGCCGAACAGCCGCTGCTCCAGGACGCAGAGGACCGAGACCGCGGCGCGCTCCGCCTCTTCCTCGTTCAGCGAGCCGATGACCATGAGGTTCTTCAAGAAGTTCTTGAAGGTCTGGTTGCGGCGGGTCTCACTGCGCTGCTCGCGCCGGGCCTGGAGATCGACTCCCGTGGCGCGCCGCCCCTGCTCCTGCTGATCGCCCTGCTTGATGTCCGTCCCCTCGGGCCGATCCATGTCCGCCATCTCCGCCTCCTCTGGCTGTAGTGGAAGTCCACTGTCCCTCTTCATGACCTTGACCATGCCCTCACGGCGTGTGCAGCGAGGGCGGCACGATGGGGCACCTGCCCTGGTGACTGGCCTGACGAAGGGACGGGCCACCCGTGAGAGGAAGAACGGGAGAGCGGCCCCGCGAGCGTGTTCCGGGTAATCTCCAGGGCAATGGATTCCGCCGCATCCCCGCGCCTCGACGTCGCCACACCCGAGCGCGTCTCGCTGTCGCTGCCCGTGGCGGGCATTGGCTACCGGTGCCTCGCCTACCTGGCCGACCTGTGCCTGATCTTCCTCTTCTGGGTGGTCGCCTACTTCACCTTCACCCTGCTGGTGAGTGACGTGCTCGGCTTCTTCCAGGGGCTGACTGGCATCGCGCAGACGCTGCTGGTGGTGGGGATGTTCGCCACGCAGTGGGTGTACTGGACGCTGGCCGAGGTGCTCATGCACGGGCAGACGCCGGGCAAGCGCCTCGTCGGCATCCGGGTGGTGCGCGTGGATGGCTCGCCCGTGGGCGTGCTGGAGAGCGCGGTGCGCAACCTGGTGCGCGTGGTGGACTCGCTGCCGGGCATCTACGCCGTCGGGGTCCTGAGCGTGCTGCTCACGCGCCAGCACCGGCGGCTGGGGGACCTCCTGGCCGGAACGATCCTCGTGCGCGAGGAGCGCATCGACCTGGACAAGTACATGGCCTCCGCCGCCGAGCCCACGGCCGTGCCCTCGCCCACCCGCACCGCGCGGCTGGCCGCCGAGGACGTGGAGCTCCTCCTCTCCTTCCTCGCCCGTGCGCCCCAGTTCGAGCCGGCGGCCCGGACGCGCCTGGGGACGAAACTGGTGGAGCGGTATGGAGGGCTCGAGGAGACGGAGCGGACGCGTGTGCTCGCCTCGCCCGCGTCCACCGAGGCCTTCCTGAGAGCCCTCGTGCGGACGGAGCGCTGAGGTGGCCACGCCCTTGCCCGCCTTCGTCTCGCGCCGCCGCCCCGACTGGGATGCACTGAAGGAGCTGCTCGCCCGGCAGCGCGTGGGCACCCTGCGCCTGGAGGAGCTGCGCACGCTCGATGTCCTCTATCGCCGGGCGGCGTCGGACCTGGCGCATGCGCAGACGTTCTACGCGGGCACGGACGTGCACCGCTTCCTCAACCAGCTGTGCGGCCAGGCCTACGCCGCCATCTACCAGCCTCCGCGCGAGCGGCTGGCGGCCACCCTCGCCTTCTTCCGCCGCGACTTCCCACGCACCCTGCGCGCCAACGGGGCCTTCGTGGCCGCCAGCACTGGCCTCTTCCTGCTGGGCATCCTGCTCGGGGCGGCGGTGGTGTGGCTGGAGCCCCGAGGCGCGGAGCTGCTCGTCCCCGAGCACCTGCGTGACTTCATCGCCCGCCGGGAGATGTGGACGGACGGCATCCTCACGGTGTCGCCGCCCAACGCGGTGGCCTCGGGCATCGCCACCAACAACCTCACGGTGACGATTGTCACCTTCGCCTCGGGCCTGCTGCTGGGGCTGGGGACGGTGTTCGCGCTGCTCAACAACGGGGTGCACCTGGGCTCGGTGGCCGCGCTGTGCGTGCACGAGGGCATGGGCCCCAAGCTGTTCGACTTCATCGCCGCCCACGGGCCCGTGGAGCTGTCCATCATCGTCATCGCCGGGGGCGCGGGGCTCATGGTGGGCCAGGCCCTCATCGACCCCGGCGAGCTGCCCCGCTCCCAGGCCCTCGAGCAGCGCGGGCGCGAGGCCGTGAAGCTGGTGCTCGGCTGCGCGCCCTTCCTCGCCCTCATCGCCGTGGTGGAGGGCTTCGTCTCCCCCGGTGACTTCTTCGCCTCGTGGGCGAAGGGCCTGCTGGGCCTCACGCTCGGGGCGCTCTTCTGGCTCTACCTGCTGCGCGCGGGCAGGGGCGAGGCCGCGTCCCCGGGAGACTCCTGACGGACGAGACCGCGCCGCGTCAGGAATCCGCGGCATTTCGCGTCTGATTGCTCGTGGCTGATAGGGATGTAGCTCAAAGGCAGAGCACCTGCTTGATAAGCGGGTGATAGCGGTTCGAGTCCGCTCGTCCCTACTTCGAAACCACTTCCATTCACAGACACGCGAGTCGCTCAACAGCAGGGCACCGGCATGACTCGCCGGAGATCAGGGTGCGACTCCCTGCTCGCGTAATTCGGGGTCATCGTCCAACAGGAAGATGCCGCCATCGCAAGGCGGAGATCCGGGTGCGATTCCCGGTGACTCCACTCGTCGTTTTCATGGGCTGACCGCCGGGGCGGAACCGGGCTTTGCACGTCTGGTGGGCCGGGTTCGACTCCCGGTCGGTCCATCTCTCTCTGTCTCTGCTCACCGCGCCGCGCGCTATGCCCAGAAGGCCAGCAGGGCGCCCGCGGCGGTGGCCACCACGTTGACGGTGTCGTTGCCCAACCAGGAGAAGCCTCGGAGGGCGCGAGCGGGCCGGCCACAGCGGTGCACGCGGCGCTCGGTCTCCCGGGCGCAGGCATCGCAATAGCGCACGTCCTGCACCGTGGCGCCCAGCAGGCTGTCCACCAGCGAGCCCACCACTCCGGCCAACACGAGCCAGGGAACGAGCGTCCACCGGGCTCCCGCGAGCACGGCGGCCAGCCCGACGAAGGCGGCGCCCGCGGTGGCGGCCAGCATCCCGGCTCCCGACACGGCGCCGGACGTTCCGGGCGGTACCTGCCTCAACGTGGTGACGAGCCTCGGCGGCGAGCGCGAGAGCACTCCCAACTCGGTGGCCCACGTGTCCGCGTTGGCGGCGACCAGGGCACCCAGCATGGCCAGGGCGTAGCGTTGATCTCCCGTGGTGCCCAGCAGCACCGCCGCGAGCGCGGCCACGCCCCCGTTGGCCAGGGCCTGCCCCAGATCCCGCGTCCCCGTCTTGGCGTACTCCTCCTCCACGCCGGCCTTGCGGGAGCGGAACGACTTGGAGAGCGCGCTCGAGGAGACGAAGAAGCCGAGCAGGGCCGCCGTCCCCACCGCGCCCGCGAAGCCGAACACGGGAATACCCACGAGCAGCGCGCCCAACACGCCGCTCGGGGTCAGCGAGCCCCGCGCCCACGATGCCACGCCGATGACGAGCGCCACCACGGCCCCCATGCCCAGCCCCGAGGCATGTGCGGGCGGCACGAGGTACAGCACGGCCCCGGCGGACAGCGGCACCCAGAGGTTGTCGCGGCCCTTGGTGCCGAGCGCCTCGGCGCAGGTGGCCACCACGGCGCACAGCGCGGCCAGCGGAACCCTCGGCATGTCCGGCGCGATGCCCGGCATCCACGTCAGCGTGGCCAGCACGGCCACGAAGGTGCCGGCGCACATGGCCAGCGAGCCCTCCAGGCTCTTGAGCTCGCCCCCGAGCGTCTCGTAGCGGTGGCGCCCGAAGCGTCGGCCCACCAGCGAGGCCAGCGCATCACCCACGGCCATGGCCATGACACCTCCGGCCGCGGCCGCGGGCTTGTCCCACGCGAGCCACACCAGCGCCGAGAAGGCGAGCGCGAACCAGACGGTGCCCAGGTTGTCGGGCTCTGCCTCCACGGCCTTCAGCAGCCGCTTGCGATGGATGACCCAATTGGCCACCGCCGCCGTCATCGAGGGCACCACGGCCAGCGCCGGATTGTGGAAGAGCCCCAGCACGCCGAAGATCCAGAAGCCCACGCTCACGTGGATGACCTTGCGCGCCAGCTCGCGCGACAGGCCCAGCCGCACGGCCCCCTCGCCCGCCGCCACGCAGATGCCGACATACCCGTAGGACCAGAGGAGTGCCTGGATGTCCTGACTCATGGAGGCCGATACTACCCCGCCCGAAGCCGCCTCCCGCTCCTCGGGCTGGGGGACCCGGCGGCCTACCGGCTGCGCGCGGGCAGCACCGTGGCCTCGCGCACCGGCGCGCCCGCCTCCAGCGCCTCAATCCGCTTGCGCTGCCGGTGGCGGAGGATCTTCTCGTACGCCACGTTCAGCTCGCGCATCTTCGCCTCCGAGCCACCCCGGTCCGGGTGCCGCTCCAGCGCCAGCTCACGGAAGCGCGCCCTCACCACGTCCGGCGAGTCCAGCGGCGACACCCCCAGAATCCGGTACGGGTCCTGATCGTCGATCGCCGCCAGCCACGCCTCCAGCCGGTCCTTCACCGCGATGAAGCGCTCGTCCGCGTCCGTCTTCTCCTTCACCGGGTGCGTGCGCATCTTCGCGTCCGCGCGGAAGACGTCCGTATAGACGCTCGACACCCAGCGGTGGCACGAGCCGCACCGGAAGTACTTGACTCGCGGCCCCGCGTGCCCGGTCATGCGAACCCCGCAGTGGGTGCACTCGACCTCCACGTTCTCCAGGGTCCGCCAGTTCCAGTTCGTCGCAGCCGCCGCAGTCATGGGTCCCTCCGCTCAGGCGCTACAGGCCTGTAGCGGGTGTCAAGGTCCCACGATCCGATCCTCCGTCAAGAAATTCGCAACCGGACGGTAGCCGCGAGCCCCCCTTTACACGGCGCGTCCGGGCAGCGGCGTTTCACGGTAAATCGAGAGGATGCTCGAACGGACCATCGCATTCCTCGGCGCCGGCAACATGGCCGAGGCGCTCATCAAGGGCCTGCTGCGCGCCGGCACCGCCCGGCCCGAATCCCTCATCGCCACCGGGCGCCGTGGCGAGCGCCTGGAGACGCTGGCTCGCACCTACGGGGTGCGCACCACCCTGGACAACCTGGCCGCCGTGCGCGAGGCGGATGTGGTGGTGCTCTCCGTCAAGCCGCAGGCCCTGGACAAGGTGCTCGTCCAGGTGGCGCCGGAGGTGGATCCGCACAAGCTGGTCATCTCCGTGGCGGCGGGCGTGCCCATCGCGGCCATGGAGCGGCGGCTGGGCTCCGGGGCGCGCATCATCCGCACCATGCCCAATACCCCCTCCCTGGTGGGCGCGGGGGCCTGCGCGCTCTCCCCGGGCGAGCACGCCAGCGAGGAGGACCTGGCGGTGGCCACCCGCATCTTCCAGTCCGTGGGCACCACCACCGTGCTGGACGAGAACCTCCTGGACGCCGTCACCGGCCTGTCCGGCAGTGGCCCCGCCTACATCTTCCTCATCATCGAGGCCCTCTCGGATGCGGGGGTGAAGGTGGGATTGCCCCGCTACACCGCCCTCAAGCTGGCCGCGCAGACGGTGTTGGGTAGCGCCCAGCTCCTCATCGAGACGGGCGCCCACCCCGGCCAGCTCAAGGACCAGGTGACGAGCCCCGGCGGCACCGCCATCGCTGGCCTGCATACCCTGGAAGCAGGCGGGCTGCGCACCACCCTCATCAACGCCGTGGAGGCCGCCACCCGCCGTGCCAAGGAGCTCGGGGAGCAGTTCCTGGAGAAGTCCTAGGGCTGGCCTATACTGGGGTGCATGAAGATCACCCCGCTCGACATCCGGCAGAAGCGCTTCGAGACGGCCATGCGGGGCTTCACGAAGCGCGAGGTGGAGGCCTTCCTGGAGCTCATCGCCGGTGAGTTCGAGGAGGTGGTGAAGGAGAACATCTCCCTCAAGGAGGAGCTCAAGCGCACCCAGCTCAAGCTGGAGCAGCACTTGGAGCGCGAGCGCACCCTCCAGGAGACCATGGTCACCGCCCAGCGCATCAGCGAGGACATGAAGGCCGCCGCCAAGAAGGAGGCGGAAATCATCCTCGCCGACGCCGAGCACCAGGCGGAGAAGATCGTCCACGGCGCGCACCAGCGGCTGGTGCAGGTGGTCGAGGACATCAACGAGCTCAAGCGCCAGCGCGCCCAGTTCGAGTCCCAGGTGAAGTCGGTGGTGGACGCGCACCAGAAGCTGCTGGAGACGTTCACCGGGCGCACCTTCGCCGACAAGGACTACGCCCGCGTCGAGGACAACGTGGCGTACCTCACCCAGAAGAAGGCGCAGAACGGCGAGTAGCCCGTGGCCGCCTCCTGGCTCAAGGAAGTGCCCGGCGCGCTGGAGCTGGCCGTGCTGGTACAGCCCCGCGCCTCGCGCACCCGCGTGGTGGGCGAGCACGATGGGATGCTGAAAATCCAGCTCGCCGCCCCGCCCGTGGACGGCGAGGCCAACGCCGCCCTGCTCGAGTTCCTGGCCAAGGCGCTCGGGGTGCCCAAGCGGCAGGTGACGCTGGCGGCCGGTGACACCTCGCGTCGCAAACGGGTGCGTGTCGAGGGGCTTGGCGCGGCGGCCATCGAGGCTGTTATGTCTGGGGGCACGTGAGGCCCCCATGCGCCACCTGTTGCTGCTCCTGACGCTGTTGCTGTCACCCCTGGCGGGGGCGCAGGAGGACTTGCCCGGCCCGAGGCACGAGGCCGGCCACGCCAACGGAGGCGCGGAGCCCGCGGTGGTGCCCATGCCCCGGCCGGCGCTGGTGGTGGGCGAGGTGGACACGCCGCGCTTCCACATCCTCTACACCGCGAGGGCCGAGGGCTCCGCGCGCCAGCTCGCCGGCAGCATCGAGTCCATCCGCGACGGCTTCGTGGGCGTGCTCGGGCGGGACTGGCCGGGGGAGACGGAGATTCGCGTGGGCGTGGGCCGCGAGGAGTTCGAGGCGCTGGCGCTGCCCGGTGGCGCGCCTCCGGGCTGGGCGGCGGCGCTGGCCTACCCCACGCACCGCATCGTCCTGCTCAACGCGCTGTCGCTGGCGGCGCCCGACGGCATGGTGACGCTGCGGCACGAGCTGGCGCACGTGGCGCTGGGACAGCTCGCGGGCAGCTGGCCACGCTGGTTCCAGGAGGGGTTCGCGCAGAACATCACCGGCGAGAACTGGTCCATGACGCACTACGCGGCCCTGTTCCGCGCGGTGACGCAGCAGCGAATCTTCCGCTTCGAGCACCTGTACGACCGCTGGCCGGACCTGCCCTCGGACGTGGAGATCGCCTACGCGCAGAGCGCGGCCTTCGTGGCGTGGCTGTCGGCGAAGCACGGGCCCGAGGGCATGGGCCGGCTGGTGGACGAGGTGGCCACGGGCCAGCCCTTCGAGCAGGCCTTCGGCAAGGCCTTCAAGTCCTCGCTGTGGGTGGAGGAGCTGGCGTGGCGGGATGGGCTCGCGGGGCGCTACGGCTGGCTGCCGCTGACGACGAGTGAGGCGCTACTGTGGCTGGGCGCCACCGGCCTGGTGGTGGCCGCCTACGTGCGTCGGCGCAAGCAGAAGGCGGAGCGCTTCGCCGAAATGGAGGCGCAGGAGGCCGCGGAGGAAGTGGCGATGCGCGCGGCCCTCGAGGCGGAGCTCGCCCAGCAGCGCCACCTGCTCCCTCCCCCGCTGCCCCCCCCCGCCGAGCGCGCCGAGCTGACCGAGCCCTCGGAGCTGGCCGAGCCCTCGGACGCGGCGGCCCCCGAGTGGCACGAGCCGTCTTCTCCGCAGGGCCCGGAATTCGAGGACGAAGAGGAAGCCATGCCTCGTCCTTCCAAGCCGACGGTGCACTAAACCCGGGGCCGCGCGGCCGCCCTCGCGTGGGAAAAACTCTGCCCACGCACGCGACAGCGTGACCCACGCCGCACTCTCCTCTTCTCCCCTCACGCAAAATCTACAGCCCGGCTGGCGGGCTCCTTTCGGGGAGTCGCGCCAAACGGCTGATTTCACTGTCCACCGGCCGCGTGCGAGCGCTGGCAACTGGTTTGCTTAAGACGGCGCCAGCGGAGGACGGAATGACGGAACGAGCACGGCGGGGAGCAGGGGTGGCGAGGGTGTTCGTGGGGCAGCCCGAGCGTCTCGCCGCGGCATGGCGCCGGGTGCGCGCCGCCGAGGGACGCAAGGGCGGAGCGCCTGTCCTCAACCAGCTGGACAACGTGGTGGAGCCCTTCATCCGCGAGGTGGGCCGGAGCCTGGAGGGCAAGGAAGGCAGCCCGTGGGGCCGGACGCGCGCCGTGCTGAGGCTGGCGCCGAAGCGGGGGGCTCGCGCGCTGCATGAGGAGTTCACGGCGCTGCGCCGCTGCCTGGTGGACGCGGTGGAGACGCTCGGTGGGGGCGACGCGGAGCGGGCGGTGGTGAATCAGGCGCTGGACGAGGCGGTGGACTCGGCGGTGGCGGTGCTGGAGCGCCTGGCCAATCCGCTGGCGCCGCGTCCGCGGGTGCCCTTCGCGGGCCTGGTGGTCCAATTCTTCGAGAAGCCCTCGGTGGCGGAGCGCCAGAAGCCCGCCTCGGACGAGGGCCGGGTGGCGGTGCATTGAGTTGAGGGGGTGCCGACCCGTCCGGCTTGATGACTCCAGAGACTGGGAGCCATCCGAGAGCCGGCGGTTGAAGGGGGCGCGCTGACGGGCCATGGGGGGCCCGAGGCGCGAAAAGGGGGTGCGTTCCCGCGCGGGGGTGCGGTGAGCGCACAAGGAGTGGCCGCCGTGGAGGCCGCGTGTTCGGGGGTTCACGCGAGCTGTCTTGACGGCCGGACGGGTCGGCGTTGTTTTCCGGGCGGGCGCGTACGTCAGTGCGCGTCCGCCCAGTTTTTTCCAGCCCCCACTTCCACCTTGAGGGGCACCTTGAGCTGCATCACCGAGCTCATGCACCGCCGCGACAGCTCCTTCACGGCGTCCACCTCGGACTCGGGCGCCTCGAAGAGCAATTCGTCGTGCACCTGCAGCAGCATCCGCGTGCGCAGGCCCTGCTTCTCCAGATCCGCCTCCACCGCCAGCATGGCCTTCTTGATGAGGTCCGCCGCCGTGCCTTGAATCGGCATGTTGATGGCGGCGCGCTCGGCCGCCTGCACGATCTGGCGGTTCTTCGCGCGCAGATCCGCCATCGGCCGCCGCCGCCCGAAGAGCGTCTCCACGTAGCCCTTCTCCTTCGCCACCCGCACCGTCTCGT
The DNA here is from genome assembly GCF_045802675.1 of Archangium sp. GTDB lineage: Bacteria > Myxococcota > Myxococcia > Myxococcales > Myxococcaceae > Archangium. The sequence goes on along the minus strand of NZ_JBJMQO010000087.1, from coordinate 6,622 downwards.
CCAGGTAGCGCTTGATGCCGGCGTAACGCGTGAAGTAGCGCTCGATGATGTCGCGCGCCTCCTCCTCGGGGATGTTCAGCCGCGTGGACAGGCCGTACGGGCTCAGGCCGTAGGCGATGCCGAAGTTCACCGTCTTGGCCACCCGGCGCTGATCCCTCGTCACCTGGTCCTGCGCCACCCCGAAGATCTCCGCCGCCGTGCGGCTGTGGATGTCCTCGTCCCGGGCGAAGGCGTCGATGAGGACGGGGTCCTCGGCGATGTGCGCCAGCAGCCGCAGCTCGACCTGGCTGTAGTCCGCCGAGACGAGCTGGTGGCCCTCCTCGGCGATGAAGGCACGGCGGATCTCCATGCCCAGCTCGGTGCGGATGGGGATGTTCTGCAGGTTCGGGTCGGACGAGGACAGCCGGCCCGTGGCGGCCGTCGCCTGGTGGAAGGTGGTGTGGAGGCGTCCGTCCTTCGCCACCAGCTCCGGCAGCGTGTCCAGGTAGGTGCTCTTGAGCTTGGAGAGCGAGCGGTACTCGATGATGGCGCGCGGCAGTTGATTTTCCGGGAACCTCTCGGCGAGCTGCTCCAGCACCTCCTGGTCCGTGGAGGGGCCCGTCTTGCCCTTCTTGATGATGGGCAGGTTCTGCTCTTTCTCGTCGTACAGCACCTGGGCCAGTTGAGCGTTGGAACCCACGTTGAACTCGTGCCCCGCGATCCCGTGGATCTTCTTGACGATCTGCTCGCAGTCGGCGCCCACCTTCTCCGAAATCTCCCGGAGCACCTTCACGTCCACCCTCACGCCGAGCGACTCCATGCGCGCCAGCAGCGGCACCAGGGGCAGCTCCAGCTCGCGCGCGAGCGTCGCCAGGCCCAGGGGCTCCAGCTCCTCCCACAGCCCGGGGGCCAGCTGCCGCGCCGCGTCCGCGCGGACCGCGTACGCCAGGGCCACTTCCTCGGGGGTGTGCTCCCTCAGCGCGCGGGCCTTGCGGCCACTGGTGGTGGGCAGCTCGGGCAGATCCACCTGGAGCCGCTCGCGGGAGAGGAACTCCAGGCTGTGGTCGCGCCGCGAGGCATCCAGCAGGTAGCTGAGCAGCTCGACGTCGTTCTCCCCTCCCCGGAGCCGGATGCCCTCGCGGTTGAGCAACAGCCAGAGGGCCTTGAGATCATGCCCGCCCTTCTTCACCGCCGCGTCCTCCAGCACGCCCTGGAGGGCCGCCTTGAAGTCCGCGGGCCGCACCTGCTCCACGCCGAGCCCGTCGTGGGCCAGGGGCACATAGCGCGTGGTGCCGTCCTTCAGCGCCACCCCGAGCCCCACCAGCAATCCCGCGAAGGGCAGGCCCTCGTAGGCGGGCACCAGCGTCACGGAGCCCGCCTCGCGCATGGCGGCGGCCACGGCCTGGAGCGCCTCCTTCGTGGTGACGATCTCCGTCTGCGCCGGCAGCTTCGCGGCCGTCTTCGGAGCCTCCTCCGTGGGCGCTCCCGTGGCCCCCTTCGGCGGCAGCTCGCGCAGCAGGGCGGAGAACTCCAGCTCGGCGAAGAGCTGGCGCAGCTGCTCGTCATGGGGAGCGCGGCGCGCGAGCTCCTGGATGGACACGCCCAGCTCGAGGTCCGTGCGGAACGTCACCAGATCGCGCGCGCGCAGCAGGCTCTCGCGGTGCGCGGCGAGCGCCTCGCGCATCTTCGGCTTCTTCACCTCGTCGAGCCGCCCGAGCAGCGCGTCCACGCCACCGAACTGGTGCAGCAGCTCCACCGCCGACTTCGGGCCGATGCCCGGCACCTTGGGCACGTTGTCCACCGCGTCGCCGATGAGCGCCAGGTAGTCGCGCATCTGCTTGGGCTCGATGCCCAGCCGCTCCTTCACCTCGGCGGGCGTCGTGTGGCGCTCGTTCTGGGGATCGTACAGGTGCACGTCGTCATCGACGATCTGCACGAAGTCCTTGTCGCCGGTGACGACGAGGACGCAGAAGCCCTCGGCCTTGGCGCTCTTGGACAGGGTGCCGATGACGTCATCCGCCTCCCAGCCGGCCACCTCCAGCACGGGCAGGTTGAGGGCTTCCACCACCTTGCGGATGTAGGGGAACTGCTGCGCCAGGTCCTCCGGCGTGTCCTTCCGGTTGGCCTTGTAGTTGGGGTCGATCTTCTGGCGCTCGGCGCGGCTCTCCTTGTCGAAGGCGAGCGCGACGTGGGTGGGCTGGAGCTCCTTGAGCGCCTTGAGGACCTGACGGGTGAAGCCCAGGGTGGCGTTGGTGGGCACGCCCTGGCGGTTCGTCAGGGGGGGAATGGCGTGATAGGCGCGGAAGATGAAGCTGGAGGCGTCGATCAGGACGAGGCGGGGCGCACCGCTCGAAGGGCTCGGGACCATAGGCCCCCGGCCTTAATCGAGCCCCCGCCCCGCTGTCCATGCCAGCCGTGCGCCGGGAGCGAACCGTGAACGCTCCCGGGCGCTCCCGGGCTCAGCAGCCGTTCTCCTTCTTCGTGGCGGCGACCTTCTCCTCGAGCCCGTCGCCGGGGACGGCCAGGTCCATCACGGCATCCAGATCCTCGCAGGTCTGGGCGGACTTGAGGGCCTTGAGGCCGCGCGAGGAGCACCGGCCCACCTGCGAGTTGAGGTCCGTATTGCCCGCGTAGAAGTGGAAGCCGAGCTTCCAGATGCGGCAGGCGCGGCGCTGATCTCCACGGTCATCCCAGTACTTGCCCCGGGAGATCGCCTTGGCGGCCATGTCCTGCTGGATGTTGCGCCGGTAGAAGGACGGACGGGACTCGGCCAGGTCGGCCATCAGCCGCTTGTCCACGTCGAGCGCCTCCTGCAGGGGCTCGGCGGCCTTCTCCACGTCCTCGTTCTGCAACAGGCCCTGGCCGATCTTGAAGAGCTGGTCCACGTTGCTCACGTCCGTCTGCAGCTTGTCCGCGTCGCCGTGGTATTTGGCCAGCTCGTAGTTGGAGCGCAGCTTCTGCAGGGTGACGACGGACTCGTTGCCGCGCCCGGACCAGTAGTCGATCATCGCCGCGACCAGGAACTTGTGGGGGTAGCGCTGCTTGAAGACCTCCTCCACCTGCTTCTTGGGATCCGGCGCCGCCTCGTCCTCGAAGAAGATCTCCGACACCGGGCAGTGCCAGGGCGTGGCGTTGGGGTCCACCTTCTTGCGGGCGATGAGGAAGTCCAGGTAGAGCTTGTCCTTGGGCCGCCACTCGGTGCGCCCCAGCCGCTTCTTCTTGTCGAGCACCAGGGTGAAGCCGATGGGCGGCTCCAGGTCCTCCTTGGACATCTTCTGGCAGGCGAAGCCCAGGTAGCGCTCGCACCGGGGCACCGCGGGGCTCCACTGGCTGTCGCGCAGGTAGCGCTTGCAGTCGTCCAGGGAGCGCTTCTCCACCTGCATCACCGCCTCCTGCACCTTGGGCTTGGCGCGGCGGAAGTAGGAGCTGTCCTTGGGAATCTTCTTGAAGAGGTCCAACGCCTCTTCTTCCTTCTGCCGCACGAGCGCCTTCTCGGCCTGCGCGAAGAACTCGGCGGACTCCTTCTCCAGCTTGATGCGGCGCATGAGGGTGTTGGCCTCGGCGTTGATCGGATCGAGGTCCAACGCCTTGGAGCAGGCCCCCTCGGCCCGCTGCCAGTCCGGCTCGCTGCCCAGCTCCGTGGAGGAGTAGGAGCGGCACTTGCTGAGCAACTCCTGCACCTGCTCGGCCGGATTCGGGGGCGGCGGGCCTTTCTTCACCGGAGCGACGGGGCCACCCGCGCCCCCGCCCGCGCCACCACCGCCGCCCGTGGTGTTCTTCACGATGCCCGCCACCAGCAGCACGCCCACCACGCTGGCGGCCACCACCAGCAGCCGCTTGCGCGAGGCCGGGGCAGCCGCCGCGGGAGCCGCGTCCTCGGCCTCGGCCGCCTCGGCGCCCACCGCCTGACCGCGCCGGGTGGGCACCTCGGAGCGTCCGCGGCGCGCCGGCAGGTTCGAGCCCCCACTCGCGCTCTCGACCACCACCTCCACCATGCCGAAGGTGATGAGATCTCCGGGCTGCAGCACCACCTGCTGCGTGCCCACCGGCTCGTCATTCACGAGCGTGCCGTTGGCGCTGCCCAGGTCGCGCAGCACCACGCCCCCGGGCGTCGCCTCCACCTCGGCGTGCTTGCGGCTGACCGAGTCGTCCTCGAAGACGACCGAGGCGGGCGCCTGCCGGCCGATGATCAGCTTGCCCTTCACGGGGAACTTCTGGTTGGCCCAGGGACCGGTGAGGCCCTTGAGCACCAGGCCCCCACCGCCCTCGCCCTCCGCCGCGCCCGCCGCCGGCTTGGGACGCCGGGCCAGCGCGGACGGACCCCCGGCGCCACCGGGTGCCGGACGCTTGAGGGCGGGAATGGCCTGGGTGGCGTTGCGCGAGGCCGGCTTGTCGCCCCCGAGCAGCTCCGGCTCCTCGCCCGCGGGCTTCGCCGCCTTGCGGACCCCCGTGGGCCGGACTCCCGCCGCCTTGAGCCGCAGCTGGTAGTCGCCCAGCTGCACCTGGGACTTGGGCGTCAGCACCGTCATGCCGGTGATGCGCTGGCCATCCACGTAGGTGCCGTTGGCGCTGCCCACGTCCTCCACCATCACCTTGCCGCCCTCCTCGAAGAAGCGGGAGTGGCGGCGAGACACACCGCCCTCGGCGAGGACCAGATCATTCTGACCTTCCTGGCGGCCGATCTTCAGCTCACCGGAAAGCTCGTGTTCGCTCTCTCTGCCGTCGGGGTGACGGATGACCAGGGTAGGCATGGGGGCGTCAGTCCTCGCGGAAGATGCTCATGTTGACGGGGATGCCCTTGCGCTGCAGGTCATCGTAGAACTTCGGCACGAAGCCGCTGGCGACGTAGCGCCCGCGCACCTTCCCGTCCTCCGTGAAGCCTTCCTGCTTGTAATAGAAGATGTCCTGGAGGGTGACGATGTCCACCTCCATGCCGGCGATCTCGGTGATGTAGCAGATCTTCCGCGTCCCATCCGAGAAGCGCGTCTGCTGCACGATGAGGTGAACGGCGCTGGCGATCTGCTCGCGGATGGCCTTCACCGGCAGCTCCATGCCGCTCATCAGCACCATCGTCTCCAGCCGGGCGATGGCGTCGCGCGGCGTGTTGGCGTGCAGCGTGGTGAGCGAGCCGTCATGGCCCGTGTTCATCGCCTGGAGCATGTCCAGCGTCTCGCCCGCGCGGCACTCGCCCACGACGATGCGGTCCGGCCGCATGCGCAGGCAGTTCTTCACCAGGTCGCGGATGGTGATGGCGCCCTTGCCTTCCAGGTTGGGCGGGCGGCTCTCCAGCTGCACCCAGTGGTCCTGGGGCAGCTGCAGCTCGGCGGCGTCCTCCACGGTGACGATGCGCTCGTCCTCGGGGATGAAGGAGCTGATGATGTTGAGCGTCGTCGTCTTGCCCGAGCCCGTACCGCCCGAGATGACGATGTTCTTGCGCGCCTTGACGCACATCTCCAGGAACTCGGCCATCTGCGCCGTGACGGTCTTGTACTTGATGAGGTCCTGGATCTTCAGCGAGTCCTTCTTGAACTTGCGGATGGTGATGCAGGGACCCTTGAGCGCCAGCGGCGGGATGATGGCGTTGACGCGGCTGCCGTCCTTGAGGCGCGCGTCCACCAGCGGGCTGGACTCGTCGATGCGCCGGCCGATGGGCGCCACGATGCGTTCAATGACGCCGAGCACCGCCTGATTCGAGCTGAACGTCTTCTCGGACAGGACGAGCTTGCCCTTGCGCTCGATGTAGATCTGGTTGGCGTGGTTCACCATGATCTCGCTGATCTCATCCGACGCGAGGAACGCCTCGAGGGGCCCCAGGCCCAGCGCCTCGTTGATGACGTCGGTGAGCAGCTCCTCACGGTCCACCTCGGGAGGGAGCTCTCCATCCGCCTCCATCTGATCGATGATGTCGCGGATGGCCTTCTCGGTGCGGCGCCACAGCTCGTCGTCGCCGAGCCGGTCCATGTCCATGCGGCGCAAGTCGAGGTACTCGATGAGGCGGTCGTGGATCTCCTTCTGGAGCCGGGTATAGGCCTCCAGCCGCGGGTCCACGCGCTTCTTGTTCTTCGCCAGCGCCGAGGCGAGCGAGGCCGGCATGCGCGCGTTGGCGTTGGACTGCGGCGCGGGGGCGGGCTCCTCGTAGGGCTCCTCCTCGTAGGCGCCCTGCTCCTGCCCACCGTCGTCGTAGCCCTGGTCCTCCTCGTAGTACTCCTCCTCGGGGGCCGCGGTGCGCGTCATCGGCGGCGCGTCCTCGAGAGGCTCCACGTTGATGATGTAATCACCGATGAAGATCTGATCCGCCGGCTTCACCACCTGCGGCCCGGCGATCTTCTTGCCGTTCACGAAGGTGCCGTTCGTGGACTTCATGTCCACGACGATCAGCTTGCCGTCCTTCTCGACGATCTTCGAATGACACTTGGAGACGTTGCCCTTGGCGAGGACGATGTCGTTACCAGCGAGGCGGCCGATGGTGATCTCGTTCTTTTCGAACTCGATCTGCTCGGTACCACCGCCCTTCTCCTCGAGCGTGACGAGAAACATGGCGCGGATGCTACCAAGCACGCACGTCCCCTCAAAGCGGAGGCTGTAGAAGCAGCGAGGCCGGCACCCCGCCCTTCTGGAGGGAGGAGGCCGGCCTCGAGCAGCC
>NZ_JBJMQO010000086.1:0-13614 GCF_045802675.1 Archangium sp. | reverse complement strand
GTGCAATTCTCGAGGGCCTCCTCGCAGGCGCTCATGGCGCTGTGCGGACGTGAAGGCGTGACGCCCTTCATGGCGCTGCTCGCGGCCTTCCAGGTGCTGCTCTCCCGCTACAGCGGCCAGGATGACATCTGCGTGGGCACGCCCATCGCCGGACGCGACCGCTCCGAGCTGGAGGAGCTGATCGGCTTCTTCACCAACACGCTCGTCCTGCGGGCACGTCCCTCGGGGCGGCTCACGTTCCGCCAGTTGCTCGCCCAGGTGCGAGAGGTGGCGCTGGGCGCGTATGCCCACCAGGACGTCCCCTTCGAGAAGCTGGTCGAGGAGCTGCAGCCCGTCCGAAGCCTGAGCCATACGCCGCTCTTCCAGGTGATGTTCACCCTCCAGCGCGAGGCGAAGACGGCCCAGACGCTGCCGGGCCTGACGTTCCGCCTCGTGCGGGGCGAGGGCCACCAGGCGAAGTTCGACCTCAACCTCACGCTGGCCGAGCTGCCCGAGGGCTTCGCGGGCGCGCTCGAGTACAACACCGACCTCTTCGATGCCGCGACCGCGGCGCGGATGATGGAGCACCTGCGGCTGCTGGTGGACGGGCTCGTGGCCCACCCCGAGCGGTCCCTGGCGGAGCTGCCACTGCTCACCGAAGCGGAGCGGCGCCAGGTGCTGGTGGACTGGAACGACACGCGCGCCGACTACCCGCGCGAGGCCTGCATCCACTCGCTCGTCGAGGCGCAGGCGCTGCGGACGCCGGACGCGGTGGCGGCCGAGTTCGAGGGCCAGCAGCTCACGTACCGCGAGCTGGACCAGCGCGCCAACCAGCTCGCCCACGCGCTGCGCGAGCGCGGAGTGGGCCCGGAAACGCGCGTGGGCCTGTGCGTGGAGCGCTCGCTGGAGATGGCGGTGGGGCTGCTCGGCATCCTCAAGGCCGGCGGCGCCTACGTGCCGTTGGACCCGGGCTACCCGCCCGAGCGGCTCGCCTTCATGCTCGAGGACTCCGCGCCCGCGGTGCTCCTCACCCAGCGGCACCTCCGCGAGCGGCTCCCGCTGAAGGGCACGCCCGCGCTCTGCCTCGATTCGGAGTGGGAGGAGCTCTCCCGCCTGAGCACGGATGCATCGGACCCGGGCGTCCGCGCCGACAACGCGGCGTATGTGCTCTACACCTCGGGCTCCACCGGCCAGCCCAAGGCCACCATCGTCACGCACCGCTCGCTGGGCAATCACATGGCGTGGCTCCTCTCCGCGTTCTCGTTCGGAGCGGCGGACCGTGTGCTGCAGAAGACGCCGCTCAGCTTCGACGCCTCGGTCTGGGAGTGCTGGGCCCCGCTCATGTGCGGTGGGCGGCTGGTCATCGCCGCGCCCGAGGCGCACCGGGACGGTGGCGCGCTGCTGGAGGCGGTGACGCGCGGACAGGTGACGGTGTTGCAGCTCGTGCCGTCGCTGCTGCGAGTGCTGCTGGAGGAGGAGGGACTCTCCCGGGCCACGAGCCTGCGCTGGCTCTTCTGCGGCGGCGAGGCGCTGCCCGTGGAGCTGGAGCACCGGCTGCGCGCGCGGCTGCCCTCGGCCACGCTGGTCAACCTGTACGGCCCCACCGAGGCCACCATCGACGCCACCTCGGCGCGCTGCCCCTCTTCGGGGCCGGGACGGACGGTGCCCATCGGCCGCCCCATCTCCAACACGCAGCTCTACCTGCTGGACGAGTCCCTCCAGCCCGTGCCGGTGGGCGTCCCGGGCGAGCTGTACCTCGGCGGCGAGGGACTGGCGCGCGGCTACCTGCGCCGGCCGGAGCTGACGGCGGAGCGCTTCATCCCCCACCCCTTCAGCGGCTCGCCCGGCGCACGGCTCTACCGGACGGGAGACGTGGCGCGCTACCTGGCGGACGGGAGCGTGGAGTTCCTGGGGCGGAGGGACTCGCAGGTGAAGGTGCGAGGCTTCCGCATCGAGACGGGAGAAATCGAAGCGGCCCTCACGAAGCACCCAGCGGTGCGCGAAACCGTGGTGGTGGTCCGCGAGGACTCGCCGGGAATCAAACGACTGGTGGCCTACGTGGTGCCCACTTCCCCTCTCCCACCGGGAGAGGGACGGGGTGAGGGTATCGCGGCTCCCGGGTTCCCCACCGCGGAACTGCGAACCTTCCTCGAGCAGAAGCTCCCCGAGCACATGGTGCCCGCGGCCATCGTGCCACTCGCGTCCCTCCCCCTCTCGCCCAACGGCAAGGTGGATCGGAAGGCACTTCCTGCCCCGGACGCCGCGCAGGCGGAGCAGGGCCGGGCCTTCGTGGCTCCGCGCAACGAGGTGGAGCAGAAGCTCGCGGAGCTCTGGGCGAAGGTGCTCGGGCGCGAGCGCGTGGGCATCCACGACAACTTCTTCGAGCTGGGCGGCGACTCCATCGTCAGCATCCAGGTCGTCGCGCGAGCGCGGCAGGCGGGGCTGCACCTCACGCCGCGGCAGCTCTTCCAACGCCAGACGATCGCCGAGCTGGCGCCGACGGTGACGGCGGCGAAGAGCGCCCTGGGCGAGCAGGGACCCGTGCAGGGACCCGTGCCGCTCACGCCCATCCAGCAGGACTTCTTCGAGCGGGGCCTGCCGGAGCCGCACCACTACAACCAGGCGGTGCTGCTCGAGCTGCGCGAGCCGGTGGACGCGGGGCTGCTGGAGCAGGCGCTGCGGGCGCTGGTGGAGCACCACGACGCGCTGCGCATGCGCTTCTTCCGCACGGGCGAGGGCTGGGAGCAGCTCAACAGCGGGCCGGGCAACCCGGTGCCGCTGCAGCGGGTGGACCTGACGGCGGTGCCGGAGGCGGAGCGCGGGGCGGCGTTGACGGAGGCGGCCTCGAAGCTCCAGGCGAGCTTGCGGCTGTCCGAGGGCCCGCTGCTGCGCGCGGCACTGTTCGACCTGGGCCCCGGGCAGCCGCGGCGCCTGCTGGTCGTCATCCATCACCTGGTGGTGGACGGCGTCTCCTGGCGCACGCTGCTGGAGGACGTGAGCACCGGCTACGAGCAACTGCGCCGGGGCGAGCCGGTGACGCTGCCGCCGAAGACGACGTCCTTCAAGGCCTGGGCCGAGAAGCTGCGGGCGCACGCGAGCTCCGAGGCGCTGGAGTCGGAGCGGGCCTTCTGGCTCTCCGACAGCCGCCGGCAGGTGCGCCCGCTGCCCGTGGACAAGACGGGGGCCAACACCGCGGCCTCGGCCCGGCACGTGTCGGTGTCGCTCGACGAGGAGGAGACGCGAGCGCTGCTGCGCGAGGTGCCGGCCGCCTACCGGGCCCGTATCGACGACGTGCTGCTGACGGCGCTGGCCCAGGCCCTCGCGGGTTGGACGGGCGAGCAGCGGCACCTCGTGGAGCTGGAGGGCCACGGCCGCGAGGAGCTCTTCGAGGACGTGGACCTGTCGCGCACGGTGGGTTGGTTCACCGCCGTGGTGCCGGTGCTGCTGGAGCCCGCGGCGTCGAGCCCGGGTGCCACGCTCCGGGCGGTGCGGGACGGGCTGCGCCAGATGCCGAACCGGGGCATCGGCTACGGCCTGCTGCGGCACCTCGGCCAGGAGGAGACGGTGCGCGAGCTGCGCGCCCTGCCCCGCGCCCAGGTGCAGTTCAACTACCTCGGCCAGCTGGATGCCACGGCGGCCAGCTCGCCCCTGTTCAACATGGCGCGCGAGCAGAGCGGCTCCACCGTCAGCGCCCGGGGCAACCGGAGTCACCTGCTGGAGGTGAACGGGCTCGTCATCAAGGGGCGGCTGCGACTGAGCTGGACGTACAGCGAGAACGTCCACGAGCCGGCCACCATCGAGTCGCTGGCCCGGGGCTTCCTCGCGGCGCTGCGCACGCTCATCGCCGGGCGCGCGACTCCGGACGCGCTGCGCTACACCCCCGCCGACTTCCCGCTGGCGCGGCTGGAGCCGGGCGCGCTGGACAAGCTGCTGCCGCCCGGACGGCCCATCGAGGACCTCTACCCGCTCTCCCCGATGCAGCAGGGAATGCTCTTCCACTCCATCGTGGGCGCTTCCACGGGCGAGTACTTCCAGCAACTCGGCTGGACATTCCACTCAGCGTTGGAGCTGCCGCTGTTCCGGCGGGCGTGGGAAGCGGTGGTGGACCGGCACCCCATCCTGCGCACGGCGTTCTTCTGGCAGGAGCTCCCGCAGCCGCTCCAGGTGGTGCACCCCCACGTCGAGCTGCCCTGGCACGAGCACGACTGGCGCGGGCTGCCCGCCTCCGAGCAGCAGGCGAAGCTCGAGGCATTCCTCCGGGAGGACCATGCGCGGGGCTTCGAGCTGTCGCGTCCCCCTTTGATGCGTATCACCGTGATGCGGCTGGACGAGCACGTGTACCGCTTCGTCCTGAGCCTGCACCACCTGCTGCTGGATGGGTGGAGCACGGGTCTGCTCATCCAGGAGCTGTTCGGCAGCTACGACGCCCTCCAGCGGGGACAGGCGCTCCGATTGGAACGAGGGCCTGCGTTCCGCGACTTCATCGCGTGGCTGGGCCAGCAGGACGCGGCCCGCACCGAGGCCTGGTGGCGCAACGCGCTGGCGGGGCTCACCGCGCCGACACCGCTGCCGGGCAAGGCCGCGGACCGCACCCGGCGTGAGGCGCCGGAGATGGTCGAGCACGTGCTCGCGGTCCCCGAGAAGTCCACGGCGGCGCTGAACGCCTTCGCGCGGCAGCACGGGCTGACGCTGAACACGCTGCTGCAGGCCGCGTGGGGGCTGCTCCTCGGCCGGTACAGCGGCGAGCAGGACGTCCTCTTCGGAACCACCGTCTCCGGCCGTCCCGCCGAGCTGCCGGGCGTCGAGTCGATGATGGGGTTGTTCATCAACTCGCTTCCGGTGCGGGTCCGTCTGCCGCCGGGAGAGGAGCTCGTCCCCTGGCTGCGAGGGATCCAGACGCAACTGCTGGAGCTCCGCCAGCAGGAGCACAGCTCGCTGCTGCTGGTGCAGGGCTGGAGCGAGCTGCCCCGAGGGCTTCCCCTCTTCGAGAGCCTGCTCGTCTTCGAGAACTACCCGGTGGACGACTCGGTGCGGGAGCGGGCCGGAGGCCAGGACATCCGCGACGTGCAGATGCTGGAGCGGAAGACCTTCCCGCTGAACCTCGTCGTCCTACCCGGCCCCGAGCTGCTGCTGAAGCTCACCGTGGACAGCTCGCGTCTGGACGCGGAGCTCGCCCGGCGGCTGCTCGCGCACACACGCGCGGCGCTGGAAGGCCTGATGGGGCCGGCGAAGCGGCTCGGTGAGGTGTCGCTGTTCTCCGAGTCCGAGCGCCAGCAACTCCTCGTCTCGTGGAACGACACGAAGGCGGAGCTGCCGCGCGAGGCATGCGCCCATCGGCTCTTCGAGGCCCAGGCGGCCCGGACGCCCCAGGCTCCCGCCGTGGCCTTCGGGGGAGAGACCCTCACCTACGCCGCGCTGGACCAGCGGGCCAACCGGCTGGCGCACCACCTGCGCTCGCTCGGCGTGGGCCCGGAGACGCGCGTGGGCCTGTGCCTCGAGCGCTCGCTCGAGGTGCCCGTGGCCATGCTCGCCATCCTCAAGGCCGGCGGCGCCTTCGTCCCGCTCGACCCCACCTACCCGGCCGCTCGCCTGTCCTTCATCCTCGCGGATGCCGGCGTGCCGCTCATCGTCACCCAGGAGAAGCTGGCCGATGAGCTGCCCGCGAGCGCACAGCTCGTGTGCCTCGACACCGACGCCCACGTCCTCGCGCTCCAGCCCGACACCGCTCCGGACGCTGGCGCCAGCGAGGACACCCTCGCCTACGTCATCTACACCTCGGGCTCTACTGGCACGCCCAAGGGCACGCTGCTCATCCACCGCGGCCTGTGCAACACCGCCCTCGCCGCGGTGAAGGCCCACCGCTTCCGCCCCGACAGCCGCGTCCTCCAGTTCGCCTCGCCCGGCTTCGACGCCTCCGTCTGCGAGGTCTTCTCCACCCTCCTGGCCGGCGCCTGCCTCGTGCTCGCCTCGCGCGAGGAGCTGCTGCCCGACGTCCCCTTGCGCACGCTGCTGGAGAAGCACTCCGTCACCGCCGCGACGCTCACGCCCTCCGTGCTCGCGCAGCTCTCCGAGGAGGGCCTGCCGAAGCTGGAGACGATCATCTCCGCGGGCGAGGCCCTCCCCCCGGCGGTGGCGCTGCGCTGGACGAAGGGACGCACCCTGCTCAACGCCTACGGCCCCACCGAGGTCACCATCTGCGCCAGCATCAGCGGGCCGGTGGACCCGGAGCACCTCACCATTGGCCGCCCCTTCCCCAACGTGGCGCTGTACGTGCTCGACGGGGGACTCCAGCCGGTTCCGGTGGGCGCGCCCGGCGAGCTGTACGTGGGAGGCGTGGGCCTGGCACGCGGCTACCTGGGCCGCCCGGAGCTCACCGCCGAGCGCTTCATCCCCCACCCCTTCAGCACCGAGCCCGGTGCCCGCCTCTACAAGACGGGCGACCGCGTCCGTTACCTCGCCGGCGGGCAGGTGGAGTTCCTCGGCCGCGCCGATGAGCAGGTGAAGCTGCGGGGCTTCCGCATCGAGCCGGGAGAGGTGGAAGCCGTCCTGGCCCGCCACCCGGCGGTGCGCGAGGCGGTGGCGCTGGTGCGCGAGGACTCGCCGGGCCAGCCGAGGCTGGTGGCCTACGTCGTCCCGGCCGAGGGCCAGAGCGTCGAGGCCACCGTGTTGCGCGCATCGCTCGAGGAACAGCTCCCCGAGTACATGCTGCCCGCGGCCTTCGTCACCCTGCCCGCGCTGCCGCTGACGTCCAGTGGCAAGTTGGACCGCAAGGCCCTGCCCGCGCCGGAGGGCGTGCGCACCGAGACGGGAACGCCCTTCGTCGCTCCACGCAGTGAGCTGGAGCAGCAGCTCGCGGCGATGTGGTCCGAGCTGCTCGGCGTCGAGCGGATCGGCATCCACGACAACTTCTTCGAGCTGGGGGGACACTCCCTGCTCGCCACCCAGCTCGTCTCCCGGGTCCGCACCACCTTCGAGGTGGAGCTGGATCTGGGCCGGCTCTTCGAGCAGCCCACCGTCGCCGCGCTCGCGCTCCAGGTCATGGATGCGCAGGCGTCGCAGGTGGATGACGAGGAGCTGGAACAACTGATGGCCGCCCTGGAAACAGACGGCGAACCCACCTGATTCGAAGAGGAAGCCTCTCATGAGCACCAAGGCGCGCGATCGGATCGCGGCACTCTCCCCGGAGAAGCAGGACGAGCTGATGCGGAAGCTGCGCGAGAAGAACGCGCGGACGAAGCAGCCGGCCATTCCTCTTCGTCCCAAGGGCACCGCGTCCGCCCCGCTCTCGTTCGCGCAACAGCGGCTGTGGTTCCTGGACCAGCTCGAGCCGGGCAGCGCGACGTACAACCTCCCGGCGGCGGTGCGCATGGAGGGCTCGCTCGACGTGGGCGCGCTGGAGCGCTGCTTCGCCGAGCTGGCCCGGCGCCACGAGTCCCTCCGGACGACCTTCCACGCGGGAGAGGGGGGCGCGGGCACGCAGGTGGTCTCGGAGAGCGCCACGTTGTCGCTGCGCCACGTGGACCTGCGGGAGCTGCCCGCGGAGCAGCGCGAGGCCGAGGCGCGGAAGCTGTCCGCCCTGGAGCTGCAGCGCCCGTTCGAGCTCTCCGCCGGGCCGCTACTGCGCGCGACGCTGGTGAAGCTGGCCGAGCAGGACCACGTGCTGATCCTGGCGATGCACCACATCGTCTCCGACGGCTGGTCCCTGGGCGTGCTGATCCGCGAGCTGGTGATGCTGTACACCGCGTTCTCCCGGGGCCAGCCCTCGCCCCTGCCCGAGCCGGTGCTCCAGTACCCGGACTTCGCCTGCTGGCAGCGCGAGTGGCTCCAGGGCGAGGTGCTGGAGACGCAGCTCGCGTATTGGAAGAAGCAGCTCGACGGAGCCCCACGGGTGCTGGAGCTGCCCACGGATCGGCCGCGTCCGCCCGTCCAGAGCTACCGCGGCGCGAGCCTCTCCGTGCGGCTACCGCGAGAGCTGTCCGAGGCGCTCAAGGCGCTCGGCAAGCAGGAGGGTGCCACGCCGTTCATGGTGCTGCTCGCGGGCTTCGGGGTGCTGCTCCAGCGGTACGCCGGGCAGGAGGACCTGTGCATCGGCACGCCCATCGCCGGACGCAACCGCGCCGAGCTCGAGGGGCTGATCGGCTTCTTCATCAACACGCTGGTCCTGCGCATCCGCGCCGGAGAGGCCCCCACCTTCCGCCAGTTGCTCGCGCAGGTGAAGGAGACCACGGTCAAGGCGTATGCCCACCAGGATCTCCCCTTCGAGAAGCTGGTGGACACGCTCCAACTGGAGCGGGACCTGGGCCGCTCGCCGCTGTTCCAGGTGCTGTTCACCCTGCAGAACGCGCCGATGCCGCAGGTCTCCCAGCCAGGCTTCACGCTGCGCACCGTGGAGGTGGAGAGCGCGACGGCGAAGTTCGACCTCAGCCTCGCCTTCACCGACACCGCCGAGGGCTTCGTCGGCTCGCTGGACTACAGCACGGACCTCTTCGAGGCCTCCAGCGCCGCGCGGATGATGGAGCACCTGAAGGCCCTGCTGGAGGGGCTCGTGGCCCGGCCGGATCAGCGGCTCGGTGAGGTGCCGCTGCTCTCCCCGTCCGAGCGCCGGCAGCTCCTCGTCTCGTGGAACGACACGAAGGCGGAGCTGCCGCGCGAGGCGTGCGCCCATCGGCTCTTCGAGGCCCAGGTGGCTCGGACGCCAGAGGCTCCCGCCGTGGCCTTCGGTGAGGAAACCCTCACCTACGCCGCGCTGGACCAGCGGGCCAACAAGCTGGCGCACCACCTGCGCTCGCTCGGCGTCGGCCCGGAGACGCGCGTGGGCCTGTGCCTCGAGCGCTCGCTCGAGGTGCCCGTGGCCATGCTCGCCATCCTCAAGGCTGGCGGCGCCTTCGTCCCGCTCGACCCGGCGTACCCAGCCGCGCGTCTGTCCTTCATCTTCGGTGACGCGGGCAGCTCCCTCCTCGTCACGCGGAAGGGGCTGCTCGCCTCCGTGCCCGAGGGCATCCGCCAGGTGTGCCTCGACTCCGAGACCCAGGCCCTCGCGCTCCAGCCCGACACCGCTCCGACTTCCGGTACCGGCGAAGACAACCTCGCCTACGTCATCTACACCTCGGGCTCCACCGGCATGCCCAAGGGCACGCTGCTCGTCCACCGCAGCCTGTGCAACACCGCCCTCGCTGCGGTGACGGCCCACCGCTTCCGCCCCGACAGCCGCGTCCTCCAGTTCGCCTCTCCCACCTTCGACGCCTCCGTCTGCGAGGTCTTCTCCACCCTCCTGGCCGGCGCGTGCCTCGTGCTCGCCTCGCGCGAGGAGCTGCTGCCCGACGTCCCCTTGCGCACGCTGCTGGAGAAGCACTCCGTCACTGCGGCGACGCTCACGCCCTCCGTCCTCGCGCAGCTCTCCGCGGAGGGCCTGCCGAAGCTGGAGACGATCATCTCCGCGGGCGAGGCGCTCCCGCAGGCCGTGGCACGGCGATGGACGAAGGGACGCACGCTGCTCAATGCCTACGGCCCCACCGAAGTCACCATCTGCGCCAGCATCAGCGGGCCAGCGGACCCGGAGCACCTCACCATCGGTCGCCCCTTCCCCAACGTGACGCTGTACGTGCTCGACGGCCAGCTCCAGCCCGCGCCGGTGGGCGTGCCCGGTGAGCTGTACGTGGGCGGCGTGGGCCTGGCGCGCGGCTACCTGGGCCGTCCGGAGCTCACCGCCGAGCGCTTCATCCCCCATCCCTTCAGCACCGAGCCGGGGGCCCGCCTCTACAAGACGGGTGACCGCGTCCGTTACCTCGCCAATGGCAACCTCGAGTTCCTCGGCCGCGCCGATACACAGGTGAAGGTGCGCGGCTTCCGCATCGAGCCGGGTGAGGTGGAAGCCGCCCTGCTCCAGCACTCCGCGGTGCGCGAGGCGGTGGTGGTGGCACGAGAGGACGTGCCCGGCAACAAGCGGCTGGTGGCCTACGTCACTGGCGACGCCCAGGCCCTCGGCACCGAGTCCCTTCGTGCCTTCCTGAAGGAGCGGCTGCCCGAGCACATGGTGCCCGCGGCCTTCGTCCCCCTGCCCTCGCTGCCGCTGACGTCCAGCGGCAAGTTGGACCGCAAGGCCCTGCCGGCGCCGGACGCGCGCCCGGAGCTGAAGCAGGCCTTCGTCGCTCCGCGCAACGACGTCGAGCAGAAGCTGGCCACCATCTGGGCGCAGGTGCTCGGGCTGCAGCGCGTGGGCATCCACGACAACATCTTCGAGCTGGGCGGCGACTCCATCTCCAGTCTGCAGGTCATCTCCCGCGCGCGGCAGGTGGGCCTGCACCTCACGCCCAAGCAGATCTTCCAGCGGCAGACGATCGCCGAGCTGGCTCCGCTGGCGACGGCGGCCCAGGCCATCCAGGCCGAGCAGGGAGTGGTGACCGGGCCCGTCCCGCTCACGCCCATCCAGAGGGCCTTCCTCGAGTCGAGCCTCCCGAAGCCGCACCACTTCAACCAGTCGGTGCTGCTGGAGACGCGCGAGCCCGTGGACGCCGCGCTGCTGGAGCGAGCCCTTCGCAAGCTGGTGCAGCACCATGACGCCCTGCGCATGCGCTTCGTCCAGGAGAACGGCGGCTGGCGGCAGGTGAACACCGGGCTGGAGCGGAACGCCTCGGTCCTTCAAATCGACCTCTCCTCGGTGCCGGAGGCCGAGCAGGCCGCGGCGCTCGAGGCCGAGGCCGCGAAGGTGCAGGCCAGCTTCGAGCTGTCCGAAGGACTGCTGCTGCGCGCGGCCCTCTTCCACCGGGGTCCCCAGCGCACGGGGCGGCTGCTGCTCGTCGCGCACCACCTCGTGGTGGACACCGTGTCGTGGCGCACGCTGATGGAGGATCTGGACTCGGCGTACAAGGCGCTCGGCCAGGGCCGGGAGCCCGCGCTGCCGCCGAAGACGACGTCCTTCAAGGCGTGGGCGGAGCGGCTCGAGGCGCATGCGAGGTCCGAGGCGCTGGAGGCGGAGCTGCCCTACTGGCTCTCCGAGGCCCGCCAGCAGGTGCGGCCCCTGCCCGTCGACCAGCCGGGGGGCGTCAACAGCCTCGCCTCCGTGCGCATGGTGACGGCGGCGCTCGATGCCGCGGAGACCCGCCTGCTCTTGCAGGAAGTGCCCGCCGCCTACCGGGCGCGCATCAATGACGTACTGCTGACGGCGCTCGCCCAGGCCTGTGCCGCGTGGACCGGCCAGTCCCGCATGTTGGTGGACCTCGAGGGCCACGGCCGCGAGGACATCTTCGAGGACGTGGACCTGTCGCGCACCGTGGGCTGGTTCACCTCCGTCACCCCGGTGCTCCTGGAGCTTCCGCCCTCGGCCAGCCCGGGCGATGCACTGCGCTCCGTGCGGGACGGTCTGCGCCAGCTCCCGAGCCGGGGCCTGGGACACGGCCTGCTGCGCTCCCTCGGCCGCGAGGAAGTGACGCGAAAGCTGGCCGCGCTCCCGAAGGCACAGGTGGCCTTCAACTACCTCGGACAGATGGACGGGGCCGCGAACAGCTCGCCGCTCTTCGGCCTGGCCCGTGAGTCCGCCGGCGCCGAGCGCGCCTCGGGTGCGGACCGCGGTCACCTCCTCGAGGTCAGCGGTGTCGTCATCGACGGCCAGCTGCGCCTCTCCTTCGCGTACAGCGCCAACCTCCACACCGAAGCCACCCTGCGGGGGCTCGCCAGCGCCTTCGTCGCCTCGCTCCGCGCGATCATCTCCGGACGCACCGCTCCCGACGCGCTCCGCTACACGCCGGCCGACTTCCCGCTCGCCCGGCTCTCGGCGGAGACACTCGATCGGCTGCTGCCTCCGGCCACGCCCATCGAGGACGTCTACCCGCTCTCCCCCCTGCAGCAGGGAATGCTCTTCCACGCCCTGCTCGCGCCCTCGGCGGGCTTCTACTTCGAGCAGCTCTCGTGGGCATTCCACTCGCCCATCGACATGCCGGCCTTCCACCGGGCGTGGGACGCGCTGGTGGAGCAGCACGCCATCCTCCGCACCGGCTTCTTCTGGGATGGCCTCCCCGAGCCCCTCCAGGTCGTCTACCCGCGCGCGGCGCTGCCCTATGAGGAGCACGACTGGCGCGGACTCTCCAAGACCGAGCAGCAGGAGAAGCTCGCCGCCTACATCGCGGCGGATCGCTCGCGAGGCTTGGAGCTGCGCCGTCCGCCCCTGATGCGGCTGGCGGTGATGCGGCTGGACGAGAACGTGCTGCAGTTCGTCTGGAGCCATCACCACCTGTTGATGGATGGCTGGAGCATCGGCCTGATGCTCAACGAGCTGTTCGCCCGCTACGAAGATTTGCGAGCGGGTCGTCAGCGCGCGGCCCGGGTTCCGCCCTTCCGCGACTACATCGAGTGGCTCCAGCAGCAGCCGATCGACCAGGCCGAGGCGTACTGGCGCCAGACACTCCGGGGCTTCACCACGCCCACGCCGCTACCCGCCGCCCGAGCGGTGCCCGCCGGCAGCCAGGCGCGGAGCAAGGAGCGCCGCAAGCTGTTCCTGACGCCCGCCGCGACCGCGGCGCTCAACGCCTTCGCGCGCCAGCACCAGCTCACGTTGAACACGCTGGTGCAGGGCACCTTTGGACTGCTGCTCGGCCGTTACAGTGGTGAGGCCGACGTGGTCTTCGGGACCATCGTCTCCGGCCGCCCGCCCGAGCTGCCCGGCATCGAGCAGATGATCGGCATGTTCATCAACTCGGTGCCCGTGCGGGTCCGCCTCGCGGATGACGAGACGATCCTCCCGTGGCTGCGGCGCGTCCAGGCCCAGCAGACCGAGCGGAGCGCGTACGAGTACACCCCGCTCATGCAGATCCAGGGCTGGAGCGATGTACCCCGAGGCTCGGCGCTGTTCGACAGCCTGCTCGTGTTCGAGAACTACCCGGTGGACGGAGCGGTGCGCGAGCGCGGCTCCAGCTTCGATGTCCGGGACATCGAGACATACGAGCACAACAACTTCCCGCTCGACGCGGCGGTCACGCTGGGCCAGACGCTGGGGCTGCACCTGACGTACGACACCCAGCGTTACGACGGCGCCACCATCGAGCGGCTGTTGAATCACTGGGCGGCCGCGCTGGAGGACGTGATCTCCCGGCCCGAGCGGCGGCTGTCGGAGTTCTCGCTGCTGACGGCGGAAGAGCGGCAGAAGGTGCTGGTGGAGTGGAACGCCACCGCCGCCGACTATCCCAAGGACTCCTGCATCCACGAGTTGTTCGAGGCGCAGGCCGCGCTCCGGCCCGACGCCATCGCCGTCGAGTTCGGCTCCCAGCGCCTGACGTACCGGCAGCTGGACGAGCGCGCCAATCAGCTCGCCCACTTCCTGCGTCGGCAGGGCGTCGGCCCCGACTCCCGCGTCGCCCTGTGCGTTGAGCGCTCGCTGGAGCTCATCGTCTCCCTGCTGGGCATCCTCAAGGCCGGTGGTGCCTACGTTCCCCTGGACTCCTCCTACCCCCGCGAGCGCCTCTGCTTCATGCTCGAGGACTCCAGGCCCCAGGTCCTGGTGACGACGCGCGCTCTTCTCTCCGCACTGCCCACCGAGGGCCTCTGCTCCGTCCTCCTCGATGAGGTGCAGGAAGCGCTGGCCCAGGAGCCGACGTCCGCTCCTCGCTCCGGCGTGCTACCGCAGCACCTGGCGTATATCGACTT
>NZ_JBJMQO010000085.1:0-96107 GCF_045802675.1 Archangium sp. | reverse complement strand
GCCGCGCCCCCGTTCAGGTCCGCGACGACGACGCGAGCGCCCTCGCGTGCCATCAACTGCGCGGTGGCGCCTCCGATGCCCACGCCGCCTGCTTCATCCATCGCGGCCCCGGTGACGATCGCGACCTTCCCATCCAACATGCCCATGACGATTCCCCCTCACTGTGAGTGATGCGCGGCCACGCTCGCGTGCGCCTCGTCCCGGTGTCAAACCCTCGTTGCCAGAGACGCCATCGGCTCCTGTCGTGCGTTCGCTCGCGCCGCCGAGCACGAAGGCCACGGCGGCCCTCCGGTGTATTCCATCGGTCGAGGAGTTCGGGACGCATGAAGTCCTCCCTACCCCAAGCCCCCGGCGATGGGCATAGTCTGGGCGCCGCATGAGCATGGATGAGCACGCCTTGGAGAAGCTCGGCTGGGGGCCCCCCTTCCAGGAGGCCTGGCGCTCCCGCGCGAGCGAAGGAGAAGAGCCGGCGCGAATCGGCGCCGACTACGGCGTGGAGTACGTGCTGTATTCGGCGCGAGGCGACTTGCGGGCCACCATCCCGGGCCGGCTGCGCATGGCCATCCGCAAGGGGGAGTCCGTGCGCCCGGTCGTCGGGGACTGGGTCACCTTCGAGCCCCAGAGCCAGGAGGGCGCCACCGTCATCCAGGCCGTGCTCCCCCGGCGCACTCAGCTCGCTCGCAAGGCGGCCGGCCGGGCCGACGAGGAGCAGGTGGTGGCCGCCAACGTGGACGTGGTCTTCATCGTCTCGGCGCTCACGCGAGACCTGAATCCGCGGCGGCTCGAGCGCTACCTCGCGCTCGCCTGGGACAGCGGCGCGCAACCCGTGCTGGTGCTCACCAAGGCGGACCTCTGCGAGGACGTGGTGGCGGCGCGCGACACCCTCGCCGCGCTCGCACCGGAGGTCCCCCTCCACACCGTCAGCAGCGTCACCGGCGAGGGCCTGGAGGCGCTCTGGCAGTACATCGGCGGCAACCGGACGGTGGCGCTCATCGGCTCGTCGGGCGTGGGCAAGTCCACGCTCATCAACCGCCTGCTGGGCAGCACGCGCATGCAGGTGGGCGAGATGCGCGAGGACGACAAGGGCCGGCACACCACCACCCACCGCGAGCTGTTCGTGCTCCCGCAGGGAGGCCTCGTCATCGACACGCCGGGCATGCGCGAGCTCGGGTTGATGGAGAACGAGGAGGGCCTGCGCACCGCCTTCACGGACATCGAGGAGCTGGGGGCCGGGTGCCGCTTCAGCGACTGCCGTCACGAGAAGGAGCCCGGCTGCGCGGTGCGGCAGGCGGTCCAGGACGGGCGGCTCGCCCCGGAGCGGCTGGAGAACTTCCACAAGCTGGCCCGCGAAGTCACCCGCATCGAGCGCCAGTACGATCCGCAAGCCCAGGCTCGCGCGAAGCAGGACACGAAGAAGGCCACGCGCTCCTTCAATACCTCCCAGAAGAAGCGCGGCCGCTGAAGGACGCCTCGCCGGGTCAACCCCAGCCGGTGTCCCGCTGGGTGACACAGGAGTGCGAGGCCCGGCTCCGGAGCATTTCCCCAGCCAACACCACGAGGGCGTGGACCTGGAGGAACAGCAGCAGGCTCAACACCACGAGCACCAGGAGGATGGCGGGTCCGCGCTGCCTCGGTGGGAGGTGTGAGAGGCCACAGTGGAAGAACAGCCAGACGAACACGAGGGAGAACCCGAGTGAGCCTCCGACGGCCGCCGTGGGGAAGCGCTCGGCGGGAGCGGCGTGGATGACGAGCGCACCCGCGACGAGGAGCGCCACCGCGGTGCTCCTCGTCCTCCGGGATGCGAGAACCTTCACGAGCTGCGGATAAGAGGGGGTCATCAAGCTCTCCTTGCGTCGAGGGGATGAGGCACGGACGCACCCGGGCTCCGGCTCACGATGGAGCGAAGCGGGAGAGTGCACCTCGGGCCGACGCGGCCGGGATGTGGATGGGCGGGGAGATGCAGGAGAGCCGGGCACCTCCCGCCGCGAGCTCAGCAGCGAGGAGGAGAGGCTCGGGCAGCTCCCGGGCGGACGGGTGAGAGAAGCATCACCCGCCCGCAGCCGCCAACATGGAGCGGACCGCCGCGCGCGCATACGCGGACGGGGCCGGCGCTGTAGCCATGCGGAACGATGGCCATGAGCTTCGTCCTCCTCGGGTTGGAGTCACGCAGAGAAGGACGCCAGCGCGGGCACTTGTGAGCGCGCCGGACCTCGCGCCTGCTCTCCCGGCCTCCCGGAGGGCTCAGTGCAGGGGCACGGGGTGCCCCGCGCCCCTCACGGCCTCGGCGAGCGACTCCAGCTCCAGCTCGAAGTCCTCGAGGAGCTCGTGCGGCTCGGGCACCAGGCCCGCGTCCGCCGCCACGCCCAGCGTCACGTGGCCCGCGTAGCTGAAGATGCTCAAGCCCACGCCCAGCCGTGCCGGCATCGGCACCCAGAACATCACGCCCGAGAGCTTCGCTCCCGCCAGGTACACCGGCCGCTTCGGCCCCGGCACGTTCGTCAGCACCAGCGAGGCCTTCTTCCTCATCACCTCCACCGCCATGCGCTCCACCGGCGCCGGCGCCAGCCCCGCGGCCGACAGCATCCCGAACATCACCGCGGCCTCGGGCGAGCGCTTCAGCGTGTCCATCCGCCGCTTCAGCTCCCACAGCCGCTCCAGTGGATCCTCCAGCCCGAGTGGCAGGGGCAGGAACACCACGCCGAACCGGTTGCCCAGCTCCCGCGGCAGGGGCTCGCGCGGGGGCCGCAGGTTCACCGGCACCACCGCCCGTATGTCCTCCGGCGGCTGGCCGCGCGCGAGCACGTAGCGGCGCAGCATCCCCGCCACCACCGCCATCACCACGTCGTTCACCGTGCTGCCGGTGCCGTGGCCGATCTCCCTCACCTTCCCCACCGGTACCGGCCGCGACCAGGCCACGCGCTTCTCGCGCCCGAGCTCGCCCTTGAAGGGCGACGGCGGGTCCTGCATCAGCGTCAGCAGCCGGCTCACCGCCGAGGCGCCCTTCGCGCCCTCCACCGCCAGGTCCATGAGCTGGATGGGCTCGGCGAGCAGCTCCGCGCCCCGCTTCCAGGCCGCCCGCGTCGAGCCCACCACCGTCCGCGCTCCGCGCAGCAGCCGGCCCAGGGTCCCCGGGGGGTCCTCCGCCTCCTCGAAGCCGCCCGCCATGCGGCCCCCGGCCGCGCGCTCGTCCGTGAGCGACAGCAGCACCCGCGCCAGGGAGATTCCATCCGCGATGCAGTGGTGCACGCGCATGAGCAGCGCGCACCCGTCCTCGTAGCCCTGGATGAGGTGCAGCTCCCAGAGCGGCCGGGCGAAATCCAGGGGCGTGCTCATGGACTCGCTCACGAGCCGCTCCAGCTCGGCGTGGCCCCCGGGGGGCCCCAGCTTCGTGCGCCGCAGGTGGTCCTCCAGGCGGAACGCCGGGTGCTCCTCCCAACGCGCCGTGCCCAGCAGCCCGCCCGTCACCACCCGCTGATGGAAGCGCGGGTAGCGCTCCACCAGCCGCTCGCGCACCACGTCCTCGAGCCGCTCCCAGTCCAGGGGCTCGTCGAACCAGAGCACCGCCGTGATGACCATGAGTCCCGTGGGCTCCTCCATCTGGAGCCACGCGGCATCGGATTGGTGCATCCGCTCGGACATGGGGCTACTCGACTTCCTTCTGCGTTTCCGGCTGTTCCGGCTGGGATTGCTGCTCCGGCGTCTGGCGGCGGAACTGGAACGTCTGCTTGGAGGGGTTCTGCGCGGTGAGCGTGAGGGTATCCCGCTCCACGAGGTACTTGTACACGGGCTTCTCGAACTTCCCCTTGGACAGGCCCATGACGCGCGGCTTGCCGCACACCGGCCCCACCGCCTGCCCCGTCTTCGTGCGCAGCTCCACCGTCTTCTTCTTCTCGTCCACCTGGAAGGCGCCCCAGGAGCGGATCTCCAACGCATTGCCCCGCCCCAGCGTGGCGTCCTCCAGTTTCGTGCGCAGCAGGAAGCAGCCCCCGGGCGTCACCACCAGCGCCTGTTTGAAGTCCGGGCGCGGCTTCACGTCCGTGCCCTCCTCGCTGGCGATGCGCGGCCGCTCCTCGGGGCGGATGCTCGCGGCCTCCAGCGTCCAGCGGCCCACCACCTTCTCGGGCACCTTCCCCGAGCCCACCGAGGCGTCCGCGCAGGGCTCCGCCGCTTCCTTCTCGGGGCTGCGCGGCGCGGGCTCGAAGGTGCGTCCGCACTGCTTGCCGCAGACGCGCGCCACGCAGCTCGAGTCGTCCGGGCCGCAGCCGGACTTCGCGGCGCACTGCTCGAGCGCCTTCAGGGCCTCCTCGCACCCCTCGGCCAGGCACCGGTCCACGCACGTCACGTCGATGCACTGGGAGACGCACACCCAGTTGGCCGAGCCGCACCGGCCAGCCAGGGTGCGCGGCGTGCCCGAGGCCGCTGGGGCCGAGGCATCCTGTGCTCCAGCGGACGAGGTCAGCAGCAGGAAGAAGAGGACGGAGCTGGAGACACGCAGGCGGGTACCCTCACACGAAGCTCCACCGCCATGTGGTGACGTCCGACAGCTCCGGCAACGACAGCTCCAGGCGGATCGTCTCGTAACGGGCAAACTCCCGAGGGTCCATCCGCAGCAGTAGTACCGGGGTACAGGCTTGCCGGCGCTCGGGGAAGGTGTCGAAGGAGAGCTCCGGGTCGAAGCCGGCCCGGTAGAAGAGGCACAGGCCGTCCATGCGGCCCTCGCGCACCACCGGGCGCTCCAGGCGCAGGCGGTGCGGCAGCGTGCCCGGGCGCAGCGTCTCGAGGTCGAGCGCGAAGGCGGGCTCCGGGTCGCACAGCCGCCGCTCCACGTCCTGGGGCCGGATGAAGCGGGTGAAGTACGCGGGGCTGAGCGAGTCGCGCAGCACCTGCACGCAGCTGAAGTCCACGTCGGGCAGGCGCTGGTCCCAGATGAAGGGCAGGCGCGCCTCCTCGCGCAGCTGCACGGGCTCGAGAAAAACTTCGAAGCGGTGGGGAAGGATGCGGCCGCCGCGCGCGAGCACGCGGTCCCGCAGGTCCAACAGCTTGGGCACCAGGCCCGTGTCGAAGAGCGCGTCGCCGAGCTGCTCGTGCAGCAGGACATCCACCTTCCCCGAGGGATGGAAGCGCGAGCTGTCCGCGCGGACGAACTCGATGTCCGTGAGCCCGTTGCGCCGGGCCACCCAGCGCGCCGTGTCGAGGTTGCGCGAGGCATCCACCGCGTAGAGCTTGCTCGGGCCGCGGCGCGCCGCGAGGAAGGCCCGGAGGCCACTGCCCGTGCCCACGTCCGCCACGACGTGGCCGGGCTTCACGTAGCGCTCGATGGCGCGCTGGTAGGCCTGGACGCGCTCGGCGTCCACCAGGCCCGAGTCGCGAGGCGCCGCGCTCGACAGCTCCGGTGGAGCCACGAGCAGATTGCGCAGCGTTCCCATCATCGGCAGGTGGCGCAGCCTCGACTGCAGGTCGCCCCACGCCTGACGCGGCAGGTCTCTCAGGTTCGCCATATGTCCCCCCACGGCGCGAGGCGCCGGGCTTTCGTCCCAGACAACTGGGAACCCCGGATATCCGGAATCCGTGGAAGCGGGAAGGGCCTGGGCTCCGGACGTCACGCGCGAGACGGGGCGAGGTTTGGCGGATGAACACTCGCGCGGTGTGACGGAGTTGTTCGTGGCATTTGGAGCGGCTCGGTCAACAGGGAGCGGAGCCGCTCCGGGCAGCTCAGGCTACGCGCCGACAGCTGACCTCCACCGTTACGTCACCCGGCGCCTGGACGTAGAACATCACGCCCCGGTTGTTCTCGATGATGCCCGAGCTGGCGAGCCCGCTGGCGCTCATGCGCTCGTGCTGAGCGCGCACGGTGGCGACATCATCGACGAGGAACCCGAGGTGGAAGCCTTCCGGGTAGCCCGAGTCACCCTCCTTCATGCGCTGCAAGACGAGGACGAAGCCGTCGGGGCCCGAGAGGATGGCGATGGCGGGCGACTTCCGGTTGCCGTTCCAGACGAAGCCGAAGTGGGCTTCGAAGAACTCGGCGCAGCGCTGGACGTCGGGAACCTGCAGGTCGAGATGATTCAGTTTCATGGGAGCCTCCCCGGCGCGAACGCACACGTGCGCCGCTTGCCGTGGGACCTCACTCCGTTGGGGAGGGGTCATGGGCTCCCACCATGGGAGTGGCCGGGGCTCACCGAACCGGCCCACCTTTTTCGGTGACGCCGCAGATAGCACCGTCCTCAAGTCCTGCCAAGCAGCCGGTCGAAGAGCCGATGGGCATGCGTGACGGGCGACGCTTGAGGCCAACGAGCGGAAGGGTCGCGGTCCAGCCTCTTCGCCCGTTCGATCGCCGCCTCGACCGCCTCGCGGGAGAAGCGTTCGACCGGGAGATTCGCCTTCTGGTACGCGCCCCAGAGTTGGCGGAGGAGGGCTTCGACCTCGGCACAGGTCACGAGCGCGGGCAGCGTGTCAGCCGAGTGCAGCGCCACCCATACTTCGAAGCAGGGATTGCTCACGCCCAGCGAGTAGCCGCTCTGGAACGCCTCCTGCGCCACCAGGGAGAGCATTCGTTCCTCCCAGCGATCGACATCCAGCAGCAGCCAGAACTCGTCGAATGACTTCAGCTCGCGCTGGCTCCTCGCCTCCTTGAGACGTGCGAGCACATGCGCAGGGCTCGATCTTCCATCGAGCGTGGGAACGACCTCCACGATGATGCGGGTGCGGTCGATGACACCGTTGAACTTGAGGGCGTCGATGTACTGCGGTTCGGTTCGCGCGCCCTCGGTGGCGACGATGAAGAGCCGGGCATCACGGTGGCCCGCGTGCCGGGCCACGAGCCGCGTTCGCGCGGTGGGCATGACCTACGACTCCCCCGGCGTCCAGCCCAGCTTCTTGCGGTCGGCGAAGAACGGAATCGCGCCGAAGCGGCCACTGAGGTACCCGGCCTCGAGCGAGTCTCCCAGTTGCTCCAGTTGGGCCGGGTCGAACTCGGCGAGCGAGTAGAGATGAGAGCAGCCCGTCGGGTCCTTCTCCACGAACCACACGGCCTCCGCGGGCAGCAGGTCGCGCGAGAGCAGGTTGGTGTCGTGGGTGGTGAAGATGAGCTGCTCCTGCGACTGTGGGTTCGCGCTCAGGAAATCGCGGACGAACTTGCGGGTCAGCAGTGGATGCAGGCTCCTGTCCAACTCATCGATGACCGACGTGCGAGCAGCCTGCTCCACAGGGTGAAGAGAAGGCGCCAAGTGCATCAACCGGCGCGTGCCATCGGACTCTTCATCCACGGCGAACTGCACTTCTTGCCCGTGAGAATCTCGATGTTGCGTACGAAGGTTGAGGGCCATCAGCTTGCCCTCCTCCCTGGTCACCGTCCGCTCCGCACTGGTTACCCGCCCCTGCAATCCAATCAACCCAAGCGCGAGTATCTCCAGGGTCTCGATTCCCATGCCCGGTTGAGGGGGCACCTCGGATTTCATCGTGGTCAGACCAGCGATTCCCGTATCCGCACTCGCTAGGTACGACCCCAAAAACACTCGGAAGCCAGGCTCTTCATGGACACGTTGAACCAAGGAGTCGTACGGGCTATCGGGCTCTATCAGCTTGAGACTTCCACGGAACCACTTCAGGACGGGCTCGAGTTCCACCACGTTGCGCTCGACCGCCTCATGGAGGAACAACTGGTTACGCCGTGTCCCTTCGCCGACGAAACCGACAAATTGGAGCCTGCTCGCATCGGTGCTGAGAGCGGAACCGAACTCGAACGCCGCTCGCTCCGGATTGGCGCTCTCGAAGCGCCGCTCGAAAACCAATTCCTCGTCACGTCCAGTTGCCGTCCGGAAGAGCCACTCCTCCTGCACGGTCTCCGCATCAATCCGAAAACCGTAGGAGTAGATGGCTCCCGAAAGCAGCAGCTCGAACTCGAACTGTGAAGGCCCACGAGTGCTCTCCGGATCGAGCCGGAACGGTTTGACGGCTATCTTTTCATTGCTCTTCGTGCCCGTCAGGACGAGTTGGTGACAGAAGGTCAGGGCCCGAACGAGGTTGGACTTTCCGGAGGCATTGGCGCCGTAGATGGCCGCGCAGCGCAACAGGCGCAGTCCATGACTGTCGACATACGCCGGAGACGCGGGTGCGCCTTCGAGCGCGCGCAGGCTGAAGACGGCCTTGTCCCGGAAGGACATGAAATTTTCGACCGCGAACTGCACGAGCATTCGAAGTCCCTTCACGAACCCAGCGGCCTGCTTATCACACCGCACTTCCCCGGAGCGCTTCCGCGAAGGCCTTCAATCGCTCCCGTGCCTTGAGCAGCTTCTCGCGCGGAATGGAGAAGACCACGCGCACCCGCTCGGGGTCTCCGCACCAGTCACCGCCGTTGAGCACCACGTGCGTGCGCGCGTACACCACCGAGGGCAGGTTCTCCGCCGTGAGCCGCACCCCCTCCACCTCCCGCCCCAGCCACGAGGACACCTTCGGCGCCAGGAACAGACCCCCGGCCTCCACCGTCTCGGCCATCACGTCCTCCGGCAGGACCTCGGCGATGAGCGCCCGCTTCTCCGCCAGGTCCCTCCGCATCCGTGCGAGGAACTCGCGCAACATCCGGTGCCGCTCCGGGTAGAGCAACCTCCCCTCCGGACTGCGCGCGTACGCCGCATAGAGTCGCGAGGCTGTCCGCGCCGTCGTCAGGTGCAGCACGCCCGGAGCGCTCTCCCGCACCGCCGCCGTCAGCGCCCTGTCCCGCGCCGCCATCCACCCCACCCGCAGGCCTCCCGCCGCGAACTCCTTCGACAATCCCCCGAGCAGCACCGTCCGAGCGCCAATGCCCGGCACCGTCGCCTCCAGCGCCACCGGGCTGTGCACCGTCTCCGCCGTGGGGTTGGTGAGGTTCACCAGTCCGAAGATTTCGTCCGACACGAGCAGGCACCGCTGCTCCACCACGTAGGAGGCCAGCTCCACCAACTCCTCGTGCGACAGGTAGTGCCCGGAGGGATTCGAGGGCTGGGAGATGACCACCACGTCCGGAGCGCCCTGCCCTCGCCGCTCCTGGAGCGCGGAGAGCGGTGCCAGGTCCACCTCGGCCCCGGCGGCCACCCACGCCGGAGGCAGCACGCCGTAGCACGGAGTGGCCACGAAGACGCGCGGCGCTCGCCCCAACAACCGGCGCAGCGCCACCCCGAGGTGGTGCACCAGCGGCCACACCCCCGGCGCGAGCGTCAGCTCCTCCGGCGTGTAGCGCAGGCCCCGCGTCTCCAGCAAAAAGGCCGCCACCGACTCGGCGAGCCCGTGCTGCGTCCCCGAGTCCCTCGGCGCCGCGCAGGCCGCCACCAGCCCCTCCATCAACGGCCGAGGCAGCGGATACTCGTTCTCCCCGTAGTCCAGGCGGACGAGCTCGGGGTCCCCCTCACGGAACACCTTCGGCGCGAAGGCCGGGAAGTCCGCCAGCCGGGCGATGCGCCTCGAGCGCGGCAGCGGCACCTCCGGCATCAGGCGCGCGGGCGGTGGCTGCGGCTCGGCGAAGGCGATGCGGAAGGTGAGCAACTCCTCGAAGGTGCGCTCGTAGAACCACTGCACCAACGTGCTGATGCGTGAGTACGTCACCTCCGCCGCCACCTCCAGGTCTCCCCGCAAACGCTCGGGCACCGGCAGCAGCAGCGTCAGCTCCCAGTCCGGGAAGACGGCGTTCTTGATGAGCCCGTACAGCACCACCAGGTGCGAGGTATGCGTCTCGCGGGCGAGGAACTCGAAGAGCGTGCGCGGCTCCACCTCGGCGGTGATGTTGAAGAAGGGGCTCTCGTCGAGCACCAGCAGGATGCCGCGCCGCTCCGCCTCGATGAGGATGTCGCGCAGCTCCGCCATGTTGGCGCGCTCCCCGGGCTCCACCGACAGCAGCACCACCTTCACGTCGAAGGCACCCAGCAGCCGCTTGAGCTCGCCCAGAGTGTTGTGCGTGACGGTGACGCGCACGCCCGCCTTCTCCAGCACCGGCGCGTAGACGGCGTGCAGGTTGCGCGACACCAGCACCCCGTCCCCCTCGTCGCACGTGGCCAGCAGCAGCGAGTACACCGCCTGCTCCCGCTCGGGCGCGACGAAGATTTCCTCCTCCGCGAGTTGCAGCTCGAAGAAGCGCCCGAGGTAGCGCGCCACCAGTTGGCGCAGGCTCGCGTCCCCGGCCTCGTGCGCGTACGGGAGGAAGGGCGAGTGGGCCAGGCGCTCGGCGAGCGCGGCCACGAAGCCGAGCTGCTCCGGTGGCGCCGTCCCCAGGTCCAGCTCCTCCAACAGTCCGGGGAGGCCCAGGGCGCGCAGGGCGGTGCGCAGCGCGAGCGTCTCGCGAGGCAGGGCGAGCCTCGCCTCCCACACCGCCACCTCGTGCCAGATGGGATGGCCCGCGGCGAGCCACCCGAGCGCGGTGGCGGCACGCAGGGGCTCGGGGCTGTGGGCCTCCATGAAGAACTCGAACTCGCGGCGCGTGCGCTGCTCGAGCGCCACCAGCGGGCGGATGTCCGTGTCCGCCGCCTGCATCACCCGCCGCGCCACGCGCACCCGGGTGGTGAAACCCCGCCGCGTGAACATGCGCTCGATGATGGCGCGCCCGGGCCGTCCCGCGAGGTTGAGCAAGAGCCGCCCGTCCAGCGCCAGCCGCTCGGGCACCTCGTCCAGCAGCCGCGCGATGAGCCCCAGCCCGAAGTGGTCCTCGTAGACGTTCTGGATGGCGCAGTAGTTGGACAAGTCATAGAGCGCCTGCTCATCCGCCTGGGACACCTCCGCTGGGAGCCCCTCGCCGCGCAGCACCTGCGGGATGCAGCCCACCACGAAGTCCCAGCGCTCGGCCTCGGGCATCTGGCGCAAGAGATCGCTCTCGCCGAAGGAGAGCCGGGACACCAGCGCCTCGTCCCCGTTGAGCCACGCGTTGCACCACGCCACGGGCGCCGAGTGGGGGTTGAGATCCACGCCATGAATGCGCGCCAGCCGGGTGAAGCGCGCCAGCGCGATGCAGATCCACCCCGAGCCCGCGCCCACCTCCACCAGCCGCTTGCCGGCGTACTCGTCGAGGGGGACCTTCAGCAGCCCTTCCAGGAAGGTATGGGCCCAGGACTCGGGAGCGAAGATGGAGGGCAGCAGCAGCAACTCCAGCCGCTCCCGCGAGGCCCCCACCGCCACCACCACCGAGCTGAGCCGCAGCGGGGCACCCTCGGGCTTGTCGCGGGCGAGCCCGGCCAGCTCGCGCAGCTCGGCGAGCGCACGCGGGCGGCGTTCGGGCACCGCGAGCTGCTCGGAGAGGGAGCGGAGTTGCTGGAACGCTTCCCGGGGCGACGCGGGGTAGATGGCCATAGGGTGCCGTCGATGCTTCTGACGGCCCCTGCTCCTGTCAACGCCGGGCCCCGCGCTCCGCACCCGAAACGTCGGGTGGGAACGAATCCCCTCGGCCCCTGTTCAGGAGCGGCCCAGCACGCGCAGCTTCAGCGCGCCCTCGAAGGATTGGCCGTAGTCGGAGGCGGAATAGCCGCGCATCCGCATGTGCAGGTCGGCTTCCGTGCGGGTGCGGAAGATGGTCCAGGGCTTCTGGGCTATCGTCGCGACGGTGTAGATCATCATCCGGGGAATGGGCGCGGGGATGGCGCACACCACCTCCGTCTCCCGGTTCGCCAGCTCGCGGTCGAGCTCCTTGAACGCGTTCGCGTAGCCGATCCTCGCGTTCACCATCTCCGTGCCATCGTGGAAGAAGCAGAGCGTTCCCGGCTGGTTCTTCACCAGCTGGCGGATCCGATCGCACAGCGCCTTGCCGTTGAGCTCATCGCCCTGCTCGGGAT
This sequence comes from Archangium sp., assembly GCF_045802675.1. Taxonomy (GTDB): domain Bacteria; phylum Myxococcota; class Myxococcia; order Myxococcales; family Myxococcaceae; genus Archangium. Next base: position 84,321 of record NZ_JBJMQO010000085.1, on the reverse strand, counting down.
GCTTGATGAGCACCAGGCAGGTCGCCAGCGGTGGCGACTTGATTCCCAACGCCGCTCGCGTCATGGGCACTCGTTCGGAGGCATGGGTTTCAGGCTTGAGTGGAGCGGGCATGACCGGCCCATTCTATCCACGAGAACGACATTCACCGGTCCAGTGCGATCAGCGCCACCGTTGGCAGTCATCAGCACGCGATCGAGGCGGAAAGATGCGACGCCACGGATATTGGATTTCCGGCGTGCTCCGGGAGAGCGGGGAGCTTCGTTGCCGAGGTGTGACAGGCAACAGGGCGGCGAGGCATGCGCGGAGTCCATCGTGCGAGCACCCTGGGGACTGCACATCTCTTCCGCGGAGCCACCTCATGCGCCTCGCACACCGTCAGCTGGTTCGTTCGTTTCTCGCGGCCGCACTGCTGTCCCTGGCGGCTTGCGGCTCGGGCCCCGCACAAGACGCCGGCGAAGAGCCAGGCACCGATGCGGGTCCGGGCACTCCACCTGGAAACGGCACCGACGCGGGCACCGGCTCCGGCACCGACGCGGGCACGGGTTCTGGGACCGATGCCGGCACGGGCTCTGGCACTGATGCGGGCACGGGCTCTGGGACCGATGCGGGCACGGGCTCTGGCACCGGCACGATGACCGCGCGCCCGCTCGAGGACTACAAGGACGGCATCATCACCTACTACTGGGAGGCGGACGGCACTGGTAACTGCGGCTTCGCCGCCACCCCGGACGACCTCGACGTGGCGGCCATCGTCAAGACCGAGTACCAGGGCAGCGCGGTGTGCGGCGCGTGCGCGGAGATTCAAGGCCCCAAGGGCACGCTGCGCGTGCGCATCGTGGACAGCTGCCCGGACTGCACGGTGGCCCACCACCTGGACCTCAGCCCCTCGGCGTTCGCGAAGCTGGCGGACATGGAGGCCGGCCGCGTGCAGGTGAAGTGGCGCTTCGTCACCTGCCCCGTCACGGGCCCGGTCCGCTACCGCTTCAAGGAGGGCAGCAGCCAGTGGTGGACCTCCATCCAGGTGCGCAACCACCACAAGCCCATCCGCAAGCTGGAAGCGCTGCAAGGGCTCTTCTGGGTGGAGCTGCCGCGCCAGGACTACAACTACTTCGATGCCTCCAGTGGCCTGGGCCTGGGGACGCTCTCCCTGCGCGCGACGGCGTGGGATGGGGAAGTGATTCAGGACGTCCTGCCCGGCATCCTGGACTCGCAGGTCGTCAGTGGTCTCCACCAGTTCTCCCCGCTGCCCTGAGGCCTCCCGCGGCGGGCACCTGACCACTGCTCCACTCCCCGGATGATCTTCCTCCCCAAGTGCCCCGAGGATGTGCTGCTCTACGGGCGTTTGTTCCGGCTCGCGGCGCGCGCGAGACGGGCCTCCGGTGGGGAGGAGCCATGAACAGGAAGAAACACAGGGACGAGGACACCTGGGCCCCCATCCAGGAAAGCCTCGACGACTTCCAGCCCGCGCCGCTCGCGGCCCGCCTGCGCGAGTACCTCGCCCCGCGCGTGCCCCCGGGCACCCGGCGCCTCGACGAGCCCACGCGCCGCGCGCTCTTCGAGGGAGTCGACGCACTGCTCGCCGAGCACGCCGGGGCCTGGTACACACAGGCCGGTGCGCGGCTCGGCAACGAGAGCCTGGGCGGTTACGACCCGCGCAGCCTCTTCCCCGGCCAGAGCGGAGCGCCCGACATGGGCGTGGAGAGCAACATCGAGCACATCCTCTCCGCGCTGGGCGTGGCGCACGCGTGGCTGTGCACGCTCGACACGTACTTCCGCTCGCTGGCGCTGCCCGAGGACGCGGCGGACCGGGTGACGGTGCTGTCGGACGCGGTGCGGCGGGTCATCGCGCTCACCGCCGAGGCGACGAGTGGCAGGGGCCGCTGGTACGACTGCGTCCACCGGGCCCTGGACTGGTTGTTGGAGTCCCTCGACATCCGCCGCACCGAGCGCGTGGAGCGCGCGCTGGGCGAGGCGTTGGAGGACCTCACCAGCGGCTCGCTCCCCTCCGAGGCCCAGACCCGCCAGGCCGCGAGCATCATCGCCCGGGCGGTGGTGAGGGACGACTTTCCCCGGCGCTACCCGGAAGAAGATGTCTCCTGAGCCGCCGCGGAGCCCCTCGGGCTCAGGCCGGCTGGATGCCGAGCCGCTCGTCCCTGCGCCGCAGCCACGCCACCAGCGGCAGCGACAGGAGCACCATCCACGCCTTGCCCACCACCTGCCCCATGAGGAAGTCGAGGCTGCCGAAGGCGAGCTGGAGGAAGAGGATGCTGTCGACGACGAGGCCCACGAGGCTGCTGGCGAGCACGGCGAGCACCAGGCCGCGGCGCTGAAGCGGGGTGTAGACGGCGAAGTCGGCCAGCTCGGAGATGGCGAAGGCCCCGCCCGAGGCAACGACGAGCGGAGGCGGAGCGAGCAACGCCGAGAGCACCGCGCCCACGGCGATGGCCGCCAGCGTCCAGCCCTTGCCGAGCCGGCGCTGCACCAGATCGCGCAGCACGAAGGCGATGCCGACGATGAGAACGCCGCTCGGGGCCAGCAGGCCCGGTCCCACCGGGAGCAGGCAGGGGCCGTTGCCGGGGCACACCCCCACGTGACCAATCATCCAGTTGGACAGCGGAATCGAGGCTCCGAAACCCGCCAGATAGATGAAACCCTCGGTTCGACGCTGATCCATTGCGACCTGCTCCACGACAGCCGAGCCTCCGGGGCGCGCGGCATAGCACGATTCCCAGGGACTGTCAGAATGGGACCCATGAGCCAGCCCGCCAGGGCCACCTTCGATGATTCGCACTGGCCGCTGCTGCGCCTGCTGCTGCCGGGGACACTCTCCTCGCAGGGACACGAGGAGTGCCTCGCCACGTTCAGCGGCTACGTGCGGCGCCGCGAGAAGTTCCTCCTGCTCGTGGACGTGAGCCGGGTGGGGCTGGTGCCCCTGGACCAGCGCTGGCGCCAGGTGGAGTGGTTCGAGGAGCACGACAACCCGCTGCGCGAGACGTTGCTCGGCACGGCCCTCGTGCTCACCTCGCCCGTCGTCCGGCTGTCGATCAGCGCCATCCTGTTCTTCAAACCCCTGCCCCTGCCCCTCGTCACCTTCGCCACCCGGGACGCGGCGGAAGCCTGGGCGGCCCAGCGCCTCCAGGAGGAGGGGCTCACCCAGGCCGCCAAGGGGCGCTGAAGGCGGCGCGCGCTACATCATCGGCGCCGTCGTCTCGAGCTCCTGCGACTCCAACAATCCCGTCTGCTGGAGCAACGGGCGGGTGCTGGGAGCGCGGCCGCGGAACTCCTGGAAGACCTCGAGCGGGTGGCGACTGCCGCCGAGCGCGAGCACCGTGTCGCGGAAGCGCCGGCCGGTGCGGGCCAGCGCCTGCGAGTCACCGAGGCCCGCCTCCTCGAAGGCGGAGAAGGCATCGGCGGAGAGCACCTCGGCCCACTTGTAGCTGTAGTAGCCCGCGGCGTACCCGCCCGCGAAGATGTGCGTGAAGGAGCAGAGGAAGCGATCCTCCGGCAGCGGCGGGAGCACCGTGTTCTCCTTCGCCACGTGCTTCTGCACCTCGAGGAAGCCGGCCTGTCCGTTGCCACCGGGCTGGTAGCGGTGGTGCAGCTCCAAATCCAACGTGGCGAAGTACACCTGACGCAGGGACATGGAGGCGGCGCGGTAGATGCGGCCGGCGCGCAGCTTGTCCTGCAGGGCCTTGGGCAGCACCTCGCCGGTGTCCACGTGACGCGCGAGCTTGGAGAGCGTCTCCTCGTGGAAGCACCAGTTCTCCATGAACTGGCTGGGCAGCTCCACCGCGTCCCACTCGACGTTGTTGATGCCGGCGGCCTCGGGGTAGTCCACGCGGGTGAGCATGTGCTGCAGGCCGTGGCCGAACTCGTGGAAGAGCGTCTCCACCTCGCGGAAGGTGAGGAGCGCGGGCTTGTTGCCCACCGGCGGCGTGGCGTTGCAGACGAGGTAGGCCACCGGCAGCCGCAGGCTCCCGTCCGGCTGCCGCTTGCGGTCCAGCGCCCCGTTCATCCACGCCCCGCCGCGCTTGGTGGCCGGGCGGCTGTAGGGATCCAGGTAGAAGGCGGCGATGTCCTTGCCCGACTCATCCGCCATGCGGAAGAAGCGCACGCTCGGGTCCCACACCGGGGCCTCGCCGTCGGCGGCGCGCACGGTGACGCCAAAGAGGCGCTTCGCGGTGTCGAAGAGGCCCTCGAGCACGCGGGGCAGGGCGAAGTACGGCCGGAGCTCCTCGTCGGTATAGGCGTAGCGCTCCTCGCGCAGCCGCTCGGCCCAGAAGGGCACGTCCCAGAGCTTCAGCTCCAGCGAGGCGTTGCCCGTCTTGCGGCGCGCGTACTCGGTGAGCTCGGCGTTCTCCGAGCGGGCACGCGAGCGGGACGCGTCACGCAGCTCACCGAGCAGCTTCTCGACGGCCTGCACGCCGGGCGCCATCTTCGCGGCGAGGCTCACCTCGGCGAAGGAGGAGTAGCCGAGCAGGCCCGCCTTCTCCCGGCGCAGGGAGAGGATGCGCTCGATGAGGGCACTGTTGTCGAGCTCCCCCGAGGAGGCGCGGGTGACGAAGGCGCGGTAGAGCTTCTCGCGCAGGTCGCCCCGGCGCGAGTGCTCGAGGAAGGGCACGTAGATGGGCGCGTCCAGGGTGATGCGCCAGGGGCCCTTCTCGGGGGTGGGCTGCGGGGCTCCCTCGGCGAGTCCCTGCATGGCCAGCTGGGCGGCCATCCCGAGCGCGCTGGGGGGCAGGCCCTCCACCTCCTCGGGCGTGGTGAGCGTCATGGACCAGGCCTTGTTGGCGTCGATGACGTTGTTGGTGAAGCGGGTGGAGATCTCCGCCAGCTCGCGCTCGATTTCCTGGAAGCGCTCGCGCGGCTTGCCCTCGAGCGCCACGCCGGACAGCTCGGCATCGCGGATGGAGGCGTCGATGATGCGGCGCTGGGCGTCTTCGAGCTTCTTCCAGTCCGGCCCGTCGCGCAGCGCCTTGTAGGCCCGGTAGAGGGGCACGCTCTGGCCGATGCGCATGAAGGCCTCGACGACATCACCCTCGACGGCGGAGTGGGCCTGGCGCAGCTCGGGGCTGTTCTGCACGCCCATGAGGTGGTTCACCACGCCCCAGGCGAGGCCGATGGGCTCGGTGATGGCGGACAGGCGCGCCACCGTCCCCTCCCACGTGGGCTTCACGTCGCGCTCGAGCGCGTCGAGGTCGGCTTTCAGGCCCGCCAGCAGCTCGCGGATGGCCGGCTCGACGTGCTCCGAGCGGATGCGGTCGAACTTCGGAAGTCCTTCGTTCTGAAGCAACGGATTGTCGACAGTGGACGCGTTCATGACCCGCTGACGTTAGGGCAGCCCCGCGGGGTTGGCAGCAATCTCGAAGGGGATGCCCGCCGGGCAGTCAGGGAGTGCACGTCCCGGGACTGCCAGGGGACTTCACCTTGACAGGCCGCCGGGCGCGCTGGTCTCAGGAGGGTCATGATTTCCCTCGTCCTCGCGGCCTCGCTCGCCGCCGCCCCCGCGCCCCGCGCCGCCACCGCCTCGGAGACCGTCGTCCACATTCCGCGCATGGACGCGCTCCAGGGCGTCCTCGCCTTCCTCGACCGGGCGGGACAGAGCGCCGCCCTGATGCGGCCCGTCGTCTGGTACGCCGAGCTCCACCCCTTCTTCCCGCTCGACCTCGGCCAGCCCGCCACCCTCACCGGCGTGGGCATCGATCCCACCGGCCCCATCACCGTCTCGCTGCGCGCCAATGGCCGCATCTCGTGCACGCACCTGGCGGACGTGAAGCTGTTCCAGGAGAAGGCGGCCGGGATGCTGGCCACGGCCGGCTCCAAGACGGAGGTGAAGCCCACCACGTCGGGCGGAGTCACCACGGTGCTCGTCCCGCGCGAGTCCGGGGGCCGGGCGGGATATGCCCTCAAGGGCCAGGAGGCCTGCGCCTTCTCGAGCGCCAACGAGGGCTTCGTCGACAGTGGGCTGGGGCAGGCGATGCTGAAGGAGGCCTCGCGGCTGGTGGGCAAGGCGCCCAAGGCGGATGCGCGGCTGGGGCAGCTTCCCGGCGTCCTCTACGTGATGCTGCCCGAGCGCGGCATGGTGGTGGGCGTGGATGGCGGCGCCACCGAGTTGCGGCTGGAGGGCACGAGCACGGAGCTGCCGCTGCCGCCCTTCCAGGCCTCGGGGGCGAGCCCCTACGGCACGATGAAGCCCGAGGGGATGCTCTTCTCGCGGGCGCGGGTGGCACCGGCCGGAGTGTCCCAGGCGGTGGGGAGCGTGGCCGTGAGCATCCAGCAGGTGTGCCCGCAGTGCCCGCCGGGCGAGGTGTCCTCGGTGACGCGAGCGGTGGCCGAGCGCCTCACGGGCAACGTGCTGGTGGTGGCGGACAGCGTGAGGCAGCGCCCCAACCTGCGCACGCCCGAGGGCCGCTTCTTCGCCACCCGCCAGGCGGTGGCCGCCGAGGTGACGGACACAGCGGCGATGAAGAGCGCACTCGCGCCGCTGGCGAAGTTCCCCGGGGCGAAGACGACGGCGGACGGGTACACGCTGGACGTGAAGGGGGGGACGCTCTACCTCAGGCTGAAGGGCCGCCAGCTGGTGATGGGCAATGACGAGGCGGTGACCAGCGCACTGGTGGCCGCCGTGCCCAAGGAGGGCGCGGCGCTGCCGCACGCGGTGGACTTCACGGTGGACCCCAAGCGGGTGGCGGCGGGGCTCAACCAGGTGTCGCTGATGGACGTCGTCTCGGAGCGGCGGCTCGCGGGCATCTTCACCATGGGGCTGGAGCTGGGGCCTCTGCTGGCCCGGAGCGAGCGCATCTCGGGCTGGCTCGACAGCGCCTCCGGCGGGGGCCACCGCTTCTCCACCGTCTGGACCCTGCCCGCCTCGCCGTAGCCCTGACTTTTCACTCCCAGTAGCGAGGCACATTGCCGCGCCGCGGTACCCCTTCCCCGGGGCCGGGGAGACCCACCCGGAGGGCTCCTCCCCTACGCCCCGGGTCCCCACCGGGGCGCAATCGTGCTAGATGCGCGCCCCATGGACGGAACCACGGAAAAGGATCCTCTTCGCTCCCGGCTGCAGCAGATGGAGAAGCAGGCCGAGCTGGGCGGTGGCGCTGACCGCATCGCCAAGCAGCACGAGGCCGGCAAGCTCACGGCCCGCGAGCGAATCGATCTGCTGCTCGACCCCGGCTCCTTCACGGAGATGGACAAGTACGTCACCCACCGCAGCAGCGACTTCGGCATGGGTGACAAGAAGATCCTCGGCGACGGCGTCGTCACCGGCTACGGCACCGTCGAGGGCCGCCAGATCTTCGTCTTCGCCCAGGACTTCACCGTCTTCGGCGGCTCGCTCTCCGGCGCCTATGCCCAGAAGATCTGCAAGATCATGGACATGGCCATGCGCGTGGGCGCTCCCGTCATCGGCCTGAACGACTCGGGCGGCGCGCGCATCCAGGAGGGCGTCGAGAGCCTCGCCGGCTACGCCGACATCTTCCTGCGCAACACGCTCGCCTCGGGCGTGGTGCCGCAAATCTCCCTCATCATGGGTCCGTGCGCGGGCGGCGCGGTGTACTCGCCGGCCATCACCGACTTCATCATGATGGTGAAGGACACCTCCTACATGTTCATCACCGGCCCGGACGTCATCAAGACGGTGACGCACGAGGAGGTGACGAAGGAGGACCTGGGCGGCGCGCTCGCGCACAACCAGAAGTCCGGCGTGGCGCACTTCGCCGCGGAGAACGAGCAGCACGCCATCCTCATGACGCGCGAGCTGCTCTCCTTCCTGCCCTCCAACAACCAGGAGGACCCGCCCGCGCAGCCCAACGACGATGACCCCTTCCGCGCCGACGAGGGCCTGAAGACGGTCGTCCCCGGCAACCCCAACAAGCCCTACGACATCAAGGAGATCATCCGCGCTGTCGTGGACAACAAGCACTTCTTCGAGGTGCAGGAGCACTTCGCCAAGAACATGGTCATCGGCTTCGCCCGGATGAACGGCAAGCCGGTGGGCATCGTGGCCAACCAGCCGGCGGTGCTGGCGGGCGTGCTGGACATCGACGCGAGCGTGAAGGCGGCGCGCTTCGTGCGCTTCTGCGACTGCTTCAACATCCCGCTGCTCACCCTGGTGGACGTGCCCGGCTTCCTCCCCGGCACGGACCAGGAATGGGGCGGCATCATCACCCACGGCGCCAAGCTGCTCTACGCCTTCGCCGAGGCCACCGTCCCCAAAATCACCCTCATCACCCGCAAGGCCTACGGCGGCGCCTATGACGTGATGGCGTCCAAGCACATCCGCGCGGACATCAACTACGCCTACCCCACGGCGGAGATCGCCGTCATGGGCCCCGAGGGCGCCGTCAACATCATCTTCCGCAACGAGCTGCAGAAGGCCTCGGACCCCAACGCCGAGCGCACGAAGCTGGTGAACGACTACCGCGAGAAGTTCGCCAACCCCTTCAAGGCGGCCGAGCTCGGCTACATCGACGAGGTCATCCGCCCCGAGGAAACGCGCGCCAAGGTCATCCGCGCCCTGGAGATGCTCAAGAACAAGCGCCAGGAGAATCCCCCGCGCAAGCACGGCAACATCCCCCTGTAACCACCCCCGTCGCCGCCCGCCAGAGCAGGCAGGCAGCCGAGGGCCTCGTCCCGAAAAAGACACAACGCCTCCCCGGGGAAATTTTCGGGGGGGCGTTCGTGCTTGAAGAGGCGCACCAGCTTTCTCAGGAGCCCCTCTTTTGTCTCAACCCCGCCTCGTCCTCTTCCTCGCCGACATCGAAGGCAACCTCGCCGCCCTGCGCCAGACGCTCAGCCGGGCGTGTGAGCTCGCCAATGTCCCCATGCCCGATGTGCGCTGGGTGGAGTCCGCCACCGCCCTGGCCGACGCCGGTTGGCGTGTGGCCGAGCTGAAGCTGACCCCCTCCGGTGGCAAGGCCGTCCCCGAGGACCACCTCGACTCGCTCGTGCGCGCCGTGGCCCGTGACTTCCGCGACCAGGCCGTGGGCCTCTACACCGACAAGGCCGGCAGCTATGGCCGCGCCTCCCTCAGCGAGCCGGGCCGCCCCTCGCGCTCCCTCGAGGGCGAGTACATCGACGTGGTGCGTCAGACCTCTCGCTGGCTGGGCGTGGAGGGGCCGGTGCTCGGCCGCCTGCTCGACGGTGGGGCCACGGCCCGCAACCTGCTCGCCGCGGCGGTGGATTTCGGCGGCGACGAGCCCCACGCTCCCGCTCCCACCGGCAAGGGCCGGCGCCAGGACCAGCCCCCCGCCCCGCCCCCGGAGCCGGACGAGGATGACCGCTTCGTCGAGGCCAAGCTGAGCGAGGCCCGCCGGCTGATGGAGCAGTACCTCACGCACCGCAAGTAGCCGTTTCGCGGCTACAGGCTGCGAGTAGTCGGACGTATTGAGCGGCCTGGGCTGAACCCCGGCCGCCAACGGGCTCGCCGGGCACCGGCCCCCCTGTGCTAAAGGGGCGCCATGCCCAAGATCCGCAAAATCCTCGTCGCCAATCGCGGCGAGATCGCCGTCCGGGTGATGCGCACCTGCAAGGAGCTCGGCATCTCCACGGTGGCGGTCTACTCCGAGGCGGACCGCTCCGCCCTCCACGTCCGCACGGCCGACCAGGCCTTCCTCGTTGGCCCCCCGCCCTCGCGCGAGAGCTACCTCGTGCAGGAGCGCATCCTCGAAGCCGCCAAGAAGGCCGGCGCGGATGCCATCCACCCGGGCTACGGCTTCCTCTCGGAGAACGCGTCCTTCGTGCGCGCGTGCGAGAAGGCCGGCATCACCTTCATCGGTCCGCCCGCCAGCGCCATGGACGCCATGGGCGAGAAGACGCGCGCGCGCGCCAACATGGTCAAGGCCGGCGTGCCCGTGGTGCCCGGCAGCACCGCGCCCATCGCCACCATCGAGGAGGCCGGCGCCTACGCGCAGAAGATCGGCTTCCCCATCATGCTCAAGGCGGCCGGCGGCGGTGGCGGCAAGGGCATGCGCCGCGTGGAGCGGATTGAAGACTTCGAGTCCGCGTGGCGCTCGGCCAGGAGCGAGGCGATGAGCTCGTTCGGCAACGACGCGGTCTACATCGAGAAGTACCTCGAGAAGCCGCACCACGTGGAGATTCAAGTGTTCGCCGACCAGTACGGCAACACCATCCACCTCAACGAGCGCGAGTGCTCGGCGCAGCGCCGCCACCAGAAGGTGGTGGAGGAGACGCCCAGCCCCATCCTCACGCCGGAGCTGCGCGCGAAGATGGGCGAGGTGGCGGTGAAGGCCGCCAAGGCCGTGGGCTACGTGGGCGCGGGCACGGTGGAGTTCCTCGTCGACGTGCACCGCAACTTCTACTTCCTGGAGATGAACACCCGCCTCCAGGTGGAGCACCCGGTGACGGAGTGGGTGACGGGGCTGGACCTCGTCGCCTGGCAGATCAAGGTCGCCGAGGGCGAGAAGCTCCCGTACACCGAGGCGCCCAAGCCCAACGGGCACGCCATCGAGGTGCGCATCTACGCGGAGGATCCGGCGCGCAACTTCATGCCGAGCCCCGGCCGCATCAGCTACCTGCGCGTGCCCGGCGGCCCCTACCTGCGCGACGACTCGGGCGTGTTCCCCGGGTACACGGTGCCCAACTTCTATGACCCGATGATCTCCAAGCTGTCCGTGTGGGCCCCCACGCGGCGCGAGGCCATCGAGCGCACCAAGCGCGCGCTGAGCGAGTACGTGGTGAAGGGCATCACCACCAACACGCGCTACCTCAAGGCCATCGTCTCGCACCCGGAGTTCGTCGAGGGCGACTACGACACGAGCTTCCTCACGCGCGAGCACGAGACGCTGCTGGGCAAGACCGAGGATCCGCAGCTGACCGAGGCCGCGCTGCTGGCGAGCGTGGTGTACGCGTACCAGAGAGACCAGAAGCGGGCGAAGACGCTCACCCAGGCGCCGTCGCAGGGCGGCAAGGGCGGCATCTCCGCGTGGCGGCTGTCGAGCCGCCGCGGGCGCTAACTCCACACGGGACCCATTCCAATGCGTTACTTCGCGAAGCTGCAGGGACAGAAGGAAGCGGTGCCGGTGGACATCGAGCCCGCCGGAGACAACCGCTTCAAGCTCACGCTCAACGGCAAGACGCACCTGGTGGACGCGCTGACGCTGGACCACGGCGCGGTGTCCATGCTGGTGGATGGAACGTCCTACGGCGTCGAGTTCGACGAGCAGGGTGACGACGTGCTGGTGATGGTGCGGGGGCAGGTGAACCGCATCGACGTGGCGGACGAGCGCCGGCTGCGTCTGCGCGCGGCTGGCGCGGGCTTCACGGTGGAGGGCAAGCAGGTCATCGTCGCCCCCATGCCCGGCAAGGTGGTGAAGGTGCTGGTGAAGGTCGGCGACGAGGTGAAGGAGGGCCAGGGCCTGGTGGTCGTCGAGGCGATGAAGATGGAGAACGAGCTGAAGAGCCCCAAGGCCGGCAAGGTGGTGGAGCTGCTGGCCAGGGAAGGCACCGCGGTGGAGATCAACGCGAAGCTCGTGGTGGTCGAGTAGCGGCGGCAGCCGCGGCAGCGAGGAAGCACCATGGCAGACACGAAGGCAGACAAGGCACGCTGGCGGCAGAAGACGTACGAGAAGGCCAAGGGCAAGGCCGGCGAGCGCTACCCGGAGTTCCGCACCTCGAGCGGCGTCACGATGGAGCCGCTCTACACCCCCGATGATGTCGAGGGGGCGTACGAGGAGAAGCTGGGCTTCCCGGGCGAGTACCCCTTCACCCGAGGCGTGCAGCCCACGATGTACCGGGGCCGCTTCTGGACGATGCGCCAGTACGCGGGCTTCGGCACCGCCGACGACGCCAACCAGCGCTACCACTACCTGCTCAAGTCCGGGCAGACGGGTCTGTCGGTGGCCTTCGATCTGCCCACGCAGCTCGGCCTCGACGCGGACGACCCGGAAGCGGAAGGAGAAGTGGGGAAGGTGGGCGTCTCGATCGGCTCGCTCGCCGACATGGAGGAGCTGTTCGCGGGGATTCCGCTCGGCAAGGTCTCGACCTCGATGACCATCAACGCCACCGCGCCCATCCTCCTGTGCCTCTACGCGGCGGTGGGCGAGAAGAATGGCGTGGCGCTCGAGCAGCTCTCGGGCACCGTGCAGAACGACATCCTCAAGGAGTACATGGCGCGCGGCACGTACATCTACCCGCCCGCACCCTCGCTCCGGCTCATCACCAACCTCTTCGCCTTCTGCGCGAAGCGGGTGCCCAAGTGGAACCCCATCTCCATCAGCGGCTACCACATCCGCGAGGCCGGCAGCACCGCGGCCCAGGAGATTGCCTTCACGCTCGCCGATGGCATCGCCTACGTGGACGCGGCGCTCAAGGCGGGGCTCGAGGTGGATGAGTTCGCCGGCCGCCTCTCCTTCTTCTTCAACGTCCACAACAACTTCCTGGAAGAGATTGCCAAGTTCCGCGCGGCGCGGCGGCTGTGGGCGCGCATCATGAAGGAGCGCTTCAAGGCGAAGGATCCGCGCTCGATGATGCTGCGCTTCCACTCGCAGACGGCGGGCAGCACGCTCACCGCGCAGCAGGTGGACAACAACGTGGTGCGCGTGGCGCTGCAGGCGCTCGCGGCGGTGATGGGCGGCACCCAGTCGCTGCACACCAACAGCCGCGACGAGGCGCTCGCGCTTCCGAGCGAAGAGTCCGCGCGTCTGGCGCTGCGCACCCAGCAGGTCATCGCCTACGAGTCGGGCGTGGGGGACGTCATCGACCCCATGGGCGGCTCGTACGTGGTGGAGCGGATGACGGACGAGCTGGAGGCCAAGGCGCAGGACTACATCCGCCGCATCGACGAGATGGGCGGCATGGTGGAGGCCATCGCCAAGGGCTACCCGCAGGGCGAAATCCAGGACGCGGCCTACCAGGCGCAGCGCGACGTGGAGGAGAAGCGCACCGTCGTGGTGGGCATGAACCAGTTCCAGGTGAAGGAGCCGCCGCCCTCGGGCCTGCTGCGCGTGGACGAGGCGGTGGAGCGCACGCAGCTCGAGCGCATGAAGAAGCTGCGCGCCGAGCGCGACAACAGCGCGGCCCAGCGCTCGGTGGACGTGCTGCGCAAGGCGGCGGCCAACCCGGACGAGAACCTCATCCCGCTCATCCTCGACGCGGTGAAGGCGTACGCGACGCTGGGCGAAATCTCCGACGCCATGCGCGACGTCTTCGGCGAGCACCGCGAGCACGTGGTGCTCTGAGGGACTCGTCTTCCTCGGGTGCCCGTTCGGCCAGGGTTTCGGCCAGGGCGCCCTTTCCTTCCGTTACCGCAGGGTCGACGGCGACGGGTCCCGCATCTGGCGGGACTCACCGCGCCTTCACTCGTGGTGCTGGTAGACGTCCTCCAGGCGCCCGGGGACCTGGTGGTCGATGGCGTGAACTCTCAGTAACGTAGAGACCTCTGAGCGCACGGCATCCGCCTGCGAGGGGGCTATATGGCGAAGAGGACACTTGAAGAGCTGAGAGGCTGGTTCGACGGCAAGGACGGGCTGCGGGAGTTCCTCGCAGAGCACGCGCCGGACCGGGTCGAGCAACTCGACGCCGACCTCAAGCGGATCGATACCCTCGAAGCGCTGCGCAAGGATCCGCTCCCGGTGTGTTTTCTCGGGGGCGCCGGCGTAGGCAAGAGCACGCTCCTCAACACGGTCGTGGGCGGAACCCGCTCTCTGCTTCCCGCTGGCGGCGTGGGACCCCTCACCGCGCTCGCGACGCGGGTCGCCTTCGCCGACAAGCCGTTCTTCGAGGCGCGCTACCACGGAAAGGACAAGGTCAACCAGGTGCTCTTCGCCCTGGAACGGGCCTTCACCTCGGACGGAGCCGCGGCCACCAAGGACAACGCGGAGGGTGACCCGGAGTCCGCGGGCACCGGTACCGAGAAGCGTACTGCCTACACCCAGCTCGCCGCGCTCCTCATCCGAGGCGATCAATTCAAGCACCAGGATCTGCCCTACCTGATGGACGGGCTTCGCCGGGCGCTGGGCGCGGAGCCGCGCTGGAACGCCCCCCTCGAGCCCGAGGATCTCCGGCGGATCGAGCGTCTCTCCGAGGTCCTCGCCAGTCCGGATCGAACCCGTCGGGTCGAGCTCACCTCAGGTACCGAGGCTGCGTTCTACCGGGAGCTCCACGAGCATGCCGCCGGTGCCCTGGCTCCGGTGATCCGGGAGCTGGAGGTCGGCTACAACAGCCCGATCCTCAAGAGTGGCCTCGTCCTCGTCGATCTGCCCGGCGTCGGGGTGGCGAACGATGAGTACCAGGAGGTCACGGCCGAATGGATCCGCAAGGCCCGGGCGGTCGTACTGGTGGTGGACCGCGCGGGTTTCACCAAGGCCAGCGCGGACCTGCTCAAGGAGACCACGTTCCTCAATAGCCTTCTCCACGACTCGCCCGACGAACCGGATTCCGCGCAGCTCGTCGTGGTGGCGACCAAGCTCGACCAACCTGCTGCGGCGGAACGGCAGCGAATCAGGGATCTGGATCCCGGCAGCGCCCAGCCCTTCGCGCACTATTTCGAGGATGTCTGCCGTCGCGCCATCGAGGTCATGCGCAACCAGGTGGAGACCCAGCTGGTCTCCTTCGTGGAGGACGGTGCCTTGGCCACTCGCGATGCCCGCGACGAGGTGGTGAAGCGGGTGGTGGCCAGGCTCTCCGTGTACCCGCTCTCGGCCACCGAGTACCGCGCCCTACTCCTCGACGACGACGATGCCCCGAGGCGACTGAAGCGAATCGAGGAGTCCGGCATTCCCGCCTTCCAGGAGAGCCTCCGCGCGATGGCGGCTTCCCGCCTCGACAAGTTCGAGGCTCGGATCTCTGCCCAGGAGGGGCTGTGGCTCTCCCAGGCGCGCACCGCCGTGGAGATGGTCGTCGCAAAGTGGGAGGAGGACAACCGGGCTGAGGAGGAGGCGCAACGCCTCAAGCAAGAGCTCGAGGAGTTCTCCAGCAGCCTTCGAACCGAGCTCGCCAACCGGGAAGGGGCCTTTCGCAACTTTCTCAGCGAGACCATGCCCTCGTTGATTGAGGCCGAGCTCGAACGCGCCTCCCTGGAGGCCGAGAAGGCGATCCGCGCGCGGCTGCGCAAGTACAGGAACTTCCACTGGCGGGTCCTTCAGGCGGCGATCCGCCGGGGCGGGACCTTCCACGGTTCGAAGAAGGTCGAACTCCCGGTGGAACTCACCCTTGAGTTCGAGGAGCCCCTGGCGGTGGTGTGGTCGAAGAAGCTGCTCGTCGAGCTCCGCCGACGGACGAAGATGATGGGCGAGGATCACGTTCAGCTCGTGGAGCCCATCGTGGGATGGGCCCGGAATCAGGGTGCCCGGGTGAAACCACGGATGGTGGAAACCCTCCACGAAGACCTCAAGGCGGGCACATCCTCTCTCGGTCAGGTGGGAAGGGAGGCCATCGACGAACTCAAGGAGACCGTCAAGATCGAACTCTACAAGCAGGTGGAGAAGGCGGTTCGCAGCCGGTGCCAGTCCTTCGTCAAGAGCGGTGAAGCCGAAGGTGTCGGCGTACTCAGCCGGATGATCGAATTCCTGGACGACAATCTCGGACCGTCGGTGGTGGAGGCCGCGAAGCCCAAGGCCAAGGAGGTCCTCCTGCACAACTACGACAAGGTGCGCGACGACATCCGCACGGTCTTCCGCCAGCGCGCCAATCCCATCCAGCTGGCGGTGAGCGCGCTCGTCGACTCGCACGAGGAGCACGTGCGCCGAAGCGACGCCCAGCGGCGTAAGGTCATCCTCGCCCGCGGCCACAAGCTCCTTGAGGCCTGTCCGAAAGGTTCCGCGTGACCCGTCTCTACCAGCATGACGGGGTGCCGATGGCGCTGCTGCGCGAGGTCGACGACTTCGGAATCAGCGCCCTCGATCTCGCCCGGGCCCCCGGGCGCTTCTGGGGGGACGAGGGGACGAACCTCCCACTCCTCACCTCCAGCGTCGATGCGCGCCGGGTCACCGCCATCCCCACTCCGGCCGCGTTGCTCACCCTTCCTCCCGAGAAGGGGGACAGCTGGCTGGCCCGGAGTCGCAGGTCGGTGTCGGCCGCCTTCGCCTGGTTCCTCCTCGCCGAGGATCCCCAACGACGGCTCGATGTCCGCCCCGTGGTGACCCTGGCCCACCAAGCCAGCCTGGTGCGGCACGTGCTCGACCAGGCGAACCTGCGGCGCGTCCTGATCGCCGACGAGGTCGGCCTCGGCAAGACGATCGAAGCGGCCCTCATCATCGGCGAGCTGCTCAAGCAACAGCCGACGCTGCGAATCCTCTACTTGGCTCCCGCCCGACTCGTCGGCAACGTGATGCGTGAGTTCCGGCGGCTCGCACTTCCCTTCCGCGCCTGGGTGGCGGGAGAAGACGGTGACGCGCGCCTGGTTGGCAAGGACGGGGATGCCTGCGTGGTGGCGAGCATCCACCGGGCGGTCCACCCCAGCCACATGGACAAGGTGTCGCGCACCCGGTGGGACGTGCTCATCGTCGACGAGGCCCACCACCTCTCCGCCTGGGCGGAAGGCGGCGGCAATCCCGTGCGCAAGTACAAGTTGGTGCAGGAGCTCGTGAGCCAGCTCGGCCCCGAAGGCAGGCTCTTCCTCCTCACCGGCACGCCACACCAGGGGCACTCGACCCGCTTCGCCAACATCCTCCATCTCCTCAAGAGCCCGGGCGAGTCCACTGAGTCCGTGCGCGGCCGGGTCATCTACCGCACCAAGGAAGACGTCCGGGACTGGGACGAGCGACCGCTCTTTCCGCTCCGCCGCGTTCGGGAACCCGTCGCTGTGGACCTCGGCGGGGCCCACCGGCGCTGGCTCGAGAATATCCATGACTTCTTCGAGCCGGAGCGCAACGACCGGCCGGAGGATGCCAGACGGCGGGCGGCGACCTGGCGCTGCGGGCTCGCCCTGCAGTGGGCCACCTCCAGTGTCCAGGCGGGCCTCGGGTTCCTGGTGCGCCAGGCCCTCCGCAGCGGCGCGACCCAGAAGATGCGCGGGCTCCGGCGGGCCCTGGAGCTGCTCCGTCCCTATCGGGATGGAGAGCCCGACGAGCCCACCTCGCGCCTGTTCGAACGAATGAAGCACGATCTCGTTCGTCAGGAGCAGACGTGCTCGCTGGAGGATCTCGAGGCACTCGACCCCGACCACCCCGCCGTGGTGCACCTCGAGCATCTCTCGAGCCTCCTCGAAGAAGGCTGCGCGCTACTCGAACAGAATCCCGACAAGAAGTGGGACATCCTCTTCGAGCAGATCCTCCATGATCTCGGCGTGGAGAAGGTAGTCCTCTTCGCCCAGCCCATCGAGACCGTCACGGCGCTGTGCGGATACATCGAGCGGAAGACGGGCCAGCGTCCGGCGAAGATCATCGGCGCGCAGAGTGAGCAGCAGCGGACCGAGCAGATCGAAGCCTTCTGGCGCCCCGATGGACCGCAGTTCCTAGTCTCATCCCGGGCCGGCGGCGAGGGTCTCAACCTGCAGGTGGCTAGGCGCCTCGTCCACGTGGACGTCCCTTGGAACCCGATGGAGATGGAACAGCGGGTCGGTCGCGTCCATCGATTCAAGTCCAGGCGCACCATTCTCGTGGACACGCTCGTGGTGAAGGACAGCCGCGAGGTGGACACCTACCGGGTGGCGCGGGAGAAGCTGCACAGCATCGCCCGCACGGTCGTGGCACCCGAGCGCTTCGAGGAGCTTTACTCCCGGGTGATGGCGCTCGTCCCTCCAGAGGAGCTCCAGGACCTGATGGGAGAGCGTCCCCTGGGCCCTCTCGACCGGAACGAAACCGATCGGCTCAACGCGCTCGTCACCGAGGGGTTCGAACAGTGGCGCAGGTTCCATGACCAGTACGCGGGGAACCAGCGCAACGTCCTAGCGCTCGATCCCGGTCAGGCGCGCTGGAGCGACCTCGAATCACTGCTCACCCAGGAGTTGCAGGCCCGCTCATTGCCCGACTTCGAGGTCCTCCGCTTCCGCACGAGCGAGAACGAGGTCGTCGAGGCTTCCGAATCCGCGAGGGTCTTCGAGATTGCCGGCCTCCCCCGGGCCTGTGGCGACTACTCTGGCATGCCCGTCACCAGAGGGAACGGTGCCGCAGCCGATCCCATCGGCCTCAACAGCCCGGAGTTCTCCGCCGTGCTCCGGCGCCTCGCCTTCCCCGAGCGCCCGAGCGGTGCCGCAGTACTGCGCTGGCCCACGGGCCGCCCGCTGCCCACCAGCGCCGGCGCGCTTGGGCTCGTGGTCCTGGCGAGACAGTCGCTCCGGCAGCAGCAGGGCGCATGGGTTGAGCACCGGCTCGAGCTGGAAGGGAGCCTCATCCAGCCCGAGGGTGCCCGACATCTCCCGACGGTGGAGCTGGCGGAACTGCTCCGGCAACTGCGTGGCGCCGTCGCGGTCAAGGAACCTGTCTTCGATGCCGCTCTGTCCAGCACCATCAAGGACACCGAGTCGCAGCGGTTACGCGCACTCCGACAGCCGAGCGAGGCGGACCTCCGAGAAGGAATCCGCCACGTTGTCTGGCCCCTCCTCGCGGCAGTTCTCGTGGCCTGACCCGAAGCGACGCTGGGCGAAATCTCCGACGCCATGCGCGACGTCTTCGGCGAGCACCGCGAGCACGTGGTGCTCTGAGGAGCGAACCGAGCGGCTGGCGGTTCCACCCGCCGGCCGGTAAGCGAGCAGGGGCGCCACGGGGAGGCTGTCCGTCCGTGGCCAGGCTGCCCTTGGGCCCAATGCCCGCCCCGCGAGGACTCCCTAGAGTGAGCCCATGGACTGGGGCGAGGCACCGCAGTACTGGCTGACGCGGTTCTGCTTCCAGCGGGCGTTGGGCTTCATCTACCTCATCGGCTTCCTCGTGCTGGTGAGGCAGGGGCGAGCGCTCATCGGGGAGCGGGGACTCCTGCCCGCCCCGCTCTTCGTGAAGCGCGTACGCTTTCGCGATTCACCGAGCCTCTTCTTCCTTCGCTGCACCGATCGCACCCTCCGCCTCGGGGCCTGGGCGGGGCTCGTGCTCTCGCTGGTGGCGGTGAGCGGCCTCTCGGATGCGCACGGCTTCGCGCTCTCGGTGGCGGTCTGGGGCGCGCTCTGGGTGCTCTACCTCTCGTTCGTCAACGTCGGGCAGACGTTCTACGGCTTCGGCTGGGAGTCGATGCTGCTGGAGGCGGGCTTCCTCGCCCTCTTCCTCGGGCCCTCGCGCGCGGAGCCTCCGGTGCTGGTCATCTGGCTGCTGCGCTGGATGCTGTTCCGGGTGATGTTCGGCGCGGGCCTCATCAAGCTGCGCGGCGACGAGTGCTGGCGGAAACTCACCTGCCTCGACTTCCACTTCGAGACGCAGCCGCTCCCCAATCCCTTCAGCCGCGCGTTCCACCGTCTGCCCCGGCCGGTGCTCCACGCCGGCGTGCTCTACAACCACCTCGTCGAGCTCGTCGTCCCCTTCGGCTACTTCTGGCCACAGGGGCTGCGCTACACGAGCGCCGGGCTCACCGCCCTCTTCCAGCTCATCCTCATCGTCAGCGGCAATCTCTCCTGGCTGAACTACCTCACCCTCGTGCTCTGCATCCCCGTGCTCGACGATGCGCTGCTATCGCGGTTGCTGCCGCTCGCGCCACCGGCGGTTCTCGAGCAGTCCGCGGTGCACCATGGGGCGGTGCTCGCCCTCACCGTGCTGGTGGCGGTGCTGAGCATCAGGCCCGCCCTCAATCTGCTCTCACCTCGGCAGGCCATGAACCTCAGCTATGACCCGCTGCACCTCGTGAACACCTACGGCGCTTTCGGGGGCGTGACGCGCGAGCGGTTGGAGGTGGTGCTCGAGGGGACGGATGCGCTGTTTCCCACGCCCGACGCCCATTGGCGGGAGTACGAGTTCAAGGGCAAGCCCGGGGACCCACGGCGTCGCCCATCCCTCGTCTCGCCCTATCATCACCGGCTCGACTGGCAGATGTGGTTCGCGCCGATGTCCTCGTACGAGCGGCACCCCTGGATTCTCAACCTGGTGGCCAAACTGCTACAGGGTGACGAGGCGGTGTTGGGATTGCTCCGGAAGCACCCCTTCCCGGACACGCCGCCCAGACACGTGCGCGCCGAGCTCTACCTCTACCGCTTCAGCCGCCCGGGCGAGGAGGGCTGGTGGGTGCGCACCCGTCTGGGCGCCTATCTTCCACCGCTCTCACTGGAGCATCCGGGCTTCCTCCGGGTGCTCGTGGAGAGGGGATGGCTCGACGCGAAGGGCCCGGACTCGGTGAACCCGGCCGGGCCGACCAACGGCGGGTAGAGGGCCTCCACGCCAGTTGTGGCAGCATCCCTCTCACGGCCGGAAGCCCGGCCGGAAGGAGCCAATGGCGATGGCGATGACCTGGCGCAAGTCTCCCGAGCAGCTCGTGGAGTCCTTCTCGGCGGCCCTGCCGGATGACCCTCGCGTCGAGCGGCGGAAGATGTTCGTTGTGATATCGCGTCGCCATGCGCATCCTCTACCACTTCCCCACCTCGCCCTTCGCCCGCAGAACCCGGCTCGCGCTCGCGCACAAGGGCCTGAGCTTCGAGCTGCGTGACTCCCGCTCCCACCCGAATATCCAGGCGGAGGCGCGGCGCCTCTCGCCCCTCAAGACGGTTCCCGTCCTGGTCGAGGAGGATGGCCGCGTCATCGGGGACTCGACGGCGATCTCCCATTACCTGGACCGTGCCTACCCCTCGGCCCCGCCCTTGTGGCCGACGGGCCCCGAGGATGCCTTCGCGCTCTTCGAGCTCGCCCCGCTCGTCGATGTCGTCCAGAACGGACTCGCCGATCTCGGAGCCCGCTACTACGCGCTTCACACTTCCGAGGCCTGGGGCGCCGTGAAGGCCGAGGCGATGGACCGGGTGCAGCGCGCGCTCGATGCGCTGGCCCAGCGGGTGTCCGCGCTCTCCCGCCCCACCGTCGCGCGCAGCGGCTGGTCCGCGGCCGACATGTGGCTCGTCACCATGGAGCACTGGCTCGCCACCCTGCCCCAACGGGCAACGCAGTTCGCCCCCGCCGCGCAAATCGTGTCCCTCGGCTGGCGCCTGCCTCCCGAGATCTCCCGCTGGGCCGATCAGCACCGCGACCGGCCCGAGGTGAAGGCGCTGGGCTAAGCCAAGTGGGGAAAGTCCTGTCAGGGTGCTCTCGGCGCAAAGAACGAGGCACCTTCCGGTCGCTCTTCGTCCCGACTGGTACGACCATCGGACCAGTTGCGGGAAAACACGCCCGGAGCCTCCCCCTGACAGGACTTACCCAATCTGGCTTAGGAGCCCGCCCGCGCGGGCGGATGCTCTATCCCCTACCGGGGGTCTTTCGACCGGAGCGCTCGAGCCACTTCGCGCCCGTCTTCTTCCCGCCGGCCACCTTCGCCACGGCCTTCTTGGCCACGGCCTTCTTCGCCGAGGGCTTCTTCGCCGAGGGCTTCTTGGCCACGGCCTTCTTCACCGGGGGCTTCTTCGTCGCGACCGTCTCCGCCGCCGACGTGCGCCAGTCGCACCACGCTCGCACGAGCCTCTCCAGGTCACGTCTCGCCGCGTTGGCTTCAGCCACGCTGCCGAGCTTCATGATACGGCCCGTGTCCCCCGTCCCCTCGAGGCGCGGGTGGTCACCTGGAATGTGCGCCCCGAGGTGGAACATCAGGCTCGCGTGCTGCTTGCTCTTCGGGAAGAAGCTGGCCAGGTTGCCCTGGAACGTGAACGTCGGCGCCTGCCACTTGATGCACTCCTCGATTCGGGAATCCGCCGCGAGGATGATCTCCCGGATGCGCAGCACGACCTCCTTCATCGGATTGTCGTAGCGCTCGAACCACGTCTCGACCTCCTGGCTCCGCGGCATGGGCTCCCTTTCAGCGGTCGCGCTTCTCGAGCGGAAGACTGCCAGCGCCTCGACTCCCGCGCCAAGTCGGCGGAGAGGAGCCCGCCGCCTGAGACAGCGGTGAGGGCGGACACCTCCCGCGCTCCGGCCGCTGGCCCGCCCGGCTGCCCTCTTCGACCCTTGCCACCGCCCGCGCCGAGCCTTAAAAGAGAACGGGCCATTCACTCATGGCGGAGGTGGGCGATGGCGCAGTACCTCAAGGACGAGGTGCAGGAGGCCATCCAGGCGGCCGCGCTCGAGGTGTTCGCTCGCAAGGGCGTCCGGAGCGCCAGCATGGCGGAGATCGCCTCCGCCGCCCGGGTGTCCACCGGCAACATCTACCGTTACTTCGAGAACAAGAGCGCCCTCTACGAGGCCGTCATCCCCGACGCGTTCGTCGCCACGTTGCAGCGGCTCCTGCGCCAGCGCGTGGAGGCGGCCCGGGGCGTGGAGGATCTCCGGAAGCTGGAGCCCACCGCGCCCTACCGCCTCCTCTCCGAGGAGGTGCTGGCCTTCTGTCTGGCCCACCGCCTGCGCGTCGTCGTGCTGCTCTCCAGTCCCGAGGGCACGCCCCATGAGCACTTCGCGGAAGAACTGGTCCAGTTCCTCATCAAGGCCGCGACCGCTCACTTCCACGCCCGGCCTGCCCGCCCCACGCGCTTCGCCCTCGAGGAGCTCTACCGCAACTACGTCACATCGCTGGGACGCATCCTCCGTCACCTGGAGGAGGAACGGGATATCCGCGAGGCGGTGGAGGCGCTCGCTCGCTACCACCTGACTGGGCTCGCGGCACTCTTCACGCCCTGAGCCGGTGCGGGCCCCCGCCCGTCCGGGCGTCCTCATCCCCCAAAAATGAATACACCATTCACCCATGAAAGGGAGGCACGCATGACGTCGAGCCCGCTGATGAAGGGACCCGGTACCCAGGGGCTGCTCTACCGCGTCCTCGAGAGCCCGGAGCAGGTCTCGGCCCTCCAGCATCTGCCGCCGCCCACCCTGGCGCGCCTCATCCACCATGTCGGCCTGGAGGACGCGGGGGAGCTGGTGGCCCTGGCCACGACCCAGCAACTGGCGCGCATCTTCGACGACGACCTGTGGCGCAGCACCCGCCCGGGCCAGGAGGAGCGCTTCGACGCCGAACGCTTCGGCCTCTGGCTGGAGGTGCTGCTCGAGATGGGCGCGGACCGCGCGGCCGCCCGGCTCGCGGAGATGGACGAGGACTTCATCACCTTCGCGCTGTCCGGCCTGGTGCTCGTGCTGGACATGGACGTGCTGCTCATGAGCCACCTGCATGAGGGAGAGCAGGGAGACGGGCCGCTCCTGGACAAGGCGCTGGAGAGCAGCCTGAGCCATGAGCTGGACCACTTCCTGCTCATCTCCCGCAGGCCCGAGTCGTGGGACGCGGTGCTCTCGGTGCTCGTCGCGCTCGACGAGGCGCACCATGAGCTCCTCATGCGCCTGCTCGAGCACTGCTGCCATCAGGCCTCGGAATACATCGAGGACAACGGCGGGCTGTACGCCGTCCTCACCTCGGCGGAGCAGCTCGAATCGGACGTGGCCCAGGCGCGCGAGGAGCGGCGCGAGCGCGAGGGCTTCGTCGCCCCGACGGACGCCGCGGCCTTCCTGGGCCTCGCGAGAGCCGGGCGCGTGGGAGACGACCCCATCACCCGCGGCTACGCCCGGACGCCGCCTCCGAGCGTGGAAGGCGCACGGCCCGGACAGCCCGCCCCCGCCCTGCCCCTCGTGCAGCTCCTCCAGGAGGCCGAGGTGCTCACGTCGCAGCCTCCAGCGGCCCTGCTCGGTACGGGCGGAGACGGTGGGACGCAGGCCCCGGCCACCATGCTCCGGGAGGCGCTGGCCTGGCTCCAGGATGAGTCCCCCGAGGCCCTCGCCCGGTGCATGCAGGAGCTGGGTTACCTGTCCAATGTCCTCGTCTCCGGCTGCGGCCACGCGGGCCGTCCCCTGCGCGCACTGGAGGCCGCACAGGTGGCCATCGCCACGTGCAACCTCGGAATGGAGGAGCACCTGGAGGCCGGCGCGGATCGCTCGCACGCGGGTGGATGGCTCGCCCGGGAGGGGCTCGTTCCCTCCTTCGGCCGGGGGTGGCAGGTGCTCCACGAGGACGTGGTGATGTGGAGCGCGCGCACGTTCGAAGCCGCCCTCGCGCGCCGGGTGCCCGCGGGACGGGGAGACGCCGCGAAGGTACGTGCCGAGCTCGCGCGGGACCTCGCCGCCGGGAAGCCCTGGGCCTCGCGCAGGCGGTGGGTGCACCTGGCCCCCTTCCTCTCGAAGGCGGCCTTCGCCGCGATGCGGGAGCTGGTGGACGAGTGCCCCGTGTTCAACGGCAACTTCCTCTCCACGTGGGCGCGGGTGGACGAAGCGCGGCGGCGTGTGGAGGAAGTGCTTGCCACCTGAGCGCGCATGGTAACGTCTGGCCGCAGGAGACATGGATGGAGATGCTCTGCACCCTGCGCAGCCTGACGGAGAACCAGCGCCAGAAGCTGCTCGAGCACCCCGACAAGCTCGAGGAGCTCATCGACGATGAGGAGGACTTCGGGGACGCGGAGGGCGCGCGCTTCCTGGACCTCGACATCGGCGAGACGTGGCACGGCCTGCAATACCTGCTGACGGGCACGGCCTGGGAGGGCAAGGCCCCCCTGGACTTCCTGGTGCGCGGCGGCGAGGACGTGGGCGACATCCCCTCGGACGAGGGCACCGCGCGCGTCTTCACCGCCGAGCAGGTGAAGGAGCTCTCCACGGCCCTCCACGCCCTCTCCGAGAGCACCCTGCGCAAGCGCTACGACCCCGCGAAGCTCCAGGAAGAGGACATCTACCCGGGCTTCTGGGAGGAGCCCCCTCCCGACCTGGATCCGGAGGAGGAGCTCTTCTCCTACTTCGAGGAGCTGAAGAAGTTCGCCGCCACCGTGGCCAGGCGCGGCCACGGGCTGCTCGTGTTCATCGGCTGAACGGACCGGGGCCTCGCGCTCGCGGGCCTCGCCTCACCCGGCGAACACGTCGCGGCCCAGCTTGATGACGAGCGCCGTCACCACCAGCAGCACCACCTTGCGCACCAGCTTGTCGCCCCCACGCACGGCCAGGTGCGCGCCGATCCACGCTCCGGTGAACTGGGCCGCCGCCATGGGCAGGGCCACGTACCAGAGCACCACTCCGCGGTACGCGAAGAGGCTCACCGCCGCGACGTTGGACGCGAAGTTCACCACCTTCGCGTCCGCCGAGGCGCGCGTCAGCCCGTGCCCCAGCAGCCCCGAGAAGGCGATGATGAGGAACGTCCCCGTCCCCGGCCCGAAGAAGCCGTCATAGGTGCCGATGAGCAGCGCGATGACCCCGCCCAGCGTCAGCATGCGGCGCAGGGGTGGCTCCGGCCTCTCCTCGGGCGGCGGTCCCCGGCGAAACGCCAG
Organism: Archangium sp.; assembly: GCF_045802675.1. Classification (GTDB taxonomy): domain Bacteria; phylum Myxococcota; class Myxococcia; order Myxococcales; family Myxococcaceae; genus Archangium. The sequence continues at coordinate 59,089 of NZ_JBJMQO010000085.1, read as the reverse complement.
GAAGGCGGCGACAATTACCAGCAACGCGAGCACCAGGGGCTTGAGGACCTCGGGGCGCAGCTTCAGCACCAGCCACGCGCCGAGGAACGAGCCCGCCAGTCCCAGCGGGAAGGTGACCGCCGCCAGCTTGCCGCGCACCAGCCCCGCTCGTGCGTAGCGCACCAGCGCCGCGAACGCGCCGAACACGGACTGCCCCTTGTTGGTCCCCAGCACCAGGTGCGTCGGCAGGCCGGTCGCCAGGAGGACGGGCATCGTCACCAGCCCTCCGCCTCCGGCGATGGCATCCACCACACCGGCCGTGAGGGCCGCGACACACAACAGGGCGATTTGGAGCGGAGTGACTTCCACCAGCGGCCACCTACCACGTCCAAAGCTTGCGCGCGCGCCGACTCTGGGCGTCAATCCGGAGCAACCCCCCGCCAAGGTCCCCCCGTGCTCGCGTCACTCGTCTCCGTGATGACCCTCGCGCTGCTGTCCGCCGCGCCCGCGGACCCCAAGGGTCCCACCTGCCGCTCCATCGACGGCCACGTGGCGTGCGGCTACCAGTGCAAGTCCGACGGGCAGCGCGTGCGCTGCGCCCAGACGCCCCAGGGCTCGTGCCAGGTGATTGATGGCCAGGCCGTCTGTTTCGATCCGCCCGCCTATATCGTCCGCGTCTACGGCGACGCGCTGCCCGCCCCCGAGTGCAAGACGATCGACGGGCAGGTGGCCTGCGGCTACCAGTGCGCCACCCAGTTCGGCAAGGTGAAGTGCGCGCGCACTCCCTCGGGCACCTGCGCCGGCCGCAACGATGAGATCGTCTGCTTCGATCCGCCCCCCGAGGTGTACGCCGTCTATGGCCGGGACACGCCTCGCGTCGAGTGCCTCGGCAACGGCGTGGAGCTCGCCTGCGGCTACAAGTGCACCCGCGGGGCCGGCAAGGTGGCCTGCACCCGCACCCCCATGGGCGTCTGCAAGAGCGATGGCATGCAGCTCACCTGCTTCGACCCGCCCGCCCAGGCCTTCTGCGCCTGGGGCAAGACCCTCCCCGCCCCCCAGTGCCAGCTGAGCGAGCAGCAGCCGGTGTGCGGCTACGGCTGCACCAAGGCCTATTCCAAGGTGGCCTGCGCCACCACCCCCAAGGGGCTCTGCAAGGTGTTCGACACCGAGGTCAACTGCTTCGACCCGCCGAGCACCCAGGACGCGGACCCGGCTTGCCTCTCCCTGCTCGGGCTGGCCACGATGGAGGCCCCGTAACGGCGGAGCGCCCCCGCTCCGGAGCTTTCGCCCGGCAGCTTGCTTTCCCTGCCCTCGCGACGGGGGTAGGGTGGCCGACGCATACAAGGAGCGACATCCGAGATGGCGGAGGGAGAAGTCCGGCAATACTTCGTGCGGAACGAGCAGGGGGCCATCTGGGGCCCGCTCGCCCTGCCGACCATCGAGCTGCTCATCGATAACGGCATCATCCAGGGCCGGCTCCAGGTCTCCGAGGACGGCATCAACTTCGCCTTCCCCGGCCGCTTCCCACACATCCGCGATGCCTTCCCTCGTGAGATGTGGGGCGACGTCGTTCCCCCCGGGCCGAGTGCCCCCGCCTCGCCGCCCGCTCCCGCGGCTCCGCCCATGGCCGGCCCCGGGGCCGTGCCTCGTCCTCCGGGTGCTGCTGTCACCCGGCCTCCCATCCCGGGCGCGGGTATCCCCGTCGTGGGCCCCGGTGTCGCCGTCACGCGGCCTCCCGTCCCGGGTGCCGGTGTGCCCGTCGCGGGCCCCGGTGCCATCGCTCGGCCTCCCGGCCCGGGCGCCGGTGTGCCCGTCGCGGGCCCCGGTGCGGTGACTCGTCCTCCTGTCCCAGGTGCCGGTGTCCCCGTCGCGGGCCCGGGTGCGGTGACTCGTCCTCCTGTCCCTGGCGCCGGTGTGCCCATCGCGGGCCCGGGTGTCGCCGTCACGCGGCCTCCCGTCCCGGGCGCCGGTGTGCCTGTCGCGAGCCCGGGTGTCGCCGTCACGCGGCCTCCCGTCCCGGGCGCCGGTGTGCCTGTCGCGAGCCCCGGTGCCGTTGCCCGTCCCGCCGCTCCGCATCCAGGGGCCGTGCCTCCCAGCGCTCCCGCTGCGGCCCCCCGCCCGCCTCCGCCCACGACGCCCGCCGCGGCCCCCGCGCGCCCGTCCATGACCGGAGTGCCCTCCCAGCAGCCCGCTCCGGCCCCCAGCTCCGACGCCCCGCCGCCCTCCAGCGGTCAGCTCGAGGCGCACTCGCCCGTGCACCTCTACGGCCTCATCGCCGCCGGCAACCACACCGGCCTGCTCACCATCTCCCTGCCCGACTGCGCCGTCAGCATCCACTTCCGCAAGGGCAACCCCGAGTTCATCGACTCCTCCCACCCCGAGGACGCGCTCGGCTCCTGGCTCCTCCAGGCGAAGCTCGTCACCCCGGAGCAGCTCCAGCAGGCCGAGTCCTCCAAGAGCCGCTTCGGCGGCGAGGTGCTCGCGGCCCTCTTCGGCCTCGGGCTCCTCCAGCCCGCCACCGCCTTCACCCAACTGGCCCACCGCGCCCAGAGCATCCTCCTCAAGGGCCTGCGCGCCGACTCCGGCTCCTTCACCTTCGAGCCCAAGGAGCTGCCCGCCGCCAAGGCCATGCCCCTGGGCAACAAGTGGGCCCTGCTCAGCGAGCTCGTCCGCCGCATCCCCACCGCGGACCTCCGGCGCTGGCTGCAGCCGGTGCTCCCCCTTCCGGTGATGAAGGCCAACGGCCGCGTGGCCACCGGGGACCTGCGCCTCACCCCTCACGAGGTGCGCGTGCTCGCCCTCATCGACGGGGTGCGCTCGCTCGGCCAGCTCCTCAACGACGTTCCCCAGGACGCCGACCACCTGCTGCGCATCGCGTTCCTCCTCAAGGAGCTCGACGCGGTGTCCTTCGCCGCCGCCACGCGCACGGCACCTCCGCCCACCGCCGCCGCGCCCCAGGCCCCGCGTCCGGCGACGACACAGCCCGGCGTTGCCCAGGCCGGCGTCACGCCCCAGGCCGCCCGTCCGGCGACGACACAACCCGGTGTCGCCCACGCTGGCGTCACGCCCCAGGCCGCCGCGCCGAAGCCGGCCGTACCGCCCCCTGCCTCGGCTCCGCAGGCCGCCGCGCCGAAGCCGGCCGCGCCTCCTCCGGCCAGCGCGCCCCAGGCCCCTCGTCCGGCGGCTCCCGCGTCCGCTGCTCCCACCGCGAAGCCCGCCGCTCCCGCCGCCGCCGCGAAGCCCGCCGCTCCCGCCGCCGCCTCGGGCTCCGCTCCGGGCGCGGCCGAGATTCCCGCGCTCCGTGAGCTGGCCGAGAAGCTCAAGGACCAGAACCACTTCGAGCGCCTGAGCCTGGGCGCGGACACCAACGGCCCGGCGGTGAAGATCGCCTACTTCAAGCTGGCCAAGCAGTACCACCCGGACACGCTGCCGCCCGGCGCGCCTCCGGAGCTGGAGAAGCTCAAGGCCGACATCTTCGCCTATATCGGCGAGGCCTACCGCACGCTCTCGGACGACAAGGGCCGCGCCGCGTACCTCGACGAGCTCAAGAGCGGCGGCAAGCAGGAGGCCCAGGTCGACGTGGAGGCCATCCTCAAGAGCGAGGAGCTCTTCCGCAAGGCCGGCCACTACATCAAGGCCCGCAAGTTCGCCGAAGCGGCGAAGCTGCTCGACGAGGCCATCGAGCTCAACTCCCAGGAGCCCGAGTTCTACGCCTGGCGCGGGTACGCCCGCTTCTTCACCTTCGAGGACAAGAAGACGGGCTACAACGAGGCCTACAAGGACCTCCAGGCCTGTCTGAAGCAGAACGAGAAGGTCGCCTCGGCGCACTACTTCCTGGGGGCCATCGCCAAGTTGTGCGGTGACCAGAGCGGCGCGATGAAGCACTTCCAGCGGACGGTGGAGCTTCAGCCAAATCACATCGACGCGCAGCGGGAGATCCGCATGGCGCAGCAAAAGAAGTAGGGTGCGCCACCCCGGGAGCGCCGCCGCGCGCTCCCCCAGACGAGGAGAAGCAACTTGCCGTTGACCGGAAAACAGCGCCGCCAGCTGCGTGCGCTGGGACACCACCTGGAACCGGTGGTCATCGTGGGCCAGTCGGGCGTGACCGAGGGCGTCATCGCCGCCGTGCAGCAGGCGCTGCATGACCACGAGCTCATCAAGGTGAAGATCAACGAGGGCCCGGAGACGCGCCAGGAGGCCGCGCAGAAGCTGGCCGAGGGCACCGGCGCCGAGCTGGCCCAGCTGCTGGGCCGCACCGCCCTGCTCTTCAAGAAGCGGGACGAGGACTCGGAGTTCGACAAGCTGTGAGCCGCGCCCTCAGGGTGTGAAGCCCGCGGCCCGGGCGGCCAGCTCGGCTCCCGAGCCCAGCCGCTCGAGCAGCGTGGGACCGAAGTACTGACGGCGGCCCTCGCCCTCGTTCGTCCTCACCTTCTCGGGCGTCTCCACGTAGCCCACGTAACCGTCCGCGAGCCCCAACACCCGCGTGGCCCCGGTGCGTGGCGCCAGCAGCGCGCCCACGCCCACCGTGGGCTCGCCCGGTAGCAGCAACAGCTCCAGCGGCCCCAACGCCAGTGCGCCCACCTCCGCCGTCCGCGAGGCCGAGGCGCACAGGAAGTTGTCCCCCGCCGCCCGCGAGTACGAGGGCACCAGCCGCGACGCATCCGGCCTCGGCAGCGCCACCTCCACCCGCGCGAAGCCCAGCCGCGTGCTCCCGGCCACCGGCACCGGCACCGCGCGCTCGGCCAGCCCCGACACCGCCTGAGCGAAGGACAGCGCCAGCGCCGCGCCCTCGCCCTGGCCGTAGGACACCGAGACGTTGCCCACCGTCCCCTGCAGCACCAACACCACCCCGCCCTTCTCCTCGCGCAGCTGGCTCAGCCGCCCCGGCCAGTCCGGGTCCACCACCGCCCGCTGCCTCGGCACCACCGTGGGGTGCGCGGCGAACACCAGCAGCTCCGCCACCGGCCCCTCGGCCCCTCGCAGCACCGCGCGCGTGAGCGCCCCGTCCGGAATCTCTCCGCCCGCCCGCGAGCGCACCAGCACCGGGTCCTTCGACTCGCCCACCTCCAGCGACACCTCCGTGAGCCGGGCCGCGGCCTGACGCAGCGCCTCGCAGGCCCCGGCCACCGCCGCCTCCAGCGCGTCCTCGCGGAAGCGCCCGGTGCCCGCGAGCTGCGACACCCACCGCGCGTCATACCCGCCAAAGGACGAGTGCGAGTGCGTCGCCGTCACCACCACGCCCCGCAGCCCCAGGCCGGCCGTCCGCTGACGCACCGCGGCCACGAGCTCGTCGGGCACCAGCAGCAGCTCCAGCGACACCAGCCCCACCTTCACGTCTCCTGCGGCCAGTACCACCGCCCGGGCCTGGGGTGCCGGGTCCGCCTGGCTGGCCTCGGGGCGAGGGGGCGCATAGCCCGCCACCACCACCGGGTAGGGAGGCTTCAGGGGCACCTTCGCCGCCCCGGCCCTCCATGCGCCCTCGGCCCGCGCCTGCCCGAGCACCACGGGGGGCCGCTCGGTCCACCGCCCGCACCAGTTCCAGGACGCGAGCGCGTACGCCGACCCGAGCGTCAGCAGCACGAAGGGAAGCAGGGAGCGCAGCAGTCGCCGCCGCCGGGAGGACATGCGAGGGGGAACCTACCTCCAAACGAGGAATTCCGGGGGCTCGGGCGCACGCCTGCCCTCGGAGAGGCACTCGCCCGTGGAATACCCATGAGCGCGGCAACCGTTCCCCACCGTTCTCCAGTTCCGTTCGGCACCCGAAGGGGATAAGGCAAGCGCGCATGTGCGGCATCTTCGGAATCGTCAGCCACCCGGAAGCTTCCAACCTGACGTACCTCGGCCTGCATGCGCTCCAGCATCGCGGGCAGGAGTCGGCGGGCATCGTCGCATCCGATGGCCAGAGTCTTCGGGCCCACCGCGAGATGGGCCTCGTCGCGGACATCTTCACCGCGCCCGTGCTCGAGAAGCTGCCGGGCCACGCGGCCATCGGCCACGTGCGCTACTCCACGGCGGGCGTCAGCCAGCTCAAGAACGCCCAGCCCCTCACGGTGGAATACGTGGGCGGCCACCTGGCCGTGGCCCATAACGGCAACCTCGTCAACGCGCAGGAGCTGCGCACCCAGCTCGAGGCCGACGGCGCCATCTTCCAGTCGGACTCGGACACCGAGGTGGTCATCCACTTCATCGCCCGCTCCAAGCAGCCCACCTTCGAGCAGAAGGTGACCGAGGCCCTCTCCAAGGTGAAGGGCGCCTACAGCATCCTCTTCCTCACGGACAAGAAGCTCGTCGCGGTGAGGGACCCCAACGGCTTCCGGCCGCTGGTGCTCGGCATGGTGAAGAACAGCTGGGTGCTGGCCAGCGAGACCACCGCCCTGGATCTCATCGAGGCGGAGTTCATCCGCGAGCTCGAGGCCGGCGAGATGGTGGTCATCGACGAGACGGGCCTGCGCTCCAGCCAGCCCTTCCCGCCCACGCGGCTGGGCCGGTGCATCTTCGAGCACGTGTACTTCGCCAAGCCGGACTCGGTGCTCTTCGGCAGCAGCGTGTACGAGGTGCGCAAGGAGCTGGGCCGGCAGCTGGCCAAGGAGCAGCCGGCGCCCGGGGCGGACCTGGTCATCGCGGTGCCGGACTCGGGCGTGCCCGCGGCCATCGGCTACGCGCAGGCGAGCGGCATCCCCTACGACGTGGGCCTCATCCGCAGCCACTACGTGGGCCGCACCTTCATCGAGCCCCAGCAGTCCATCCGCCACTTCGGCGTGAAGCTGAAGCTGTCCGCGGTGCGCCAGGTGCTCAAGGGCAAGCGCGTGGTGGTGGTGGACGACTCCATCGTGCGCGGCACCACCAGCCGTAAAATCGTGAAGATGCTCAAGGCCGCCGGAGCGCTGGAGGTGCACCTGCGCATCTCCTCGCCGCCCACGCAGTGGCCCTGCTACTACGGCATCGACACGCCGAGCCGCCAGGAGCTCATCGCCTCCAGCCACAGCGTGGAGGAGATCGCCCGCTACGTGACGGCGGACACGCTGGGCTACATCACCCTGGAGGGCCTGGGCAGCGCGGTGGGAGACCGGGAGCGCGCCACCTTCTGCACCGCGTGCTTCTCCGGCCAGTACCTCACGGGCAACCTCAACGTGGGTGCCCCGGCGCCAGCGGAGCCCGCCGCGAAGCTCGCCAGCGCCTGAGAACCGGGGCCTTCGGAGATGGCGAGCCCCTCCCATCCCGAGTTCCTCCGCGCGGAGCGGCAGTTCACCCGCTCCGTGCTCGCCGGCATCGTGCTGCTGGGCCTGGTGGCCGTGGCCGGGCCGCTGCTGTCCTACCGCGGTGACGTGCTCGAGGTGCGCGGCCAGTTCCGCTCGCGCATCGCCCGCGAGGCCCGGGTGTACGCCGAGGCGCTCGGCCTGCACCTCCAGCTGCTCAAGTCCGAGCTGGCGCGCGTGGCCGTGGGCGTGGGCCCCGACCTGCAAGAGGAGAAGGCCACCGAGGACATGCAGGACCTCTCCTCGCCGGACGCCGGCATCTTCCGCCAGGGCATCATCCTGCTGGATGCGGCGGGCCGTCCCCGCTGGAGCGAGCCCCATGAGCTGCTCGCGGGCCCCGCGCTGCTCGAGCGCCCCTGGTTCCAACACGTCCTCGTCCGGCAGGCCCCGGTGGTGGATGCGCTGGCGCCGGGCTCGTCCACCTTCGTCGTCGCCGTGCCCGTGGTGCGCCGGGGCCGGACCATCGGCCTGCTCGTCGGCCTGCTCGACGCGGGCGCGGACCTCCCCGGGACACGGCCCTCCAGCGAGCACCTGAGCCTGTTGGTGCTCAACCGCAACGGGGACCTCTTCCTCCCTCGCGCGCCCCCTGCCTGGGCCACCGCGCCGGGCTTCGCCTCGAAGGTGGAGACGCTGCTCGCCGAGGGCGGCCAGGAATTGGAGACGGGCGGGAGCCAGGTGTTCGCCTCGGCCACGCCGGTGCCGGGCACGGAGCTGCGGCTGGTGCTCGCCGCGGACGAGAGCGCCACCCTGGCCACCATCCGCGGCCGGCTGCTGGTGCAACTGCTGGTGCTCGCCGTGCTTCAGGTGGGCACGCTGCTGCTCTTCGGCCTGCACTGGCGGCGCGTCTACCGCCTCTTCCTGGAGATGGAGCGGCGCGCGGCGGAGAAGGAGACGATGGCCGCCCTGGGCTCGGCCGCCAGCCTCATCGCCCACGAGGTGAAGAACTCGCTCAACGGCCTCAAGGTGGCCACGGGGATGCTCTCCCAGACGGAGGAGCAGGGCCTCGCGGTGCGCACGCTGCGCGGGCAGATAGACCGGCTGGCGCACCTGGCCACCTCGCTGCTGCACTTCGGCAAGCCCGCGCGCGTGCAGCGCATGCCGGTGGACCTGCCGCACCTGGTGCGCGAGGTGCTCGACGGCCTGCGCGTGCTGCCCGAGGCCGAGGAGGTACGCGTGGACGCCCACCTGCCCGAGGCACTGCTGCTGTCGGGAGACCCGCTGTTGCTGGCCACCGCGCTGGACAACCTGGTGCGCAACGCGATGGAGGCGGCCGTGGCGGCCAAGGACCTGGGGAAGGTGGCCTCGCCCGAGGTGCACGTGAACGTGCGCCAGGACGGCGGCGAGGCGGTGGTGGAGGTGGAGGACAACGCGGGCGGTCCCCCTCCGGGCTTCGAGGACCGTCTCTTCGAGCCCTTCGTCACCACCAAGCCCAAGGGCGTGGGGCTGGGACTGTCCATGAGCCGGCGCGCGCTGGAACAACAGGGCGGGCGCCTCCTCTTCGAGCGCCTTCCCAACGGCAGCCGCTTCACCCTGCGGCTGACGCTGCAGGCCCCCCAGGACTTCCACGACTCGCAGGAGCCGATGACATGAACGCTCCCCTCCTCTTCGTCGATGATGATCGGGCCTTCTCCTCGCTGGGCGCGGCGGCCCTGCAGCGCGAGGGTTATGCCGTCACCCTGGCGCGCTCGCTGCACGAGGCCCGTGCCGCGCTCGGCAAGCTGACGCCCGCGCTGGTGGTGCTGGACCGGCGGCTGCCGGACGGAGACGGACTCGGCTTCCTCCCCGAGCTGAAGGCCCAGGCCCCCGGCGCGGCGGTGGTGATGGTGACGGCGCACGGAGACATCGCCAGCGCGGTGGACGCGGTGCGCGCGGGAGCCGCGGACTACGTGGCCAAGCCGGTGGAGCTGGCCGACCTGGTGCTGCGCGTGCGCCGGGCGCTGGACACGGGCCACTTGAAGGAACGGCTGGCCGCCGCCGAGGCCGAGCTCTCCGGACGGCGCCGGCTGGTGCCTCCCGCCTCGGGCGCCATGCAACGGGTGCTGGCCGCGCTCGAGCGCATCGCCGCTTCACCCCGCAGCGCCGTGCTGTTGCTGGGCGAGACGGGCGTGGGCAAGGAGATGCTCGCGCGGCACCTGCATGGACTGTCCTCGGGAGGCGAGGGCGCGCCCTTCGTCCACGTCAACTGCGCGGCCCTGCCCGAGCAGACGGTGGAGAGCGAGCTGTTCGGCCACGAGAAGGGCGCCTTCACCGACGCGCGCACCGCCCGCCGCGGCCTGGTGGAGGTGGCCAACGGCGGCACGCTCTTCCTCGACGAGGTGGGCGAGCTGCCCCCGGGCCTGCAGGCCAAGCTGCTCACCTTCCTGGACTCGGGGCGCTTCCGGCGCCTGGGCGGCACCACCGAGCACTCCAGCAGCGCGCGGATCGTCGCCGCCACGAACCGCGATCTGCCGGCCCTCATGGCCCGGGGCGAGTTCCGCGAGGACCTCTGGTTCCGCCTGAGCGTCTTCCGCATCGACATCCCCCCGCTGCGCGAGCGGCGCGAGGACATCCTCCCCCTGGCCGAGGGCATCCTCGCCGACCTGCGCCGGGAGCTGGGCCGCCGGGACACCCCGCTCGGCCCGCGTGCCCGGGCGCGGCTCCAGTCGTATGCCTTCCCCGGCAACGTGCGCGAGCTGCGCAACCTGCTCGAGCGCGCGCTGGTGATGGAGCCCGGCCCGGAGCTGCAGCTGGACGTGCTGGACGGCGTGAAGCCCGCGGCGGCCACGGCGGCGGCGAACACCGTGGACCCGGAGTCCTTCGTCCTCTCCGGCCCGCCCCGGGCGCTGGAGGACGTGGAGCGCGCCTATACCCGCTGGGCCCTGGAGAAGCTGGGCGGCCGGCGCATGGAGGCGGCCAAGGTGCTCGGCCTCTCGTACCCCACGTTCCTCAAGCGGCTGGGCGAGGATTAACGCGGGGCCTCGGCCCCAGCGCCCGCGCCCGTGCCCATGTGCGGCAGCGCCCCGATGGCCCGCAGCATGCCGCCGAGCACCTCGTCGAGCGTCGTCCGGCCCCGCGCCACGCGCTCGGGATGCTCGAAGGTGAGCCGGCCCCGGTTGAGGGCCTCGTCGAGCTCCGACAGGAGATTCGCCACCTCCTCGGAGACCCCCTGGCCCATGAGCATCGGCACGAGGGCCGCGGGCAGGTGCTCCTCCACGCGCACCGGCCGGCCGAGCAGCCGCGCCAGCGTGTCCGCCACCTCGTCCGGGCTGTAGTCCACCGGCCCCGTCAGCTCCACCACGCGCCGGCTGAACGCGGGCTCGCACAACATCTGGGCCGCCAGTTCCCCCACGTCCCGCGTCGCCACCATGTGCAGCGGACGGTCCGACGGACCGATGAAGCTCGGCATCACGCCCGAGGCCACCACCGCGGGCAGCCCCTCGCCCCAGTTCTCCATGAAGTACGCCGAGCGGAGGACGGTCATCGGCGTGCCCACGGAGGCCAGCTCCCGCTCGGCGAGATTCAACGTCTTCACGAGGCCCGTGCCTCCGGCGTGCTGCGCCCCCACCGAGGAGAGCAGCACGAAATGCGGCAGCCCGCTCTCGTCCACCGCCCGCCGCATCGCGTCCACCACCGTCCAGCACGCCTCCATCACCCCGGTGCTCGAGGGCACGGGCGGAGGCAGCATCAGGTACGCCCCCTGCGCGCCCACCATGGCCAGACTCAGCGCGGCGACGTCGCGCAGGTCCGCCAGCACCACCTCGGCGCCCCACTGCCGCCACGGCCCGGCCTTCGCCTCGTCCCGCAGGATGACCCGGACCCGCGCGCCCTTCTCCAGCAGCGTCCGCGCCACCACCGCCCCCGTATGCCCCGATGCTCCCGTCACGACGTACATGCGGCCCTCCTCTTCAGGACTAATGTGCTGCCCCTCGCCACTTCCGGAGGACCCCCCGCGGGTGAAGCCTCCCGAGGGCCAGCCCGACAGCGCCCTGGCAGGCGGCGGAACGAGGCCCCGTGCGTCCGCCCCCAGCACGCGAGCCCAGCCGAGCGCGGGCCCCCTGGCTTGACAGGGCGGCGAGGCTTCGCGAGCGTCCCGATGGAGGGCGCCGCCCGGGCGTCCGGGAGGAAGGCATGAAGAACGAGTCCCACGCCGAGCTGTCCGCGGCCCTCTGGCCGGATGCGAAACAGGTGCCCGCGAAGGTGCTGGAGTGCCGCCACTGCGGCCGGAAGAACCGCGTGCACGTGCCCCGGGCCGTGCTCGAGCCCAAGAAGTGCGAGTGCGGAGTCTGCGGCCAGCCCCTGTTCCTCTCGCCCCAGGAGCCGCTCACCGGCATCACCTCGAGCGCGTACGAGCACGCGCTGGACCGCACGACGCTGGCGGCGCTCAAGGCCATCCCCGGCTTCCCGGCGTTGATTCGCTGGCTGATGTCGCAGCTCGGCGAGCGCAGCCTGAAGCTGCTCAACCTGTCCAGCTCCGTGCTCTGCGGAGAGGACCAGTTCCCCGAGCTGGTCGCGCTGCTGGAGCGCTCACGCGCGAGCCTGGCTCTGGCGCAGAAGCCCACGCTGTTCCTCTCCGAGTCCCCGCACGCCAACGCGATGACGTTCGGCAGCGAGGAGCCCTCGGTGACCATCTACGCGGGCCTGCTCGACCAACTGGACGACAGCGAGGTGCTCTCCGTCATGGGGCACGAGCTGGGCCACATGCACGCCGAGCACGGCCTCTACCGGACGGTGGCCCAGGTGATGGCGAGCGGCACGCACCTGCTGGGCACGGTGGGCCAACTGCTGAGCTTCCCGCTGCAGAAGGCGCTCTACAAATGGATGCGCTGCTCGGAGCTGACGGCGGACCGCGCGGGGCTGCTGGCGTGCAGGGATTTGGGCGCCTCGCTCAACGTGCTGATGAAGCTGGCGGGCGGACACCGGCCGGGCGTCACCCGGCGCACGAAGATGCAACTGGCCCCCTTCGTCCGGCAGGCGCGCGCGCTCGCGAAGATGGAGGAGGACAACTGGTTCGATGGCCTGCTGGCCACGCTGATGACCATGGACAGCAGCCACCCGTTCGTCGCCTGGCGGGTGATGCACCTGCTGGAGTGGGTGGAGCACGGCAACTACCTGGAGATTCTCGCCGGGCACTACGAGCGCGCGAAGCACCCGCTCGCGGCCTGAGCCAGGAGGCCCTCCATGCACCCCGAGACGACTCGCCGCACGCTGTCCTTCGGCCTGCTGCTGATGGCCACCACCGCCTCGGCCGCCGAGCCGAAGAACGCCTCCTGGGCCGAGCTCCAACCCATCCCGGCCCGCCTGCCCGCCGTGAAGCAGAAGCCGGCCGAGCCCGCCCCGTGCCAGCCGGAGAACTTCATCCCCGGCGAGACAGCCTACGAGCGCGTCAAGCAGGCCGGTGAAGAGATGACCCTCAACGGTGAGCAGCAGGAGAACGAGCGGATGGTGAAGCTCCCGGCCCCGTACGCGCTCACCTACTACGCGTTCGGCTGCGCGAGCGATTTCTCATACGTGCTCGACATTTCGCGCAATGGCAAACGCCACGGGCTCTACCAGCACGTGCTCGGCTTCGAGGCGCACCCGTCCAGGCCCGTCCTCTTCTTCGCGCAGAGCGAGCGCAAGAACGGCCGCTACCAGGAATTCATCGGGCTGGTGGACCTCGACACCAAACGCAAGACGCCGCTGCCGCCGCTGCCGTGCGTGTCGGGCTCGAACGCGCGCTTCTCGGGAGAGCGCCTCATCACCTACGGCGAGGCTCGCGCGGGCAAGGACGGCAAGACGGACGTGTGCCTGTGGAGCCTCGACGGCAAGCTCCAGGCCCGGCTGCTCGCGGACCTCGATTGGATGGCCGCCGCGGGGGACATGCTGCTCGACCAGGTGGGGGTGCTGCCGAAGGAGCCCGGCACCTTCTACGCCCTCCACTACGACCGCTTCGGAACGCCCTCGCACTGCGAGCTGCGACTGCAGAGCCTCACGCGCGCCAACCAGTCGAAGCGCATCGACCTCGGCGTCTCCGACTCGCAGGAGGCCTGCGTGAGCAACACAGCGAAGCTCGACACCGCGAGCCTCTCGGGCCGCTGACACCGGGGACGCCGACGGCTACGAGTCCTTCAACGGAGACGCGCGCGCCCCATCATCCAGCAACTCGGAAACGGTCGTGACCTGGAGGGCCCGATCGAGCCAACAGTCGAGCGTTTCCAGCTCGGTACAGTGGAGGATGCGCTGCCGGGAGGCTTCGTCGACGGGAATCCTCCGGAGGGTGAGGATCCGCAGGAGACTCTCGACACGCCCCCGGCACAACCCCTCTTCCCTGCCGCGCGCCAGACCCTGCTGGAGTCCCCGCTCAATCATTTCCTCGGCCCAGCTTCCCATCAGCGCCTCCGCTTGCTGTGCGTCCATCACCGAATGTAGCACCTGCCCCGCTGCTCTTTGGATGGTCTTGCCTCCAATCCAGAGGAGGTAACGCATGACCACCACCAGATGTTCGGTGCCCTCGGGGGTGGCATGCACTTGCGCGAATAGAGCCGTCCACGCTGGGAGACGGTGGGCCAGTTCGTCGCTACGCCCATAGCGCAACACCAGCCACGCCAGCTGCGCCAACGGAGGACCGGACCGGGCTCGCAGTGCCTCTTCCCGCTCGGCCGTCAGGTCGTCGAGCAGGTACTCGAAGCGTGGCACCAAGGCTCGCCATGACTTCCGCGCCTCCTCTGTCTCCCCCGGTAGCTCGAAGAGGTCCTCCACCCGCCGCGGCGCCGTCCAGGCTCCCTCCGGCCCGTGGAACATGACGAGCGGGATGATGACCGGGAGCAACGCGCTCTCCAGGTGCTGCTGGCGCCAGTGCTCCAACTGGCGCACCACGTAACGCAGCATGCGCAAAGCCATCCACCGGTCCACCGACGACTGGTGTTCGAGCAGTACGTACAGCAGCAACGAGCGTCCCGTGCGCAGGCGGGCGGTGAAGAGCAGATCGCTCTCGGTCTCTCGCAACTCCGGGTCGACGACAGAGCCGGACTCCCGCCGAAGGGATGACCAGTCCACCTCGGAGACGACATGCGGGGGCAGCACGGCACGCAGCTCGGCCTCGGCCCGCTCGGGGTGGCCAAAGGTATAGCGGACGAAGAGGTCATGAGGACCGGGCATGGTGCACGGCGCCCAAGCACGGAGCGCGCCAGCCAGGCTTCGTGTCCTCGCGGCCGCTGGATGCAGTGCGCGGGAGGCCTGCCCACGCAACACGGCGAAGCTCGACACCGCGAGCCTCACGGGCCACTGACATCGGAGCCGTCGGCGCCCACGCGTCCTACGACGCGGCCGGCGGATCGTTTCGAGCGCCAGGGGAACACTCCCGTGCACACTCGGTTTCACCGTTAGTCTTGAAAAAAAGGGAAATGCTTGAGATGATTGATGTTCCTCATGGGACGTGGGCTCGCGTGCTCCGTGATGCCCGTGCCTGGAGATGGACCGTCCCGGGAGGGCTCTTCGCTCAACTGACGGCGTGTGCCTCACGCCGGAGGTGCACCCATGAAATCGCGGTTCCGCCTGCCCCTGCCCCTGTGTTGCCTCGGGGGTCTCCTGCTCGGCTCGACGGCCCTCGGCCAGCAGGATCCTCGCGTGGTCGTCGTCAAACCCTCCACCGCCGTGAAGGCCGGTGGCGTCAGGCCGTCCACCGCCCAGGCGCAACGCACCGCGCCGGTCGCGAAACGCTACTGGGCCGACTACGCCGGCAATGCCATCCGCCGCAGCGACCTCGACGGCTCGAATGTCGAGACCCTCGCCACCGACACCAGTGGCCCCTACGGGACCACCTATGACCCGGAGACGGGCAAGGTGCTGTGGACGAGCTCGGGCGACGAGCTGGTGCACATGGCGTCCTCCGACGGCACGGCCCTCAGCGGGTACGTCACCCTCAACAGCTCGTTCGAGGAGTATTCCGCGATCGTCGTCAAAGGCTCCGAGAGCAACGTCTCCTACGGGGTGGTGGACGCGCAGCTCGTCAAGGTCACCGAGGATCGCAACACCGGCACCGAGCGGCGCGACGTGCTGCTCAAGCTCGCCTCGCCCGACGAGGTGCACGGCCTGGCGCTCGCGCCGGACAACAGCGCCCTGTACCTGGGAGACCCCGACGGCCGGATGACCCGCAAGCTGAACCTCACCACCCTCCAGGTGCAGCAGCTCGTCTACGACAACGGAGGCAGCTGCACGACGTGCGCCATGGCGGCCCCCGCTCCCAAGCCGGCCGCGAAGCCCCTTCCCTCGTCCCAGGAGAAGCGCCGATGAACTCCCGGACCTCCCTGTCCCTGTTCGCGCTCGTCGCCGTCCTGTGCGGCGGCACGCTGGCCGGCGCGCAGCCCGTCACCGGCTATGTGGACCTGCACTCGCACCTGATGGCCGAGCACAGCTTCGGCGGCGGCTGGTTCTCGGGCACCCTCGAGGGACCCATGGACGTGGCCGTCCAGCGCTGCGATGGCAACTTCCCGCTCAAGTCCCACGCGGCCACGCGCTTCCCCGTCGTGTCGGAGCTGCTCGGGGATGACACCGGCTGGCACCTGGGCAAGCGGCGCGGGTACGACCGGCGGCAGTGCCGCTATGTCTTCGGCATCCCGGTGCCCGGCACCTGCCCGCAGCAGCACTTCGAGCAGTGGCCCATGTGGAACGCCATCGCGCATCAGCAGATGTGGCAGGGCTGGTTGCAGCAGGCCTGGCAGAACGGGCTGCGCGTCATGGTCGTGTCCGTCGCCGAGTCCAACTTCCTGTGCTCCAACACGGCCCCCGTGACGCGCCGCTACGACTGCGACGAGATGGCGTCCGCCAAGCGGCAGATCAACGCGGCGTATGGCTTCGTCTCGCGCAACAGCAGTTGGGTGGGCATCGCCACCACGCCCGCCCAGGCGCGCGCGCTCATCCAACAGGGCAAGCTCGTGCTCGTGCTGGCCGTCGAGGTCACGCAGCTCTTCCCCACCGGCGACTTCCTCGCGCAGCTGGACGAGCTGCGCAGCCTGGGGGTGAGCTCGGTGCAGGTGGCGCACCATGCCGACAACCGCTTCAGCGGCGCGGCGCCGATTCCCGAGTTGATGAGCGCCGCCGACAAGATCGAGCTCCTCTCGCTCGGGAGCGATCTCACGCGCATCAACGACATCGTCTGCCGCAACAGCACGGGCAGCACCGGCAAGTGCGATGGTGACACCTACCTCAACGAGCGGGGCCTCTCCGCCGAGGGCAACACCCTGGTCCGCGCGATGATGGACCGCGGCATGCTGGTGGACGTGGCCCACCTGTCGCGCAAGGCGTTCGCGGACACCTACCAGCTCGCGCAGCAGCACGGGAACTACCCGCTGCTCTACTCGCACGCGCACATGTGGAACACGATCGACCCCTCCATGGAGCGCCACGAGAAGTACATCAAGCCCGCCGAAATCCAGATGATCACCAGCACGGGCGGCATGGTGGGTCTGCGCCCGGGTCCGGAGTCGACCCTCCAGTACGGCTCCGTCAGCAACAGCTGCCAGGGCTCCGCCAGGTCCTTCGCCCAGTCGCTCATGTACGCCGTCGACAACGGCATGAAGGTGGGGTTCGGCGCGGACCTCAACGGCTTCATCTCGCAGCTCAAGCCCCGCTACAACCCCTTCACCTGTCCCTCGGACTACACGCAGATCAACAACGCCGGGGGGCCCAACGAGCTGCAGCGCAAGGGCCTGGCCCACGTGGGCCTGCTGCCGCAGCTCATGACGGACCTGCAGACCGTGGGAACGCCCAGCGCCTACCTCGACCACCTGAACCGCTCGGCGGAAAACTTCCTGCAGCTGTGGGAGCGCGGCGTCAGCCTGGGCACGGCGACGTCCGGCAACTGGACCGGCTGGCTCAACCGCGACGGCCCGAGCGGCTCAGGGGATTGGGAGGCACTGAGCGATTTCCTCCCCCTTGGCCAGGCGTGCTCCAGCCCCGTCGGCATCCAGTGCCAGACCACCTCCGGGGTGGACTGGACGCAGAGCGGCGAGGTGTACAGCTGCACGCCCTCCGGAGGCGGCATTTGCGTCAACGCGAACCAGTCCGATGGGTACTGCCAGGACTACCGGGTGCGCTTCCTCTGCCCGATGAGCGGCACGTTCAGCTACAGCGCCACCAACACGAACAGCGCGCAGCAGAACACCGTCACTCACTCGGTGCTGCTCAATGCCGGGCAGACGATTCAGCTCGGCACCTGCTCGGTGACGGGAGCCTCCGGCTCGGGTGACACGTACCTGCGGGTGTATGGCCCGGGAGGCACGCAGGTGGCCCTCAACGACGACAGCTGCGGGGTGCTCTCGTACCTGACCTACACGGCCAGCCAGAGCGGTACCTATCAGCTTCGCGCCGGCTGCTACTCTGGCGGGAGCTGCAGCGGCACGGTCGCCTACACCATTCAGTAGACAGGTTCGTCTCCCCGGCGGGTTCGAATCCCGTCGGGGAGAACCTGGGAAGCCGGCTCAGCGGCGTTGTGCTCAGGCGCTCGGCCCGACGCAGACACGAAACCGCCGCTGATGCGGACTTCACATCAGCGGCAGTTAGACCACCTTGGGCAGTCCGGCCGGTTACTGACAGGCGATTCCCGGTAGGCCCCGGTACGCGCCCTGCGAGGTCCACCGCGTGTAGGGCGTGCCGCACGACCCCGCGTACGGGTCATCGATGCCGTAGCCCGGCACCCAGTACTCGAAGTGCAGGTGCGGACCCGTGGAGGCACCGGACGAGCCCGCCCGGGCAATCCAATACGCGCAGCTGAGCGAGGTGTTCACGGCGAACTGCTGGGTGTACTTCATCAGGTGCCAGTACTTGCTCTTCGTGCCATCCGGGTGCCGCATGATGATGTAGTTGGCCGTGTAGAGGCCGCAGGCGGCGTACGGGTTGGACTGATTCCAGTAATTGCACCTGTCGTAATAACCATCCGCCGAGGACTCGATGACACCCTGGGCGGCGTTCATGACCCATACGCCGTAGTCCATCTTGCTGAACCCGCCGACCAGGGCGTAGTCCGTGCCCGTGTGGCCGCTGTAGCGCACGCCCCCACAGGCGTAATCCCTCCCACCGTAATCCTTGTACGCGCTCACCGTGCAGCCGCCGTTGCCACACTGGTCGGAGAGCATGGACATGGGAAAGCGGAACATCGTCTGCGCCGAGGAGACCGTCGGAACGGCCAGCAGCGCGAAGAGCAACGTCAGGGCCAGCTTCTTCATCATCGTCATCACTGCTCACCTCCCAGATCCGGAGCCGCCTGGCCCGTCCGCACGTTGATCTTCCAGAACTCGCCGCCGCCCGCGTTGTAACGAAGCACGTCGTTGCTCACCCACTCCATGTGGTGGCTCGAGACGGGCGGGGGAACGAAGCCCACCGGCGCGCCACCGAACAGCATGTAGTTCTCCAGCCCGACGTTGGTGAGCTGCTTGGGCTCCTCGCCCTCCACCGACGTGACGTAGAACGAGGCCACGCTGGTCCGCGCGGACACGAACACCACCGTCTTGCCATCCGGGGAGATGGAGGGCGTCGCATCCACGCCGGGCCCATCCGCGAGCACCTTCACGCGACCGTTCAGGTCGATGAGGCCCACGGCCGTCTCGTGTCCCTCGGCGTTGCCCATCAGCGTGGCCACCAAGGCGTCACCCTTCGCCGTTGGGAAGAGATCTCCGCCCACCCGCTGGGCCAGCAGCCGCTCACGACCGCTCGGCTCGCGCAGGCGCAGGTTGCCCTCGCCATCCAGCAGGGCCACGTGCGGCCCCACCGCGCGCGCCTCGCGGTACTTGAACTCGCGCGCCACCACGCGCACCGCGCCCGTCGGCTCGTCGTACTGGACGATGGCCAGCAGCGGCACGTCATCCGTCGCCTGCGCCTGCTCGGGAATCTCGGCGACGACACCCGCCAGCATGGTGCGGCCCTGGCCGAAGAGGTGGATGAACCGGGCCTTGGGCCCGAACTCCCTCTCCACGGCGGGGACGATGCGCTCACGCGCCTTGGTGATACGGCGGGCATCCGAGGGGTTCATGCGCTCCGCGGCCGACGCGCTCGTCGTCGCCGCCAGCGTCAACGCCGCCATGGACAGAAATAGCGCCGGGACGGCGCTAGCGATGGTGAGGGCCGGGATGAACGGGTGTTTCCTCATGAAGACGACCTCCGGGGGCGGCGTTTCCGCGCTGCCAGGTGGGAATGGAGTGAATCCCCCGATAGACGTCCTGAAAACGGATCCATCCCACCCAAGCAGGAAAACATTCGACTCAGGAGGGATTGCCCCGGCTCCAACCCATCGGCGGACGCCCCCGGAGGGCTCAACCCCCTCTGCGCGGGCCGCCGCTCACGTGTCGTCGCGGCTGTCGTCCTTCAAGTGATTCACGTCCCCCCAGGTCACCAGCCGGAAGGAGCCCGCGTGGTAGTCGAACTGGCTCCAGCTCGCGTTGAGCACGGAGAAGGTGCGCGGCGCGCCGGGCGGAATCCCCAGGCAATGCCGGAACAGACTGCTGAGGACTCCGCCATGGGTGACCACCACGATGCGCCCTCCCGCGTGGCGGGTGCCGAGCTCGTGCAGACACTCGACCGCATGGCGCAGCCGCTGTGACGCGCTCTCTCCACCGGGGATGACGAAGTCCGGCCCGCCCGCCGCGTACTCCGCGAACACCTCGGGATGGCGTTGGCTCGCCTCCTCCCGCGTGAGCCCTTCCAGGAGGCCCAGGCCCCGCTCGCGCAGGCGCATGTCCTCGACGACGGGGTGGCCCGTGCGCGCGGCGATGCGGCGCGCCGTCTCCAGCGCCCGGCCCAGGTCACTGCAGTAGAGCGCATGGAAGGAAACGGACGCGAGGCGCTCGGCGAGCGCGTCCGCCTGACGTAGGCCCTTGGCGCTCAGCCGACTGTCCAGGTGCCCCTGCAGGCGACCCAGGGAGTTCCACTCCGTCTCTCCGTGGCGGATCAGGATGAGTTCGGTCGTCATGAGGGACAGCGCGGACTCTACCTGGAAGCCCCCTCTTGGACGGCGGCCTCCCGGAGCTCGCACCGTGAGTGACTTGAAGAATCTTCAATGAAAGGATTTTGAAGTCCGCCCCCCGGCTTCAATTTCCTTGAAGTGGCCAGGGAACCCAACCCCTCGGAATCACTCGAAGAATCCCCGGCACGTGGCTTGCGAAGGGAACCCTCCCGAACCCCACCGGGAGCCACTTCCTTGCGTCGCGTTCCATCGCTGCTCGTCTCCTGCATGCTGCTCGGGGCCACCGCCGCCTCCGCGCAAGCAGCACCTTCTCCGGCCGCCCCGGCCTCCACGCCCGAGGCCACTCCGGCGCCCGCCGCTTCGCCCACCCCCCTCTGCCTCGCGTCGCTGCCGGACGAGGACAGCGTGGCCGCGCTGCTATGGGAGCGCTCGCCCGAGTTCGCCAGCGCCCGGGCCCGCGTGGCCTCCGCGCGCTCGGACGTGGTGCGTGCCGGACTGCTGCCCAATCCCGAGCTGGAGCTCGGCGCCAACACCCTGCCGCTGGGCTCCACCAACCCGCCGGGCCTCAACCGCTGGACGGAGGTGCCCAACTACGGCGTGGGCCTCTCCGAGCAACTGGAGCTGGGCAAGCGCGGCCCTCGCAAGGACGCGGCCCGCGCGGCCCTGGCCTCCACCGCGCTCGAGGTGCAGGCGCTGCTGCGCGCGCGCACCTATGACTTGCTGGAGCGCACCGCGGAGGTGGCCACCGCCGAGGTGCGCGTGGCCGAGCTGGAGAAGCTGGCCGCGGACGCCGCGCGGCTGACGGAGCTGCAGCGCGCCCGTGCGCAGCACGGAGAGACCGCGGGCCTGGACGCGGACCGCGCCGCGCTCGAGGAGGCCCAGCTCCAGGGCCAGCTCGCCGAGGAGAACAACCACCTCACCGAGGCGCTCCTGACGTGCTCGCGGACGGTGGGCCTGGCCTGCACTCCCTTTGGTGGCCTCGAGGCGGCGTCCCAGTTCCTCACCACGCGACTGGCGCGCACGCTCGCGCCCGTGGACGTACAGCAGCGGCCGGACCTGCGCTCGCTGGAGGCGCAGCAGCTCAGCGCGAAGTCCGCCCTGACGCTCGCGCGGCGGCGCTGGATTCCGGACCCCACCCTGCGCGTGGGCTACCTGCGCGACCAGTTCGTCATCTCCGGCAACCAGCGTGACTCGCTGGGCATCAACCTCACCATTCCCCTGCCCTTCTTCGACCATGGCCAGGCGGACGCGCTCGCCGCGAGCGCCACGGCCGAGGCCGCCGAGCGGGCCCGCGCCCAGCTCACCGCTCAGGCCGGGCGTGACCTGACGGCGCTCACCACACAGCGCCAGTCGGTGGAGACGCGGCGCGAGCGCGTGCGCACCCAGACGCTCCCCCAGGCCGCCAACCTGGTGCAGCGGCTGGAGGCGGCGGTGAAGGCCGGCGGGGCCTCGATGCTCGACTTGCTCTTCGCCCGCCGCACCTACGGCCAGCTCGTGCTGGACGCGGCCGACCTGGACCTCGCCGCCTTCCGCCTCTCCGTCTCGATGGAGCGCGTGCGCGGCGCCGGCCCCAAGCCGCCTGGCGAGCTGGCCGAGCACTTCTGACCTTCTTCCCTTCTTCGGAGACCCCACCCCCATGACCGCTTCTTCCTCCCGTTCTCTCCGCCGTCCCCTCTGGCTCGCCGCCGCGGGCCTCGGCCTGGGCACCGCCGTCACGCTCGGCCTGGTGCTCGGCAACCCCAACCGCGCCGAGGCCGAGGGCGCCGCCGCCTCTGGCCCCGTCGTAAAGGGTGAGAGCGTGCACCTGCCTCCGGATGGGCCGCAGTGGCAGTACATCGAGCTCGCGGTGGCCGCCGAGGCCCCTGCGCTCGCGCCGCTGCCGGCCCCGGGCCGGGTGGACCTGGACGAGCACCGCACCTCCGCCGTGGGCTCGCCGATGGCCGGCCGCGTGGACCAGGTGCGCGTGCGCATCGGTGACCGGGTGAAGGCGGGAGACCGGCTCTTCTCGGTGCGCTCGGGCGCCTTCGCGGACCTGGACCGCGAGGTGAAGAGCGCCGAGACGGACGTGGCGGACAAGCAGCGCGTGGCGGACCGGGTGCGCGAGCTGGTGGGCCTGCAGGCCGCGCCGGAGAAGGACCTGCTGGCCGCGGAGGCCGAGCTGCGCCAGGCGAAGCTGGCCCTGCAAGCGGCGCAGTCCAAGAAGTCGAGCCTCTCGGTGTCGGCGGACGGCGACAACCTCTTCTGGGTGACGGCGGCGCGCGCGGGCACGGTGGTGGACCTGGAGCTCACGGGGGGCCAGGAGGTGACGCCGGACCGGGACAAGCCGCTGCTGCGCATCTCCGACCTGGGCGAGGTGCTCGTCATCGCGGACATGCAGGAGGGGGACGCGGCGGACCTGCGCGAGGGCCAGACGGCGCGGGTGCGCACGCAGTCGGGCGCGGTGGAGCGGCGCGGCAAGGTGGAGCGCATCTCCGAGGTGGTGGATCCGCAGCGGCGCACGGTGGAGGTGCGCATCCGCGTGGTGAACGAGGACCGGGCGCTGCGGCCCAACGCCTTCGTGGAGGTGACGCCCGAGGCGCCCTCGGGAGTGAAGCGGCTGCGCGTGCCGGCGACGGCGGTGGTGACGGACGGAGCGCGCTCGGTGATTTTCGTGGCGCGCGAGGCCGGCCGGCTCGAGCGCGTGGCGGTGACGACGGGCCGCCGCCGCGATGGCGAGGTGGAGGTGCACGGCGGACTCGAGCCGGGCAGCCGCTTCGTCGCCCGGGGCGCGCTGCTGCTGGAGAACACCATCGAGCTGGCCAACTAGGTCCGCGAGGAAACGTCCATGTTCGAGAAGCTCGTAGACTTCAGTCTCAGGAACCGCGCGGCGGTCATCTTCCTGACCCTCCTCGCGGCCATCTGGGGATGGATGTCGTTCAAGGACCTGACGGTGGAGGCCTTTCCGGACCCCACCGACACGCAGGTGAACGTCATCACCCTGTACCCGGGCCAGCCCTCGGAGGAAGTGGAGCGGCAGCTCGGGCTTCCGCTGGAGCGCGCCCTCAACGGCACGCCGGGGCTGGGGCGCCTGCGCAACCTGTCGCTCTTCGGCCTGTCCTTCGTGACGCTCACCTTCAATGACGGGGTGGACGCGCTCTTCGCGCGCCAGCAGGTGCTCGAGCGCCTGCGCGACGCGGAGCTGCCCGAGGGCGTGACGCCGGAGCTGGGACCCCTGGCGACACCGATCGGTGAAATCTACCGCTACACGCTCAAGGGCGCGAAGGGCGACCCGATGAAGCTGCGCACGCTGCAGGATTGGGTGGTGCGGCCGGGCCTGTTGCGCGTGGACGGTGTGGCGGACGTGGTGAGCTATGGCGGCCTGCTGAAGGAAATCCACGTGCAGCCGGACCCCACGCACCTGGCGGCCTTCGGCCTGACGCTGGAGGACCTGGAGAACGCGCTGAAGGACGGCTCGCTCAACGCGAGCGGCGGCACGCTGGAGCGCGGCAGCGAGCAGTTCGTCATCCGCAGCGAGGGCCTGTTCCACGGCCTGGACGACATCCGCGATGTGCGGGTGGCCACGCACGAGGGCACGCCCGTCTTCATCAAGGACGTGGCCGAGGTGACGGAGGGCTGGGCGCCGCGCCAGGGCGTGGTGAGCCGAGAGGGCGACAACGACGTGGTGGAGGGCATCGTGCTGATGCGCCGCGGGGAGAATCCCTCGGTGGTGCTGGCGCGGGTGCGAGACGCCATCGGCAACATCAACGCGCGGCTGGTGCCGGACGGGGCCGAGGTGTCGGCCTTCTACGACCGCACGGACCTGGTGAACACCACGCTCAAGACGGTGGGCCACAACCTGCTCGAGGGCGCCATCCTGGTGACGCTGGTGCTCTTCGTCTTCCTGTTGGATTTGAGGGCGGCGCTGGTGGTGGGCTCGCTGATTCCGCTGTCGCTGCTCACGTCGTTCATCTACCTGAAGCTGCGGGGCATGTCGGCCAACCTGCTGTCCATGGGCGCGGTGGACTTCGGCGTCATCGTGGACGGAGGCGTGGTCATCATCGAGAGCATCCTGGCGCGCATGTCCCACCATGGGCCCCCCGGGCACGAGCCGGAGACGCCCATGGAGCGCATCAAGAAGGCCACCCAGGCGGTGGTGAAGCCCACGGTGTTCTCGCTGCTCATCATCATCGCGGCCTACCTGCCCATCTTCATGCTGCAGCGGGTGGAGGGGCGCATCTTCAGCCCCATGGCGAACACGGTGGTGAGCGCGCTGATGGGAGCGCTCATCTTCTCGGTGACGCTCATTCCGGTGCTGGCCTCGTTCGTGTACCGCAAGCCGGTGCAGCACAAGGAGTCGCCGGTGCTGCGCGCCGCGTCCAAGGCCTATGGCCCCACGCTGCGCTTCGCCCTCGGGCGGCCCTGGCTCGTCATCGCGCTGGCCACGGTGGGCCTGCTCATCGCCGGGTGGATGCTGCCGCGCCTGGGCAGCGAGTTCCTCCCCCAGCTCAACGAGGGCGGCCTCTACATGACGTTCACCCTGCCCTCCAACGTGTCGCTGTCCGAGGGCCGCAAGCTGGTGCCACGCCTCACCCAGCTCATCCGCCAGGCGCCGCAGGTGGACAGCATCCTGAGCCAGCTCGGCCGCCCCGAGGACGGCACGGACGCCACGCTCACCAACAACCTCGAGTTCTTCGTGAAGCTCAAGCCGCCCGAGGCGTGGCCGAAGGAGACGCCGGACCTGCCCTCGGTCATCGCCGTGCTGCAGAGGAACATCGACGAGGTGCCGGGCATCGAGGTGAACTTCAGCCAGCCCATCAGCGACAACGTCAACGAGAGCATCAGTGGCCAGTTCGGCCAGGTGGCGGTGAAGCTCTACGGGGATGACCTGAAGGTGCTCCAGGACCAGGCGGAGAAGGTGAAGAACGTCATCGCCGAGGTGCCGGGCGTGGCGGACCTGGGCATCGTGAAGAGCGGCGAGGTGCCGGACATCAAGGTGACGCCGGACCGGGTGGCGCTGGCGCGCTACGGCATGTCGCTGGGCGACTTCCAGCACGTCTTCCAGACGGCGGTGGGTGGCCGTCCGGTGAGCGAGTTCTGGGAGGGTGAGCGGCGCTTCGACGTGGTGATGCGCCTGCCGCTCTCCAGCCGGGACGACGTGGAGAAGCTGGCCAAGCTGCGCGTGCCGGTGGAGGGCGGCGCCACGGTGCCGCTGGAGGCCCTGGCGCACGTGGAGACGGGCTTCGGCCGCGCCTCCATCAACCGCGAGAATGGCCGGCGCTACATTGGCATCCGCATGAACGTGCGCGGGCGAGACCTGGGCTCGTTCGTCAACGACGCGCGCACGGCGGTGCAGGCCAAGGCGCCCAGCCCGGCGGGCACCTCCATCGAGTGGGGCGGCGAGTTCGAGAACAAGGAGCGCGCGATGAACCGGCTGATGACGGTGCTGCCGGTGGCGCTCATCCTCACGCTCATCCTGCTGTTCAAGGCGTTCGATTCGTTCGGCCGCGCGGTCATCACGCTGCTCAACGTGCCCTTCGCGCTCATTGGCGGCGTGTTCGGCCTGTACCTCGCGGGCATGCCGGTGTCGGTGGCGGCGGCGGTGGGCTTCATCGCGCTCATCGGCCAGGCGTCGCTCAACGGCGTGCTGGTGATGTCGGCCATCGCCGAGCGGCGCGCGGCGGGCGAAGCCCTGGACGACGCCATCGAGCGCGGCGCCCAGGAGCGGCTGCGGCCGGTGCTGATGACGGCGGCCCTCGCGGCGCTGGGCCTGGTGCCGGCGTGCATGAGCCATGGCATCGGCTCGGAGACGCAGAAGCCGCTGGCGGTGGTCATCGTGGCGGGCACCCTCTCCGCGTGCGCGCTCACGCTGGTGCTGCTGCCCGTCATGTACCGCCTGTTCACCCAATACACCGAGCGGCTGGTGGAGAAGATGCCCGCGCGCTTCCTCAAGGTGGTTCCGGCCGCGGAGAAGCTGAAGAAGACGGGCTCCTGAAGTCGTCGTAGCGGTCAGCACCCCCTCTCCCGTTTCGGGGAGAGGGTCGAGGTCGAGTGGGTGCATGCCGTGCGCCCAGTTCCCTCGGGGAGAGGGCCGGGATGGGGTTTCACCCCTCACCCCACCCCGGTCCTCACTCGGTATCCGGCCCAGCGACCCTGTCGGGGGCGACAATAGGGACGGGGCGCGCTACATGAAGGGCATGCGCCCCCTGTTCGCGGACCCGAAAACCGACTTCGTCTTCAAGAGAATCTTCGGTACCGAGGAGCACAAGCCCCTGCTGGTGGCCCTGCTCAACGGGCTGCTGGAGCTGGACGAGGCGCACCGCGTGGTGGAGGTGGAGCTGCTCTCCGCCGAGCAGCGGCCGAAGGTACAGGAGCTCAAGTACTCCATCGTCGACGTGAAGTGCACCGACGCGCGAGGCACCCACTACGTGGTGGAGATGCAGGTGCTCAACGTGGAGGGCTTCGAGAAGCGCGTGGTGTACAACGTGGCCAAGGCGTACACCGGCCAGCTCGATGCCGGGCAGACGTACCCGGACCTGGATGACGTCATCGGCGTGACCATCTGCGACTTCGAGCTGTGGCCCCAGCGGGAGGCGCCTCGGGTGCCGATGCTCAGCCGCTGGCGGATGCAGGAGCAGCACGGGGGCGCGCGAGGGCTGGGGCAGCTCCAGTTCGTGTTCCTGGAGCTACCCAAGTACGACGCATCGCGTCCCCCGCGGACGGTGGTGGAGAAGTGGGCCTATTTCTTCCGGGAAGCGAGCAACCTGGAGATGGTGCCGGAGGTATTGGCCGAGCAGCCGTTCCGGGACGCGCTGGAGGCGGCTCGCGCCGCGGGTTTCACCGAGGAAGAGTGGGACGCCTACATCCGCGCGGGCATGGCGCTCCAGGACGAACGCGGGGCCTTGTCGCTGGCTCGCAAGCAGGGACTCCAGGAGGGGCGCCAGGAGGGACTCCAGGAGGGGCGCCAGGAGGGACTCCAGGAAGGGCGCCAGGAGGGACTGCGAGCCATGCGCACGGCGCTATACGAGTTGCTGCGGCAGCGCGGCCTGTCGCCAGGCGCCCAGCAGCAGGCCCGCGTGGAGGGCTGTGAGGACTTGAGCACGCTTCAGCGCTGGCTCGTCCAGGCCCTGACCGCCACGAGCGCCACCGACGCCCTGCGGTGAGGGCCGGGAATAGGGGCCCGCCGTGCCTTCGTGACGCGGCTCAGAGCGTCTCCGCCCCGAGCGCCCGCATCACCACGCGCTCCTGCTGGAAGCGGCGCTCCAGCTCCTCGCGGTAGCAGCCCCACCACGCCCGGTCGAGCCGCTCCACCATCACCTCGTAGAGCACCATCTCGTCGCGCACCGTCTCACCCTCGTCCTTCCACGCCCCCATGGCCGGAGACTGCAGGAAGGCGGTGACACCGCCGAAGCGCTCGGTGAGCTCGGCGCGGACCTTCTCGAAGTCCGCCCGGGGGAAGGGCCGCTGCTCGTTGTCGCGCAGCGGCAGCAGGAACTGGACGACGTGCATGCCTTAGAGGTGCGAGGGCGTGTTCGGATCGAAGCCGATCGGCCGCGTCTCCTCCGCCGCCTTCTCACTCTCGGTGCGCACGTCGTACTGGCCGTGGTCCTGGAACTTGGCGCTGTCCATGCGCGCCTCGCTCAGCGAGTCCGGCCCCATGTCCAACCGGTCGGAGGCTTCCAGCACCTCGCCCAGGCTGGCCTTGCGCAGCTGGTCCTTCTCCAGCGACAGGTGGATGTCATCGCCTTCAATCCGCTCCACCGAGCGGAAGGGGACGCGGTAGTCCCGGGCGTAGAACACGCCCTTCTCCACGACGAAGGCGTCCTCCGCCAGGCCAATCACCTTGCCCAGCCGGTGCCCGTCCCTGCTCTTCACATCCATGCCGACCCGAACATCCATCCGCTGCGCCATCGCTCGCTCCTCGCTGCGGTGAGGGAATGGAGGCGGCCGGGTCCCTCCCGGCCGCGCCCCGGGGGAAGATGGGAATCGAGGCATCCCCCTCGCAGCGGGCCCTCGCTCGCCCCCCTCCTTTTCAGCCAGGGGATGGAGTTCCAGCCCGGTTGTCCGCCAGACTGCACCCCATGGACGACACCGCCCAGCCCCCACGCCTCTGGATCCCTCAGAGAAGCACGGTCCCTGGCACCTTGAGCGGCGAGGACCTCGCGCGCTTCACCGAGCGGGAACATGAGGTGCTGTGCCGGCGCTGGCGGCTGTTCGCGCCCATCAGCTTCGTCCTCGTCGGCCTCACCGAGGTGGCGCCGCTCTTCTCGCCCAACTTCCCCTCGGCGATGCACGTCACGGGCTGGGTGCTGGCGCTGATGGCGGGCATGTACCTGCTCGCGAGGCGGAAGCCGGGCCGGCGGGTGATGGGATGGGCCACGGCCGTCACCGGCATCGCGGTGGCCGCCTATAGCGCCACGCCCGCGGCGGAGATGGGACGCTTCGAGTCGCAGCACGTGCTGGCCATGGCGGTGCTCATCGCCATGCTGCCCGGCATCTTCTCGCTCACGGTGGCCGAGGCGACGGCGACGCTCGGCGGCAGTCTGGCTGCGTGGGTGGTGGTGTGCAGCCTGTGGAAGACGCAGGGGCCGGTGGACTTCACCGGCTTGGACGTGACGCTCACCTACCTCGTGTTCCTGTGCGTCGTCACGCTCGTGGTGCACCACATCAACCGGCGGCTGCGCATCCGCGAGTTCGCCGGGCGGTGCGAGCTGGAGCGCGTGCACCGCTTCGCCGTGGAGGAGGTGCTCCACCGTCACCTGCCGCCGAGCTACGTGGACCGGGTACTGTCCGGGGAGCACCCGCTGGACGGGCCTCCGGAGCGGCGCGTGGTGACGGTGGTGTTCGCGGACATCGTCTCGTTCACCCCGCTGTCGGATGGCCTGCCGCCCGAGGAGCTCGCCCGCCTGGTGGGGCGCTTCTACGACGTGATGGCGGGAGTGGCGTTCGAGCACGGGGCGACGCTCGACAAGTTCATCGGGGACGCGGTGATGGCGCTGGTGGGCGCACCGGACACGATGACGCCCCAGGAGCAGGCGCGGCGCGCGGTGGCGATGGCGCGCGACTGGCACCGGGTGGCGCGCGAGCTCGTCTGGCCGGGCTCGCGGGGAGAGGGACTGCGGCTGCGCGTGGGCATCCACCAGGACCCGGTGGCGGTGGGCGCCTTCGGTGGGCGGCTGCGCAGCGAGTACACGGTGCTGGGGCGCGGGGTGAACATCGCCGCGCGGCTCGAGCAGCGCTGCCAGCAGGGAGACATCCTCGTGTCCGAGCCCGTCTTCCAGCACCTCTCGCCCCGGCCCATCGACGCGCGGGCGATGGGCGCGCTGGAGCTCAAGGGCATCCCCGAGCCGGTGCACTGCTATTGCCTGACCGCCATCGACGACGCGCAGGCCCTCGAGGCCCCCGCGGCGTGAACCCGGCCGGGCCTACCCGGCGAGCCCGCGGCCCACGAGTGTCTCCGCGCGCCGCACGTCTCGCTCCAGCTCGTCCCGCCGGGCCTGCCTCTGCGGCTCGGAGGTGAAGGGCACGCGGGCCAGTTCCTCCTGAGCGGCGAGCGCCACGCGGGCCATGCCGTCCCGGGAGATGACGCCCACCTCGAAGGCCTCCACCGCCGCGCCCACGTAGGTGTCGAAGAAGAAGATGCGCCGGCCGCGCCACGTCTGGCGCACGGACTCGGGCGTAGCGACCACGTCGTGGATGAACACGGCCCGCACCGAGTCCGGGTGCTCCTGGAGCATCCGCTCGCCGAAGACCACATCGCCCTGCCCGCTGTCGCCCGTGAAGACGAAGCCGTACTCGGGATAGAGCTGCACGTAGCGGCTGAAGTTCTCGTACTTCATGGCGGCGATGCGCGCGTTGCCGAGCAGGTGCGTGAACGAGCCCGAGAGCATCACCGCGTGTCCCACGCCGTGCTCGCGCAGGGTGGCCAGCGTGCGGTCCTCGATGAGGCCGAGCGGATCCCGCGGCCGCGCGCTGATGAAGGTGAGGTCTCCCTCGCGCCCGGGAATGAGGCCCGGCCCGCGGTCCAGCTCCCGGTAGAACTGGAGCACGCCCGGGTACACCGTCTTCGGCGGATAGCGCGCGTCCACCCAGTTGGCGAGGAAGGTGTCGTCGATGTCGCTCAGCACCTTGTTCTCACCGCTCGGCGCGGACCCGGCCTCCCGGCGGATGTGCGCGAGGATGTCCTGCCGCAGGCCCTCATCATCCACGTCACCGAAGAGGAGTTCCTGGAGGTCCTGGGAGTTGCCGCGCCCATCGAGCAGGTTCTTGAACACCGTCAGCTCGCGGCCGCGCACCCCGAGCAACAGGGCATGCACCATGCGCTCGGCCAGTCCGGCGGTGTCTCCCGTCTGGAGCGCGGACACGAGCGAGGCACGCAAGGGCAGGCCCAATTCGGGCGCCCGCTTCACGCACAGCAACGCCAGCAGCGCGGTGAGGTTGTCCGGGCCCACGACGCGGTCGTCCACGTCGGAGAGCAGGGCATCCAGGTCCACGTTGAGCAGCAGGTAGTTGAGCTCGGCGGCACTCGCGCCCTCGAGCAGGTCGAGGATGCGCCGCTCCTCGCTCCGGTCGGTGTGGCCGGTCATCAAGGAGCGAAGCGTCTGGAGCTTCCGGACAGCGGCGGTGAGGTCCACGCGGCCAGCCTACCGCGAGCCGCCCTCGCCTCCGCCATGGGGCCTGCCCCCACCACCGGGACCTCCCGGTCCAGCGGGTCCCTCCGGCGGAGCACCGGACCCTCCCGGCCCACCGGGACCGGCGAGGCTCGGCGCGGGGCCTCCGGGGCCCACGGTGCTCAGGCTCGGCGCGGGGCCTCCGGGGCCCACCATGCTCAGGCTCGGCGCGGGGCCTCCGGGGCCGACGATGCTCAGGCCTTGCGTGGAGACTCCCGGCCCCACGGTCCCCGGCGTCGAGATGGAGAGCGGCGCCGCCTGCTGCGGGCCGCCCATGAAGATGTTGATGACCAGCGATTGGGGTGCCGGTGCCGCGGGCGGCGGTGCCGCGCCGGCCGTGGGCACCGAGAGCGAGCTCAGCGGCACCTCGGTCAGGTCTCCCGCTTCACCCAGTCGCTCCAGCTTCACGGCCGCACCCGTCGCCGAGTCCACCGTCAGCAGGTACCTCGTCTGCTTCGACATCTCCCCTCCTCGTGGTTGTCAGTGGGCTCTCGCGAGCCGCTCCGTCCGCAGTCCTTCGGGAAGCATCGCCAGCGTCACCAGGAGCGAGCCCACGCTCGCGATGATGCCCCGCTCGAGCAGCCGTGTCAGTTCCCGCTCCAGCGTGCCGGGAGCCGCGGGCCCGGAGACGGCCTCGGCCGCCGTGCGCAATGCCTGCTCGCGCGAGGTGGGCGCGTCACACGCCAGCAGCAGCGCCACGGTGGCCTCGGCCAGGCGCTCGCTCGCGGGAGTGACGTTGAAGCGGCTGTCGACGAGCACGAAACCGCCCTGCCAGTGCGGCCTCACGGCGAGCTCGCCGTTCTCTCGCCGCTCGTGACGCTCCTGCCACTGGGAGATGAAGGACTGGAGCGCCGCGCCCCGCGCGAGCACCTCGTTGAAGCGCGGGTGCTCGTAGTCGAAGTAGTAGGCCAGCGCGTGGAGCGTCTCGTCCGGGAAGGACGGGAAGACGTGCCGGTAGGCGGGCATGGGGGAGATGCGGGTGAAGCCCTGCTCGAGCCAGCCCGCGTGGTTGGGGCTGAAGCGGTCCATGCGGATGGGCGAGCTCATGTCCGGCGGCCGCAGGTGCGCCATCTTCCGCAGCAGCTCGAGCGTGCGCGAGTAGTCGTCGATGTCTTCGCGGGGGAAGCCGTAGATGACGTTCCAGAGCGAGTCCACGCCCTGCTCCTGGCACCAGCGCAGCAGGGCCACGTTCTGCGCGCCCGACACGCCCTTGCGCATCACCTTGAGCGTCCCATCCGCGAGCGTCTCCACGCCGGCCTGCACGCGGGTGATGCCCGCCTCGCGCAGCAGGCGCACCTGGCGGCGTTTGAGATTGGATTTGATCTCGAAGAACTTCTCCGTGCGCGTGGGCTGGCCCGCCCAGTGGGGCAGCAGGTCCTTGAAGTAGTCCATCGCCAGGATGTTGTCGGCGTACTGCACGGGCGCGGCGCCGTGACGCCGGCCCACCTCCTCCAGCTCGTCCACCACGCGCCGCCAGCTCTTGCGGCGGAACGTCATCGCCTCGCCATTGAGGCCGCAGAAGGTGCAGTGCGAGTGCTCGCCCCACCAGCACCCGCGCGAGGCCTCCAGGGGCAGCCACATCCCCGCCATCAGCTCGGGCGCGCTCGTGCGCACCAGCTGGAAGAAGTCCTCGTAGTCCGGCGTGGGCAGCGCGTCGAGGTTCGCGTAGCCCGGCTCCTTGCGCCGGGGGGACTCGCGCACCCCGCCGCCCTCCCGGTAGAGCAGGCCCGGGGGCACCTCGTCGCGGCCCCGGCTCAGGTTCTCGCACAGCTGGGGGAAGGAGTCGTCCGCCTCGCCCGTGGCCACGTAGTCGAGGAACTCGAAGCGCTCCATGTACTGCCGGCCCATGCCCGCCTCGAAGTTGGCGCCACCGGCCACCAGCTTCACCCGGGGGTAGCGCTCGCGAATCATCCGCGCGAGGCACAGCGAGGGCATCGTCTGCTCGAAGGTGCTGGTGAAGCCCACCACGTCGTACTGGCCCCAGTCGCAGGACTCGAAGACGACGCGCAGGAACGCGGGCGCCAGCGCCTCCAGCGCCCAGATGTGCTCGCGGGAGGCGGGCGCCAGGCCCCACACCGGATGGTCCAGCACCTCGCGGGCATAGGCCTCGCGCGCGCCCTCGCGGCGCCCGTGGAAGGCCTGCGCGAAGGCCCACTCACCCGCCAGCACCGTCATGGGCGCCTCGTGGCAGAAGAAGCGGTAGGCCTCCGCGCCCAGCATCTTCCACAGCGTGACGTTGAAGTACCGGGTGTGGCACTCGAGGCCCCGTGCCTTCACCGCCGCCTGCAGCAGGCCCGCGGCGAGACTCGGGCGATGAACCGCCGCCAGCGGCATCACGACCAGCGCGACCTTCATGGGCCGTGAAGCATAGGGGAGCCCTTCCGAACCGGCCAGTGAGGAGCCGTACGTAGGGGCCTGAACAGCACGGCCCACGAGCGGCGCACCCGGCGGCGAGTGCGGGCACAATCTCCCGGGTGCCCACGTGGGCACGCCCCGTTCCATGGCCACGACGCCCCCATCACTCGAGTCTCTGCGCCGCCAGCTCGAAGGCCGGTGGGAGAGCATCGAACAGGCCCGGGAGTGCTATGCCGCGCTCACCCGGAGGCTCGCCTCCTTCCAGTGGAAGCGCGCGCTGCGCGGCCATCCGGAGCTGCTGGCCCAGACGCGGGAGCAGGAGGCGGAGCTCACCGAGGTGCTCGCGTACATGGAGCACCGCGCCCGCCTGGAGGGGTGGACCCCGGACCACCCGGGGCTCGGCGTCCTCCACGAGCTGCGGGCCTGGCGCACGAAGCTGGAGGCCCTGGCGCGCAAACGGCTCGCGGGCTCCCTGGCGCAGCAAGGGGATTCCTTCCAGGAGTTGCTGGAGCAGCTCGAGGCGCTGGCGCTCGCGCCCGAGGCACGGCCGCTCCAACCCGACGAGCCCGTGCTCCTCGAGGGCTGGATGCCGGCCTGGCCGGGTCCCGGACGCTTCTGGCTGACGCCGGAGCGGCTGGTCTGGCGGCCCTGGTTCTTCGGAGAGCCGGTGCAGCTCGAGCCGGAGTCCCTCTCCCCAGAGAACATCGCCGTGCTGCCCAGGGGATTCTTCCTGCTCGCGGAGGGAAGGCGGGGGTTCACCCTGCTGCCCTCCGTCGGCCAGGCCCTGAAGCTGAAGGCGCTGCTCGAGCTGTGCCGTCAGCTCGCGCAGCACCGGCGTGAGCAGCCCCAGGTGTTCGACCTCATCACCCCTCCCATGTACTGGCACCACCCGGACTACCCGGCCGACAGGCGCTGGGGCCTGGGAGTATTCGGGCCCCATGGCATGACCTTCCTTCCGGTGCGCGAGCCCACGCTCCGCGAGCGACTGAAGCGCTGGGTGGGCTTCGAGGTCCGCCGTCCCGAGCCGGAATTGCGGCGGCTGGAGGGACTGGTGGAGCGCCTGCGGCGGCTGCCCTCCGACACGTTCAACCAGGCCCTGGGGGAGCTCACCCGCGCCCAGGGAGGAAAGCACTACTGGCCGGCCACCGGGCTCGTCCGCCTCCCGGACGCCGGACAGGACTTCCGGTTGCGGGCACCAGCGCAGGTGCTGGTGGTCCCCGCCTCCGAGCAGAGCGGTGCCCTCCACACCTTCCTCGAGCGCTATCCGCCACAGGGCGAGGACGCGGTCTCCCGCAAGGCTCCGGCGAGCTGGTGGTGGCGGCACTCCAAGGAGAAGGTGGGCATCGTCCTGGGCGCGGCCCTCTCCTACCCCCTGGCCTTCATGCTGCCCTCCGCCGTGAGCTGGCTGGCCTACCTCGCGGGGCACGGCCTCTCGTTCTGGTCAAGCGCGCGCTTCGCGAAGGCCAAGGGTTATCCCTGGTGGCTCGGACTGGTGCTCGCCATGGGGTGCTCCCCGATCGGGACGCTCCTGCTGTTCTTCATCCCGGAGAGGAAGAAGAGCCTCGGGCCCTTCACGAGCAGGTAACCCGTCAGGTCCGGCCTCCTCCGTCCATCGCAGGTGGAATTCCGCCCACAACGTTCCCGAGGCCGTAAGGGAATGTAGCGTCCCGCGGCGGATGGCGCCGAAGAGACTCGTCCGGTTGGCACGTGTGGCACAATCCGCCCGACCCCCCCTGGCGTCCGGCACGACTCCGATGACCCAACCTGGCAGCGGGCGGCTCCTCGCGGGCCGCTACAAGCTCCTGCGGTCCATGACCCTGGCGGGGCGGAGCGAGACGTTCGAGGCGCTCGATGAGCGGAGCGGGCAACGCGTCGCGTTGAAGCTCGTCCGTGCGAGCGCCCTGGAGCCGGAGGCACTGGAGCGGCTCAAGCGCGAGCTGCACCGGGCCCGGGAGGTGGCGAGCCCCCACGTGCAGCGAATCCTCGACGTGGGGCGCCATGCGGACGACGCCACCGGGGTGGAGCGGCCCTTCCTCGTCGCGGAGTGGCTCGAGGGCGAGAGCCTGGAGCAGCGGCTTTGCGAGCGTGGGCCCCTGACGCCCCAGGAAGCGCTCCCGCTGGCGCGGCAGCTGTGCGAGGGCCTGGCCGCGCTGCACGACGCGGGGCTCGTGCACGGAGACCTCCGGAGCGCCCGGGTGTTGCTCGTCCCGGCGCTGGAGGGGACGCGTGCCGTGCTCATGGACACCGTGTGGGCCTGGGATGACGCGAGCCCACTGGCCGCCGACCCGTACCTCGCACCCGAGCGGCGCACGGGCTCGGCGCCTACGACTTCGTCGGACCTGTACGCGCTGGGGCTCGTCCTGCTCGAGCTGCTCGCGGGGGCACTGTCCTCGCCCGGCTCCGAGGCGGGCGATCTCCTCGAGCACCTGCATCGCGGCACGGCGGCCCCGGCGGTGGACCTCGGACTGCCCCACCGTTGGGAGGGCGTCATCCGCCGCTGTCTGGAGCCGCTGCCGCGCAAGCGCTTCACCAGCGCCCGCGAGGTGGTGCGCGCGCTCGTGCAACCCAGCCGGCCCATCCGCGCCATCGACGAGCCGAGCGTCGCCATCCGCACGGTGCTGCTGCTGGACCTCGTCGACAGCACCCGGCTCGTCGAGACGCTGGGGGATGCCCGCGCCGCCGAGCTCTTCGCCCGGCACGACCAGCTGGCCCGCGAGCTGCTGCATCCACATGGCGGACAGGAAATCGACAAGACGGACGGCTTCCTGCTGCTCTTCGAGCGCCCGGTGGAGGCCGCCCGCTACGCGCTCGCCTACCACGAGCGGCTGGGGGAGCTGTCGCGCGAGCAGGACGTGTGGCTCCAGGCGCGTGCGGGCATCCACCTGGGCGAGGTGGTGCTGCGCGAGAACCCGCCCCACCTGGTGGCCCAGGGCGCCAAGCCCGTGGACGTGGAGGGGCTCACCAAGCTGATCGCCGCCCGCATCATGCCACTGGCGATGGGAGGGCAGACGTTGATGACGCGCGCGGCCTTCGACATCGCCCGCCGCGCCTTCGTGGGCACCAGCGGTGGCGGGGCCGGGCTGGTCTGGCGCGCCCATGGCTTCTACCTGCTGGCCGGGGTGGAGGAGCCGGTGGAGGTGTGCGAGGTGGGCATGCCGGGCAGAGCGCCGCTGGTGGCCCCCACGGACGCGGTGAAGGCCCGGCGGCTCGCCCCACCGACGCCCTCGCTGACCGGCATTCCCGCGGTGTCGAGGCCGGAGCGGGGCTGGCGGTGGGGCTCGGTGCTGCTCGTGCTGTGCGGACTCGTGCTCGCGGCGATGGCCGGCTACAGGGTACGGCCGGAGTCCACCTCCACACCCTCGGTGGAGACACGGCAGAAGAAGCCGCGCCGCTCGGTGGCGGTGCTCGGCTTCAAGAACCTGTCCGGGCTGCAGGAGGCGGCATGGCTGTCCACGGCCTTCTCCGAGATGCTCACCGCCGAGCTCGCCGCGGGAGAGGACCTGCGCATGGTGGCGGGCGAGACCGTGGTGCGGATGAAGCGCGAGCTGTCCCTGGCCGACAGCGACAGCCTGGCGCCGGACACGCTCGGCCGCATCCGCGCGCACCTGGGGGCGGACTTCGTGGTGCTCGGCTCCTACGTGGCGCTGCCGGAGAAGACGGGCGGGCAGCTCAGCCTCCAGTTGAGGCTGCAGGACGCCACCACGGGAGAGGAGGTGGCCATCCTCAAGGAGACGGGCACGCAGGCGGGCGTCCTCGAGCTCGTGGCGCGCATGGGCGACAGGCTGCGGGGCCGGCTCGTCTCGCACCAGCCGGCGGGGACGGACGCGGGACTCTCCACGGCCTCGCTGCCCGCCAACGCCAACGCGCTCCGGCTCTACGCCGAGGGCCTCGCCCGGCTGCGCGCGTACGAGCCCCTCGCGGCCCGGGACTTCTTCACCCAGGCCATCGCCGCGGACCCGCGCTTCGCCCTGACCCACTCGGCGCTGGCGGAGACGTGGGCGGTGCTCGGCTACGACACGCATGCCCTGGAGGAGGCCCGGGAGGCGCTCGGGCTCGCGGAGGGCCTGTCGCGCGAGGAGCGGCTGCTGGTGGAGGGCCGCGTCCACGAGATGGAGAAGGACTGGGACAAGGCGGTGGAGGGCTACCGCACCCTGTGCGGCCTCTTCCCCGACAACCTCGACCATGGCCTGCGGCTCGCCAGCGCCCAGTCCGCCGGAGGCCAGGGACGCGATGCGCTCGCCACCCTCGCGGCGCTGCGCCGCATGCCGCCGCCGGACTCGGAGGACGAGCGCATCGACCTGGCCGAGGCGCAGGTGCTGCACAGCCTCTCCGACTACAAGGGCGTGCTGCCGCTGGCGGCGCGGGCGGTGGAGAAGGGCACCGTGCGCGGCTCGCGGCTGCTGGTGGGCAGGGCGCGGCTGGCCCAGTGCAACGCGCTGCTGCGCCTGGGAAACCACGCGGAGGCGAGCGCCGCCTGCCAGGAGGCCCGCCGCATCTTC
Organism: Archangium sp.; assembly: GCF_045802675.1. GTDB lineage: Bacteria > Myxococcota > Myxococcia > Myxococcales > Myxococcaceae > Archangium. The sequence goes on along the minus strand of NZ_JBJMQO010000085.1, from coordinate 21,441 downwards.
GTCGAGGCGGGAGACCCGGGCTCCGAGGGACAGGCGCTCAACCGGCTGGCCAACGTCGCCTACGAGGAGGGCAACTACGAGGAGGCCAAGCGCGTCTTCCACGAGGCGCTGCGCCTCTGGAAGGAGATCAACCACCGGAGCGGCGTGGCGATGGCGACGCAGAACATCGCCGACACGCTGCTGATGCAGGGCGAGCTGGCGCAGGCGGAGCCGCTCTTCGAGGAGGCGCTGGCCCTCGAGGTGGAGATCAACGACCGGCGCAACGAGGGGCTCATCCGGACCAACCTCGCGCAGTTGCGGCTGATGCGAGGGGACGTGGCGCGGGCGCGGCAGCCGGGCGAGGAGGGCGTGCGCCTGAGCCAGGAGACGGGCTACCGGTACGCGCTGATGATGGGGCTGTGGACGCTGGGCAATATCGCGCTGGCGGAGGGCAACCCGGTGCGGGCGCGGCAGCACTACGCGGAGGGGATCGCGCTGGCGGGACAGACGCAGGACCACCGCTACGCGGCCTACCACCTGCTCGGCTCCGGGACGGTGGCGCTGTTGGAGGGAGACCTGGCGCGAGCGCGCAACCAGTACGAGGAGGCCCTGCGCCTGCGCCAGAAGCTGGAGGGCCGCAGCGAGGTGGCGGAGACGCAGATCGCGCTCGGGCTGCTGGCGGTGGAGGAGGACAGGCCGGAGGCGGGGCTCGAGCCGCTGCGCGAGGCGGTGGAGACGCTGCACGGGCTGGGGCTGCCGGATGGAGAGGCGCAGGCGCACACCGCGCTGGCGCTGGTGTACCTGGCGCGGCATCAGCCCGAGCAGGCGCGGGTGGCGATTGAGCGCGCGGAGACCTTGGCGGCGCGCAGCCAGAACGCGCAGACGCGGCTCGGCTCGGCGCTGGTGGCGGCGCGGGTGCTCACCGCGGAGGGCCGGCCCGCCCAGGCGGTGAAGCGGCTGGAGGCGGTGCTGAGCGAGACGCGCGGCAAGGGGCTGGTGCTGCTGGAGTACGAGACGCGGCTGGCGCTCGCGGAGGCGGAGTGGGAGTGGGGCCGGCTGCCCCTGGCGACGCAGCGGCTGCGGGTGCTGGCCGCGGACGCGAGGGCGAGGGGGCTTGCGGGCTTCGTCCGGAAGGCCGAGTCCCTCGGAGGCAATGATCCCCGAGTCGAAGAGCAACCGTGAGGGCCACGCCGTTCACAGCTCGGAAGGGGATTCACCCGCCTCGACGAGCGCCGCGAGCTTCGCGAGTGACAACCGCCAGCCGAGCTCGTTGTCGGCGGGTGGCACGCCGCTCGGTACGCCCTCGTGCACGGCGAGGATCTCGGTGCCGCCGTCCGCATCGGTGAGCGTGAAGGAGATCGTCATCTCGCCGCTCAGCGCGGGATTGTCCGTCTCGAACTCGACCACTTCCACGACCTGCTCGCCTGGCACGAGCTTCACGAAGCGGCCGTGGTACGTGTCGGTGTGCGCGGTCGTCTTGCCGGTCCCGGTCTGCGCGTCGTACGTGAGCGAGATGCGGATAGAGCCCCCTTCGCGAGGCTCGAACGCATGCACGTGGCTGCTCATGCCGGTGGGCACCCTCCACGTCGCGACCGCGCGAGCATCGAGAAGCGCGCGATAGACACTCGCGCGGGGCGCATGGACGCGAAGGCTGATGCGAGTCGAGCTCATGAAGGAACCCTCTCCTCACTGGACGTGGGCCCGGCGGTGACGGGCCGTCCGGCGATGAAGTCCTGGAGGTCCTCGGGCAGGGGCGAGTCGAAGGTGACGCGCTGATCGGTGCCCGGGTGGGGGAAGGAGATGCGCGCGGCGTGGAGGGCGTGGCGCGGCAGGCGCAGGCGGGCCCAGGCCTCGGGCTCCAGACTGTGCTTGCTGAAGCGATCGAAGTAGCCGGGGTCGGGGCCGTACATCTTGTCGCCCACGAGGGGAAAGCCGGCCTCGCGCAGGTGGATGCGGATTTGATGCTGGCGGCCCGTCTCGGGGTAGCAGCGCAGCAGGGCGAAGGGCGCGCCGTCGCGGGTGAAGCGCTGGAGTACCTGGAAGCGGGTGCGGCTCTCCTTGCCCTCCACGGGATCGATGCGCACGGCGATGCGGATGAGGTCGGTGCCCTCGGCGATGGGGGCGTCCACGCTGAAGGAGTCCTCGGGGGGGTGGCCCTCGCAGACGGCGAGGTACTCCTTGTGCACGTCGCGGGAGACGAAGAGGCGGCCGAGCACGCGGCAGGACTCGGTGGTGCGCCCGCAGACGACGAGGCCACTCGTCTCGCGGTCGAGGCGGTGGGCGGGCTCGGCGAAGGCCTCGCCGAAGCGCTCGCGCAGCAGGGAGACGAGCGTGCCCTTGTGATAGCGGGCGGTGGGGTGGATGGGGAGCCCGGCGGGCTTGTCGAGCACCAGCAGCCACTCGTCCTGGAAGAGGGCGGTGAGCCCGGTGGTGGGCGTCTGCGGCTCGGCGCTGGCGGGGCGGCGGATGATGAAGGAGAGGCCCGGGTAGACGGGGGTGGAGGGCTTGAGGCGGCGGCCCTCGCACAGCACGCCGCGCTGGATGATGCCGTGCAGGCGCTCGCGCGACAGGCGGCGGAGCTTCTCGGTGAGGTAGCTGTCGAGCCGCCAGCCGGCGTAGTTCGGCTCGACGACGAAGGGGATGTCGACATGGCCCTCGGGGGCTTGCCCGAAGGGGGTGGGGGTGTCTTCGCTCTGCGCTCTCATGCGGCCGTGCCGGCTTAACACAGCGCGCCAGCGGCTTCCTCCCCGGGTGCGACTGGACGATTCCAACGCGCCCCCCTTGTGGCGGGAGGGCTCCACATGGAATCACTCGCGGCGCCGTGATCGACGAAGGAAGACCTATGAAGGGCCAGACCGCCACGCGAGCCTCACCGCCCATCGGCTCCGAGGAGGAGCTGAGGGAGCGCCAGTCGTTGCTCGGAGAGAAGGAGGCCGTGCGCGGGGTGCTCTTCAACGCCGTGCTGGAGGTGGCGCGCGCCGAGGGAGGCACCGCCGCGGTGCAGGACTGCCTGGAGGCGAGCGGGGAGAAGAAGTTCCTCGACTTCTTCAGCTATCCGGGCGGCAGGTTCCTCGAGGTGCTCTACACGGCGGCGCGGCTGCGCAGCGGAAGCCACGAGGACTTCGAGCAGGCGCTGAGGCGCCTGGGCCAGCAGGCGGCGGAGAACTTCCTGGTGTCCACGGCGGGCCGGACGCTGCGGGTGCTGGTGCAGAACAACCCGCACCGGCTGCTCAACAGCCTGCCCTGGGCGGTGCAGGTGGGAATTGGCGGCGTGGAGGTCTCCATGCGCCGCACGAGCCCCTGGAGTGGCATCCTCACGGTGCGGCGCGACTTCTGTCCCCGCCCCTTCGTGGAGGGCGGGTTCCTGGCGACGCTCCAGGCGGCGGGAGTGACGAACGCGCAGGTGCGCTCGTGGCCGGCGGGACCGGCCACCACCGAGTACGAGCTTGCCTGGCAGTAGGCGCGGTTACATGACCGCGAGCCGCGGCGACTCCCCCACCCCGAGGAGCTGCTCGTACTCGCGGGCGATGCGCTCGCCGGTGTGCCCATCCCAGAGGGGCGGGACGCGGCCCTTCTTCTCGTAGCCGTCGAGGATGCGGTCGGCGGCCTGCTGGATGCGGGCCGGCTCGGTGCCCACCACGAGGTTGGTGCCGAGGTCCACGGTGATGGGGCGCTCGGTGTTCTCGCGCACGGTGAGGCAGGGAATGCCGAGCACGGTGGTCTCCTCCTGGAGGCCGCCGGAGTCGGTGAAGACGAGCCGGGCCTGGGAGGTGAGCGCGAGGAACTCGAGGTAGCCCATGGGGTCCACCAGGCGCAGGCCCGGGGTGCGCTCCAGGGAGGCGCCGAGCCCCGACTCCGCGATGCGCTTGCGGGTGCGCGGGTGGACGGGGAACACCACGGGCATGCGGCTGGCCACATGGCCGAGCGCGGACAAGAGCCCGCCGAGCACCTTCGGGTCATCCACGTTGGAGGCACGGTGCAGGGTGCACACGGCGTAGGCGTGCGGGTGCAGGCCCAGCTCCGGGAGGACCGGCAGCTTCAGCGCCTTCTCGCGGGCGCCGAGCAGCGAGTCGATCATCACGTTGCCGACCATCCGGATGCGATTGGCCTCCAGGCCCTCGCGGATGAGGTTGGCGTCCGCGTCGGCCGAGGGCGTGAGCAGCAGCTCCGCGATGCGGTCGGTGAGGATGCGGTTGACCTCCTCGGGCATGGAGTTGTCGAAGGAGCGCAGGCCCGCCTCCACGTGGGAGATGGGGATGCCCATCTTCACCGCCACGAGCGCGGCGGCCAGGGTGCTGTTGACGTCGCCCACGACGGAGACGAGGGCCGGCTTCTCGCTGGCGAACACCTTCTCCAGCTCGAGCATCACCCGGGCCGTCTGCTCGGCGTGGCTGCCCGAGCCGACGCCGAGGTGGATGTCCGGGGCGGGCATGCCCAGGTCGGTGAAGAAGACGTCACTCATCTTCACGTCGTAGTGCTGACCGGTGTGCACCAGCTTCTGCGACAGCGCGCCGCGCTCGGAGATAGCCCGATGGATGGGGGCCACCTTCATGAAGTTGGGACGCGCGCCGACGATATGGAGAACCTTCTTCATGGTGGCGGGAAGCTAGGCACGGCTCTTGGAGTGCCTAGGGGCACATGCCCGCCGGTGCGTTGCGGCGTCCTGAATCTGATAGAGAGCGCCCCATCATGTCCGCCCCGCGCACCTTCGCCGTCATCCCCGCCCGCTATGCCAGCACGCGCTTTCCCGGCAAGCCGCTGGCCCTCATCGCCGGCCGGCCGATGATTGAACACGTCTGGCGCCGCTGCCAGGAGGCGCGCGTCTTCGACGAGGTGGTGGTGGCCACGGACGACGTGCGCATCCAGGAGACGGTGACGCGGCTGGGGGGCACGGCGGTGATGACCTCGCCCGAGTGCGCCACGGGGACGGACCGGGTGGCCGAGGTGGCGAGGGCCCGTCCGGACGTGGACGTCTGGGTGAACGTGCAGGGAGACGAGCCGCTGGTGGACCCGGCTTCACTGCGGGTGCTGGCGGGGCTCTTCGCGGACCCGGCGGTGGAGATGGGCACGCTGGTGCGCCCGCTGGAGGCGGCCGAGGTGGACAACCCCCACGTGGTGAAGGCGGTGCTGGCGCTCGACGGGGACGCGCTCTACTTCAGCCGCAGCACGGTGCCCTTCATCCGCGAGCCGGCCGACGCCCCCGGAGTGAAGCGTTGGGCGCACCTGGGGCTGTACGGCTACCGGCGCGAGACGCTGCTGCGGCTGGCGGGCCTGAGCGCCACCCCGCTGGAGCAGGCGGAGAAGTTGGAACAACTACGAGCGCTGGAGCATGGCCTGCGCATCCGGTGCGGGAAGGTGGCGGGGCGTACGGTGGCGGTGGACGTACCCGAGGACGTGGCCCGGGTGGAGGCGGCCATCCGGGGAGGTTGAGCGGACGCCCCCTGGCCCCACGGGTAGACATGCGCGCAGGCACGTCCCGGGTTAGTCTGCGCGCGTGTCCGACGCCCCCCAGAAGCCCGACGCCTCCCAGAAGAAGCCGCAGTTCTCCCGCGTGACGTTCCGGCGCCTCATGAGTCTCGCCCGTCCCCAGGCGCGCAGGCTCGTGGCCGGCACCGCCTTCCTGCTCATCGCCAGTGGCCTGGGGCTGGTGTTCCCGAAGGTCGTCGGCGACCTCATCGACCAGGCGCTCAAGGCGGGAGACCGCGCCCGCATCGACAGCATCGCCTTGACCATGGTGGCCGTCGCCCTGCTGCAGGGGGTGGCCATGGCGATGCGCTACTACCTCTTCACCACCGCGGGCGAGCGCGTGGTGACGAAGCTGCGGCAGGACCTCTTCGGCAGCCTCATGTCCCAGGAGGTGGGCTTCTTCGACGAGCGCAAGACGGGCGAGCTCACCAACCGGCTCGCCTCGGACACCACGGTGCTGCAGAACACCGTGAGCGTGAATATCTCCATGGTCCTGCGCAACGTGGCGCAGTCACTGGGTGGCATCGGGCTGCTCCTCTACACCTCGCCAGTGCTCACCGGGCTGATGCTGACCATCGTGCCGGTGGTGGCGGTGGGAGCCGTGACGTACGGCCGCAAGGTGCGGGGGCTGTCCAAGCAGACGCAGGACGCGCTCGCCGCCGCCAACGAGGTGGCCGAGGAGAGCCTCTCCGGCATCCGCACCGTGCGCTCCTTCGCCGCCGAGCGGCACGAGGTGAAGCGCTATAGCGCCGCCACCGAGCGCGCCTATGACGTCGCGCGCCACCGGGCGCGGCAGTCCTCCTACTTCCTGACCGGGGCCTCCTCCGCCGGCTACGTGGCCTGCGCGGTGGTGCTCTGGTACGGCGGCCGGCTGGTGCTGGACGGGAAGATGACGGTGGGCAGCCTCACCTCCTTCCTCATCTACTCGCTGATGGTGGCCATCTCGCTGGGCTCCCTGGCGGACCTCTGGGCGGACTTCATGCGCGCCTCGGGTGCCGCCGAGCGCGTCTTCGAGCTCATCGACCGGCAGCCGGCCATCCCCGCCTCGGGCGGCGAGCGCCCGGCCACCATCGAGGGCCGCGTCGACTTCCTCCAGGTGGACTTCGCCTACCCCACGCGCCCGGACGTGCCGGTGCTGCGGGGCCTCGACCTGCACCTCGACCCGGGCGAGGTGGTGGCCATCGTCGGTCCCTCGGGCGCGGGCAAGTCCACCATCGCCGGCCTGCTGGCGCGCATGTATGACCCGCAGGGCGGCCGCATCCTCCTGGACAGGAAGGAGATGCGCTCGCTCGACCCCGAGTGGCTGCGCCAGCGGATTGGAACGGTGTCGCAGGAGCCGCAGCTCTTCGCCTCCTCCATCGCGGACAACATCCGCTATGGCCGCATGGACGCCACGGACGCGCAGATCGAGGCCGCCGCGCGCACCGCCAACGCCCACGAGTTCATCAGCCACTTCCCCGAGGGTTACCGCACGCTGGTGGGTGAGCGCGGCGTGCAGCTGTCCGGCGGACAGAAGCAGCGCATCGCCATTGCGCGTGCGGTGCTCAAGGACCCGCGCCTGCTGGTGCTGGACGAGGCCACCAGCGCGCTCGACGCCGAAAGCGAGCACCTGGTGCAGGAGGCCCTGGAGCGGCTGATGAAGGGCCGCACCACCATCATCATCGCCCACCGCCTCTCCACGGTGATTGGCGCGGACCGCGTGCTGGTGCTCGAGGACGGCAAGGTGGTGCAGAACGGCGACCACGCCACGCTCATGGACCAGGACGGCCTCTACCGCCGGCTGGTGGAGCGCCAGTTCGCCGCGGCCTGAGCGGCGCCCGCCTCCCCGCCTGCCCTCCCTCCAGGCATGAAAACCGTCCCGGAGGGAGTGGCGCCGTGAAAATGACGTCATTACATCAGCTGCCGCAGAAAGGAGGTGATGCCTTGACCGACAGCAACAGTCAGGCGTCCACCTCCGCTCGTATGGCTCGCTGAAGAAGCGCCATGCGGCGGAAGTGTTGACGCCGAGCAGTTCGGGCCCGCCCGTTTCGCGCACCCCTCCACGCTTGGGGCCGCGGGACGGGCGGTCCCTTTTTGTACCGGGCCTTCGGGAATGCACGTGCGACAACCCTGTTGCAGGTGCCAGGGGGAAAAGGCGCGGTTTCATCCGCTGGAGGCCTGACCTTGTCCATCACACCTTGCCCGAGCCCTCTGCCTTCCGCCCTCCGTGACGAGTCGGCGGTGGAGGTGCAGCGCAATCTGTTCTGCTTCAATTACGACGCCTGCCTTCACTTCGCCGTCAAACGCGGCTGGGAGGGCTGGAGCTGCCGTCACTGCCCGCTGCGCGACCAGCGCGATTGCGAGCCCCAGGCCCGCGACTACGCCGAGAGCCGCCCGAGGACCCAGGGGCACGACTGACTTCCGCCCTTTGCCGGGCTTCCGGGACCAGGCGGGCATCCAGGCCCCCTGACAGAATCATTGACGCCCCCGGGGTCTCTTGGCAGGAAGGGTCATGCGCTCCAAGAAGACCAAGTTCATCTTCGTGACCGGCGGGGTCGTGAGCTCGCTGGGCAAGGGGCTCGCCTCTGCATCCATTGGCGCCCTGCTCGAGAATCGCGGGCTCGACATCACCCTGCTCAAGCTCGACCCCTACATCAACATCGACCCGGGCACGATGAGCCCGTTCCAACATGGCGAAGTCTTCGTCACCGACGACGGTGGCGAGACCGACATGGATCTGGGCCATTACGAGCGCTTCACCAACGCGCGGATGTCCCGGCTCAACAACTTCACCTCCGGGCGCATCTACCACGCCGTCATCCAGAAGGAGCGGCGTGGCGAGTACCTCGGCAAAACCGTCCAGGTGATTCCGCACATCACCGACGAAATCAAATCCTGCATCCGCCAGGCGGCGCAGGGCGTGGACGCGGTCATCGTCGAGGTGGGCGGCACGGTGGGCGACATCGAGTCGCTGCCCTTCCTCGAGGCCATCCGCCAGATGCGCTACGACGTGGGCGGGGGCAACACCGTCTACATGCACCTCACGCTGCTGCCCTACATCGGCGCGGCCGGCGAGGTGAAGACCAAGCCCACCCAGCACTCGGTGATGAAGCTGCGGGAGATCGGCATCCAGCCCGACTTCCTCATCTGCCGCACCGACCGGGAAATCTCCCGCGAGATGAAGGACAAGATTGCCATGTTCTGCAATGTGGACCCGGGCAACGTGTTCACCTCGCCGGACGTGAAGAGCATCTACGAGCTGCCGCTGGAGCTGCACCGCCAGGGCATCGACGAGCGGCTGGCCGAGACGCTCAACATCTGGACGCGCGCCGCCCGCCTGGACCGGTGGGAGGACATCATCCGCAAGGTGTACTCGCCGGGCCGCGGCGAGGTGAAGGTGGGCATCGTCGGCAAGTACGTGGACCTCAAGGAGAGCTACAAGAGCCTCAACGAGGCGCTGCTCCACGGTGGTATCGCCAACGACGTGAAGGTGGACCTGCAGTTCGTGGACTCGCAGGACGTGGAGGACAAGGGCGCCGAGGCGCTGCTGGGCGGGGTGGACGCCATCCTGGTGCCGGGCGGCTTCGGGGTGCGCGGCACCGAGGGCAAAATCATGGCGGTGCGCTACGCCCGGGAGAAGCGGGTGCCCTTCTTCGGCATCTGCCTGGGCCTGCAGATGGCGGTGGTGGAGTTCAGCCGCAACGTGCTGGGCCTCGCCGGCTCCAACTCCCTGGAGTTCAACGAGCACACCCCGCACCCGGTGGTGACGCTCATGGAGAGCCAGGTGAAGGTGCAGGACAAGGGTGGTACCATGCGCCTGGGCAGCTACGCCTGCGCCCTCAAGCAGGGCTCGCTGGCGCGCAAGCTGTATGGGGAGGACGTCATCAACGAGCGGCACCGCCACCGGTACGAGGTGAACAACGCCTACCGCGGCCGGCTGCAGGAGGCGGGCCTCGCGGTGTCCGGCCACAACCCCGAGCTCAACCTCGTGGAGATGATTGAGCTGCCGGACCACCCGTACTTCATCGGCTGCCAGTTCCACCCCGAGTTCAAGAGCAAGCCCTTCGCGCCCCACCCGCTCTTCTCCGGCTTCATCGGCGCGGCCGTCAGCCACCGCGACGCGGGGAGGACGCAGGCATGAGCGCCACGCCGTCCATCGAGCTGTGCGGGCACAAGGTCGGCCCCGGCCAGAAGCTCTTCGTCATCGCCGGCCCGGACAGCATCGAGTCCGAGGAGATGGCGCTGCGGCACGCGAAGCTCCTCAAGGAGCTGACGGGCCGGCTGGGCGTTCCCTACGCCTTCAAGTGCTCCTACGACAAGGCCAACCGCACCAGCGGCAAGTCCTTCCGGGGGCCCGGGCTGAAGGAGGGTCTGCGCATCCTCGGGCGCATCAAGCGCGAGGTGGGCGTGCCCGTCCTCACCGACGTCCACGAGACGAGTCACGTGGGCCCCGCCGCCGAGGTGGTGGACATCATCCAGATTCCCGCCTTCCTCTGCCGCCAGACGGACCTGGTGGAGGCGGTGGCGCGCACCGGCAAGGGCGTCAACCTGAAGAAGGGCCAGTTCGTGGCGCCCAAGGACATCGTCCACTCGGCGCGCAAGGCCGTGGAGGTGGGCAACCCCAACGTGCTCGTCACCGAGCGCGGCGCCACCTTCGGCTACAACAACCTCGTGGTGGACATGCGCGGCTTCGCCCAGATGCGCGAGGCCGGGCTCGTCGTGTGCTTCGACGCCACCCACTCCGTGCAGCTGCCCTCTTCCGGCGACGGCCAGACGGGCGGCGAGCGGAAGTTCGTCTCCCTGTTGGCCCGCTCTGCCGCTGCTGCCGGGATAGACGCGCTTTTCACGGAAGTGCATGAAGACCCGGACCGTGCCCTGTGTGACGGTCCGTGTTCGCTCAATCCCCAGATGTTCGAGGACGTGTTACGTCAGGTTCTGGCCATCCGGCGTGCGTTGGGGCACGAACCGGCGTAACGAGAATTCTGTGGCCGAGCGCAGTGGCCGTAGGCTGTGAATCGAAGTCGTGGGGAGGGAGTCCAAGGGACGCGACATGACGGAGCTGCCGCCCAAACCGAGCAGGGACGAGCTGACGGAGCGCGCCGCGCGCGTGCGTCTGCTCGTCTTCGACGTGGATGGGGTCCTCACGGATGGGGGCCTGTTCTACGGGGGCGAGGGCGAGGTCATGAAGCGTTTCGACGTGAAGGACGGCCACGGCCTGGTGATGGCGAGGCTGGCGGGGTTGCGCACCGCCATCCTCACCGCGCGCACCTCTTCCATCGTGGAGGTGCGGGGGCTCGAGCTGGGCGTCACCTCCGTGCTCCAGGGCCGCAAGAACAAGCTCGCCGGTTTCCGCGAGCTGCTCGAGCAGCTGGAGGCCACCCCCGAGGAATGCGCGTACATGGGGGACGACGTCAACGACCTGGGACCCCTGGGGCTGGCGGGGCTGTCGGCCTGTCCGGCGGACGCCGCTCCCGAAGTACGGCAGGAAGTGCATTACGTCGCGAGGTGCCGGGGAGGCCACGGTGCCGCGCGCGAGCTGGTCGAGCTGTGCTTGAAGGCATCGGGACGGTGGGAGGCCACCGTTCAACACATGAGGGACCCTGATGCCCTACAAGCTGTCAAGTTGTGAAATCGAAGAATTTTCGCTTCCCGCTTAGGTGTCTTATCCTATGAAGGCCGGAAGCCAAGCAGTGCAGAGTGAGGGGAGTTCGATGACGGATCAGCTCTACACGACCCACGACATCAGCCGGTTGCTCCAGGTGGACCCGTCCACGGTGAGCAAGTGGATCGACCGCGGCATCCTCATGGCGTTCCGGACGCCGGGCGGTCACCGGCGCGTGCGCTCGGCGGACCTTCGCACCTTCCTCATCACCCACCAGATGCCGGTGCCCGAGGAGCTGGGCAGCAGCACCGTGCGCCTGCTGGTGGTGGATGACGAGCGGCAGGTGCTCGACGCCATCAAGCGTGCCTTCAAGCCCTACGCGAACCAGGTGGAGCTGCAGACGACCACCAGCGGCGTCGAGGCGCTGCTGCTGGTGAGCGAGCAGAAGCCGCACGGCATGCTCATCGACCTGAACATGCCGGACATCGACGGTATCGAGGTGTGCCGCCGCATCCGTGCCCGCAAGCAGATGGAAGGCGTGCGGCTCATCACCATGACGTCGGCGCACTCGCCCGAGGTGGTGGAGAGCTCCAAGCAGGCCGGCGCCGTGGCATGCCTGCCCAAGCCGCTGGACGTGCAGCAGGTGCTCGACCTGTTCCGCGTGCCGCTGGCGCTCGGGGCGGCTCCCGCCGTCAAGCGCTAGTCCGCGCCCACGACCAACGCGGCGAGGCGTCTCCACGGGGCCCTTTACAGGGTCCCGAGTGAGGGCGCATCGCCGCGCGTGTGCCCCAAGGGCCCGTCCCCGCCGGGCGCTGTGCACTCCCCACTAGCCGTTGACCTTCACCTCGACCACGCGGGGGCGGGACTCCTCACGCCGCGGCAGCGTCAGGGTGAGCACGCCGTTCTCGTAGCGGGCCTCCACCTTGGACGCGTCCACGGTGCGCGGCAGGACGAAGGAGCGGGTGTACACGCCGAAGCTGCGCTCCAGGCGCCGCGCGCCGTCCTTGTCCGAGCGCTCCACCTTGCGCTCTGACTTGAGGGTGAGGGTGTCGTTCTCCACCTTCACCTCGATGGACTTCGCGTCATGCCCCGGCAGGTCGACGTGGAGGGTGATGCCCTCGGCCGTCTCGTAGATGTCGGCGGGCGGGACGAGCTCGCGCACGCCGCTCGGGGACAGCTCGCGGAAGAGCTGGTCGAACTCACGCGCCACGAGGGGGCCCAGGGCCACGGCACCATTGCTCATCTGGAAGGGATTCCAACGGGTCTGCATGGACGTCTCCTGTTCGCGCCGTACTCCTCGCGGAGCAGCGGCACGCGGGTGGGTTTGAAGCGGGTGGGTTGTTTTGGCGCCGCGCCCTGTTTCGATAGGGCCCGGCGCCGCTCACAGCTTCAAGAGAACCATGCTTCGGGACGTGTCAAGGCGACGCGCCGCGGGCCCCATTCCCCGCCGGTTCAGTCGTCCTCTCGCCCCAGGTGGACGAAGGCGTCCTCGCCCTCGCGGGAGATGTGCACCACCCATGGCCGGCAGCACACCGGGCAGTCCTCCACGTACGTTTCCGAGGAGGGCCCACCAGGGTCCACCGACACCTCCACCTGCTCACCGCAGTAGGGGCACAGCAGCAGTTGCTCATCGGCGAAGGGCTGCATCAGCGCTCTCCTTCCTGGAGGGACACCAGCCGGGCGAGCACGGGCCGCGGGCACTCTCCGCCCTCGCGCCAGAGCACCACTCGCGGGCGCAAGCCGCCCACGTCCACGCCTTCACAGGAGGGGGGCAGGGACTCGAGCTTTTCGAGCGCGCGGGAGAAGAGCGTCCACGCCCCCCGGGCATTGCCCGCGTCGCGCTTGAGCCAGCCGGCCGCCACGAGGATGAGGCCCTGCAGCAGCAGCCGGCGCGGGCCGCGCTCGCCCTGCCAGGCCTCCTCCCACACCTCATGGGCCTCGAAGAAGGCGCCGGCGTCGAAGAGCGCCACCCCCTCCGCCAGGCAGGTTTCGAATCCTCGTGGCATCGAACGCGACTCCGGGCCTCTTCCTCCATAGACTGGCGACCATGGCCGCACCTCGCAACCGCATTGGAGAGATTCTCGTCAAGGCCCGCGTCATCGACGAGATGCAGCTGCGCAGCGCGCTCGCCCAGCACGACCAGTGGGGCGGACGCCTGTCGCGCATCATCAGCGACATGGGGCTCGCCCGGGAGGACACCATCACCGAGGCCATCGCCCAGGGCCTGGGTGTGCAGCGCGTGCAGCTGGGCACCGCCAAGGACACCGGGGCCCTGGCGAAGCTGGACGTCGGCATCGCCGAGCAGAAGAGCATCTTCCCCGTGTCCCTGCGCGACAACGGCAAGACGCTCGTGCTCGCCATGGCGGACCCCACGGACCTGCAGACCATCGACCAGGTGGCCGCGCGCAGCCGTACACGCGTCGTCCCCGTGGTGGCTGGCGACCGGGAAATCCAGAACGCCATCCTGCGCCACTACCGCAACCAGGATCCGGCCGTCACCCACAGTGCCCACCCTGCCTCGAACCGGAGCGGCGGCGGCGGCGGTGGTGACGAGGACGAGTTCAAGATCGTCGACATCAGCGGCAAGACGGTGATGAAGGCGCTGAGCGACATCGCCCCGAACATGGCGAAGGAGAACGCCGCGCGGCAGGCCGGTGCCGCGGCCACGCCGGCGCCCGTGTCCTCGCGCGCCTCGGGGAGCTCGAGCGCCACGGATCTGCTCGATGAAATCATGAGCGCCAGGCCCTCCCCGGCCGAGGTGTTCTCCCCCGAGGAGATGCAGCGGCTGGAGTCTGTGCGCCTCAACCAGGAGAAGAGCTCCAAGATTCTGCGCGCCCTGCTCGAGCTGCTGCTGGAGAAGGGTGCGATTCAGCAGCGCGAGCTGGCCGCGCGCATGCGCTCCTGAGGCGCCCTACCCCAGCACCTCCTGGAGCTCGCGGCCGCTGAGCCCCAGGAGATGGAGGATGGTGTCCAGCCCCCCGGCGGAGATGGAGGCATCGGCCGCCTGGCGCAGCTTGGGCTTGGCGCGGAAGGCGATGCCCAGGCCCGCACGCTCCAGCATCAGCAGGTCGTTCGCGCCATCGCCCACGGCGATGACCTGGTCGAGCAGGATGCCCTCCGCCTGGGCGATGCTCTCCAGCAGCTCCGCCTTGCGGCGCGCGTTGACGATGGGCCCGAGCGTGCGGCCGGTGAGTTTGCCGTCGGCCTCCTCGAGCACGTTGGAGTGGGCGTAGTCGATGCCCAACCGGGCCTTGAGCGCCTCGGCCGCCACGGAGAAGCCCCCGCTGAGGATGGCGGTGCGGTAGCCCAGCCGCTTGAGCACGCGGATGAGCGTCTCGGCACCCTCGGTGAGCGGGAGGTTCGCGGCGATGTCGTGCAGCACCTTCGCGTCCAGTCCCTGGAGCAGCCCCACGCGCTGGCGCAGGGACTCGTCGTAGTCCATCTCGCCGTGCATGGCGCGCTCGGTGATGCGCGCCACCTGCTCGCCCACGCCCTTCGCCCGCGCCAGCTCGTCGATGACCTCGATGCGGATGAGCGTGGAGTCCATGTCCATCACCACCAGCCGCTTGCTGCGCCGGTAGAGGCTCTCTCGCTGCAGCGCCACGTCGAAGGTGCTGGAGGACATGGCCAGCTCCAGCAGCGAGCGCTTGAGTTCCTCCGCGTCCCGCTCCGGCGGCAGCGCGATGTGGATTTCGACGGAGCCGAGCTCCGCCTCGGACAAGCGGTTGATGCGCTCGATGTTGGCCGCGTGCTGGGCGAGGCGCTCGGCCACGGCGTGCAGCTCACGCGTGCCCAGGGCACGGCCCACCACGGTGACGACATGACGGCTGGGGACCCGGGCGGCCAGGGCCTTCGGCGCCGTCACGGGCTGGAAGTCCAGCGACACGCCCAGCTCCCGGGCCGCGAAGAGCAGCTCCTTGAGCAGGCCGCGCGACTCGGGCAGGCGGACCAGCAGACAGAGGGTGAGCTGACCCTGCACCACCACCTGCTCGATGTCGAGCAGCGCCGCGCCCACCTCGGCGAGGATGCCGGTGAGGCGCGCGGTGATGCCAGGATGGTCCTTGCCAGTGACGGTGACGAGCACGGAGTCCTGGGGGGTCGGGCTGTCGCTCATGGTGGAGCGAGTCTGACAGCCCGGCGCATCCACCGCGAGCACTCGTCAACGGGGGTACAGCCTGGGGCACGGCGTGGAGCCCGGTGTCACACCGGGCCCCGGCACCGGGCCGTTACCGCGGCTCCGAGGAGAGGATGAGATCGCCCTTGGAGAGGTACTGCGTCTCGGGGAAGGACTTGTAGAAGTCCTCGAGCATCGCGTCGAGGTTCGGGTAGCGCTGCTCCACCTTGTCCTGGGTCATCTTGTCGAAGATGGCGTCCAGGCCGGCGGGGGCCTCGGAGTTGACCTCGGAGGGCAGCGGCGAGCGGCGGCCCGGAATCTGCCCGGTGAGCATCTCGTAGAGGAGGATGCCCAGGCCGTAGACGTCGGCGGCGGGGCCGGCCTCCTTCGCGCGCTGCTGCTGGATGAGCTCGGGGGCCAGGTACACCATGCCGCTGGCGCCCACGAAGACCTGGGGCAGGCCCTTGGAGGCATCCTGCTCCACCACGCGCACGAGGCCGAAGTCGCCCAGCTTCGCGTTGCCGCAGGCATCGAAGAGGATGTTCTCCGGCTTGAGGTTGTGGTGCGTGAGGCCCACGGCGTGCGCGGCGCGCAGCGCGTAGGCCACCTGCAGGAAGCAGCGGATGGCCAGCGGCACCGGCACGCCCTTGCCCCCGCCCTCCTCCAGCTTGCCCTTGAGGCTGCCGTGCAGCAGCTCGAGCACGTAGTAGGGCCGGGCCGTCTCGGTGTTCTGGTCCAGCACCTGGACGATGCCCGGGTGGCGCACCTGGGCCTGGGCGCACAGCTCCTTCTTGAGCCGCTTGAGGACCTCGCCGCGCTGGAGGAAGGAGAAGTAGCCGAAGATGTCCTTCAGCTCCTTCACGCAGATGTCCAGCCCGAGCGCGGTGAAGCGGCCCTTGTACGCGGTGGCGAGCGGCCCGGAGCCGAGGGCCTCGAGCTTCTGGTAGCGCTGGTCCAGCAGCTCCGCGGCCTTCACGGTGGGCGGCGGCGTCACGGGCGTGGGAGCGGCCATCGGAGCGGTGGGCGCCATGGGGGCCACGGGAGGCACGGGCGCGGAGGGCGGCAGCGGAAGGGCCTCGTTGCGCATGCTGGCCACCGGAGGCGGCGCCGGCACGGGCGGCGGCACCTCGAGCGAGAACGCACCGGACGCGCGGGGGCGAGGCAGCGCGGGAGGCTCCACGGGCCGCGGCAGCTCCGACTCGTCTGGCGGGGGCGGAGGCACGGAGGGATCGGCCTGCTCGTCACCGTCTGGCGCGGCGAGCGCGTCCCCGGCGAGCTGCTCGGAGAAGAACTCGCCCACCTCCAGGCCGAACTTCTCCTGCATCTCGCCGTCCACCACGCGCTCGCCCTGCTCGGTGAGGCGCAGCTGCGCTTCCCGGTGGTCCAGCGCGATGTAGAGGTACTTGCGGAGGAAGAGGTAGTAGCTGTCGAACTCGAGCGAGACGGACGGCTCGAGCGCGGCCTTCACATCGGCCAGCTTGTTCGAGCGTCCCAGGCGGCCGTTCTCCCTCAGACTCTGGAGGATGAACAGCGCCTCGCCGCAGACGGTATCGCGGTGGATGGAGGGCTTGGGCATGCGGGCCGGACTCTACGCCCCCCGGCGCCATGCCTCAAATCAGCCTCGGCCGAGACATCAGGCAATCCGCAGCAGCTGCTTCACCGTGTCCAGCACTTCCTGGAAGCGCACCGGCTTGCGCAGGTAGATGTCCACGCCCAGCTGCATGGCACGCTCGCGCGCCTCGGGGCCGCCCGCGGAGATGGCCACCACGGGAATGGCCCTGAGCGAGGCCTCGGAGCGGATGCGCTCGATGAGCGCGAACCCATCCATCACCGGCATGTACAGGTCCGTCATCACCAGGCTGAAGCGGCCCTGCTTCTCCTGCAGTTGCTGCAGCGCGTGGTGCCCGTCCGGAGAGAAGTGCACCTCCAGCGGTACCTTGCCCGCCAGCTCGCCGCTCGCCAGCTTCTTGAGCACGTAGCTGTACATCTCGACGATGTGCGGGTTGTCCTCGACGATGAGGACACGGTAGCCCTCGGCGGGGGGAGGAGCCGTCTGGTCCGACGCGCGGGTCTGTCCTGCCGAGCTCAAGATGTCACCCAATCGCTGCCGGTCCTGATCGCTCACCACCCGGATGCCGACTCCCGCCGGCGCCTCGGCCGACGCGGGCCGGACCCAGGCCACCGTCCCCACGACTTCTACCGGATTCAGGAGCCCCGGGAAAGAAAGTGCCAGTCCCACCTCTTGCCCGGCCGTGAAGGCACGATCGGTCTGCACGAAGATTCCCCCCTTGGAGAGATTCTCCGTGACCTCGGTCATCCGGGCCTGATCCGGGAACTGCACTCGCAGCACGAGCGGTACTCGGGGGCCATCTCGCTTGTCGTCTGATCCCCGGTTCATAACAAGGGGTTGAAATCGCTCGGCATTTCGCTGATGGCCCTGAGTGTAGCGCCGTGGGTTTATGTTGACAACGAAGCCATTCGAGACTTACGAAGCGCCCGCCATGGCGGAGCCCCTGTTCACCCCCGAAGAGCAGAAGAAGTTCGACGCGGAGATCGCGGAGATCCTCTCGCACTACCCCGCGGATCGGAAGAGCGCCGCGATGCTCCCCGCGCTGCGGCTGATGCAGGAGCTGAAAGGCTGGCTGCCCCCCGAGGGACTCAAGCTGGTCGCCAGCCGGCTGGGCGTCACCCCCGAGCGCGCTTATGAGGTCGCGAGCTTCTACGTGATGTACCACCTCAAGAAGCCCGGGAAGTACACCGTCGACGTGTGTACCAACCTCTCGTGCTCCCTGTGGGGCGCCGAGAAGATGCTCGCCTACCTGGAGCAGAAGCTCGGGCTGAAGGCCGGTGAGGCCAACGAGCGCTTCTTCCTGCGTGAGACCGAGTGCCTGGCCTCTTGCGGCACCGCGCCGTGCCTGCAGATCAACGAGGAGCACCACGAGAGCCTGACCAAGGCCAAGGTCGACGAGATCTTCTCCAAGCTCTCCTGAACTCCTGCATCAAGGAACCTGATTCCATGGCGACAACGGCATTTGAACCGCTCATCTCGAGCGCCTGGGGCAAGCCCAACTCCTGGAAGCTCGATGAGTACAAGAAGCGCGGGGGCTACAAGGGTCTGGAGAAGGCCCTGGAGCTGGCGCCGGCCCAAATCATCGACGAGGTGAAGAAGTCCAACCTGCGCGGCCGCGGCGGCGCGGGCTTCCCCACGGGCCTCAAGTGGAGCTTCGTCCCCAAGGACAGCCCCAAGCCCAAGTACCTGGCCGTCAACGGCGACGAGTCCGAGCCGGGGACCTTCAAGGACCGCTACATCCTCGAGAGTGATCCGCACATGATGCTGGAGGGCATCGCCATCGCGGCCTACGCGCTGGGCGTGCACACCTGCTACGTGTACCTGCGCGGGGAGTTCAAGCTGCAGGCCGAGCGCACCAACGCGGCCATCCGCGAGGCGTACGCCGCGGGCATCTTCGGCAAGAAGATGCTGGGCAAGGACTTCCAGCTGGACTGCTACGTGGTGCGCGGCGCGGGCGCCTACATCTGCGGCGAGGAGACGGCGCTGCTGGAGAGCCTCGAGGGCAAGAAGGGCTGGCCCCGCCTCAAGCCGCCGTTCCCCGCGGTGGTGGGCCTGTTCGGCTGCCCCACGGTGGTGAACAACGTGGAGACGCTCGCCAGCGTGCCCCACGTCTTCACCCGCGGCTCGGCCTGGTACGCCGGCCTGGGCACCGACAAGTCGGGCGGCACGCGCCTGGTGTGCCTCTCCGGCACGGTGAACCGGCCGGGCGTCTACGAGGTGCCGCTCGAGGCCACCTTCACCCAGCTCATCTTCGACGACAAGTACGGCCAGGGCCTGCCCAAGGGCCGCAAGGTGAAGGCCGTCATCCCCGGCGGCTCCTCGGCGCCCATCCTCAGCCCGGACGAGCTGGACATCGCCATGGAGTTCGAGGCCGTCAAGGTGAAGCAGACCATGGCGGGCTCCGGCGGCGTCATCGTGATGGATGACACCACCTGCATGGTGCGCAGCCTGTGGCGCGTGGCGCGCTTCTACGCCGAGGAGTCGTGCGGCCAGTGCACCCCGTGCCGCGAGGGCACCCCGTGGCAGTCGCGGCTCCTGCGCAAGATTGAAGAGGGCCGCGGCGAGCCGGGCGACGTGGAGATTCTCAGCAACGTGGCGAGCTCCATCGCGCCCTACCCGCCCATCGGCCTGGGCAACACCATCTGCGCGCTGGGCGATGCAGCGGCGCTGCCGACCCATTCCTTCCTCATGCGCTTCCGCGACGAGTTCGAGGCGCACATCCGCGAGCACCGCTGCCCGTTCGGCGACAAGCCCTGGGGCGCGTTCGGAGACTGGTCGTGAACATCGAGCTGGTTCTCTTTGGAGCCTTCGCGCTCCTGACGCTGCTGTCGGCCGGGCTGGTCATCTTCGCCAAGAGCCCCATCAGCTCGGCCATGTCCCTGGTGGCCACGTTCTTCTTCCTGGCCGGCATCTACGTGCTGCTGTGGGCCCACACCGTGGCGGTGCTCCAGGTGCTGGTCTACGCGGGCGCCATCATGGTGCTCTTCCTCTTCGTCATCATGCTGCTCAACCTGGGCGAGGCCACCTCGACCGGGCCGCGCATGTCGCTCTCGCGGATTGCCGGTGGCGCGGCGGCGGCGGGCCTGCTGGTGGTGCTGGTGATGGCCATCTGGCGCATCCCGGCGGACGCCCACACCTTCAGCGCGGCGGAGACCCAGACGTTCGGCACGCTGGCGGCCATTGGCCAGGACATCTACACCCGGTGGCTGCTGCCCTTCGAGGCGGTGAGCCTGCTACTGCTCGTCGGCATGGTCGGCGCGGTGGTGGTGGCCAAGTCGAGGATCTGAGCCCATGGTTCCCATCTCCTACTACCTCATCCTCGCCGCCGCCCTGTTCTGCCTGGGCATGTTCGGCGTGCTCATCCGCCGCAACGCGCTGGTCATCTTCATGTGCGTGGAGCTGATGCTCAACGCGGCGAACCTGACGTTCCTCGCCTTCGCCCGGCAGCGCGGCGACCTGGCGGGACACGTGTCCGCCTTCTTCGTGATCGCCGTGGCGGCGGCCGAGGCCTCCATCGGTCTCGCCATCGTCATCGCCGTGTTCCGCAGCCGGGGCACCGTCAGCATCGAAGAAATCCGGACGATGAAGCACTGACGGTCGGCTCCCCCCTTTCGCTCCCCCAGAGAGCCCCCTGCCCATGGATCTCAAGACCTTCTTCATGACCGCGCCGGTGGAACCGGCCGTGTACGCGCAGTCGCTGTGGCTCATCATCGCGCTGCCGCTGCTGGGCGCCTTCGTGTGCGGCGTGTTCGGCAAGATGCTGGGCCGCGCCAACGTCCACCTGATTGCCTGCTCGACGGTGGCCGGCTCCTTCGTGCTGTCGCTGGTGGCCTTCTGGTGCGTCAACCACGCGCCGCCGGGCTCCACGCCCGTGGCCATGGAGAGCTCGTTCGCCTCCAGCGCCATCCGCTATGCCATCGGCTACGACTATGGAACGTGGTTCGCCGCCGGGAACTTCCGGGTGAACTTCGGCCTGCTGGTGGACCACCTGTCGGGGACGCTGCTGCTGGTCATCACCGGCGTGGGCTTCCTCATCCACCTGTACTCCACCAGCTACATGGAGCACGACGAGAGCTACTGGCGGTACTTCGCGTACCTCAACCTCTTCGTCGCCGCGATGCTCACGCTGGTGCTCGCCGACAACCTCGTCCTGCTCTTCGTGGGCTGGGAGGGCGTCGGTATGGCCAGCTACCTGCTCATCGGCTTCTGGTACTCGGACACCGCCAAGGCGTGGGCCGGGCGCAAGGCCTTCGTCACCAACCGCATCGGTGACTTCGCCTTCCTCATCGCCTCCTTCCTCGTGGTGCTGCTGGTGTCCGCCTTCAACACCCAGGCCGACGCGGCCAACTTCTCCCAGGTGGGCGGCAACCCGGCGAGCGCCCAGGTGCGCTTCCGCGAGGGCCTGGACCTCAAGGGCCCCCTGTCCTTCCAGGGCCTGGAGGTCATGGCCAACGCGGTGCAGGTGAAGGCGGAGGGCGGGCGCGAGGCGGCCGTCACCCTCGAGTCCACCATCGCCGACGGCCCGCTCAAGGGCCGCACCTTCGGCGGCGTGCTGACGGTGGCGCTGCTGCTGTTCCTGCTCGGCGCGGCCGGCAAGAGCGCCCAGTTCCCGCTGTACGTGTGGCTGCCGGACGCCATGGCCGGCCCCACGCCCGTCTCCGCCCTCATCCACGCGGCGACGATGGTGACCGCGGGCGTCTACCTCTTCAGCCGCATGAGCTACCTGCTGGT
>NZ_JBJMQO010000084.1:0-20315 GCF_045802675.1 Archangium sp. | reverse complement strand
GAGAGGGTGAAGGTCCGCACCGAGCCGTCCTCGCGCAGCTCCGCCACGTCCGAGACCGTGCACGGGGACAGCTCATCCAGCCCGTCCCGGCCGTGCACCACCCAGGCCCTCTTGCTGCCGAGCCGGGAGAGCACGCGCGCCGTCTGCTCCAGCCGCTCGCCCGCGAAGGTGCCGAGCAACTGGTAGCGCGCGCCCGCCGGGTTGGTCAGCGGCCCGAGCAGGTTGAAGACGGTGTGCAGGCCAATCTCGCGCCGCGCCGGAGCGACGTGGCGCAGGGCGCTGTGGTGCGAGGGCGCGAAGAGGAAGCCCACGCCGTGCTCGTCCACGTCCTGCGTCACCTGCTCGTGCGAGCGATCCATGGCGACGCCCAGCGCGGCCAGCACGTCCGAGCTGCCGCACCGCGAGGACACCGCCCGGTTGCCGTGCTTGGCCACCGTCACCCCCGCGCCCGCGGCCACGAAGGCCACGGCCGTGGAGATGTTGAACGTGTGCGCCCCATCCCCGCCCGTGCCGCAGGTGTCCAACACCACCTCGGCCTTGGGATGGATGCGCGTGGCGCAGGCCCGCATGGCCTCCGCCGCGCCGAGGATCTCGTCCTCGGTCTCGCCCTTCATGCGCAACGCGACCGCGAAGGCGCCCACCTGGGCAGGCGTCGCCTCTCCCGCGAGCATCTGGCCCATGACCCGGGCCATCTCCTCGCGGGTCAGGTCGCGCCGGCCCACCACCCTGCCCAGCGCTTCCTTGAGCGTCATGTGCCTACTCCAGTCGTGCGACGTCGCGGCCCAGGGCGCCGGCCACCGCGCGCACCTCGGCCATCACCTTGTCGAACTCGGAGAAGTCCAGCGACTGGGCGCCGTCGGACTTCGCGCGAGGCGGATCCGGGTGCACCTCGACGATGAGGCCGTCGGCCCCCGCCGCGATGGCCGCCCGCATCATGGCCGGCACCGCCTTGCGCACGCCCACCGCATGCGAGGGGTCCGCCCACACCGGCAGGTGGCTGAGCGCCTTGAGCATGGGGATGGCGTTCAGGTCGAACGTGTTGCGCGTCATCGTCTCGAAGGTGCGGATGCCGCGCTCGCACAGAATCACCTGGGTGTTGCCGCGGGCGACGATGTACTCGGCCGCCATCAGCAGCTCCTTGATGCTCGCGCTCAGGCCGCGCTTGAGCATGATGGGCTTGCGCAGCTCACCGGCGGCCTCCAGCAGCGAGAAGTTCTGCATGTTGCGCGCGCCGATCTGGATGATGTCGGTGACCTCGGCCACCGCGGCCAGGGTGGCGGTGTCCTTGGCCTCGGTGATGACACGCAGGCCCGTCTCCTTGCGCGCCTCGGCCAGCAGCGCGAGGCCGTCACCCTTGAGGCCCTGGAACTCGTAGGGGCTGGTGCGGGGCTTGAATGCTCCGCCGCGCAGCATGGTGGCGCCCGACTTCTTCACCGCCTTGGCGGTGCCGATGATCTGCTCGTGCGACTCCACCGAGCAGGGGCCGGCCATGATGTGAATCGTCTTGCCGCCGAGCACCAGGTTGCCGAGCTGGATGGTGGTGTCGTCGGGCTTCACCTCGCGGCTCACCAGCTTGAAGGGCTGGGAGACGGGCACCGCGTCGGCCACGCCGGGCAGGACGCGGAAGGGCTCGGGCTCCACCGCGCCCGGGTTGCCGGTGATGCCGATGGCCGTGCGCGTCCCTCCGGAGATCGCGTGCGGTTGCCAGCCACGACGGCGGATCTCGTCGTTCACACGCTCGATGTCCTGGGCCGTCGCATCCGGTCGCATCACGATCAACATGGCTGTTCAATCTCCGAAGTGTTCCGCCGCCGGGGGGTGGGAAGGCGGTCGGTTCGAGGCGCTGCCTTGAGTAAGAAAGCGCGGACGCCGTGAAGGAATGAAGGTGTCCACTTCTTCTCAAATTCCCGAGAAGTGTGGCTGGGTGATGTCCGGGAATCAATGTAGGACGGGAATTTTCCAGTTTACGGAGGGTGCGCAGTGGCACGGCCGGACGTCATCGTGGTGGGGGCGGGGCTGGCCGGGTTGACGTGCGCGAGGCTGCTGCATCAGGCCAAGGTGAAGGTGCGCGTCCTCGAGGCGAGCGACGGAGTCGGCGGCCGCGTGCGCACGGATGGGGTGGAGGGCTTCCGGCTGGACCGGGGCTTCCAGGTGTTGCTCACCGCGTACCCCGAGCCCCGGAGATGGTTGGACTATCGAGCACTGGGGTTGAGGCGCTTCTTCGCGGGGGCGCTGGTGTGGCGAGCGGGGAAGCTGCACGAGGTGGCCGACCCGTTCCGCCATCCGCTGCGGGCCGCGGCGCACGCGTTCAATGCGGTGGGCTCGTTCGCCGACAAGCTGCACGTGCTCGACCTGAGGCAGCAGTCGCTGGCGGGCACGGTGGAGGACGTGTTCCACCGGAGGCAGAAGACGTCGCGCGAGTACCTGCGGGACGTGGGCTTCTCGGATGAGATGGTGGAGGCGTTCTTCCGGCCCTTCTTCGGCGGCATCTTCCTGGA
Organism: Archangium sp.; assembly: GCF_045802675.1. Taxonomy (GTDB): domain Bacteria; phylum Myxococcota; class Myxococcia; order Myxococcales; family Myxococcaceae; genus Archangium. The sequence continues at coordinate 17,817 of NZ_JBJMQO010000084.1, read as the reverse complement.
GAAGGAGCTGAGCACCTCGAGCCGGTTCCTGGAGTTCGTCTTCCGGATGTTCTCCACGGGGGCCGCGGCGGTGCCGGCGATGGGGATGGGAGCGATTGCGGAGCAACTGGCCGCGGAGCTGCCCTTCGGCAGGGTGAAGCTGAACGAGCCGGTGGAGGAGGTGTGGGGGCACCGGGTGCGGCTGGCCTCGGGGGTGAGGGAGGAGGGCGACGCGGTGGTGGTGGCCACGGACGCGCCCGCGGCGGAGGAGTTACTTCCCGGCATGCCGCCGAGGAAGATGAACGCAGTGACGTGCATGTACTTCGCGGCGCCGGAGCCGCCGGTGCGAGGGCCCTACCTGGTGCTGAACGGAGAGGGGGGAGGGCCGGTGAACAACCTCGCGGTGATGAGCGAGGTGGCGCCCGAGTACGCGCCGCCCGGGCAAGCCCTGGTCTCGGTGTCGGTGGTGGAACCAGCGGGAGACGCGGAGACGCTGGAGGCGAGGGTGCGCGAGCAGCTCACGGAGTGGTTCGGCGCGGCGGTGACGAAGTGGAGGCACCTGCGCACGTACGCACTCCCGCGGGCGCTGCCAGCACAATCCCCCGAATCGTTCTCGGAGCCGCACCGGCAGGTGCGTCTGTCGCCCGGGCTGTACGTCTGCGGAGACTACCGGGAGAACGCTTCCATCGAGGGCGCGATGGTGTCGGGGCGTCGAGCCGCCGAAGCACTGCTGCGAGACCGGGACATCGAGCTGCCATGACGACTCGTCACCCGGGTTGGCTCGTGGCGAGCGCAGCCGCGGTGCTCCCGTGGACGGCGCTGGTGCACGTGCACCCGCCGCGCTTCTTCCTGTGGGCCTCGCTCTTCTGCGCGGTGTGGAATGGGCTTTCGTGGAAGGCATTGGGAGCGGAGGCACGTCAGCGGCTCATCCCGAGGCGCGCGGACGTGCTGTGGGGCGTGGCGCTCGCGGCGGTACTGTACGTGGGCTCGCGGGCGGTGCTGTGGGCGATGTGCGGAGGCTTCTCGACGCTGCTCTGCGAGCCGCTCACACGCATCTACGCGACGTTTGGCCAGGGCTCGTTCGGAGCGGCGCTGGCACTCGCGCTGGTGATTGCCCCGGCCGAGGAACTCTTCTGGCGAGGCGTGGTGCAGCAGGCGCTGCGGCCGAGGCTCGGGAGGGTGGGGGGCGCGCTGGTCTCCGCGGTGCTGTCGAGCCTCGTGCTGCTGGCCTTCGGTGAGCCGTTGCTGGCGCTCGCGGCGTTTCCCACATCGCTCGCGTGGGGACTGCTCGCCGAGTGGCGCCGGGGCCTCGTGGCCTCGTGGGTGAGTCACTCGCTGTGGGACGTGCTCATCGTCATCCTGCTGCCGGCCGTGTGATGGACGAGCCCGACGGGGATACCCCCTGAAGGTTCAACCCGGGATGTCCGATACCCTCACCCCGCCCCTCTCCCGGAGGGCGAGGGGCGTGATGCGCGCTTTCAAGCTCCGGGCCCTGCGCTAAAAGGGCCGCCATGAACCGCAAACTCCTCTCCCTCGCCGCCACCGCGCTGCTCTGGTCGGGCTCCGCCGTCGCCGCCGAGGCGCCGTCCGCTCCCGCCCGAATGCCCAACGCCGCCGAGCTCAAGCGCGCCACCGCCCGCTTCGCCCCCGTCGACATCCAGGCCGATGTCTCCAAGCTCCCCGAGAACGAGCGCCGCGCCCTCGCCAAAATCGTCCAGGCCGCCCGCGTCATGGACCCGCTCTTCCTGCGCCAGGTCTGGTCCGGCAACGAGACGCTCCTGCTCGACCTCCTCGAGGACAAGTCCGACCTCGGCCGTGAGCGCCTCCACGCCTTCCTCCTCAACAAGGGCCCGTGGGATCGGCTCGAGCACAACACGCCCTTCATCCCCGGCGTCCCCGCCAAGCCCGCCGAGGGCAACTTCTACCCGGCCGGTGCCTCCAAGGCCGACATCGAGACCTGGGTGAAGTCCCTCCCCGAGGGAGATCAGCGCCAGGCCACCGGCTTCTTCACCACCATCCGCCGCAACACCGCGGGCAAGTTCGTCGCCGTCCCCTACAGCGTCGAGTACCAGGGTGAGCTCGCCCTCGCCGCGCAGCTGCTGCGCGAGGCCGCCGAGCTCACCTCGCAGCCCACGCTCGAGGCCTTCCTCACCACGCGCGCCGACTCGTTCATCAGCAACGACTACTACCCGAGCGAGGTGGCCTGGATGGAGCTCGACGCCAGCATCGAGCCCACCGTCGGGCCCTACGAGGTCTACGAGGACGAGTGGTTCAACTACAAGGCCGCCTTCGAGGGCTTCATCGCCCTGCGCGACGACGCCGAGACGCAGAAGCTCGCGAAGTTCAGCGGCGAGCTGCAGGGCCTGGAGAACGCCCTCCCCATCGACCCCAAGCTGCGCAACCCCAAGCTCGGGGCGCTCGCGCCCATCCGCGTGGTCAACAGCATCTTCTCCTCGGGCGATGGCAACCGCGGCGTGCAGACCGCCGCCTACAACCTGCCCAATGACGAGCGCGTGGCGGCCGAGAAGGGCACCAAGCGCGTGATGCTCAAGAACGTCCAGGAGGCCAAGTTCCAGCGCGTGCTGCTGCCCATCACCCAGGTGGCGCTCCCGGCCAAGGACCGCAAGGACGTGGCCTTCGATGCCTTCTTCACGCACATCCTCATGCACGAGCTGATGCACGGCCTGGGGCCCCACAACATCACCGTCGAGGGCAAGCAGACCACCGTGCGTCAGGCGCTCCAGGCGTCCTCCAGCGCCCTCGAGGAGGCCAAGGCCGACATCTCCGGCCTGTGGGCCCTCCAGCAGCTCGTGGACAAGGGCGTCATCGGCAAGGACATGGAGCGCACCATGTACACCACGTTCCTCGCCTCGGCGTTCCGCTCCATCCGCTTCGGCACCGGCGAGGCGCACGGCAAGGGCATCGCCCTGCAGCTCAACCACTTCCTCGACACCGGCGCCGTGGTGGTGAACAAGGACGGCACGTTCGCGGTGGTGCCGGGGAAGATCAAGGAGTCCGTTGCCGCGCTCACGAAGCAGCTCATGGAGCTGCAGGCCAGCGGCAGCCGCGCCAACGCCGAGTCCCTGCTCGAGAAGATGGGCGTGGTGCGTCCCGAGGTGAAGCGCGTGCTCGACAAGCTCAACAACGTCCCCGTGGACATCGAGCCCCGCTACGTCACCGCCGACAAGCTCACCGCCGAGCTTGGGGGCTTCTCCACCCCGGGCGGCAAGTAGCACCGCCGTCCGCCTGCCCGCCGCGTGCGTTTTCCCGTGCGCGGCGGGCGGCCCCGGGTGAGAAATGAGCCGAGAGATGAGCCGGATGCGCAGCCACGTTCCTCGAGCTCCCTGGGGTGTCCTCATCGCGCTGACGGTGCTCGGCGCGTGGCTGGGTCATCTCGTCTGGTTGCTCATGGCGGCCCGGCTGTCCCTCGCCTCGCCGCTCGCGTACGTGCACATCGCCCTCCAGGCGTACTTGTGCACCGGCCTCTTCATCACCGGCCATGACGCGATGCATGGCACGGTGAGCCGCCACCGGTGGGTGAACCAGGCCGTGGGCACGCTCGCCTGCTTCCTGTTCGCCGGGCTCTCGTACCGGCGCCTCGTCGTCAACCACCGCGCCCACCATACCGACCCCACCGGCCCGGACGACCCGGACTTCTCCACCCGCACCCAGTCCTTCTGGCCGTGGTTCGCCACCTTCATGCGGCGCTACACCACCTGGCCCCAAATCCTCGTCATGGCCGCCAAGTTCAACCTGTTGCTGTTCCTCGGAGTGGCGCAGTGGCGGATTGTGGCCTTCTGGGTGGCGCCCGCGCTGCTCGGCACGGTGCAGCTCTTCTACTTCGGCACCTATCTGCCCCACCGGCGGCCCGAGACCCCGGACATGGCCCCCCACCACGCGCGCTCCCTGCCGCGCAATCATTGGTGGGCCATGCTCTCCTGCTACTTCTTCGGCTACCACTGGGAGCACCACGAGTCGCCCTCCACCCCCTGGTGGCGCCTGTGGAAGATGCGGGATGCTCGGGGGCGTGCCGGGGCTCCTGCTTCCGGCTCGCCCGCCCGGCTGTAACTGGATGACGGCTCGGGCGTACGGAAGGGAACCATGCGCCAGAAGCTGCCCGAGCCCCCGGGCTCCGAAATCACTTCCGAGTCGCTGTACCTGCGCCGGCGCGAGCTCCTCAAGGGCGCCGCCTTCTTCACCGGCACCGCCGCGGCGGTGGGCACCGGGCTGCAGTTGCTCAGCAACCGGCCCACGGGTGGCAGCGGCCCCTCGTTGCCGACCCCGCCGGGCGAGGCGCCCAAGGTGGTGCGCCCCCGCGGCCCGTACGACACCGACGAGAAGCCCACGTCCTACGAGGACGCCACCACCTACAACAACTTCTACGAGTTCGGCCTCGACAAGGGCGACCCCGCGCAGAACGCGCACACGCTCAAGCCGCGCCCGTGGACCGTCGTCATCGACGGCGAGGTGCAGAAGCCCCAGCGCGTGGACATGGATACGCTGCAGTCCTGGTTCCCGCTCGAGGAGCGCGTCTACCGCATGCGCTGCGTCGAGGCCTGGTCCATGGTGATTCCGTGGCTCGGCTTCCCGCTGGCGGGGTTGCTGCGCCGCGTGGAGCCCACCGGCAAGGCGAAGTACGTCGCCTTCACCACCCTCAAGGACCCTGAGCAGATGCCCGGCCAGAAGTCCCCCGTGCTCGACTGGCCCTACGTCGAGGGCCTGCGCCTGGACGAGGCCCTGCACCCGCTCGCGATGATGGCGGTGGGCCTCTACGGCCGCGTCCTGCCCAACCAGAACGGCGCGCCGCTGCGGCTGGTGGTGCCGTGGAAGTACGGCTTCAAGGGCATCAAATCCATCGTCCGCATCACCCTCACGGAGAAGCAGCCGCCCACCACGTGGAGCGGCTCCAACCCGCGCGAGTACGGCTTCTTCGCCAACGTGAATCCCGAGGTGGCCCACCCCCGCTGGAGCCAGGCCTCGGAGCGCCGCATCGGTGAGCTGCGCCGCCGTCCCACGCTGCCCTTCAACGGCTACGCCGAGCAGGTGGCCAGCCTCTACGCGGGCATGGACCTGCGCCGTAACTACTGACGCCCATGGCCTCGCCTCCGTACCCCTGGCTCAAGCCGGCCGTCCTCGTGGGCGGCCTCTCTCCGTTGGCCCTCCTGGTGCTCGGGTTCTTCCAGGGCACGCTGGGCGCCAACCCCATCGAGCACACGCTCAACCAGACGGGGATGCTCGCCCTCATCCTCCTGGTGGCCTCGCTCGCGTGCACGCCGCTCAAGGCCGTGGCCGGGTGGACGTGGCCCATGCGCCTGCGCAAGCTGTTGGGCCTGCTGGGCTTCGCCTACGCCTGCCTGCACTTCCTCACGTACGCCGTGTTGGATCAGGGCCTGGCGCTCGGCACCATCCTCGAGGACATCGCCAAGCGGCCCTTCATCACCGTGGGCTTCCTCGCGCTGGTGCTGCTGGTGCCGCTGGCCGTCACCAGTACCAACCGCATGGTACGCCGCATGGGCTTTCCCGCCTGGCAGCGGCTGCACCGGCTGGCCTACGTGGTGGCCTCGCTGGGCGTGGTGCACTTCGTCTGGCGCGTGAAGAAGGACGTCACCGAGCCGCTCGTGTACGGGGGCGTGCTGGCGCTGCTCTTCGTCATCCGCATCGCCGAGGCCCTGCGTAAGCGGCGGGCGCGGGCGGTGGGCCCGGTACCGGCTCGCTCGGCGTAGGAGGGGAGGGGACGCGTCCCCGGCACCGGGCCGCCTCCGCACGAGGGGAGGCGGCGCGCGGGGGCGCTACTTCTTCGGGGGCGGGAGGATGGTGTCCACCAGCGTCATCAGCTGGGCACAGCTCACCGGCTTGCGCACGAAGGCGTTGATGCCCGCCTTCTGGCCCCTGTTGCGGACCTCGGCCGCGTTGGCGTCGCCCGTCATCATCAGGATGGGAATCTTCGACACCTTCAGGTCGCGGCTCGCGCGCACCGTGGCCGCGAAGTCCGCGCCGTTCATCCCGTCCATGTGGAAGTCGGTGAGGATGAGGTCCACCGGCTGCGACTCGAGCACCGTCAGCCCCGCCTCGGCCGACTCCGCCTCGATGTACTCGAAGGAGCGGGCCATCAGATAAATCTTCAGCAGCGTGCGGATGGAGCGGCTGTCGTCCACCAGCAGCACGCGCTGGGGCTGCACGCCGGCCTCGGGGCGGGCGAAGGGGCGCGTCTCGGGCGTCGCCGCGGCCGCGAAGGCCTTGGCCGTCTCGGAGTTGAGCCCTCCGAAGGGACGAGTGGGATCGCCCACGGGCGCCGGAGTCCTCGCCGGAGCGGTGCTGGAGGCAGCAGACGGCCGCAGCGGCTCGCTGGGAGCCGACGGGGTACGGGGCGAGGACGTCGCCGTTGCTGCTTCGGGCACGACGGTGGCCGGCTTCATTGGAGTGTCTCCCAATTCACGAACATGTTCGCCGACGGCCAACTCGAAGTCAAAGCGGCACAATCCCGAAAGACGGAGATTCTTCCTCGGAAGGGACGAGCCTTTTTCACGGCACTTCCAGCGTGAAGGCCTGGCTGTCCACCGCGGGCAGGCCCGCGCCGGGCACGAGGCCCGGGGACAGCTCGTTGGGCACGCGCCACGTCTGGCCGGTGAATTGGACGAGCGTGACGGAGTAGCGGCCCGAGGGGACCGAGAGCAGGGGGTCCGGGTGGCTCGGGTCCCGCGCGTCGAGCGCCAGGGCGCGGACCGCGACTCGCAGTGAAGGCACGACCACGGCCTCCAGGCGAGGGGTGCCATCGGGCTTCGTCAGGGCGTCCTGCAGCGCGGAATCCGGCACCAGCGCCGCGGCGAGCACCACCTGGTCGGGCAGGCCATCGCTCGTCCCGTTGGTGTGGGGGTAGTCGACGCCCCCGGCATCGAGCACGCCATTGCGGTCCACGTCGTTCTCGTCGGCGAGCCGCTGCGTCCCGGTGAGCCCCGGCGCGTCCGACAGCTTGCGCACCAGCACGCGCGGCCAGAGGTCCGGCTGGCCATCGCCGTTGGCGTCATCGGGCACGCCGTTGCCGTCGTTGTCCACGTAGCGCACCACCATGCCCGGAGGCCGCTCGTCCACCGCGCCCTCGTGTAGCTGCAGGGGGCTCAGTTCCAGCAGCTTGAGGCTGGTGGTGGCCGGGTCGAAGCGCGCGTCGCCCACCACCTGGAAGGCGGGGCGATCCACGGGCACGGTGAGCGAGTCGCTGAAGCTCACGCTCACGCCGGTGACGGCCTGGAGGGCGCCGTCCGGGCCCGCGGCCACCTCCACCACGCGTGGCACGCGGGTGACGGGGTCCACCGCGGCACCGCCCACGTCCCCGGCGTTGGGCTCGCCGGTGACGCCGTACCAGGGGATGAAGTCCGGGGTGTGGCAGGGCTGCGCGCCGCTGGCGCACGTGTCCGCGTCGATGAAGCCGCGCAGCAGGTAGTGCCCCGGGCCCACCAGGCTGAAGGTGAAGGGCGCGGTGAAGGGGCCCGAGGAGCCGGGAGCCGCCGGGCCGAAGAGCTGCTCGGCGGGGATGACGGTGAAGGTGAGCGGGCGGCCCGCGCCCTGGGGCGGGGGCGGACGGTCCGCGTCGTAGAGCAGGACGATGGCGTTGCCGCGGGCGCGGCTCTGCACCACCACCTGGCCTTCAATCCGCGACAGCCGCTGGTTCTGGCGGCGGTCCGTGGTGGGCACCACGGGAGGGGGCTCGCAGCCGGTGGCGAGCACCGAGGCGAGGGCGAGGCCCACCAGCGTCTTCAGGCGGGGGGATCTCATGGGGTCACCGTGAGGAGGGCGAGCACGCGGCGCTCGATGCGGTTGCCGAAGGGGTGCTCGGAGTGCGCGGGGCCGAGGTTGGAGCCCACCAGCGCCACCGACACCTTGTCCTTCACCGGCGTGTAGCCCACGCGGGCGTTGAGGATGGTGTAGGCGGCCAGCGGGTTGGCCAGGGGCTCGATGCGGGTGGGGTCGTTCGCCGCGGGCTCGCGCTCCACCCAGGTGGTGGCCGAGGCGTAGGCCGCGTCCACGCCGAACTCCAGCGCCTCGCGCGTGCGGTAGGTGATGCCGCCGTACAGCTTGAGCTGGGGCGCCTGACTGCAGGGGCCGCACAGGCCCTGCTCACCCTCGGCCGTCACCCGCTGGTACGCGGCGCTGGCCTTGATGCCGAGCCCGTCCACCGGGGCCAGCGTCACGCCGGCCTCGATGCCGCGCGCGGTGTAGACGGCCGACTCGTTCTGGAAGACGGAGCGGCCCAGCAGGTAGGTGCCCGTGGCCGCGTCCCAGAAGTCCCCCGACGACAACGGCTGCACGGCCGACAGGTGGATGAGGTCCCTCACCGTGTTCTGGTAGAGCGCCACGTCCCAGTCCATGCCGAGCGTGGGCGCCTCGCCGCGGTAGCCCAGCTCGAGCGCCACCATGCGCTCGGGCTTGAGCGCGGTGTTGCCCACCGAGCGCGCGCTGGCGCCGTTGACGCCCGGCAGGGGGATGGTCACCCCCATGTAGCTCTCCAGGAACGTGGGCTCGCGGAAGGCCGAGGCGGCGCTGGCGCGGAAGGCGTGGCCCTCGAAGGGCATGAAGAGCGCGGACACGCGCGGCGAGTGGGCCAGGCCCGGCTTACCCCCGTCCAGCAGCGGGTGCCGGTCCACGCGGTAGGAGGCCACCACGCGGAAGGGCTGGGCCAGACGCCACTCGTCCTGCACGAAGGCGGCGGCGTGGAACTCCTGGTGCAGCGGGCCGAGGTAGTCCCACGCCACGCGCTTGAGGCGGCCCTCCACGCCCAGGTTCACCTGGTGCTCGCCCAGCAGCGAGAAGCCCTTGCTGAAGAGCACCTCGCCGTTGAAGACGTTGGAGGTGACGCGGGTGGCCAGCGAGCGCTGGCCGAGGGCCTCGTACTGCGGCCCCGCGTCCACCGAGAGGTTGTTCCAGAAGGCCTTCACCTTCAGGGGCCCCAGCCCCGCGTCCGCCTTGGCGAAGGCGCTCACCCCGTCCAGGTAGTAGTTGCGCAGCACGCCCAGCGGGTAGATTTCCGTGTAGAAGCGGTTGACGCCGCCGGACAGGCCCAGCTCCGAGCCCGGGTCGAGCTGGTAGGTGGTGGCCAGGTTGGCGCGCGCGCTGCGCAGGCCGAGGTCCGGGTGCGGGTCCGTCACCGCCATGTCGGGCCTGCCCTCGGCGAAGTCCCGGCTCCACTTGTCCACCTGCGAGTAGGCCGCCGAGGCGCGGTAGCGCAGCGCGCCCGAGGCCCCATGGCTCACGAAGCTGCCGCCCGCGGCGTTGGCGTTGCCGGCGGAGGCCTGGAAGCGAGCCCGGGGGCCGGTGCCCGGCGCGCGGGTGATGATGTTGACCACGCCCAGCATGGCGTTGGCGCCGTAGAGCGCGCTGCCCGGGCCGCGGATGACCTCGATGCGCTCGATGTCCGCCAGCTCCACGGGCATGGACGACCAGAGCGTCATGCCCAGGAAGTCCTGGTACTCGGTGCGGCCGTCCACCAGCACCAGCACCTTGTTGGCGATGCGCTCGTTGAAGCCGCGCAGGGACATGTTGGCGCTGCCCGGCCCGAGCATCATCACCTCGGCGCCCGGCACGCGGCGCAGCAGCTCCGGCAGGCTGGTGGCGCCCGAGAGGCGGATGTCCTCCTCGGTGATGACGGTGGTGGCGTTGGGCGACTCGAGCGAGGACTGGGCGCGGCGGCTCGCCGTCACCACGCGCTCCTCGTAGGGCACCGCGCCCTCGTCATCGTCCGTGCCGGCCACCGTCTCGGAGCCGTCCTCGCGGGAGTCGTCCGGCGCGGCCTGTCCGGAGGCGGTGGGCGCTGGCGAGGCGGGGAGGGACTCGGCGCGGGCGATGGCCTTCTCCAGGCGCTCCACCAGCACCGCGAGCGTCTTCGCCGTCTCGGAGCCGGTGCCCGGTGGGGGAGGCATGGGCGGCAGCCCCGTCTTCTTGCCCGGCACCACCGGCTCACCGGGCTTGCCCGTCTCGGCCTGCCTGGCCGCCGCGGCGGTGTTCAGCGTCGCCTCGAGCTTGTCCAGCGCGTCCTGCGCCACGGCCACGTCCGGCGGGTTGGCGGCGATGTAACGGCGCAGGTAGTCCGCCGCCTCGTTCAGCCTGCCCGCGTCCTGGTAGGCGCGGGCGATGTTGAAGAGGACGTTGGGGTGGGGCTTGATGGAATAGGCTTCCAGCAGCTCGCCGATGCCCTGGTCGTACTGCCCCTGGGCAATGAGGCTCATGCCGTTGCGGAAGTGACGGCGGGCTTCCAGGCGCGCGTCGCCGAAGGCACTCCCCGCGTACAGCACCAGCGCGAGGGCGCCCGCTCGCTTCAAGGCGGTCGGGTTCATCACAGTCTCAGTAGGGGTCGTCCTTGTACCCGGCGGAGTCCGAGCGGGAACCGGACTTCTTCTTCAGCTTCTGGGTGAAGCGCACCACGGGCCCCTCGCCCTCGGCGATGGCGGTGGCGCGCTGGTAGCCCTCGAGCGCGAAGGTGAGGCGCGCGCTCGCGTGGCCATCCGTGCCCGGGGGCAGCGGCAGCTCCACGGGCGTCTGGCCCAGCAGGCGCCCGTCGTACAGCACCTTCGCGCCACCGGGCTCGCTGTCGATGAGGAAGCGGATGGGGGCGGGCTCGGCCGGGGCGGCCACCACCGGGGCGGGCTCGGCGGTGGGCTGCGGCGCGGGGGCCGAGGGCTGCGCGGTGGCGGTGGGAGGCGGCTCGGCGGGAGGCGGCTCGGCGGGAGGTTGCTTCGCCGCTGGAGCCACCGCCGCGACGGGAGCGGGAGCGGGCTGGGGGGCGGGGGTGCGCAGGGCGAGCACCGCGGCCACGCCGAGCCCGAGCAGCAGCGAGCCCCCGAAGAGGGCCAGGGGCAGCGTGCTGCGCTTGGACGCGGCCTTCGCGGGCTCCTCCACGGCGATGTCGAGCGCCACGGTGCTCGCGCCGGTGGTGCCGGGAGGGGGCACGGGGCCCGTGGCCGGTCCCGACATGGGGCCGCTGCTGGGGCCGGGCAGGGGGGTGAAGCCGCTGGTGACGGCGTTGCGCGGGCTGGAGAAGGCCCCGCTGAAGCCCGCGGACGAGGCGGCCCGGCGGATGGACTCCAGCACCTCGTCCATGGACTGGAAGCGCTCCTCGGGGCGCTTGTACAGGCAGCGCATCACCAGCGCCTCCACCTCCTGCGGCACCGAGTGCGTGGGCCACACGGCGGAGAAGGCGGGCGGGGCCTCGTTGAGGTGCTTGAAGATGACGTCGATGCTCTGCGCGGCCTGGAAGGGCGGGCGCCCCATCAGCATCTGGAACATCACCACGCCCAGCGAGTACACGTCGCTGCGCGGGTCGGACACGTTGCGCGCCTGCTCGGGCGCCATGTACTGCGGCGAGCCGAGGATGACGCCGGCCTGGGTGAGCTCGGCCTCGTTGGGCAGGCCCCGGTCCGGCAGGAAGCTCTTCACCAGCCCGAAGTCGAGCACCTTCACCACGTCATGGTCGTCCTCCTGGTTGAGGACCATGATGTTGGCGGGCTTGAGGTCGCGGTGGATGAGACCCACGCGGTGGGCCTCGCGCAGCGAGCGCGCCACCTGCTGGGCCATGTTCAGCACGCGCATCCACGGCAGGGGCCCCAGCTGCGTGAGGAGCTGCGCCAGCGTCAGCCCCTCCAGGTACTCCATCGCGATGTAGAGCACCCCGTCATCCGTCTTCCCGTAGTCGATGATGGTGACGGTGTTGGGGTGGCGCAGCTTGGAGGTGACGGCCGCCTCCAGGAAGAAGCGCTTCTGGAAGCCCGGGTCCTTGCCCTCGCTGTACTGGGGGTTGAGCACCTTGAGCGCCACCAACCGGTCCAACGGGGCCTGCACGGCCTTGTACACGCGGCCCATGCCGCCGGCGCCGAGCGCCTCGACGATGCGAAACTTGTCGTTGAGGATCCGGCCGATGAGGGGATCTCCGACGTCGGCCGGTACGCTCTGCGCCTGGGCGCCGCTTTGGACCATGAGCTCCCCCGCCGCCCGCCGCGGGCCGGTGCGGAATGTGACCTGTCCCGTATGCTACCACCAGACCAGCCCACTCCGAAAAGTCGGGAGCCGCTGGAATCACCTGCCGTGAGGCCCGAGAATACGGCCCGCGCGGCGATACGTCACGTGCGAGACAGGTTCACCTGCGGAGTCCTTCCCTGGGATTTGGGCTTACGCGCCGCGTCAAGGCGCGCTTCCGGTCCCTGGTGACTTCTCCATGGGTACGAGGGAGCCGGCACGGGGTGCTGGCGCTCGGTGTGTGGGCGGCCGGGCTGGCGAACGCGCAGGCGGCCGAGCCGGTGGCACGGTGGTGACGCTGCTGCTCGAGGGGGTGGACAAGGTGCTCGGCCTGCGCGTCACCGAGGAGGAGGAGCGCATGGGGCTCGACTCCACCCAGCACGGCGAGGCGGCGTACACTTCGTGAGAGCCGTGGAGCGAGGGCTGCCCGGGCTCAGGGGCGGATGGGGCCGAGCAGCCCGGCGCGGTCGAGCAGCTCCCGGACGCGCTCGGCGAGGGCGACGTGCTCGGGGTTGCTCGCGGTGAAGCGCTCGGGGGTGAGGACGAGGAGCGTGCCCTTGTCCTCCACCCGCTCGATGTGCACCGGGGCGGGCAACGGAGGCACCGTGCCCCGGCGGCGTGAGAGGTAGGTGATCCATCCGACCAGGGTACCGACGTCTCCCTTCTTCGATATGAGCTCCCGGTGGCTGTCGGACGTGGCAATCGCATCGTCCGGATCCCAGGCCATCGCCATGGCGCGCACGACTCCAGTCAGTACAGGGGCTGTCCTCACTCGCTCCGCGTTCGGGCCACCTCCATTGGGAAGATCGAGCACGCACATGTTGCCGGTTTCCTCCGCATAGCCACCGCACACGATGTAGAAGCCGCAGGCCTCGTCATCGTCGCTTTCGCCGTTCCAGCCGCTGATGCGGAAGCCCAGCTCCTCGAAGGGCTTGAGCTTGCCGCGCCGGAACATCTTCTCCAGCGTGGCATGGTCCGGCTCGATGCGATGTTTGAGTGCCTCCCGGGGGGATCGCCCCAGTTTGAACCAACGGGAGAAGGAGGGATCGACAGGGGCAAGAGCCTGGAGGAAAGCTTCCGCGCGTCGGCCGCACTCTTCCGGAAACTCCTTCCGGAAGCGCCAGTAAGCACCCGCGTAGTAGGTTTCGCTCAAAGCGTGACTCCCTCATGGAATCGCTGGGGTATGGACCACCTCAATTCCATGCACCTGGGCTTTCGCCAAGAGCTTTCGAATCGCCTCGGCTGCCTTGGCTTCTGCCACGTGCCACTGAATGCGAGTTCCCGGGGCGGCTTTCGACTGACGTAACGCTTGGTCACGCAAGCTCTCGGCTCCCTTGGTGAACCACTTCTTGGGAGCCAACTCCTGGGTGAACTTGTTGGCGTAGCCGGTTCCCTTGGCCTCCAGCAGTACGCCGTTCTCGTAGCCATCGAAACGCACGCCGCGCACGACGTACGACTCGTTCACGGGGCGGCCGGAAATCTGTTCCTGGTAGCGCGCCGCGCGCCGGCTCATGGACTCCCTGACCGGGCTCCACTGTCCGGGGCCTGGCGCCTGCGCGGATGCGCCCGTGTTGCCGCTCGTCCCTTGGAGCGACTGGTGGGACATGTGGAGGACGATGGTGGCACCCGGGCCTCCTCCCAGCGCGGTGATGGCCCGCCCCACCGGTACCACCACGCGCTCGAGTGCCAGTGCTCCGTCCGCTGACAGCGACAGGACGGGCACGGAGAGGGATTCTAGGCTCCGGCCCACGGTGCCGAGGAGTTGCGTGGTTTCCGCGGCGGCGCCATAGGTCGCCAGCACGGTGACGGTCAGCCGCGAGAGCATGCGAATCTGCTCTCCACGCGTCATCCACTGGAAGTGCTCGAGGTACTCCGGCGAGTGGAGCACGAGCGCCGCTACACCCTGGGGAAGTTGCGAGAGCGCGGCGAGGCTGTCCCCCGGGTGGAGCACCAGTCCGCCCAGGGCCAGCACCGTGTCCCGGAAGGCGTCTCCCGCTCCGTCCACGGCCCGGTTGATGACATCTCCGTCGTCGTACACCTCGGCCAGTGGCGGGTAGGTGCGCACTCGCCGGAGCTGCTCGTCCACGGGCAGGAAGACGCCACTGCGGCCGTCGTAGAAGCGGCCCACCTCGAAGGGGCCGGCCCTCAACGCTCCTTCCTTCAACACCACCTGTCCCACGCGCTGTTGAGCTCGCCCACTCAGCGCCCAGGCCAGATGGCCGTCGGGCCGTAGGACCGCCAGCCCCTCGAAGCGCTCCACGCGCGAGAGCAGGGCGGGGCGCGGTAATTCCTCGTCGCCCTCCATGACTTCACGGAGCAGATACGAGGCCGCCAGGCGCGGACCAAAACCCGCCAGGGTGACGGGGCGGGACAGCAGCACGCCGTACAGTTCCGCCGCGTCCTCGGGCGTGAAGTCCGCCTCGCGAGGAGGCAGCAGGCCGGAGTCGTCGACTCCGGCTCGAATCAGCAGGGCCTCGAAGCCGTCCGACTCCACCAGCCGGCCCTGCACCAGCGACGGCGGCAGCGGGGCCGGGCCACCACCTCCCAGGCCGCGACGGCGCTGCGGCACCACCTGGCCGAGCTGGTCTGCCTGGCCGACGAGCTGTCCATGTCCGACCGGCTGGTGACGCCGACCGACGAGCTGTACGCGCTGGCCCGGGCGGCGTCCGACGACTCCCCGTTCCGCGCCGACGAGCCCTACCGGCAGGCGCTGCGCGGCATCTACCGGCGGCTGGCCGCCACCGCGCTGCGGGTGCTCGGCGAGGTGGTGGCGCAACGCCGTCCCGGCCTGCCGGGTGGTCGCGCGGCGGACGGCGTCGGCGGTGACGAACGGGTTGCCGTCGCGGTCGCCGCCGATCCACGAGCCGGGGCGGAGCATCGGGGTGGCGAGCAGTGCGGCGTCCGGCCAGCGTTCGGCCAGCGCCCGGCGCAGCTCGGCGTTGATCTCGGGGACCACCTGGAACAAGGAGAGGTCGTAGTAGCGCAGCGCCTCGTCGATCTCGTCGGCCAGCCGCAGTCGGCTCAGCCGCAGCAGTGCGGTCCGCCAGAGGGTGAGCACCTCGCGCCACAGGTGCGCCGACCAGACGCGCTCCTCGACGTCCCCGTCGCGCTGCCGCAGCAGGTCGCTGATCTGCTGCTGCACCTGCGAGATCGTCCGGCGGCGCACCTCGGTGGGGTGCGCGGTCACCACCGGGACGACGAGCGCGCCGGCCAGCTCACGGGCGACGACGGCGGGGTCGAGGTGCGCGGCGTCCAGCAGCTGCAGGCTCGCCGCGATGCTGCCCTGCTGCGGTGGGGAGCCCTCCCGGCGGTGGTGCCGGCGCCGCCGCTCGGAGTGCACGTCCTCGGCGATGTTGGCCAGCAGCGAGAAGTGGCTGAACGCGCGGATGACGTGGTTGGCCGAGCGCGTGTCGAGACCGGCCAGCCGGTCGGCCAGGTTTCCGCGGTCGACCTCGGAGCGGCGGATGCGGAAGGCCTCCACCCGGGTGGACTCGACCAGCTCGAGCACGTCGGGGCCGGCCTGCTCGGCGATCACCTCCCCCAGCACCCGGCCGAGCAGCCGGATGTCCTCCCGCAGCGGGGCCTCGGACGCACGGTCGTCGGGGGCGCGGAGATCAGCGACGTCGACGGTTGCCTCGGACACGCGCGCAGTATCGACGCCCGGTGTGACGGCTGGGTGTCCTGGGGAGGATGCCGGTGTGATGCGACTGCAGGCGACGCCCGCGACCCCGTCCCCGGCCGAGCACGGCGAGGGCCCGATCTGGGACGCGGCCGCCGACGAGCTGGTCTGGGTGGACATCACCGCGGGGCTGGTGCGCCGCGGCCGGGTGGCCGGCGACGACGTCCTCGACGTGGCCGCGCACCACGGCGGCGACACGGTCGGCTTCGTCGTCCCCGCGGCCGCCGGTGGCTGGCTGCTGGGCGCCGGGGGCGGGATCACCCGGCTCACCGCGGACGGCGAGGCCTCCGTGCTGATCGAGCTGACCGGCGAGGGTGGCACGGAGGAGCTGGGCGGCACCCGGATGAACGACGGTGCCTGCGACCGGGCCGGCCGGTTCTTCGGCGGCACCATGGCCTTCGACGAGCGGCCTGGCGCGGGCACGCTCTACCGGCTCGACCTGGACGGGACGGTGCGCACGGTCCGCGACGGGCTGAGCGTGTCCAACGGCCTGGGCTGGTCGCCCGACGACGCGACGGTCTACCTCTCCGACTCCGGCGCGAAGGTGGTGTGGGCCCATCCCTACGACCTGGACGCCGGCACGTTCGGGCAGCGCCGCGTGCTGCTGGACTTCACCGAGGACCCCGACGGCGTCGCCGACGGCCTGACCGTCGACGACGAGGGCTGCCTCTGGACGGCGCTGTGGAGCGGCGGCCAGGTGCGGCGGTACTCCCCCGACGGCGAGCTGCTCGCCGTGGTCGACGTCCCGGGGGTGCAGAACACCACCAGCTGCGCCTTCGCCGGCGACCTGCTGGTGATCAGCACCTCGCTGCAGGGCCTGGACGCCGATGCCCGCGCCGCCCAGCCCGACGCCGGTCGGCTGTTCACCGTGCGCCCGGGGGTGAGCGGACCGCCGGCCTACCCCTACCGCGGCCCCCTCGGCGCCCTCCGCCAGGTGCGGTGATGGAACGGCCCGACCGCACGGCGTCCTGGCTCAGCGCAGCCGCTCCTGGCTCACCGTGTGCCGTGAGCCAGGAGCGGCCACGATCAGCTCACCTGATCCTGGGCGGGGGGTCCGGTGATCAGGTGCGCTCGGCGCCCAGCGCCTCGCGCAGCTTGACCTTGCCGCCGGTGCGCAGCAGCGCCCCGGAGTAGACCCGCCCGCCGACCCGCACGATCACCGCGATCGCGACCAGCATGAGGACGACGGAGATCGCCACCTCCCACCAGGCGGCACCGCCGGCGGACTGCCGCACCGGCATCACCAGCGGTGAGAGCCCGGGGATGAACGACGTCACCGTGGACAACGTGCCCGCCGGGTCCTGGGCGGCTTGGATGGAGATCACGAAGCCGACCACCAGCAACAGGGACGCCGGGGTGATCACGGTGCCCAGGTCCTCCTGCCGGCTGACCAGCGACGCGGCGGCGGCGAAGACCGAGGCGTAGAAGGCGTAGCCGAGCACGAACCAGGCGAGCACGGTGAGCACGGTGCCGATCAGCCGGCCGGGCAGGTCGACGACGTCGAAGGCCAGCGCCCCGGCGACCCCGATCACCGCGATGACCAGCATCTGCGCCAGACCCAGCAACCCCAGCCCGATGATCTTCCCGGCCAGCAGCTGCCAGGGCCGCATGGTGGCCAGCAGCAGCTCGACCACCCGGCTGGACTTCTCCTCGACGACACCCTGGGCGACGAACTGGCCGAACAGGATCAGCAGGGAGTACAGCAGGACGACCCCGACCAGCGCGACGACGGCGGCCTCGGTGTCCGCGTCGGCGTCCGGGTCCAGCGCGACGACGGCGACCGTCGGTGGGCTCTGCAACGTGACGCCGGCCCCGGCCAGCTGCTGGCTGACCGACATGCCCTGCACCGCGCCCTGGGCGATGGCCTCGGACCGGTCGTCGGCACTCTCCACCAGCAGCTCGGGCTGGGCGCCCGACGGGCTCACCAGTACGGCGTCGACGTCCCCGTCCTCGACCGCGGTACGGGCAGCGGCCTCGTCGTCGTAGGCGGTGACCTGCACCTTCGTGCCCAGGGCGTCGCCCTGGGTCTGCAGGGCCTGGGTGACCGCGGAGCTGCCGCCGACCACGCCGATCTTGGTGGTGTCCGAGCCGCTGTTGATCGCCACCTGGAAGACCATCACGCCGATGATCAGGATCAGCAGGACAGCGGTGCTGATCAG
>NZ_JBJMQO010000083.1:0-57522 GCF_045802675.1 Archangium sp. | reverse complement strand
CGTTGCCCGCTGGCCGGTTCTTCAGAATGGTCTCGTACATCCGCTCCCAGTCCGCGTCCGGCTGGAAGGAGAAGCGGCGGTACTTCTCCGGGTGGCGGAACTGGTAGTCCACCCAGCGCTGGGCCTTGTGGGCCCGGGTCCCGGGCAGCAATCGGCTGCCGTCCGGCAAGGCGCGCACTCCCAGCAGCGGCACCTTCTGGCCCGCCCGCAGCGCCCCGGCCGCCTCCCGCAGCGGCGCCTCCAGCCCGCGCGCCACCCGCTCGAGGAAGCGCAATTCCTCCTCGGTGAAGGTGTGCCCCCTCGAGGCCGCCGCCAGCAGGCGCTCCACCTCCTTCGCGTCCCCCGGTGTCAGGTGCGAGGCCACGCGCGAGAGCACCGCCACCTCGTCCAAGCCGCGGCCGGTGAGCAACGCCAACCGCTCGGCGTCCTCCCCGGCCTTCATCAGCACGGCCCCGCTCACGAAGGGCAGCAGCACCCCGAGGGCACACAGCACGCGCTCGTTGCGTGTGAGGACATGGCCCGTGAGGCTGTAGCCGGTGACGGCCGCCCGCGCGTCCGTCACCTCGCCCGCCCCCGGCGTCAGGCCCACCAGCAGCTCCAGCACCAGGTCCTCGGCGGGGTAAGCCTCCGGGTCGAAGGCCTCGTTGTAGTCCAGTTGCACCGGCGCCAATCGGCCCAGTTGCACCGCGCTGGCCAGGGCCGAGCGGCTCGCCAGCAGGTACAGGGCCACCTCCTCGGGCGTGCGCCGGAGGAAGTCCGGGTCCTCCGTGTGTGTGTAGGCCCAGGCCAGCGTGGCGTTGCCCAGGGCTCGCAGCGATTGCTCGCGCAGGGGCGACTCGCTCAGGGAATAGCCCGGTGCCAGGCGGCGAGGGGGCGGGGCATAGGTGTCCAGCAGCCTTCTTCCCCAGGCCTCGTACTCGGCCAGCTTGCGCTGCACCGCCCGCCAGCGCTCCTCACGCTGCCGCTCCTCCCGCAGCAGGGCCACGTACCGCGCCAGGGGGGAGGGCGCTTTCTCCAGCACCTCCTCCGGTTGCAACAGCACCTCTCCCTCCAGTTTCTTCAGCGCCGCCTGCCCCTCGCGGCGCTCAGCCTCGGAGAGCCCGGGGGCTTGCAGCGCCTCGCCCTGGTGGCGCAGGAAGGCCTCGTAGGGCGCCTGGAGCCGCGTGGCCGAGAGCACCGGGCCCGTGGACTCCACCTCCTCCCGCCACGGGCCTTCACCGCGGCGCAGCGTCAGCACCACCTCGCCCCGCTGGCCCCGCACGTACCGGTACAGTGCCCATTCCAGCAGGCGGCGGAAATCCTCCGCCCCCACCGGGCTCACCTCGGCGCCCGTCCCTTCATGTGCGTGGACGGCGAGCAACTGGACCCGCTCGCCCTCCGCGCGCAACCCGAGCATCAGCCACGCGCCCATGTGCTTCAACCCGCGCGCGGCCGCCCACGCCTCGGTGCGCACCTCGTTCGTTCCCTCCAGCACCTCGGTCTCGGGAAGTGACGGAGCCCACGTGCCCCGCCCCTCCACCCCGGGCCGAGCGATCAGGGGACTCGGGTCCGGCGACTGCATCGCGAGCTCCGTGCGCGGGCCAACGCCGATGCTCGCGGTATGGCTCCGGCACGCGGCCAGTGACACCAGCACAATCGAGACAAAAACCGAGGGCGTCTTCATGGCCGCTGCAGGGGGAAGCAGGCTACCGGGATGTGGGGCAGGGGGGACAGGTTACAATCCCGGCCCTCAGCTCCCATTCAAAACAATCCAGGAGAGATCCCTTGAAGAGGCTCGAGTTGTTGGCGTGTGCATTCGTTCTGGCGGCCTGCGGCGAAGTACCCCAGGCCCCCGCGCCGGTGATGAAGGACAACCTGGGAGTCGACTTCTCGAGCGTCCGCGGTCTCGCGATTGGCACGTCCTCCGCCTCGCAGGAGCGGCAGCTCCTCACGCTCGATTCGAGCAACCAGCTCCAGCCCGTGGATCTCACCACCGTTGGCTCGGGCAACCCCCGGGAGCTCTACGATACCCCCCGATTCGTTCTCCTCGTCGTCTCCGACGTGACGTACAAGGACCAGACCTGCGCGTCCGTCCTGGTTCGCAAATCCGACTCGGCCCAGTTCTGTGTGCCCGTCGCTCCCGCCAGTTACCGCCTGAACAACTCGGCCCGGGTTCAATGGGGTGACTCGGGAAACCTCCTGACCCTCGATGGCGGGAACAGTGTGTATCGCATCGACGCGAGCACCGAGCCCCTCCAGCTCACGACGCTCGGGTTCGACGGCGCCGAGCTCGTCAACTTCGCCGTGAACGCCGTCGATGACGTGATGGTGACCCTGCGCCAGGACAATGGCACCGTCATCCGCGTCTATCCCCGGAGTGGTGCGCCCCAGTTCATCACGGCCCGGAACGAGACCTGCGTGCTCCCGGGGCTGGCCGGCAGCCGGGACTACTACCTCGCCCTGGGCTGGTCGGATAAATCGACCGTCGACCACGTAATGGGACTCGCGGATGGGACGTATTCGGCGCCCACGAACGTCTGGACGAGTGGGCCCTCGGTCTGGAACGACTGCGGCGTCGTCTATCGCGATCAGTCCCGGCTCATCGTCCTGGCCTCGACCACCCTGCTCGAGCTGGTGAACCCGTCCGGCACTCCCCGGGTGCTCTCCGTGCCGATGAAGGTGGCTCGGGGTGGCTCCTTCTTCAACTGGGGGCAGGACTCGGACGGGTTCGCTTTCGTGACCCGGTATGATCTCCCGGATCTGGCGCCCGTGGAGCTGCTGAAGGCGGCGCCCTACAGGCTCGGCAAGGTGGATGTCAGCCCCAGTGGCGAGGTGACCTTCGTCGCGACACGGCTCTCCGATGGCCTCCGCGTGGTGGGCACCCTCCGCGGCGGTACGCTCTCGGTCTCCGAGCTGACTCAGTCCCAGCCGGAGATCCTCACCTTGGTGCGAATCAACTGACAGGCGAGCTGCGGATGGCGGATCTGCTCGCCCTCCAGCCCAACCTCAACATCCGGCTGTTCCTGGTGGCCCCCGACGAGCGCCGGAGCAAGGTGGAGCAGGAGATCCGCCGCCCCACGTTTTCCTTGAGGGAGCGCCCGCTCAACGCGCTTTGCGGATTCATTCCGTTCAACCGGCTGGCCGAGCGCATCGCGGTCATCCGCGAGAACAACCTGGCCTCCTCGCTCAATCCCGACTTCCTGTCGAAGTCCGTCGCCGAGTATTTCAAGCGAGAGGACACGACGACGCCCTGAGTCATCCGGCTCAGTGAAGGGGCTGGCCGAGCGAATCCAGGACGGGCCTGCGGGTGGGGAGGGTGTGGTGCTCGTGGTCGTAGAAGCACTCGGGGCCGAGCAGGGAGATGAGCTCGCGCTCGTGCGCCATGCCCGCCTCGGTGCCCGCCTCGGTGGGCAGCTCGTACGGCTGGACGAGGACGAGATCCTCTCCAAGCGTCTGGCGGCACTCGGGGGGGAGCGCGTCGAGCCGCTCGCCGAACATTCGCACGAAGGGCGGGCCGTAGAAGTTGCGCCAGACGAGTCCCGCCAGTCCCTGGCTGTAGTCGGGCACGGTGGCCACCTGTTCCGAGTAGGTGAACTCCGTTCCATCATCCTGGGGGATGCTCTTGCGGACGTCCCGCCAGTGTTTGGCATGAAGATCCGTCTCCAACCCTGCCATCGCCAGCGGGACTTGAAACAGGAGCATGACCTCGAGCACCTGCCGGGTATGTGCCGCGCGCCGGGAGGCTTTCGCGGCCATGCTCGCGGACGTCGTCCAGGAAATAGCACCCGTGTAGGGCGGAGCGCCGGTGGAAGTAGGATGAATAAAGATGAAGTCCCGATCCGTGCGAGCTGCCACGAACAAGGTTCCATGCTCTTCGTAATGCGCCACGATCGCCCCCAGATCGATGCGGCGCGGATCGATGGGTTTGTCCAAGGCCACGGACCCATAGCGTCTGGGTTCGAACCAACGGAACTCGCGAAGCACAAGGTCGAGAAACCTCCCCACCACTGCGCAAGATGGCCGTCCGGGAGGAAGATCGAAAACCGTATCGATGTATTTGATGGGCATGTTGTGAATGGGAATCATGGATAACGCCGGATGGCTGCCTTGCCCTCACTTGATAAGCGGTTCAGTTCTTTCAGGAGAGGTCTGGACAGCTGCGTAGCCCCATCGGGATGTTGAGCGGAGCGGACCCACAGCTCGAGGTGTCCACCGTATTTGTCCACGTAGGCAATCATCTCCTTGAGGTTGCCGGAGAGGGAGAGTTCCTTGCGGGCCTTGGACTCGACGAAGTTGTAGGGCTGACCCCATATCAGTTCCATCGGGTTGCTCTTCACCGCGTCGGGGATGAAACCCTGGGCGCCGCCGCCCGGTGGCGGCATCATCATCGCGGCGTTGCGCTCGTACTTGTTGGCCTGGAGGATGGCGTCCTCGAAGGCGTTGCCCGCTGGCCGGTTCTTCAGAATGGTCTCGTACATCCGCTCCCAGTCCGCGTCCGGCTGGAAGGAGAAGCGGCGGTACTTCTCCGGGTGGCGGAACTGGTAGTCCACCCAGCGCTGGGCCTTGTGGGCCCGGGTCCCGGGCAGCAATCGGCTGCCGTCCGGCAACGTGCGAACTCCCAGCAGCGGCACCTTCTGGCCCGCCCGCAGCGCCCCGGCCGCCTCCCGCAACGGCGCCTCCAGCCCATGCGCCACCCGCTCGAGAAAGCGCAACTCCTCCTCGGTGAAGGTGTGGCCTCGCGAGGCCGCCGCCAGCAGGCGCTCCACTTCCTTCGCATCCCCCGGTGACAGGTGCGAGGCCACGCGCGAGAGCACCTCCACCTCGTTCAGGCCCCGGCCGGTGAGCAAAGCCAGCCGCTCGGCGTCCTCTCCGGCCTTCATCAGCACGGTTCCGGTCACGAAGGGCAGCAGCACCCCGAGGGCACACAGCACGCGCTCGTTGCGTGTGAGGACATGGCCCGTGAGGCTGTAGCCGGTGACGACCGCCCGCGCGTCCGTCACCTCGCCCGCCCCCGGCGTCAGGCCCACCAGCAGCTCCAGCACCAGCTCCTCGGCGGGCCAGGCCTCCGGGTCGAAGGCTTCGTTGTAGTCCAGTTGCACCGGCGCCAATCGGCCCAGCTGCACCGCGCTGGCCAGGGCCGAGCGGCTCGCCAGCAGGTAGAGGGCCACTTCCTCGGGGGTGCGCCGGAGGAAGTCCGGGTCCTCCGTGTGCGCGTAGGCCCAGGCCAGCGTGGCGTTGCCCAGGGCTCGCAGTGATTGCTCGCGCAAGGGTGACTCGCTCAGGGAATAGCCCGGTGCCAGGCGGCGAGGGGGCGGGGCATAGGTGTCCAGCAGCCTTCTTCCCCAGGCCTCGTACTCGGCCAGCTTGCGCTGCACCGCCCGCCAGCGCTCCTCACGCTGCCGCTCCTCCCGCAGCAGGGCCACGTACCGCGCCAGGGGGGAGGGCGCTTTCTCCAGCACCTCCTCCGCTTGCAACAGCACCTCGCCCTCCAGTTTCTTCAGCGCAGCCTGGCCCTCGCGGCGCGCCGGCTCGGAGAGTGCCTGCAGCGCCTCGCCCTGGTGGCGCAGGAAGGCCTCGTAGGGCGCCTGGAGCCGCGTGGCCGAGAGCACCGGGCCCGTGGACTCCACCTCCTCCCGCCACGCGCCTTCACCGCGGCGCAGCGTCAGCACCACCTCGCCCCGCTGGCCTTGCACGTACCGGTACAGCGCCCACTCCACCAGGCCGCGGAAGCTCGCCGCCTCCACCGCTCCCATCTCGAGGCCCGTTCCTTCGTGCGCGCGAACGCCGAGCAGCCGGACACGCTCACCCTCCACCCGCAACCCCAGGGCCAGCCACGCCCCCGCGCGCTTCAGTCCGCGCGCCGCCGCCCACGCCTGGGCACGCACGTCCTCCGTTCCCTCCAGCATCCCGTCGCCGGTATCCGCCGGGGCCCTCATGTCCCGGTCTCCACCAGCTCCGGCCTGGGAGGCCAGCGCCAGCTCCGGTGACTCCAGGGTGAGCGCCAGGCGCGCGCCAGGGCCGCTGTCCAGGGGGCTCTGGCACGCGGCCACCGCCAGCAACACGAGGGGGAGAAGAGCCGGGGGCGTTCTCATGGACGTGTCGAGGGGGCGCGCAGTCTACCCCGGCCTCCCGGAAGGAGGCGCTCCACGGTCGGGAGATTGTCCCCAACCCTACTTCGCCGGGGAGGGCTCCGACGGCAGCAGGAAGCTCGTGACGAGCAGCGTGCCCGAAATCCCGGCGAAGAGGCCCGAGAGCGCGAAGCGCGTATTGGCGCTGCTCTGGAGCCGCTGCGCCTCCTCGTAGGTCCAGGCGGAGACTCCCGGGGAGCGCTCCTGCTGGAGCTTCGAGGACTGGGCCAACCCCAGCACCAGGAAGGTGACGGCCGTCACGGCGGCCGCTCCGGCGCCAATCCGGGTCACGGTCACGGGCAGCGGCGCGGACGGGGTGAACGCGGCGTTCTCAGCGGCGGGCATCGAGGGCGACAGGTTCGTCGCCCGGGGCGCATCCGAGGGCCGGAGCGCGTCCCCGACGGCGGGGTCCTCGCTCTCCGTGAGCGTCCTCGCGAGCTCCTGGCTGGCGCGCTGGAAGGCCGCGTCCAGCTCCGTGGGCCGCAGGGCGGACGCGGTGTAGCTGCGCTTGAAGAGGGCCCGGCCCTCGCGTGTCTCGAGCAGGGTGATTCGCATGGGCAGGTCGTCGAAGACCTTGCTCGAGTCGATCGTCACCACCGCCGCCACCCCCAGGTCACGCCCCAGCTTCGCGAAGCACTCGGGCTTGCCCTGGCAGGACTCCGGGGGGCGCTGCCCACTCAGCCGTGAGAGTGCCTCGCCCGGCTCCATCGCCACCGGCAGGTTCGCCTCCCGCAGGGCCCGCGAGAGCCGATCCGCCAGCGCGACGGACTCGATGGGCGTGAGGCCCTCGCTGCGCGAGACCATCACCACCATCCCCTTCGCATCGGTCCTGTCCGCGGGGGCGGGGGTGGGGGACTGCGCGACGAGCAACGTCAACACCAGGGAGAACATGGGCGCGCAATGTACACGCCGGGCCCCGGGGCGAGAACGTCAATTGCCCAGGTATTGCCTCTCCCAGATGTCCAGGTTGCGCTTCACCTGCTTGCGCTCGTCCGCCGTCGACGCGCTCGCCGCCCGGGCCCGCACCTTCTGCAGCAGCTTGCGCGCGCCTTCCTTCTCGTCCGGGGACATCGAGCTCGCACGCAGCTTGCGCTCCAGGCGCTCGATGCGCGTGAGCAGGGGCGGCTTGCGCTCGGTGTTCGCCTTGGGGGACGGCTCGCGCGGCCCCACGTTCTGGGTAAGCGCCGGGGCGGGCGCGGGGTCCGCGGCCACCGGTTCGGGGGCGGGCTGGGGGGCGGGCTCGGTGAGCGGAGCGGCCACGGCGGGCTGCACCGGAGTCTCGGCCACGGGAACCGCGACGGGGGGGGCCACTGGCGCCGGAGCCGGATCGGGCGCGCGCAGCCACAGCACCACCGCCACACCCGCGGCGAGCAGGAGCGCTCCGGCGCCCACGCCCACCTTCACGAGGACGCGGGACCTCGCCGGCGGCGTGCCACGCGGGCCGGCATTCACCACGGGCGGCGGCGCGGCTTCCCGGACGGGGAGCGCTTCCCGCCCGGCGGTGGGCACCGCCTCCATGTCGAGCATCGACATGCGCACCTCGCGCGAGGCGCGTGCGCCACTGGGCAGCGGGAGCGTGTCCGCGATGTCCTGGAGCACGGTCCGCACCTCATCCACGGGGGGGCGTGCCTCCGGGGCCTTCGCCAGCAGCCTCAGCACGAGCTTCGCGAGC
This sequence comes from Archangium sp., assembly GCF_045802675.1. Classification (GTDB taxonomy): domain Bacteria; phylum Myxococcota; class Myxococcia; order Myxococcales; family Myxococcaceae; genus Archangium. The sequence continues at coordinate 49,743 of NZ_JBJMQO010000083.1, read as the reverse complement.
GTGGGGGGCAGGTCCGGCCGCAGCTCGAGCGGATCGGGCGGCGAGTGCTCCAGGTGGTGGACGAGGTACTCCGCCGGGACGCGGGCCGAGAAGGGCAGCTGCCCGGTCAGCAGCTGGAAGAGGATGATGCCGAACGAGTAGAGATCCGTCCGGGCGCTCACGGGATCTCCGCGCACCTGCTCGGGCGCCATGTACTCCGGCGTGCCGATGATGAGCCCGTTGAGGGTCTGCTGCGCCGGGCCGCTCGAAATCTGCTTGGCCAGTCCGAAGTCCAGCACCTTCACGTACGAGCCGCCGCCGGGCTGGCGCACCAGGAAGATGTTGCTGGGCTTGAGATCGCGATGGATGACGCCCGCCCGGTGCGCGGCGGCGAGCGCGTCCAGCAGCTCGTCGGCGAGCCGGATGGCGTCCTGGGCGGAGAGGGCGCCCTTGCCACCGAGCCAGACGTCGAGCGGCGTGCCCTCCAGGTACTCCATGACGAAGTACTGCCGGCCATCCGGCATCTGGTCGAAGCTGAAGATGTCGATGATGCCCCGGTGGCGGATGGCATTGACCGCGCGGGCCTCGGCCAGCAGCCGCTCCACGTACACGGACTGATCTCCCACCTCGGGCCGCAGGACCTTGATGGCCACCTGCTTGCCGATCAGCGGCTGCTCGCCCCGGTAGACGATGCCCATGCCGCCGATGCCGATCTGCTCCTGGATGACGTACTCGCCCAGCTGCATCCCGATGAGGGGATCCGTCTTGGGAGGGCCCTTGGGCGCCGCGGCCGCCCGGGCCGCGGCGTTGGCGAGGCCCGGCATGGTGGGCGCATGGCTCGGCACGGGGCCCGGGCCCCCGGGCGCGGCGGCGGGTGCGGCAACGGGAGCGGCGGCGGAAGCGGGATCGAGGTCCGGCCGCGTGGGCGACTGGCTCGGCACCGGACCCCCGGGCGAGGTGCCCTCGGGGCCCGGCTGGGGCTTGAGCTGCGGGCGCCTGGAGGCGGCGTCATCACCGAGCACCGTGCCGTCGTGAGGGCACTTTTCGGTACCCTGGGCAACGCGCAGGCCGCAGGTGGGACACTCTAGGGAGAGGGGCGGGGCCATCGAAACAGGGCGGGACCTTATCAGAGAACCCACCCTCAGGCGGCGGAGACATGGGCCCCCCCTGCCTGCCCGGCGGCCGGCCTGGGGCCGGCACCTCCTACGGTTGGAGCCGGAGGACCGTCCCGTTGGCGCCGCCCACCCAGACATTGCCCGGGGTGACCCACACCGTCCGGAGGTTGTCGCTCACCCCGCTCACCTGCGCCGTCCAGTTCTGCCCGTTCCAGAAGGTGAGGCTGCCATTGTCGCCCACGGCCCACACGGCGTTGGAGGCCTGCCCGGCGATGGCTCGTAGGGTCTGGGCCACCCCCGTGGAGAACGAGGTCCAGGACGTCCCATCATAGTGGTAGGCGACACCCCCCACGCCCACCACCCACACGTCGCGCGGTCCCGAGTTCCATACCCCGAGGAGATCGGCCGACGCGGACGGCGGCTTCTGGCTGGTCCAGTTCCCGGTGATGTCCCGGTGGAAGACCGTGCCGCCGTTGCCCACCGCCCAGACATCGGTAGCGGAAGAGCCCCAGACGGCGTTCAGCTGCGTGCTCCCCATGGGAGTCAGGGTGCCCCCCTCGTTGACCCAGGAGCCGGTGTCATCGCGGCGCCGGAGGAAGCCGCTGTTGCCCACCGCCCACACCGGGGCCGCCCCCGTTCCCCAGAGGCCGTTCACGACGCTGGTGAACGTGGAGCTCGGGGTCACCCACTGGCCATTCTGGAGCACGTGGATCTTCGAGCCGCTGCCGCCCGTCGCCACGTTGTTCTCCGCCACGAGCAGCAGCGCTCCACTGCCCCAGAGGGCGGTGAAGGAGCCCGCCTCCGGAGGTGCCACGGGCGACCAGCCGAGGTTCTGGCGGCCCATGATCAGGTCGTTGTCCCCGGCCGCCCAGAGGTTGAGCGCATCGGTGCCCCAGAGGGCGTTGACGTTGCGCGTCACGCCGCCGGGGACCTCGGCCCACTGGGTGGCCCCGCGCCGCACGATGGTGCCCGAGGCCCCGACGGCCCAGAGCGCCGCGTCACTGTTGCCCCAAATGGAGTTGAGCCCCTGGGGTGTTCCACTGGCCTCGGCCGTCTTGCCCAGGACGTAGAGGGTCGAGCCGGGCCCGACGATGCGCGTGGTGCCGGCGGTGGTCCACACGCCATTGAGCGGCGTGGAGGTCGTCGCCCCCGCCGGCAAGGAGGACACCGTCCATGCCGAGTTGGCATAGGTGAACAGCGTGCCCTTGCCCACGGCGTAGGCGGTGCCGGCATCCGCTCCGGCGGCGACGGCCACCAGGTCCACGGAGCCCGACTTGTTGACGGTGACCCAGCCCCCATCCACGCCATGCACGAGGGTGGCGTTGCGGCCCACCGCCCAGGCCTCGGTGTTCGACACGGGCCACACGGCCAGGAGATCCGGCGCGGGGTTGGTGCCGGCGTCCCAGGACGGCGGGCTCCACTGCGTGCCATTGAAGGCGTAGAGGGCGCCCGTCTGGCCCACGGCAACAGCCGACGTGCCCGAGGCCCCCTCGATGTCGTAGAGCGTCGACGACTCGGCGAGCGTCTGGGACATCCAGGCCGAGCCGTCCCAGCGGTGCAGCATCCCGCCCCCGCCGCCGAACCACCACGTCCTGCCGGCGGCGGGCCAGGCGGCGCGCAGCGGCTGGGTGCTCGAGGGCGGATTGCGGGCCCAGCAGGTGCCATCCCAGTGCAGCGCGACGCCCCGCTCGCCCACGGCCCAGACGTCCGTCTCGGAGCGGCCGCGGACGGTGAACAGCGCGAGGCCCTCGGAGAGCGGGTTGTCCCAGCACCAGTTGGAGGTGGAGCAGGTGGGCGCCACCGAGGGCTGCGTGCAGCCGCCGTCCGAGCCCGTGTTGCTCCCCCCGTCCGTGCCCGCATCGGTGCCCGCATCTTGCGAGTCCCCGCCGTCGGAGGACCCGGGCACCTCACAAAAGCCCTCGCTCACGCAGACGTACGGCTCGCCTCCGGGGCCCCGCAGCTCCGAGCAGTCCTCGTCCGTCGAGCAGGAGAAGGACTTCTTGGGCAGGTCGATGCAGTGCAGGGACGACAGGGCCCCCACGGTCAAGGCCAGCAAGGGCCCCCAGCGCCACGTACGCGAGTTCGTCGTCACTCCGAGTTCCTGTTGAAGAGGCGGGGCGGACCATAGCGCGAGGCGCCCGCTTCGACACGAGGCGCGAGCCCCCTGCTCGGGATTTCTTCAATTCACCCGACACATTTCCGCGCTGGCGAGGAGCTACGGCGAGCCGGGGCCCCCCGCGAGCGCGGCGCGGGCCTCGGCCACGAGCTCGAACGAGCGCAGGCGCGCCGCGTGGTCGTAGATCTGCCCCGTCACCATCAGCTCGTCGGGGGCGGTCTGCTCGAGGATGGCCGCCAGGCCGCGGCGCACGGTCTCGGGCGAGCCGAGGACCGAATAGCTCAGCGCGTGCTCGACGCCCGCCTTCTCCATCGGGGACCAGCGCCCCTCCAGGCTGTCCACCGGCGGCTGGAGGGGACCGGGTTGGCCCCGGCGCAGGTTGATGAACTGCTGCTGCAGCGAGGTCACCAGCCGCTGGGCTTCCGCATCCGTGTCCGCCGCGAAGGCGTTGACGCAGACCATGGCGTAGGGCCGCTCGAGCGCCTCCGAGGGTTTGAACTGGGCGCGGTAGATGCGCAGGGCGGCCATGAGGTGGTCGGGCGCGAAGTGCGAGGCGAAGGCGAACGGCAGGCCGAGCACCGCCGCGAGCTGGGCGCTGAACAGGCTCGAGCCGAGCAGCCAGAGGGGCACGTTCAACCCCGCGCCCGGCACGGCGCGGATCGTCTGGTGGGGCGCCGCGGGCCGGAAGTAGGACTGAAGCTCGAGCACGTCCTGCGGGAACGAGTCGGCGTTGCTGTCCAGGTCGCGGCGCAGGGCGCGAGCGGTGGCCTGATCGGTGCCCGGTGCGCGTCCGAGCCCCAGATCGATGCGGCCGGGGAAGAGGGCCTCGAGCGTGCCGAACTGCTCGGCGATGACCAGCGGCGCGTGGTTGGGGAGCATGACGCCGCCCGAGCCGACGCGAATGGTCGAGGTGCCTCCCGCGACGTGGCCGATGACCACCGAGGTCGCCGCGCTGGCGATGCCGGGCATGTTGTGGTGCTCGGCGAGCCAGTAGCGCTTGTAGCCCCAGCGCTCGGCGTGCCGCGCCAGGTCCAGGGTGTTGCGGAAGGCCTGGGTGGCGTCGCTTCCCTGGAGGATGGGGGAGAGATCGAGAACGGAGAACGGAATCATGGTCTGGAGGAGAACCTGACGGGCGCGTCCGCCGCTTACAACGTCCACCGGCCAGGCGCTAGCTCGAGCGCCTGGCCGGAGTGTCGAAGCCCCCTCGAACTGGAGAGGGCAGGGTGCTCAGAAGCTCGCCTGCACCATCAGCCGCGCTTCCACCACGGTCTGCCGTGTAATGGGCGCGCTCTTCTTCAGCAGGGCCGTCTGGTCCGGCTGCTCCGTGAGGAGGTACGAGCCCACCGTGTCCTCGAAGATGACCGGCGTGCCGAGCTGGATGGGCAGGTCCGCGACGATCTTCGCGGGGAAGTGGGGGAACGAGTACGTCAGCGCGGGCGTGAGCTCCTGGATGGCGCCCGTGCCGGTGATCTGCGCGTCGCCCACCGCGAAGTTCTGATCCGGCAGGATGAACGAGTAGCGCAGCGCCACGTCCACCGGCTTCCAATTGTAGGCCACCTGCGCGCGGCCGCCCGGCACGCGGAGGTCTCCGTAGGTGTTCTGGTAGACGCCGAAGTTGCCCTCCACCTCGGCCGACACCACACCCGGGCCCGCGGGAGCGCGGAACGCGGCGTCCGCGCCGATCTGCCACAGCCTGCCGAGGTCGAACGGCGACTGGCTGAGGTACGGGTTCCAGTTCGTGTTCGTCAGCAGCGACCGCTCCGCGGCCCGGACGTTGAACACCGTCGAGTGGCCCACGCGCGAGTCCTTCACGTAGAGGCCGTTGACGAAGAAGGCCACCTGGGCCTTGTCGGGCGGCGTGACCGGAGCGGTGGGCGTGGCGAAGACGTCCTCACCGAGCCCGCCGTCGTAGCCCACGCGCAACACCACCATGGGGCTGCCGAGCGTCTGGGGCAGGTAGCGCTCGGGGATGTCGCGGCCGCCGCCCGTGAAGATGCCCAGGCCACCCACCACCGGGCCCGCCTGCGTGAAGAAGGTCGCGCCCACGTCGCGGCCCATGCGGAAGGCCTGATTCTGCACCGAGCGGTCCGCGAAGAGCAGGCTGCCCGAGTCCATCAGGCGCTCGCGGCTGTAGGGCACCTTGAACTGGCCCACGCGCACGTAGCTCTTGCCGAGCACGGGGATGGGAACGTCCACGTACATGTCCAGCAGGCCCAGCGAGATGCCCGACGTGGCCTTCACCTCGTCCTCGCCACCGAAGGCCAGCTGCACCTTGTAGCGCCAGTCATCCACGTTGCCCGAGACGCTGAGCCGGCCCTGCTTGAGGAACAGATAGAACCGCTGGTTGCTCTGGCTGCCGTCCTCGAGGCTCTGGCCGAAGCCCAGCACTTGCAGCCGGCCCCCGACGTCCATCGTCGCGCGATCCGTCTTCAGGACCTCGGCGCCGTGGGCAATGCCCGACGCTCCCAGAAGCATCGCGGTGAGGGTGGCGGCCAGGTTGTGGTTTCTCATGAGGGTGTTGTCCTTTCGTATTGCGCCGACCCCAGAGCAAGGCCCGCGCCAAGGACCATTCCCCTCGGGAGCCCTCGATGGGCCGGTTGCCCGGCGCGCACCATCTGCGCGAACGCGAGGTCCCACGCAGGACTTGCACCCGCGGCGCCGCGCGGCGTCGGGGAATCGCGGGGCATGTGGATTGAAAGGAGGGGAGCCGTACCCAAGTGGAGCCCCCGATGCCCTTCCTCACCCGCCTTCCATGGAGCCGCCGCCCCGCCTTCTCACCGAGGGTGGCGCTTCTTCTACTGATGGCGTGGGGGGCCGTGCCGGTGACGGCTCGCGCCGAGGACTTCAACGGAGAGCGGCCCTTCGTGGCGGGCGAGCAGCTCGCCTATCAGGTGTCGCTGGGGAAGGGGCGGGGCGGGACGGGGTGGCTGCGCGTGGAGTCCACACCGCCCGTGCGCGAGGAGCCCGCCGTCCTGCTGCGCTTCGACTTCGAGACGTCGGTGGGGCCCGTGCACGTGCGCCACCACTCGCGCTCGTGGCTGAGCACCCGGCGCATGGCGGCACTCCGCTATGAGGTGGACGAGCGCGTCCCCTTCAACTCCGTGAACCAACGGGTGGACATCTTCCCCGACACACAGCACTGGGAGACGGGGAAGACGCAGGGGCAGAGCACCTGCCAGGAGCCGCTGGACGAGCTGTCCTTCCTCTATGCGCTGCGGACGCTGCCGCTCACGCCCGGGCAGGTGTACCGGATGGACCGGCACTTCGATGCGCGGCGCAACCCGGTGGTGGTGCGTGTGCTGCGGCGCGAGACCCTGCACGTGCCGGCCGGAGAATTTCCCACCGTGCTGGTGGAGATGGAGGTCCGCGACCCCGAGCGCTTCGGGGGCCGGGGCCTGCTCCGCCTGCACCTCACGGATGACGCACGCCGGCTGCCGGTGCGCATCGAGTCGAAGGTCCCTGTCGCCGGTCAACTGGTGCTCGAGCTCTTGCCGGGCCCCACGCCGGAGAATTCCTCGAGGAGAGTCGAACCATGAAACGCCATGTTCCCTTCATCCTGACGCTGTTCACCTGGGCGGGTGTGGCCTCCGCGCAGCCCGCCGTGGAGCTCCAGCCCGGAGCGCAGCTCGCCATCGACGGCACGTCCACGGTGCGTTCCTTCACCTGCAAGGCGGGCGTGGTGAAGGCCCGGCTCACCCCGGGCGAGGCCGGAGGCAGCCTCGTGCCCGAGCAGCTCGCCACGGCCCTGCGCGAGGTGCGGCTGGAGGTTCCCGCCGGACAGCTCGACTGCGCCAACGAGACGATGAACGAGCACATGCTCAAGGCCCTGAAGGCACCGGAGAACCCCACCATCCTCTTCCAGATGAGCGGCTACGAGGCGGGCGCCGGCAAGGACGGCCTGGTGCCGCTGCACATCCGCGGCGCGCTCTCGATGGCTGGCGCCTCGCGGCCCATCGAGCTGGAGGCCCGCGCCACGCCCACGCCCGAGGGCGGCCTGCGGGTGCGGGGCCAGTACGCGCTGCGCATGACGGACTGGGGCGTGCGTCCGCCCACCCTCATGCTGGGGGCCATGAAGGTGGGGGACTCGGTGGTCATCCGCTTCGACTTCACCCTGGCGCGCAAGTAACCTCGCACCCCATGAGAGTGAGCGGCCCACCCGTCGTTCGTCTCATTCCCCTCCGGCCGGGCAGGCGAGTCACAAAGCATCCACCGCACCTTCCAATCATGAAACGTGAGGGGCTCGGTTCGCCGCGCGCCCTCCTTGGAGGGACAAGCGTCATGATGGACTCGCATATTGATCAGCGCATCAAGCGGACCTGGGACTTCTTCCTGGCCAACGTGGGTGGGCTTCTGCTCGGGAGCCTGGTGGTGCTCGTTGGCTGGCTCGTGGTCATCCCCGGGCCGTGGTTCTCGCTCAACCTGCTGCAGGAGACGATCGAGAGTGCCCGCGACGGGCGTCCCGTCCGCTGGCAGGCCACGTACGAGCGGCAGGGCAACTTCGCGAAGAGCTGGGGACTCACCCTGGCCATGGGGATTCCCATCGTCATCGGCTTCATGCTGCTCATCGTGCCGGGCGTGCTCCTGTCGCTCTACTGGTTCCATGCGCCGATGCTCGCCGCCGATGGCCGCAAGCCGCTCGACGCCATGGCCGAGAGCGGCCGCATCTTCCGGCGCCGCCACGACTGGGCGGCATTCCTCCTCAACTGGCTCGTGCTGGTGGTGCTCTCGGCCCTGAGCAGCGCCTTCGGCCCGCTCATCGTCCTCTCGCTGCCCCTCACCCTGGCGTACCTCGCCTTCTGCTACACCGACGAGGTGGGCCCGGTGTCGACGGTCGCGCTGCCGCGGCGCGAGGTCATCGTCTAGCCATCACCGCGTGCGCGGCCGGGGAATCCCTACCGGTCGCGCAGCAGCTCCGGCAGCTTGTCCACGAGGCCCAGGTGGCCGGCGGCGAACTCGAGCATCCGCCGCTCCTTGCGGTCGATCCGCCCATCCACGAGCGCCAGCTCGACGAGGTTGCGCAGGAAGACCTCGGCCTCGGGGGTGCTGCGCTGGACGAGCCGCGTGAAGAGGTTGGGGCCCGCCTTGAGGGCCATCTCCACGTTGCTCCAGGGCACGCTCCAGCGGCGCGCGCACAGCTCGAGCAGCTTGCGCTCGGAGCGATCCACCTCGCCGTCCGAGGCGGCGAGCGCGGCCATCATGTAGAGCAGGCGCTGGCGCTCCTGGGGATCCGCGATGAGGTCATCCCCCGGCCCCCCCTGGGTGGCCACGGGCGCCTCGTCCTCCATGGGGGGCGTGCGCACGGGAGGCCTCTGGGCGGGAGGCCGCACCACGTTCCTCCGGCGGCTCGCGGCGGAGGCATCGAAGCGCCGCTGCTCGCGGGCGTCCCACGACTCGAAGGGATCGGCCGAGGCCAGCACCCAGTCCCGCTCGCCGCTGCCGAGCGAGGCGCCGCAGTAGTCGCAGGTGGTGGCCGCCGAGTCCGTGAGGGGGGCGTTGCACTGGGGGCACCGGTTGGTGGACATGCCGTTGTCGGTGTTCGTCTGGGCACCGTGCTTGCGCAGCAGCGTGAAGACCCAGCGCTGGGGCACGGTCGGCAGGGCGGGGGGACGCTCGTTCGCCGGGCCGATCCCCTGGCGGGCACTCCAGCGCACCTCGACGTGGGCCCGGTCGAAACCGTCCGGGTTCAGCTCGAAGCCTCGGGTGATGACGCCGCCCACGGCGCACTCCAGGAACACCTTGCGCCGGCCCTGCTCGCGCAGATGGGAGAGCTCCTCGTCGAGCCGGCCAATGGCGTCGGGCGCGGCCACCTTGTGCAGGGCCTGCGTGGTGCCGCGGCTCTGGGCGTCCACCCACTTCCAGAACAGCAGCGAGGCGCGGTCCTCGAGGATCTCCAGGTTGAGCGCGGGGTCGGCCTCGCGCGCCTCGCGCAGGTTGTCCACCTGGGCGTAGTGGCGCACGTGCTCAATCCCCTGGGTGATCTCCGAGAGCGTCCAGTCGTAGTTGCCCGAGTTCACGATGGCGCCGCAGTACTCGCAGCGGTTGGCGGCACCGCCCTTGTAGGGAGCCCCGCAGTGGGGGCACTTGCCCTGGAAGAGGTCCTCGCCGATGCGCGTCTGGACGCCGGGCTTGCGCACGAAGGACCAGACCTCGGTGAAGGCCTCGAGCGGGGCGCGCTTCGCGGCGGCGACGGCCTCGGCCTGGGAGGCGGAGGCGGCCACGTCGCTGTCGCGCATGCGGGCGCGCACGCGCATGTGGACGGTGTCGAACCACTGGCTCTGGTCGAGCCCGATGAGCTGCACGTCCAGCACCTCGATGTCGGTGATGGCATCGCGCACGCCCTGGGAGGCCATGAGCTGGAGCTGCACCTCGAAGCGCTGGTACGTGGCGTCCGAAAGGAAGGGCCGCACGGGGGACATGTCCCGGTCGAACCACGCGTCCTGCAGGGCCAGGAAGAGCTGGCGCGTGCGGTCGAGCAGCGGCTGGAGCTCGAACTGGGCATCCTTCAGGCGCAGGGCATTGATCCAGCCCTGGACGTCGCGGGTGGAGACGGTGGTGCGCTGCTCGGCCTCGCGCTGCTGGAAGGCGCGCTGGGTGGCGCCGGTGGGGTGGAGGTTGCGCTGGTAGAAGTACCAGCCGGCCACCCCGAGCCCGATGAGCGGCAGCATGATGTGCGGGTACCGGAAGGTGAGCCGCACGAGCCAGTAGATGAGCTGGATGGGAATGCCGCCGCCCCCGCCGCCATCACCGCCGCGGTCATTGGAGGGAGCCTGGTAGTGCTCGCCTCCGCCGCCACGGGCGAGGGACACGAGGGGGACGACGAGCGCGAGGCCCGGAAGCAGCCAGGGCGCCCAACGGGCGAGGGAGCGTGTCGACGCGGTGCGCATCGTACGAAACACTAACCGTTTCCGCCTTGTCAGGCCCGAAGACTCGCCGCAGGCTGTGCGGCCGATTGGTGGCCCGGTGTAGGGCCCGGTAAGGGAGGGAACATGGCGGAATTCAAGGTCGATGCACGAGGACCCATCGAGATCTGGACCATCGACGGCGAGGGGCGGCGCAACGCCATCAGCCGGGCGATGCTGAAGGAGTTCGAGGAGATGGTGGGCCGGGTCTCGCGGGGGCATGACACTCGGGCGGTGGTGATTACCGGGGCGGGGGACAAGGCGTTCTGCGCGGGGGCGGACCTCAAGGAGCGCGGCACGATGAGCGAGCCCGAGGTGCGCGACTTCCTGAACGGGCTGCGGCGCACGCTGCGCTCGCTGGAGAAGAGCGACTGCGTGTTCATCGCGGCGATCAACGGGGCGGCGTTCGGCGGCGGGACGGAGCTGGCGCTCTCGTGCGACCTGCGGGTGGCGGCGCCGGCGGCCGAGCTGGGGCTGACGGAGGTGAAGCTGGGCATCATCCCCGGCGGAGGCGGGACGCAGCGGCTGGCGCGGCTGGTGGGCCCGGGGCGGGCGAAGGATCTGATCCTCACGGGGCGGCGGCTCAACGCGGCCGAGGCCTTCAGCATCGGACTGGTGAACCGGCTGGCGCCCGAGGGGCACCTGCTGGACACGGCGTACTCGATGGCGGAGAGCATCGTGGAGAACGCGCCGATCGCGGTGGCGACGGCGAAGCACGCCATCGACGAGGGCCTGTCGCTGGACCTGGACGACGCGCTCGCGCTGGAGCTGAAGCATTACGAGAAGGTGCTGGCGACCGAGGATCGGCTGGAGGGCCTCAAGGCCTTCGCCGAGAAGCGCAAGCCCGTCTACAAGGGCCGCTGACGCAGCGGGGCAGGGGAGACGGGTTCAAATCCTGTCTCCCTGGCGCGGGCAGGCGGACAGGCGAGCTGCGAGCCTGCGCCCGGCTCGTGGTAGATGGGGGCCATGGCCGACACCTCCACGGACATCGAGGCCCTCCAAGCGGCGCACGACGCGGTCGCGGAGCAGGCTTCCCTCACCCTCCGGTGGCGCCTGGCAGTCCTGCTCCTGCTCACGGTCTCGCTCACCGCTGCCTGGAACGGGATCCGCACGGGAGAGGTGGCCGCGGCGCGCAAGAGGATCCAGACCCTGGACCCCCGCGGAGACTGGGACGGCTCGCGGACGCTTGCGCTTTATCATCTCGATCCGATCCGGGACGCGTTCGCTGGCGAGGAGCTGGAGAACCATCCGATCATCACCCGGCTCGTCGCGGGTGACACCTCGGGACACCTCGCCGCCCTCGTCCAGGGAGCGCCGCCCGCCCGGCCGATCTGGGAGGAGGGGCGGCAGCTCCACGAGGCGTACCGGAAGACCTTCGTGATCACGCCCAAGGTCCTGGACGTCGCCATCCCCTTCGACCTGCGGCTCTGGCTGCTGGTCCTGCCCGTGATCGTGATCGCTTCGGAGGTGCACGTGCGCATCCTCCGCCGCAAGCGCGCAATCCTCCAGGAGCTCATCGGCCGGCTGGCGGCGAAGGCGGGCGACAGCGCCTGGGCTACCACCTACCTGTTCGTGGAGCCGGGCAGCGGGCGAAGGACCGCCTTCGCCCGGCACCCCTCGCAGGCGGAGGAGGGGTTCTCCGCGCTCGTCACGCTGGTCATCGCGGGTTACGTCCTCTGGAGCTCGCTCCCCTACTGGAACGAGCTGCACGATTTCATCTCCGGCGAGTATCTCCCTCTGCTCGCGCTGCTGGCGTTCTGGTGCCTGGCCTACGTCTCCTGGGTGGGCGCGCAGCTCGAGGAGCAGCTCGCCGCTGCCACGAATGCACCGGTGCGGCGGGGCCGGCTCGAGCGCTTCCTCCAGAGTGCCGTGGAGCGTGCGCGCCGGCTGGGTGAGCGCATCGGTTCGCGGAGGCTGCTCGCCGCGGGAGGGCTCGCGGTGCTGGCCTCGACCACCGTGGAGTTGGGGGGCCGTGGCGGCTTGCGCGGTTGGGAGCTCCTCACCGGCTCCTACTGGCCGCCGCCGTCCGGCCTCCAACCCACCGAGCAGTTCCTGCCGGCATGGATGAGGCTTTCGTCCCTCGCCTACGCGGCCGCCCTGGCCGCGGCCCTGCTCGTCCTGGCGGAGCTGATCCTTCGGGAGCGGGCTCCCGCGGGGATGCGCCGGGCCGCCGCACCGGCCACCCTGCTCGCTTTCTCCTGGTTCCTGGTGATGGACGCGCGCATCGATCTCCTCAAGGGCCTCCAGCCGCTGTCCGGCCTCTTGTTCCTCATGCCCGCCATTGCACGCGTGGTCGTCTCGCCCGGCCCTGAGCAGGCGCGCATGTGGAGGAGCGCCCTGGCTGCCTTCTACGCTCCGTTCTTCCTTCTGACCTGGCTCGACGCCCTGGAGGGCGTCACGACGACCGGCTACTACCCCGACACCGGCGTCTCGGAGTGGATCGGCGCGAGGTTCCTCGGCGGGTTCCTCCTCCTCAACGGTACGCTCGCCATGCTGGCCGGACTGGCGCTTCGTCCGCATGCGCCACTGGTTTCCCCGGCCGTGGACGCGCGCCCCGTCGCCGACGCACGCGGGGGCACCGCACCGCGGAGGCGGCGTGGCGGGCGGCGCGAATCGCGAGGTCAGGAGTCGCTGTAGGCCAGGGAGCCAGACAGGGAACGGTGGGCGTCGACCTGCCTCAGCAGTTCCTTCGCCTTCTCCTCGACAGCGGCAACCGCATCGGCGCCAGCGACCCAGCGCAGCGGCGGCTCGGGCTGGTCGATGACGGTGAGCAGCGCCTTGGCGAGCCTGGCCGGGTCACCCGCCTGCTTGCCGTTCATGCTCTTCCAGGCGGTCTGGGTCCGTGCCGTCCGCTCGGCGTAGTCGTCGATCGACAGCGCGGGCCACGTCGTCGAGGTGTCCTCCAGCAGGTCGGTGCGGAAGAAGCCGGGCTCGACGATGGTGGTGCGGATGCCGTACGGCGCGACGTCGAACCGGAGCGACTCCATCCAGCCCTCGAGGCCGAACTTCGAGGCGGCGTAGGCGGCGACGAACTCCTGCCCAATCAGGCCGGCCACCGAGGAGAGGGTGACGACGTGTCCGGAGCGCTGCTTGCGCATCACCGGGAGGACCGCGCGGGTGACGTTCAGCGGACCAAACAGGTTCGTCTCCATCTGCGCACGGAACTGCTCCGGGCTGATCTCCTCGAAGTAGCCCGCCTGGAAGGTGGCCGCGTTGTTGATGAGCACGTCGATGCGGCCGAACCGGTCCACGGCGGCTGCGACGGCGGCCTCGGCATCGGCCGGCTGGGTGACGTCCAGCCGGGCCACCAGCAGGTTCTCGTGGGCGCCGACCGCCTGCTCGACCGCCTGGGGACGGCGGCCGGTGGCGACCACCTGGTGGCCGGCGGCGAGGGCGGCGCGGGCGATATCGACGCCCATACCTCGGCTGGCGCCCGTGATGAAAAAGACCTGGGTCATGGGGACTCTCCGACTCAGCCCGGGTGGCGGCGAGAGGCCGCGGGGCGAGTGATTTGCTCTGACGGGAAAAAAGATACGTGCCGGACTCGCTCGGAACTAGACGGCGGCAAGGGAATGGGCTCTTAACGATTGGTTAAGAATGCACGTCGGCGGCCGGAGAGCTCCGGCCGAGCATGCGGCCTGCCGCAGGGACCCCTCACCATGAAGACCGCGCTCCTCCCGCATCTGCAGGTGTTCCTCGTGGTGGCGCGCCTGCGCAGCTTCAGCGGGTCGGCGCGCGAGCTGGGCGTCTCCGTGCCCGCCATCAGTAAGTCCGTGCGCCTTCTCGAGGAGCAGCTGAACGTCGTGCTGCTCACCCGCACGACGCGCAGCGTGGCGCTGACGGAGGCGGGACGGCGTCTCGTGGAGGAGGCAGGTCCGGGGCTGGGTCAAGCGCTGGCCGCCCTCACCACCGTCTCCGCCCAGCCCGGGGAGGCGGTGGGGCGACTGCGGCTGTCGGCCCCACGCATGGCGGTGCCCTTCGTCATCAACCCGGTGCTGCCCACCTTCCGCGCACGCTATCCGCGGGTGGAGGTGGAGGTCGTGGTCGACGACCGCTTCGTGGACATCGTGGCGGAGGGCTACGACGCGGGCGTGCGTCTGACCGAGGCCATCGAGCGCGACATGGTGCAGGTGCGCCTCACCGGCGCCTTTCGCTTTGTCGTGGTGGGCGCCCCGAGCTACCTCGAGCGTCACGGCATGCCCCAGAAGCCCGAGGATCTCCTGCGCCACGAGTGCATCACCTTCCGCGCGCAGTCGAGCGGGACGCTCTACCCCTGGGAGCTGGAGCGCGGCCGTAAGACATGGCGCGTGCCGGTGCGCGGGGGCGTCGTCACCAACGACGACCAGGTGATGCTGTCCCTCGCCGAGGCAGGCGCCGGGCTCATATACGCCTGCGAGCCGACGGTGAAAGAGCTGCTACGGGCCGGACGGCTGAAGGTGGTGCTCGAGGCGTACGCGCCCAGCGTGCCTGGCTTCTTCCTCTACTTCCCCAGTCGGGCGCAGCGCTCAGGCCCCTTGCGCCTCTTCGTCGAGGCGGCCAGGGAGCTCGCGGCGAAGAGGATGTGATGCCGCATGGGAGGAGCGGCGCCACCGCTACTACCGCAATCCGGACAGGGCGGGTATCAAACAGAGACCAGGTACCGCGAGGCCAACTCGAATCCTCTGACAGACAGTCCAGCGCGGGTGTCGCCTCGAGAGAGCGGGGCGGCTCAGGTATCTGGGTAGAGTACCGGCAGGCCGATGCTCCGAGCACTGGAGTGGCGCACGGCCTGTACCCAGGGGGGAGCCGCCATGTCGATGGATGCCGGGCTCGGGGGGCCGGTCTGTCTGGAACACAGCGACCGTGTCGCGATGTGGACGTGCAGCCGGTGCGGCCGGTTCGCCTGCGAGGCCTGCGTCGACGCGCAGCGCATCTGCACACAGTGTGTCGGGCGTCAGGTCCTGAGCCTTTCCTCATCCACGCCGCGCGCACGGTGGGCGGGCTGCTTCCTCCTGGCGCACGCGGTCACCGACGCGCTCACCGCCCTGCTCATCACCTGGGCCCTGCTATCCGGGCCCTCGGTGCCGCGGAAGATTGCCGAGGGACTCGTCGGGCTCGGGGCGTCCTGTCTCGCCATTGCCACGCCGATTGCCTTCCTGATGTGGCTCCACCTCGCCGTGCGCCAGACCCGGGCCCTGGGGATTGACGTGGGGGCGTCCCCCCGGTGGGCCGTGGGATGCTGGTTCATTCCGTTCGTGAACCTGGTGAAGCCCTACCGCATCGTCCGCGCTCTCGTGAACGGTCTTGGAGGCAAGAAAGCATTGGTCAGCGCGGGTCACCTGGGCCTGTGGTGGGGCCTGTGGCTCCTTGGCAACTTGCAATGGCGAAGTCAGACGGAGGTGTCGACGCGGGATCATGTCGAGGTATCGATTTCGAGCGATACCTATATCGTGGCCATCCTCAGGCAACTGGCGAGCGTCTCGAGCGCGATTCTCTGCGTTGGGATTGTCCGGGCTGCTCAGCGGGCGCTCGACGCCTGGCGGGTGCGCCGCGCCCTCGGCCTCGCTCAGCTTCCCACGGAGTAGCTCGTCTTGATTTCACAGCAGAGCGGGAACGGTTCCTCCAACGCGGAAAGCCATGAGGAGAAATCACCCCCGCGCGAGGGCCGGGGAGGCGCGGCGCTACGCGTTACCGGGTTGGAGGAAGACCTCGGAGCGGTGCCGGGAGAAGTCGTGCTCGCGGACGAGCCGGGCGATGGCCGCGGCGATCTTCGCCCCGCCACGCACGGAGGGCTCAATCGGGTTGGCGTAGTCCTCGGGCTGGCCGCAGATGAGGCGGAGGTCGAGCAGCGGCAGGCCGCGGGCGAAGGCCTCGCGGGTGATGCAGTCATTGAAGAGGGTGAGCGCGGTGACGACGAGCCGGTGCCGCCGGGCATCCGGTTGGTGGGAGTCGTAGATGGTGCAGACCGCCGTGGGCAGTCCCCGGGCGAGCACCTGCTCGAGCATCGCCCGGTAGTTGCGCCCGAAGTGCTCGCGGATGGCGGCGAGCCGGGTGAGGGCCTCGGCCACGGAGTCCGCGTCCTGCTCGAGGATGCCGGCCTCGCCCAGGGCATCGTTTCCGCCGACGCTGAGCACCAGATGGCTCGCGTCCGGAGGAAGCCGGTGGAGCTGTGCCTTGACGCTGCCCGTCACGCTGCCGTCCACGGCCTTCAACGTCGCCCGCCAGCCCGAGGGAAGGAGCTCGCGCAGCTGGTGGATGACGTCGGGCCCACCCCTCACGTACGCGGCGTTATCGAAGATGGAATCACCCAGCAGGACGACATGACTCACGCGCGGCCTCGACTTTGATGAGGACCCGTCAAGCTATGCACCTGTCGCGCGGAGGGCACTTGTACCCCGGACGTGCTCGGTGGGCAGGAAGCGGGCGAGGGCAGGGGGGATGCGCGGCTTGCCCGTGACCGCGCCAATGCCGAGCGTCCCCATATGGATCCGATCGAACTGCTGACGCAGCAGCACGTGGAAGCCGAGGACCTCTTCCAGCAGGTGGCCGTGGTGGCGGGAGCGGAGCGGTTGCAGCTGTTCCGCCGGCTCGCCTGGCTGCTCACCCTGCATACCCAGTTGGAGGAGCGGTACTTCTACCCGGCGGTGAAGCTGGCCGAGACGAGCGAGCTGGTCCAGCACTCGTTCGAGGACCATGCCGAGGCCAAGGCGCTGATCACCCAGATGCTGCAACTGGACGTCAGCGACATGCAGTTCGAGCCGGCCCTGGTGAGCCTGCGCACCTCGGTGGAGGCGCACGTGGCCGAGGAGCGCTCCATGCTCTTCCCCCTGGTGCGGCGGCTGCTGACGGCCGGGCAGCTCGAGCGGCTGGGCGATGAGCTGACGCGGCGGGTGCACGAGCTGGCGCAGCCGGGGGCGCTTCCGACCGTTGCACCCGAGGCCGATCTCGGGGCGTACTAGCCCAGGCACCGGCCGGGCACTCCAGGGGATGGACTCCTGCATGGCCCCCGGGTCACCTTGATGATGGAGCCCTCGTCCACACAGCGGCTGGCGCCGCCGAAGGTCCTCTCCGTCCAGGCGCTGCGCAAGCAGTACGGCGCCACCGTCGCCGTGGACGGCATCTCGTTCGACGTGGGCCGCAAGGAGATCGTCGGGCTGCTGGGACCCAACGGCGCCGGAAAGACGACCACCCTCAACATGGTGCTCGGCGTCCTCGAGCCCACCTCGGGGAGCATCCACATCGAGGGTGTGAACCTCGCGAAGCGCCGCGCCCAGGCGCTCGAGCGCACCAACTTCGCCGCCGTCTACGCGCCGCTGCCCGGCAACCTCACCGTGACGCAGAACCTGCGCGTCTTCGGTCTCATCTACGGCGTGAAGGGGCTCTCCGAGCGCATCGAGGCGCTGCTCACCCAATACGATCTCCAGCGGTTCCGTGACGTGAAGTGCGGCGTGCTCTCCTCGGGCGAGCAGACGCGCGTGGCCCTGGCCAAGGCCATGCTCAACCAGCCCCAGCTCCTGCTGCTCGACGAGCCGACGGCCTCGTTGGATCCCGCCACGGCGCGAGACATCCGCGCGCGGATCCGCGACTTCGCCGCGCGGGGAAGCAGCGGCGTGCTCTGGACCTCGCACAACATGTACGAGGTCGAGGAGGTGTGCGACCGCGTGCTCTTCGTCTCGCGGGGGAAGGTCCTGCTCGAGGGAGACCCCCGGAAGCTGCCGCACGAGCACGGCAAGGCGACGCTCGAGGAGCTGTTCATCACCGTGGCGCGGGAGCCGCTCGCGCTGGAGCGAATCTGACCGCCATGTCCCCGCGCCGAGCCTTCGCCGTCGTCCTGCGCCAGTACTATCTGATTCGCGGAAGCCCCTCGCGCGTCTTCCCGCTGTTCGTCTGGGTCGCCATCGACATGGTGCTGTGGGGCTTCATCACCCGGTACCTCAACTCGGTGAGCACCCCCGGCCACGACTTCGTCCCCTCGCTGCTGGGCGCGGTGCTCCTCTGGGACTTCCTCACCCGGGTGATGCAGGGCGTGACGATGGCGTTCTTCGAGGACGTCTGGTCGCGCAACTTCCTCAACGTCTTCGCGACGCCCATGTCCATCCCGGAGTACCTCGGGGGCCTGGTGTTCTCGAGCATCGCCACGAGCTCGATCGGGCTCATCGTGATGCTCGTCGTGGCGGGCGCGGCGTTCGGCCTGTCCCTGTTCTCCTACGGCCTGCTGCTCGTGCCGTTCCTGCTCGTGCTCTTCCTCTTCGGGATTTCGCTCGGCATCTTCGGCACCGCCGTGGTGCTGCGGCTCGGGCCGTCCGCAGAGTGGTTCGTCTGGCCCATCCCCGCCGTCATCTCCCCGTTCGCCGGCGTCTTCTATCCGCTCTCGACGCTCCCCCCGTGGATGCAGCTCCTCTCGCACCTGCTGCCACCGTCCTATGTGTTCGAGGGCATGCGGACGATCGTCGCGGGCGGGGACTTCTCGGCGGCCACGCTGCTGTGGGGCGTGGGACTCGCGGTGCTCTACATCCTGCTGGCGTGCTGGGTCTTCACGCGCGTGTACCGGCATGCCGTGCGCACCGGCCTCATCGCCCGGTACAGCGCCGAGAGTGTGAGTTAGCGCGGCCTCCTCCTCGAGGGGATGGCGGCATGCCACCTCCGCCGGGCGCGGATGCTGGCGGGTGAGCATTTCCGGGCCGCGGGCGCCCCCGAGTTGTTCACTGGATGCGTGAGCCGGTAGCCCGGGAGGACGGCACTCCCCACCCTTAGCCGGGTGGTGCCGTGCCATGAGCAGGGGAGAGGGGAGGGCGAGGAGTGCACGCTGCCCGACAGGTTGCACCCCGGGTTCACGAGTTCTATATCCAGACTCAAGAAAATGAACCCGCGTTCAACATCTCGAACCAGGCCTCAATCGCTCCGGGTTCGCATGAAGGAGGAGGCGCGCGCCGCCATCCTCGACGGCGCGGAGCAGGTGCTGGTCAAGCAGGGCCTCCAGGCCGTGCGCATGGACGACATCGCCGGGCATGTGGGCGTGTCGGTCGGGACGCTCTACAACTACTTCGAGGATCGGCAGCAGCTCCTTCAGGTGCTGCTCGAGGTGCGCGCGCGGGAGTTGCTGGCCACGCTCGACGCGGAGCTGGAGCGCAGCCAGGGCTCGCCCTACCGCACCCGGCTGCACGGCTTGCTCCGCGCCATCCTCGAGCACTCCCAGTCCCACTTCCGGCTGTTCAGCCTCCTCGTGGAGGAGGTGATGCGCAACGGCCGCTCCAGTGACCCGGGCCGGCGCCGTCTCCAGGAGATGACGCGCGAGCTCACCCGCCGCGTCGAGCTCCTCGACCAGGAGGGCATGAAGCAGGGCGCCCTACGGCCCGAGGACGCCCGGTACTACCCCACGCTGTTGCTGGGCATGGTCCGCGGCCTCCTTCTACAGCAACTCCTCTTGAAGCAGCCGCTCGCGGTCGATGAGGCCATCGCCCCGCTGTTGCGCTGCTTCCTGGAGGGCGCGGCCCCGCGCCCGTGAGAACACCGAGCCCATGCTGACACCTCTTCTGTACGCGGCCTTGCTGAGCGCGGCCCCGGTCTCCAGCACCTCCTCGGAGGAGCCCCAATCCGCTCCGGCCGTCGAGGCCACACCGGCCTCCTCCCTGCGGGCCAAGGCTCCCATCATCGCGGGTGTGGGCGCGACCCTCGCGCTCTCCGGCGCGGCGCTGTGGATCGCCGGCACCGTTCAGCAGGGCGACACGGCCTCGAGCCAGACGACCGAGCAGAGCCTCGCCGACCTCCCAAAGGAAGAGCGGCGCGCCCGTCAGAACATGCTGGGCGGGGCGGCGTTGACGCTCGTCGGGGCCTGCGCGGTGGGCGTCTCGGTGGTGATGTGGAGCTGGGCTCCCGAGCAGCCACGCGCGGTATCCGCGTCCGTCAGGGTCTCCCCGCACGGGGGCGTCCTGTCCCTGACAGGCAAGTTCCCATGAGATGGGGCGGGCTGCTCGCGGTCCTGTGCGTCTGGGGAACGCTCGCGCGTGCCGACGCCCCGCCGCCTTCGTCCGAGTCTCCCACCGAGCCGGTGTCCGAGGCGGCGTTCCTGCCGCCCATTCCCCCCTTCGCCGTTCCGAAGAAGCCCAAACAGAAGCCCAGACCGCTGCCCGCGGATGCTCCCCTGCGCCGGAGCTACCTCGTACCGGCCGTCGAGGTGGCGGGGTTGAATCTCGGCATCTTCGCCTTCCACAACCTCGTCTCGCGGGAGCAGTTCGCCCTGATTTCGTGGGACACGGTGCGCGGCCATTTCGACGGCTCGCAGGGCTGGACGTTCGACGTCGACAAGTTCGTCACCAACCAGTTCGCGCACCCGTACCACGGCTCGATGGCCTTCAGCGCGGCGCGCTCGTCCGGGGTGCCCTTCTGGCAGGCGGGGCTCTACACCTTCTTCTCCAGCCTGGCGTGGGAGTACCTCGGCGAGAACGAGCCCCCCGCCATCAATGATCAGATCACCACGACCCTTGGCGGCATCTTCCTGGGCGAGGTCCTCCACCGCACGTACCGGCTCGTGGTGGAGGGGGGTGGGAGGAACGTGAGCCTGACCCGGAGGCTCGCGGGCATACTCATCAGCCCGCCTTCGTCCCTGAACGACTGGCTCTTCGACGGGCAGTTGTCCCCGGGTGACATCGATCGGGCTCCGCCGCTCTACGCGGAGTTCAGCCCCGGCGCGAGCGTGATGACCCGCCTCGAGGACACGACGAGCGGCAATCCCTTTCCCGTGCTGCGCCAGGGGCCCCAGGTCTCCCTGGCGGGAGAGCTCGTCTACGGCGCACCGGGGGATCCCCATTGGCGCTACCGCCACCCCTTCTCCTACTTCGACGCGACCGCGAGCGTGACCTTCCCCGGGGTCTCGATGGCGAACCTCCACATCCGGGGGCTCGCGGTGGGAGCGCAGTACGGCGGCGAGACGAGTGCGCTGCGCGGAATCTGGGGGCTGTACGGCCTCTACGACTTCGGAGCGAACAACATCGTGCGGGTGTCGTCCGTGGGCGTGGGCTTCGGGACGACGCTCCAACTGCGCCTGAGCGACGCGGCGTTCCTGCAGGGCACCGCCATCCTGGGAGGCCTGGGCTTCGCCGCGGCGGGGAGCCTCGGCCTGGATTCGGCGCTCGTGCGCGACTACCACATCGGTCCGGGAGTGCAGGGGCAGCTGGAGGCGAAGCTCGTGCGCCGGGGGCTGGGCATGCTCCGCGTGCGCGCCAATGACTGGTGGGTGACGGGCGTGTACACGGAGCCCCACGAGGGCTTCGAGTCCATCACCTACCTCACCTGGGATGGCCGCGTTCGCATCGCTCCGCACCTGGCGGTGGGCTTCGAGGTGCCCATGGCCTGGCGCGTCTATGACTTCGGCCCGGCCAACAACCATCGGGTCATCAGCGGCGGTGGCCTGCGCTTCACCGTGAGCTACATGTCCGACGACGTCTTCGGGACGGCCGGGCCCTGAGAGACCCGGCCGCCCCGGGAGCACGCCTCAGTTGCGGTACAGGATGAACAGCGGCGTATCGATCGAAACGCCCGCGCTGAAGCGCCAGGACGGGCTCGGCGTCACACCGCCCGCGTCGATGTCATAGGCCGCGCCCACCGAGAGCGCGACGGGCGTGCTCGGAATCAATCCCTTGAGCCACAGGCCGGGGCTGACCGCCTCCATCACCCGGGGCGACTTGCGACCCTCCACGCCGACGAAGTGGGTGTAGCCCGCGAGATCCAGCACCTGGAAGAACGCGCTCCAGGTGAGCCCGGCCCTGCCGAGCTGGTAGTCGAGGCCGACGGGCACCAGCAGCCGGGGCGTGACGCGGTCCGCGCGGGGGCCGTCCAGCGAGTACGCGGCGCCGAAGCCCAGCATGCCGCCCACGGACACGAAGTGGTGCACGTCCGCATCGCTCCGCCACCGCCAGCTCCCCACCGGCGTGGCCGAGGCGAGCACCACGGCCTTCACCTCCTGCGCGTCCTTCGCGTTGGCGAGCGCCACCAGCAGGCCGCCATACTTCGCGAAATCGGAGGGCAGGCAGATGCAGGGCCTCCGCTCGCAGCGCCACTTGGAGGCTGCCGCCTCGGGATCCGTCGCCGCCGGGGCCTTCCACGCCGCCTCCTTCATGCACAGGCTCGCGTCCTCCTCGCTGTACCGGCTGGACGTGCTGGCGACCGCCTGGTGCTCGAGCAGCAGCTGGTACACGGTGGAGAGATCTCGCGCGATCGCCGCCACCACCATGCGCAACATGTCCCGGGAGGCGAGCAGGAAGGTCCTCGCCTCGAGCAGGGCCTTCTGGTTGTCCGCCACCTGGGGGCCCGCTTCCGGCTTCAAACCGCCCAGCAGCCGGTTGAAGCGGATGAGCCCATCCAGCGCCACGTCCGCCGCGTCGAGCGCCGACACGCCCTCCTGCGCCAGCAGCCGGGTGGCCTCGGCGACCTCCCCGGCCCCTTCCGTGCGAGACGTCTCGCCGAGCCCCCGCGCCCGCACCACCAGGTGCCGCAGGTCCGCGGAGACGTTGGCGACGCCCTCGGCCGACTCGGAGAGGGGCGGCGCGAGCGCGGTCCAGACCTTCAACCGCGACTGTGACGCGACGGGCGCGTACACCCAGCCGCAGCTCTCCCGCTGGAGCGAGAGCAGCATCACGGCCAGCCCCCGGGCCCGCGAGTCCATCTGCGGAACGAGGCCCCGGTTCGCGTCCTCCACCAGCTCGGCGTAGCGCGTGAAGGAGGCGGGCAGGCCGCTGACGCACGCGAGCCGCGTGTAGAGCCGCGCCACGTCCTCGGGGGTCTCCTGCTCCAGGGGGAGCGCCTCGAGCCGGCGGGACAGCGTGTCCAGCGCGCGCACCGGGTGCACGCCGCTCACCATGCCGTCGACCATCTCCCGGACGGGGGGCGCGGCGCGGGCGTATTTGCCTCCCTCCGCCTGGGCCACCACCTCGAAGGCCATGTGTGAGGGGATGCCCCGGAGGTCCTCCTCCACCGTCTTGCGCAGCAGGGCGAGCGTCGCCGAGCCCCCCGTCCCGAGCGAGGACGCGAACACGTTGTTGTGCGCCGCGGTGCAGGTGCTCGGCAGCCAGTCGCGGATGTGGCCCTGAGGCTGGCCCCAGGTGTCCTTCACCTCTCGTGAGCAGATCTTCTCATCGAACTCGAGGAGCACGTACAGCACGGCCTCGGCCTCGGCGCGCGCCTGGAGCGCCTGGGCCAGCCCCTGGAAGAGCGTGTCCAGGAACGCGCTCAGCTCGAGGCCCGGCAGCGCGCCCGTGAGGCTCGCGGTGGTCTCCACTCCCGAGTTCAGCGCGAGCTTGGATCTCGCGAGGTCCAACACGCCCTGGGTGGCGGCCAGCGCGTCCTGCTGTCCCAGGGGGGTGGACTTCGACAGCCGCACGGCGTTCAGGGCGGACGCCAGCTCGTCCAGCGCCTGGATGAGCGGCTGGCGCGTGGTGAAGTACGTGGCCAGCACCAGGGCGTCCGAGTCCAGCAGGGACTCCACGTCGAAGCTCGTGGCCTCGGGTCCGTGGTAGCGCGCGCACCAGGCGGCGAGCTCCTGGGTGCCCTGGAGGGTGGTGCACACCCCGCGGATGCGCTCGGGGAGATTGCCCCGGAGCGGACCCCACCACTGCGCGAAGGCACTCATCGTCTCGCCGGCGGGAGTGGTACCCGCGCTCGGAATGGAGCCCGGTGCGCTGCCGCCCGCGGACGCGCCGGGATCGGCCCCCGTGCCAGCGGGGAGAAGGGGAGTGGAGCCACCACCGGCCACCGGGGTTCCGGGAGCGGGGCCGGCCACCTGGGGAATCGGCCGGGCCGCGAGCGCGGCGGTGGAGAGCAGCAGCATGGCCAGGGCCGCGCCGGTTCGAGCATGCGGATGCATCCAGAAGTCCTTTCTAGACAGCGAAACCCAGCGCCTGCATGGCCTCGACCACGTCATCGCTGGAGAACGGAATGGCCTCACCCTGTTGGGTGTCGGAGTGAAAGGCGCGGTGCAGGCCGATGACCTCTTCCGGCTGCTCCGGGCCCGGGTTGCGCAGCAGAGGGCCGCCGCTGAAGGCCGGCAGGTCGGTGGCGGGGTAGTGCAGGAGCCCGTCCTCGCCCACGGAGACGGTGACGGGGATGGACACCTGCGAGCGCGGCCGCATCAGCGTCCAGCCCGACAGCGTGGCGGTCCCATCCTTCGGCGACTCGGCGACCACGGGCGGTTGCAGCGGTCCGCTGACCTCCCAGGGCATGCGCAGCACCGCCAGGTCCGTGGAGGCCACGAAGCCGCCATTCTCGAGGTAGCGCGAGGGCACCACGACGGCATCCGCCCACGCCCGCACGTTGCCCAGCTCCACCTGCACCTGGGCGGCGGCGAAGAGCTGGGACCCGGCCCGGAACATCACCGCGTGGGCCACCGTCACCACCAGCCGGGGGTGGACCAGCAGCCCACTGGCCGCCTGCGAGCGGTTCCACGCCGTGGCCTCCAGACAGGCCACCGGGGTGAAGCTCCCCGCGAGCGGCTGGTTCTGAAAGAAGCGGCCGAGCTTCGCCGCCGACCAGCCCCCGATCATTTCGTCACCGGGATGGAGTGCTCGACTCCACCGACGCTGACCTTGATTTCCCGCGGCGGCGGCGGCGCCCCGGGCTCCTGCTCCACGCGGAACTCCAGGCAGGGGTGGGTGGGCCACCGGCGGGGCGCATCCACCAGCCGCACCTGCTTCACGCCCTCGAGCTTCTGGAGCTCGGGAAGCAGGCGCTGCGCCGCGGCGCGCAGTTGCTCGAGCTGGCCCGGGGCGGGGGTGGCCTCCAGG
This sequence comes from Archangium sp., assembly GCF_045802675.1. Taxonomy (GTDB): domain Bacteria; phylum Myxococcota; class Myxococcia; order Myxococcales; family Myxococcaceae; genus Archangium. Next base: position 24,881 of record NZ_JBJMQO010000083.1, on the reverse strand, counting down.
GTGAGCGGAGCCGGAGCCATCACCGGAGTGCCGGGCAGGAGCGGAGCCGGGCTCGTGGACGGGCTGTCCGAGCGCGTCGCGAGCGCGTGCCGCGCCTCGGTCAGCAGGTTGAGCAGCTCGTGCCAGAAGGAGGCGCCCACGGCGGAGGCCGCACCGGTGAGCAGCACCTGTGCCACGAAGGCGAACCGGAGCCCGGAGACGTCGGGCCAGCCGCACGAGCCCAGGAACGCATTGGCCCCCGTCAGCAGCGCGAGCAGCAGCCCGATGAACAGCGTGTTCTCGGCGTTGGCGGCCCGCGACAGCCGATCGGCCTCGGTGCCGCCGAGCGCCACCGGCAGCATGGGCTTGGAATCGACGTAGGCCTCGCCGGTCCTCAGGTCGATCTGGATGTTCCCGGCCCGCTTCCTCCGCTTGCCGAACACCAGCCGGGGCCGCAAGGGCTGCCAGTCCCGGCGCTTGAAGACAGCCGCGAGGCGCTCGGCTCCGAGCGAGAGCACGAACAACACCAGGACGCCTCGCAGCAGGGATTCCATCGTCTCTTCCCGTGTCGGTTCGCCAGCGGCGCGACTATAGCGCCCGGCACGGGTCGAGAGGACACGGATGTGAAGCGCCACCGCCAGGACGGCTAGAAGGCCACGATGGTGCCGAGCTCCTGGATGGAGAGGGTCGTGCAGCCCAGGGCGCTGGGGCAGGCGTCAATCGCGCTGCCGCGGGTCCCGGTGATGCACCAGCCGCCACGGGTGAGGACGATGGGGGGCGTGGGCCGGATGATGCTCCTTCCACCGGTGACGTCCGTCAGCTCGTCATCGCCGAGCTCCGTCATGGGCTTGCCGGAGGGGTTCTCGGGAAGTGCTTGCAGCTGCTCCGAGGAGAGGCTCGCGCGGAATGCCGGATCCTTCCACGCGCGGATGAGTGTCTCTGGGTTCATGGTCTTCCTCCTGATCGGGGGCCCTCGCTGAAGAGAGTCCCATCAGGAGGAGTCGGCTCGGCTCGAATGTGACGGGGCGGCGCGTGGTGGCCGGGCCCTTCCGCGGCCGGGCCGGACGCCGCACGGAGTAAGCTCTCCGCTCATGGGACGAATCGCACTCGGGCTCGCCGTGCTGCTGCCGCTGATCACCACTGCGTGTGCCACCTCGGCGGCCTACCATCCCCAGAAGGACTGCGCGGCGGGCAGCGCGGGCGCCTGCGTGGATTGGGGTGACGCGCTGGCCGCACAGGGAGACACGCAGCAGGCCGAGTCCGCCTACGGGCAGGCCTGCCAGGGCGGCATCGCGACGAGCTGCATCACGCAGGGCCGGCTCTTGATAGAGCGTGGCGAGCTGGACGCCGCCGAGCTTCCGCTGCGCAAGGCGTACCTGGAGGAGTTCCCGGAGGCGTACGAGGCCCTGGCGAACCTGCATCAGGCGCGGGGAGGCCCTGAGAATCTGGCGATCGCCAGGGGTCTGCGCTTCGAGGCGCCCGCCATCGACAAGCCGGCCGCCGAGTTCGTCTACCACTACCGGGTGGACTTGAGGGGAGGGCAGGGAGCGGCGATGACGCTGAACCTGCAGCCGATGGTCTTCCTGTCACGCCGGTTGGATATTGGGTTCAACATCGCCTACGGCTCGAGTCCGCTGGAGCTCAATGGCTTCATCGGCTACCAGCACTTCACCTCCGCGTGGGCCGTGCCGTATGCGCGGGTGATGCTCGGGGGGCTTCCGGGTGAGCCCCCGGGCATGGGGTTCAATTACGGCGGGGAGCTTGGGTTGAAGCTGTGCCTGGGGCCGATCGGGCACCTGGAATTCGCCGTCGGCTCCTCACGGGGCAGTCCCCTCCATGCGTCGGTGGGACTGGGCCTGAACGCGATCTTCCTGCTGCTCGCCGCGCACTGAGGTCAGCCCTTCGAGAGGTTCCCCGCTCGGTTGCATACAGGGCGGCGTGCTCGCCCCCCTTCCGGGTTTGTGCGCGGGGCGCATCTCTGCCAGCGTGGCCTCTTCTATGCGGCGCTCCCGCCTGCTGCTGGCCCTGCTGCTCTCGCTGGCCCTCCACCTGGGTCTGGGGCTCCTGCTGTACCTGGCGCCGCCATCGAAGCTCGGAGCTTCCTCGGAGCCGTCTCGGGAGCCCATCCAGTTCGAGGTGGTCGAGCGCACGCCGCCGCCGGGCACGGAGCCTCCCCAGCCCACGCCTCCCGCGCCGCGGCCCCCCCGGCCACCGAGGAACACTCCTCGGCCTCCGCCTCGCGCCACGGCGCCTCCCGCTACGCCGCCCCCGAGTGCCACGGCCGCCGCGCCGCCTCCCGCGGAGCCTCCACCCGCCACGTCTCCGGACTCTCCTCCGCCCGCGGTCGCGGATGCCCCGCATTCCGTGCGGCTGTACCCCGGACCTGGGGGAATCGCCGTGGGCCCGTCCCCCGGAAACACCCCGGGATTCTCCACGGGCCACACGTTGCGGCCGGGTGACGGGCCCTCGCCCGAGCAGCTCCGCGCCGAGGAGGGCGCGCGGGTCCATGGCCGGGTACAGGGAATGCTCGACGACGGCATGGCGACGCTGCGCGTGCGCAACGGCCTCGTGGACCCCTACTTCGGCGACATGGACAGGGCGATGGAGAAGGGGCTCTCGGGCGCGCCGCTCTTCGCGTACGACGGCGTGCTCAAGCACTTCTTCAAGGCCGATCCCAGGCGGACCCAGGGCATACAAGAGCTCCTCGCGAGCGCCGGGCGCTATGGCGCGACGGGCAGTCCGGACGCGGTGGGCGAGCCCTCGGGGACGGATCGGCTGGAGGACGTGGCGCGCGCGGGGACGGCGGGCTCACGGGCCCGCTCGAGGCCGTCGACCGTGGACATGCTCGAGGCCTACAACAAGAGCGCCGGCGCGCTACACGCGGAGATCGATCTCGAGCAATCCGCCTCGGGGCAGGTGCTGTCGGTGAAGCTGAGCCGCGGCTCGGGCAATCCGCTCTTCGACGCGTACGTCGTGGAGCACGTCCCCGAGTCGCTGGCGAAGCTGGGCCCGGCCTCCGGGCACTTCTCCGCGCGCGCCAAGGCGACAGCGGTGCGCAGTGTGTGGAGCGTCGATGGGCGGGTGAGCTTCTCGCGCACGCTCAAGTTCACGAAGCTCGACGAGCTCAATGCCTCGGACGCGGCGTACCTCTCGGCGCTGATGCCGTTCGGGCTGTTGTCGGGCAACTTCGAGGAGACGCGGGGCGAGGTCATCATCCCGGACTTCCGCCGGCCGCACTTCGACATCCACACCGAGCTGCTGCGCGTGTACTGACGGCCCAGGAGGGCAGGGGAGCACAACCTGTCGCACCCCTACCCACCTGGAGGACAGCCCCGAGCGACGACTAGGCGCTGGCGGTCTTCTCCGCGCCCACGTTGATGCCCTGCTTGCCGAGGTAGCCCATCGTCTTGTCCTTTACGGTGGTGCGCAGCTCGGTGCCCGTCTTGGGCGCGAGCAGCAGGGCGGCGATGCCACCCACGGCGCAGCCGATGACGAAGGCGCCGATGCCGCCGATGGAGCTGCCGACGGGCTTGTAGGTGGTGAGGCCCACGTAGCGCAGCACGTCATCGGCGTCGAAGTCGTCCCACTGATTCTTGGCCGCCTTGGGCAGCTCCTTGAGGATCTTCCTGGCGAGGAACTTCCGGTACAGGTCGCTCTTCAACGCAAACTTGGCCTTCTTCGCGAACAACATTCCGTTCTCCTCCTTGGCCACAGCCAACGAGGGGTGGACTTCCCCCACGGCAGCCCACCCCTACGGCCAAGAAGCTAGGGAGGGGCAGGCGGGGTGACACCCCCTGGGCCACGAGCTTGTGACTTGGGGGAGGGGGCGGACGTCGTCTGGATGGCAGAGGGGGCCTTGACGCGCCGTGCCCAAGGTTGACGGCGAACGGAGACAGCAGCCAGGCGAGCACCTTTCTGGTATGCCCCCCCGCGCCATGTCATTCGACCAGAAGCTGCTCGAGAAGATCGCCCAGGTGGAGAAGGGCGGAGCCGAGAAGTACCACGCGAAGAACCGGGAGGCGGGCAAGCTGTTCGCCCGTGAGCGCATCCGGCTGTTGGTGGATGAGGGCTCGTTCGTCGAGGACGCGAAGCTCGCCAACAACCTGGACGCGGAGCTGCCCTCGGACGGCGTCGTCACTGGCGTGGGCAGGGTAGCGGGCCGCCCGGTGGCGATCATGGCCAACGACTCCACGGTGAAGGCCGGGAGCTGGGGCGCGCGCACGGTGGAGAAGATCCTCCGCATCCAGGAGACGGCGAAGCAGCTGCGCTGTCCGCTGCTGTACCTGGTGGACTCGGCGGGCGCTCGCATCACGGACCAGGTGGAGATGTTCCCCGGGCGCCGGGGCGCGGGCCGCATCTTCTACAACGAGGTGCACATGTCCGGCGAGGTGCCGCAGGTGTGCCTGCTCTTCGGGCCCTCGGCGGCCGGTGGCGCCTACATTCCGGCGTTCTGCGACATCGTCATCATGGTGGATGGCAACGCCTCCATGTACCTGGGCAGCCCGCGCATGGCCGAGATGGTCATTGGCGAGAAGGTGACGCTCGAGGAGATGGGCGGCGCGAAGATGCACTGCTCGGTGTCGGGCGTGGGCGACGTGCTGGTGAAGACGGAGCAGGAGGCCATCGAGGCCGCCAAGAAGTACATCTCCTTCTTCCCGGAGAACTTCACCCAGGCGCCGCCCCGCATCGAGCCCAAGGCTCCCAAGGCCAGCGGCAAGCGGGTGGATGAGATCATCCCGGCGGACCAGAACAAGCCCTTCGACATGCATGCGCTCATCAACGAGCTCATCGACGAGGGCAGCTGGTTCGAGGTGAAGAAGCTCTTCGCCCAGGAGCTGATCACGGGCCTGGCGCGCATCGACGGCCGGCCGGTGGGCATCGTCGCCAACCAGCCCAAGTACAAGGGCGGCGTGCTCTTCGTGGACTCGGCGGACAAGGCGGCGCGCTTCATCTGGCTGTGCGACGCCTTCAACATCCCGCTCTTGTACCTGGCGGACGTGCCGGGCTTCATGATCGGCACCAAGGTGGAGCGCGCGGGCATCATCCGCGCGGGCGCGAAGATGATCTCCGCGGTGTCCGAGGCCAGCGTGCCGAAGATCTGCGTGGTGGTGCGCAAGGCGTACGGCGCGGGCCTGTACGCCATGAGCGGCCCGGGCTTCGCTCCGGACGCCACCCTGGCGCTGCCCCAGTCGATGATCGCCGTGATGGGCCCCGAGGCCGCGGTGAACGCCGTCTACTTCAACAAGATTCAAGAGAAGCCCGAGGCCGAGCGGGCCGCCTACGTCCAGCAGCTGCGCGACGAGTACCGTCAGGACGTGGACATCTACAAGCTGGCGAGCGAGCTGGTGGTGGATGAGATCGTCCCCGGCGACCGGCTTCGCAACGAGCTGCGGCAGCGTTATGAGCTGTATTCCCGGCGCTACCAGCCGCGGGAGACGAAGAAGCACGGCGTCTACCCGGTTTGATGGTCCTCCCACCCCCCTCTGCTATACATCCCGACATGGACTTCGAACTTCCCGAAAGCCATCGAGCCCTTCAGTCCTCCCTGCGTGACTTCTGCGAGCGCAAGGTGAAGCCCTACGCGCGCGAGTGGGACAAGGACGAGAAGTTCCCGATGGAGGTGGTGCGGGAGCTGGGTGAGCTCGGCGTGCTGGGCATGCTGGTGACCGAGGAGTATGGCGGCGCCGCCATGGACTCGCTCGCGGTGGCGGTGGCGGTCGAGGAGATCGCCCGCTACGACGGCTCGCTGGCCCTCACCGTGGCCTCGCACAACGGCCTGGGCACCAGCCACCTGCGCGTCTTCGGCAACGACGCCCAGCGGCGCAAGTACCTGCCCAGGCTGGCCACCGGCGAGTACCTCGGCGCCTGGGGCCTCACCGAGCCCGGCAGTGGCTCGGACGCCGCGGGCATGAAGACCACCGCCGTGCGCAAGGGCGACAAGTGGGTGCTCAACGGCGCCAAGATGTTCATCACCCAGGGCACCGTGGGCAGCGTCTTCGTGGTGCTGGCCGTCACGTCGCCGGAGAAGAAGCAGAAGGGGATTACGGCCTTCCTCCTCGAGAAGGGGATGCCGGGCTTCAGCCAGCGCTCCATCCACGGCAAGCTGGGCATGCGCTCCTCGGACACGGCGGAGCTGGTGATGGAGGGCGTGGAGGTGCCCGACTGGAACCGCCTGGGCGAGGTGGATCACGGCTTCATCGACACGATGAAGATCCTCGACAAGGGCCGCATCACCATCGGCGCGCTGGCGGTGGGCCTGGCCCGCGGGGCGCTCGAGGAGTCGGTGCGCTACGCCCGCGAGCGCACGGCCTTCGGCCAGCCCATCTCCGAGTTCCAGGGTCTGCGCTGGATGTTCGCGGACATGAAGACGGAGACGGACGCGGCGCGCCTGCTGGTGCACCGCGCGGCGTACCTGGCCGACCAGGGCCAGCCCTACAGCCAGGAGGCCTCCATGGCGAAGCTGTTCGCCTCCGAGGTCGCCACGCGCGCCTGCGGCAAGGCGGTGCAGATCCACGGCGGCTACGGCTACACCCGCGAGTTCCCCGTGGAGCGCTACCTGCGCGACGCCAAGCTGTGTGAGATCGGCGAGGGCACGAGCGAGATCCAGCGCGGCATCATCGCGCGAGAGGTCTTCAAGAAGGCGTGATGGACTCTGCGCGGCTGCGACAGCTCGGACTGGAGGTACGGGGCGAGGGAGAAGGCCAGCAGGCCACCCTCGTCCTGTCCGAGCCCCTGCGGAATCCGGTGGGCGGCCGCGAGGTGCGGCGCGTCACCTTCCACGTGCGGGGGGAGCAGCTGGTGCCCGCGGACCCGCCGGAGGTGGTGGGCCTGCGTCCCATCCCGCTGGGCCCGGTGCGGGGGCCCCGAGAGGTGGAGGCGGAGGTGGCGGAGGCCTTCAACGAGTCGCTCTTCCACGTGCAGCGGCGCTCGGCGGAGCTGCGGGCGCTGGGGCTGAACCCCCAGGTGGATCCGGTGTCGTTGGGGCTGTCCACGCACCTGGCCGAGCACGGGCTGACGCTGACGCTGGTGGCGGATCGTCAGGGCAACTTCCAGGTGTCGGGCGCGGCGCGCGACGGGCACCGCCTGCCCATGCCGCACGGGCACCCCTTCGAGCTGTCCGAGTTCCACGAGCGCGGCGCGCTGGCGGGCTATCTGGCGGCGCTGTTCGGCGAGCATGGGCCGGCCGCGGAGGCGGCTCGGACGAAGCCCGAGGTGGCGGGGGAGGGCGTGCTTCGCTTCTCGGAGGTCCTCCGGGCCTTCGGGGAGGGAGCACTCGTGCCCCCGCGCAGTGGGCTGGAGCTGCTGGTGGTGCTCGAAGTGGAGGGGCGACCCTACCGTTTCGCAGCGGCACGCGTGGCCGGCCGGACCTTCCGGGGTCTGCTGGCGGGGGCTCAGGGCAAGGTGTGGGCGGAACGTTTCGAATTGGATGATTTCCCCGGAGTCGTCCCTCTGGTGGCGGGCCTGCTGAAGGTCCCCGCCGAGGCCGTGAAGCTGGTCGGCGCGGGCGCTCCACAGGAGTAAGGGTTTTGGCAACGACGGCGAGTCTGTCCCAGCGGGTTCTACAGGGCGATGTGCGGGCCGCTTCGCGCCTGATGCGCAAAATCGACGACGGCGAGGCGCAGGCCACCGAGGCCCTGCGCGAGCTGTTCCCCAAGACGGGGCGGGCCTACATCATCGGCATCACCGGCTCGCCGGGGGCGGGCAAGTCCACGCTGACCGACCGGTTGATCGCCCAGTACCGCAAGGCAGGCAAGACGGTGGGCGTCATCGCGGTGGACCCCACGAGCCCCTTCACCGGTGGCGCCATCCTCGGCGATCGCATCCGCATGCAGGACCACGCGACGGATCCGGGCGTGTTCATCCGCTCGCTGGCCACGCGTGGGAACCTGGGCGGCCTGTCGCGCGCCACGGGCGATTGCATCCGGGTGATGGATGCCATGGGCCGCGACGTCATCATCGTGGAGACGGTGGGCGTGGGGCAGGACGAGATCGACATCGCCCAGATGGCGCACACCACGCTCGTGGTGACGGTGCCCGGCATGGGCGACGACATCCAGGCGATCAAGGCCGGCATCCTCGAGGTGGCGGACCTCTTCGTGGTGAACAAGTCCGACCTGGACGGGGCGGACCGGGTGGTGCGCGAGCTGCGGATGATGCTGGAGCTGCGCCACGCGGTGAAGGCGCCGCCCATGGACCATGACGCGCACCACCGGATGGTGCTCGCCAAGGCCGAGGGCAAGCACGTGGAAGAGACGGGCCCGCGCGAGTGGGAGCCGCCCATCCTCAAGGTGGTGGCGGCGAGGGATCAGGGCGTGAGCGAACTGGTGAAGGGAATCGAGGAGCACCACGCCTTCCTCCTGGAGACGGGGCAGCTGAAGGTGAAGGAGCGCACCCGGGCGGCGGCGCAGTTCGTGGCCCTGTTGCGCGAGCGGCTGCTGAGCAGCGCGCTGATGCGGCTGGAGCGAGAGCGGGGCCAGTTGGACGAGGTGGCCGGGCGCATCGCGGAACGTCAAGCGGACCCCTACGCGCTCGCCGAGGAGCTCGCGAGCCAGCTCGCGGAGTAGCCCGTGGCGACCCTGCACCCCGTCGAGCGCGTGAAGCTCCTGGAGGAACGGCTCGGGACGACGTTCCCCCGTTCCGAGCTGGCGCTCACCGCGCTGACGCACAAGAGCTGGATCAACGAGCACCGGGGCGAAGGCTTTCAGGACAACGAGCGGCTGGAGTTCCTCGGGGACGCGGTGTTGAACCTGGCCGTGGGCCACCGGTTGATGGAGCGCTTTCCCCAGATGAAGGAGGGGGAGCTCACGCCGCTGCGCGCGCGCATCGTCAACGAGGACGGCCTCTCGCGCATCGCCCGCCGGCTGGGGCTGGGCGAGCTGCTGCAACTGGGCCGGGGCGAGGAGCTGAGCGGCGGCCGGGAGAAGAGCTCGCTGCTGGCCAATGCGCTGGAGGCGGTGTTCGCCGCCGTGTACCTGGGCTCGGGGCTGGAGCCGGTGATGGCGCTGGTGGACCGGCACTTCGCCGAGCCACTCGAGGGCGTGGCGCAGGCGCTCAGCCGCCAGGACTACAAGACGAAGCTGCAGGAGGCGGCGCAGGACCGGCTCAAGCTGACGCCCCGCTACCAGATCGTCTCCGAGGCGGGTCCCGACCACGAGAAGATTTTCGAGGTGGAGGTGATGCTGGGCGCGGACGTGTACGCCCGGGCCACCGGCCGCAGCAAGAAGGACGCGGAGCAGACGGCCGCCCATGCCGCCCTGGAGTTGCTCGACCGGGGACAGAAGCCGGGGGCTCCGGACCCGGCTCCCGCGCCCGCTCCGGGTCCGAAGGACGACACCCCGGCCTGAAACTGCTTGGCCGCCCAGGGGGTGGGGAATAAGGTCCGCCGCCCTAGTGGGTTTGGACCCAAGGAGGCAGCCATGGGAATGATGGACGAGGCGCGTGCGGGCAAGGATCTCTACGCCACCTTCGATACCTCGGAGGGGCAGATCGTCGTGAAGCTCTTCACGAAGGACGCGCCGGAGACGGTGCAGAACTTCGTGGGGCTGGCCACCGGCGAGAAGGAGTGGACGCACCCGGGCACGCGCGAGCGCATGACGGGCAAGCCGCTCTACGACGGCACCATCTTCCACCGGTGCCTGCCGGACTTCATGGTTCAGGGCGGCGATCCGCTCGGCCAGGGCATTGGAGGCCCGGGCTACAAGTTCAAGGATGAGTTCCAGAGCGGCCGCCGGTTCGACAAGAAGGGCCTGCTGGCCATGGCGAACTCCGGCCCCAACACCAACGGCAGCCAGTTCTTCATCACCGTGGTGCCCACCCCGCACCTCAACAACCGCCACACCATCTTCGGCGAGGTCGTGAAGGGCCAGGACATCGCCGACCGGATCGCCAACGAGATTCCCAAGGACCGGAGCGGCCGGCCGAACAAGGACGTGAGCCTCAACAAGCTGACCATCTCCACCTCCGCACCGGCCTAGAGCGCCGGCCTGGCGCCGTCCACGCCGCCCTGGAGGCGGTTGCCCGCCTGTCCGCCCGGATTCACGGCGGGTCCGTTGTTGTATGTCGTTCCGTGCAGTTCCTGGGGCGCCCCCGCTTGAGGGGGCTCCCTGATCACCTTCGACCTTCGAAGCACCTAGATGCCTCCTCAGCAGACACACCGCAGCGGGTTCGCCGCGCTCATTGGCCGTCCCAACGTGGGCAAGAGCACGCTGCTCAATCAACTCACTGGCGAGAAGCTCGCCATCGTCTCCCCCAAACCGCAGACCACCCGGAACCGGATTCTGGGCGTGGTGACGCGGCCGGAGGGGCAGGTGGCCTTCCTCGACACCCCCGGCATCCACCAGGCCAAGGGGGAGCTCAACCGCTACATGGTGGACATCGCCCTGCAGGCCGTGGAGGAGGTGGACCTCGTCCTCTTCGTCGTCGAGCCGACGGGTGGAGACAAGCCCGAGGTGGGGCCGGGCAACCGGTTCATCCTCGAGCGGCTGCAGAAGGCGGGCAAGCCCACCTTCCTGATCATCAACAAGATCGACACGGTGCCCAGGCCGGTGCTGCTGCCGCTCATCGACCTGTACCGCAGGGAATTTCCCTTCGCCGAGGTGGTCCCCATCTCCGCGAAGGAGGACGATGGGGTGGAGGGTCTCTTCCAGGCGGTGCTCCAGCACCTGCCCGAGGGCGAGGCGCTCTACCCCGAGGACGTGCTGACGGATCAAGCGGAGAAGACGCTGGTGGCGGAGTACGTCCGCGAGCAGGTGCTGCGGCACTGCCGGCAGGAGATTCCGTACTCCACCGCGGTGCTGGTGGACTTCTTCGACGAATCCGAGCGCGAGCCGCCCCCCGGGACACCCCCTGGAAAGCTCGCCGGCCTCATCCGGATTGCCGCCTCCATCTACGTGGAGCGCGACAGCCAGAAGGCCATCATCATCGGCAAGCAGGGGCAGATGCTGAAGACGATCGGGACGGACGCGCGCAAGGCCATCCAGCGGTTGCTGGGGGCGCACGTGTACCTCTCGCTACGGGTCCGCGTGGAGCCTCGCTGGAGCGAGCGTCCCGAGGGCCTCAAGAAGCTCGGTTACGAGTAGGAAGTACGTCAATGAAGCCTTTGGTCGCCATCGTGGGTCGCCCCAACGTGGGCAAGTCCACGCTCTTCAATCGCCTCGCCCGGCGCCGCATCGCGCTGGTGGAGGACGTCCCCGGTGTCACCCGCGATCGCCATTACTGGGACGTGGAGTACGAGGGCCGGGAGCTCACCATCATCGACACGGGCGGTTTCGTGCCCGGGGAGAAGGACTCCCTGCTGAAGCAGGTGCGCGAGCAGGCGCAGCTGGCGGTGGAGGAGTGTGACGTCATCGTCTTCGTGACGGACGCACGCGCCGGCCTCACCACGGCGGATCAGGAGGTCGCCACCTACCTGCGCCAGAGCGGCAAGCCGGTGGTGGTGGCCGCCAACAAGCTGGACAGCGAGTCGCAGCTGCTCCAGGCGCAGTCGGCCGAGTTCTTCAGGCTGGGCCTGGGCGACGTGTTCTCCATCTCGGCCGAGCACGGCCTGGGCGTGGGCACGATGATGGAGACGGTGGTGGGCAAGCTGCCGCCCCTGTCCCCGGAGGAGCTCGAGGCCCTCAAGAAGGCCCAGGAGCGCGAGGCCGCCGCGGAGGAGTGGGGCGAGGAAGCGGGGGAGGGCGCCGAGGAGCAGGCTCCCGCCGAGCCGGAGGAGGCGCGTCCCATCCGGGTGGCCATCATCGGCCGGCCCAACGTGGGCAAGAGCACCCTGGTCAACGCGCTGCTCAAGGAGAAGCGCGTGGTGGCCAGCGAGGTGCCGGGCACCACGCGAGACCCCATCGACTCCGAGCTGACGTACAAGGAGCGCAAGATCATCCTCACGGACACGGCGGGCATCCGGCGCAAGAAGACGATCGCCCACCGGGTGGAGCAGTTCTCGGTGGTGGCGGCGCTCAAGGCCATGGAGCGCAGCGACGTGGCGGTGCTGCTGATGGACGCCACGGAGCCCGCGGTGGATCAGGACGCCAAGCTGGCCGGCATCGCCGAGGAGAAGGGCCGCGCGCTCGTCATCGTGGTGAACAAGTGGGACCTGATCAGCGAGGACAAGCGCAAGCAGGAGCTCTTCCGCGAGGATCTCAAGCACTCGCTGAAGTTCGTGGGGTACGCGCCCATCGTGTTCACCTCGGCGCTGACGGGCTCGAAGGTGGAGAAGGTGCTGGAGCTGGCGGTGGAGCTGGCCGACCAGTTCCGCTACCGGGCGCCCACGCCGCAGCTCAACCGGTTGATGGAGCACATCGAGGACAGCCACCCACCCCCGATTGTCGGCCGAGGGCCGCTCCGGGTGTACTACATGGCCCAGGTGGGCACGGCGCCGCCGAGCTTCGCCCTCACGTGCAACCGGCCGGATGCGGTGCCGGACATGTACAAGCGGTACATCACCAACCAGCTGCGCAAGACGTTCGACCTGCGAGTCCCCATCCGCCTGTTCTTCCGCGAGCGGCCGGGCCAGGCCAAGCGTGCGGCCCGCAAGAGGCCGAAGCTGGACCGGAAGCATTGATTGTCAGGGCTGTCCGCGTTGACACTGCCGGTGCGCGCTCTTTAGATTGCGCGCCCTTCGACCCCCGAGCGAGGTACGAACCACCGTGGCCGAGAAGTCCCAGAAGATGACGAAGCAGGAGCTGCGTGCTCCGGATGCCTTCCAGTTGTATGGCGCCGAGGCGAGCGACTGGCTGATGAAGCGCAGCCAGTACATCGGCGCCGCGGTGGTCGTGCTCATCGTGGGTGGCCTCGTGGCCGCCCTGGTGCACTACTTCTCCAACCGGGCCGAGGAGAAGGCCTCCAAGCAGCTCGGTCATGCGCTGCAGGTGCTGGACCGGCCGGTGATCGCCACCACGGAGAACCTGCAGGCGCCTCCGGGTGAGGAGCCGCCCTTCAAGTCCGACAAGGAGAAGGACGAGGCGATCGTGAAGTCGCTCGGCGACTTCCGCGCGGCCAACAAGGGCACGGAGGCGGCCGTGACGGCGACGCTGCCCATGGGCAAGGCCCAGTACCGGCTGGGTGACTTCGACGGGGCGCTGGCGTCCTTCACCGAGTTCACCAAGGAGGCCGACAAGAAGGATCCCCTGATGGCCTCGGCCTACGAGGGCCTGGGCTACTCGAACGAGGCCAAGGGCCAGCTGGAGCAGGCACTGGCGGCCTTCCAGGAGATGTCCAAGGTGGACTCGGGCGAGTTCCTCCAGGGCATGGGCCAGTACCACCAGGCGCGTATCCTGGTGGCCCAGGGCAAGAAGGACGAGGCGGCGCAGCTCCTCTCGGATCTGAAGGCCTCGCAGGCGAACACGGCGGCGGGACGTCAGGCCACCGAGCGGCTGGCGGTGCTGGCGGCGCAGGGCGTGAAGGTGCCCGAGCCGAAGACGGCTCCTCCCCCGGCCCCGGCTCCGGCCAATGCCCCGGCGCCGGAAGCGAAGTGACCCTCTGAGCATATGATCATGCGAGCCGCGAGCCGGTGGAAGCGTTGGGTGGTGGGTGGGTTCGCGGCGGCGAGCCTGCTCGGTGGATGCCGCATGGTGCCGGTGTTCGGCAACCCGGCCGTCACCACCCCGGTGCAGCCGCCGCACCATTTCTTCACGGTGGATTGGTGGACGCAGCTCGTCAGCCCCACGCTGCTCGAGTACGCGCCGCGGGAGCAGGCGCAGCCGGCGTATGACGCGCAGAACGAGCGGGTCATCACGCTCACCCGCGACGGTCTGGTGCGCAGCCTCGGCGCCGAGAACCACGTGGAGGCCTGGCGCTACGAGGTGGGCAGCCGCTTCTACGCGGGTGCCACGGTGGACGCGGGCACCCTCTACGTGCCGGGCACCGACGGCGTGCTGTACGCGCTGGACGGGAAGACGGGCACGGTGAAGTGGAAGTACGCGGCCGGTGAGGCGCTGGCGACGGTGCCGGTGCTCGCGGGCGATCTGGTGCTGGTGGCCTCGCAGAGCGACACGCTGTTCGCGGTGAAGCGGGCGTCGGGCGAGCTGGCGTGGCTGTACCGGAGGGATCCGCCCTCGGGCTTCACCATCCACCGGTCCTCCGCGCCCGCGGTGCGGGGTCAGACGGCCTGGGTGGGCTTCTCCGACGGCACGCTGGTGTCGTTGGATCTGACGGACGGTGGCGTGCGCTGGGAGAAGTCGCTGGCGCCGAGCGGCGGCGGACAGTTCGTGGACGTGGACACCACGCCCGCGCTGGACGAGTCGGGCCACGTCTACGCCGCCTCGTACGCCGGGGGCCTGTACGCGCTCGACGCCGAGACGGGCGACGTGGTGTGGAACACGGTGGCCCAGGGGATTACCTCGGTGCTGTTCCACGGGGGCGTGCTGGTGGCCACGGGGGACAACCGCCTGGATGCCTACCTGGCGGACGGCGGAAAGCTCCTCTGGTCGCAAACCCTCCAGGAACGGGCCGGATTCGAGCCGGTGTTGGTCAAGGGGATGCTCCTGGTACCGGCACAGCGCTCGTTGCTCTTCGTGGATCCGCGCACGGGCCAGTCGCGGCTGGCGTGGGATCCGAGCGAGGGCGTCTCGGCGTCGCCGCGGGTGGTGGGCGGGAAGGCGTACGTGCTGTCCAACAACGGCTACCTGTACGCGCTGCGGCTGGACGGGAGGAGCGGTTGACGCAGGGGGCGGCGAAGAGGACGGTCCGTGTGGTGGCCGCCCTCATCCCCCAGCCCGGGGATGACTCGCGGTTCCTGGTGCAGCAGCGGCTGCCGGGAGGGAGCCGGGGGTTGCTCTGGGAGTTCCCGGGCGGGAAGGTGGAGCCCGGGGAGTCCGAGCCACAGGCGCTGGCTCGGGAGTGCCGGGAGGAGCTGGATGTGGAGCTCCTCGTGGGGAGGCGGCTATGGGCGGGGAGACACGAGTATCCGGACCTGACGGTGGAGCTGGCGCTGTACGCGGCGCGGCTGGAGTCGGGGGAACCGAAGACGCTGGGAGCGCACGCCCTGGCGTACCTGACGCCGGCGGAGATGCGGGTGCTGCCGTTCTGCGAGGCGGACATCCCGCCCCTGGAGGACCTGGTGGCGGGCAGGCTGGGTCCGCTGGGTTGATGCTGCGGCGCACCTTCCAGCTCATTCCAGGCGTGGGTCCCTGGAAGGAGAAGGATCTGTGGGCCCGGGGCATCCAGACCTGGGACGACTTCCCGGAGAGCGGCGTGGTGCTCGGCCAGAAGCTGGATGGCCCGGCCCGCCAACGGCTGCACCTGGCGCGCGAGGCCCTGGAGCGGCGGGATTTGAAGGGCCTGGCGGCCATGGTGCCGCCGCGCGAGCACTGGCGGCTGTATCCCGAGTTCGCGCGCGACGCGCTCTACTTCGACATCGAGACGGACGGAAAGCAGGAGCAGGCGCCCACGGTGGTGGGCCTGTTCGATGACGCGGGGCTGCGCGTCTTCATCCAGGGCCGCAACATGGACGAGCTGCCGGAGGCCATGGCGGAGCGGCGGCTGTGGGTGACGTTCAACGGCTCGTGCTTCGACGTGCCGGTGCTGCGCGACTACTTCGGCAAGCGCTTCCCGACGCCGGACGCGCACATTGATTTGCGCTTCGTGTGCCGGCGGCTGGGCATGGGCGGGGGTCTGAAGGAGCTCGAGGACAAGCTGGGCCTGGGACGCCCCCCGCACATGAAGGGCGTGAACGGGTGGGACGCGGTGCTGCTGTGGCGCGCGTACCTCGCGCGCGGGGACGTGGAGGCCCTGCGCTTCCTGGTGGAGTACAACCTCTATGACTCGTTCCAGCTCCGCTCGCTGATGGACAAGGCGTACAACCGCGCCTTGGACGACCTGAACCTGGAGGCCGAGCCCCGCGTGCCGGTGTTCGATCGGGGCGAGGTCCTCTACGACGTGAGCCGGCTCATCCTGGAGCTGGGGCCCACGGAGAGGGACGTGCGGGTGCTCGAGCGGGTGCGCGCCCAGGACAGGGAGCTGCATCAGGACTGACGCCCCTCGAACCCGAGGGGAGAGGTCGGGCGGGCGTGTCAGCCCGGTCTGGTAGGGTGCCTGACGCTGGAGGTTCGGCGCTTGAGCCCTACCTCCGGTATTTCATTGGCGCGGCGTTGGCGTCGCGAAGGAGAGCCCGAGTGTCCATTGACAGGCCCGAGTCCTCGAACCACCCCCGGCTTTTGTTTTCCGTGGATGGGACCCGTTACGAGCTCGTCCGCAAGTTGGGGCGGCGAAACAATGGCGAGCTGATGCTCGCCCGGCGCCGCTACGCGAAGGGGCCCGCGGGCTCCGTCATCATCAAACGGCTGGCACGGCCGGTCAGCGAGAAGCAGAAGCAGCGGCTGAAGGAAGAGGTGCAGTTGGCGTACCGGCTCGACCATCCGGGCATCGCCAAGGTGTACCAACTGGTGCTGCACGGGGGCCTGCCCTACGTGGTGATGGAGTACGTGGAGGGCCGCTCGCTGGAGACGGTGTTGAGCGTCGCGGCCATGCGGCAACGTCCCATGTCCGAGGCCTTCGTCTGCCACGTGGCCTCCGAGGTCGCCGAGGCGCTTCACCATGCGCACACGTGCACGGACGAACACGGGCGGCCCCTGGGAATCGTCCACCGGGACGTCAACCCGGAGAACATCCGGGTGGGCTCCAACGGGGAGGTGAAGCTGGTGGATTTCGGCGTGGCGTACTCGCTGCTGCCCGGGCGGGAGGCCACCACGGCCTCCGTGCTGCGTGGCGACATCGCCTATGCGTCCCCCGAGCGCATGCGTCTGGAGAAGGTGGATCACCGCTCGGATCTGTTCTCGCTGGGACTGGTGATGCTGGAGCTGCTCACGGGCCGGCACCTGTTCGACCTGGAAGACGTGGAGCAGGCCGCACAGGGGGCCGCTCCGGTGGCTCCCATGCTGGCCGAGGTCCACTGCGAGGAGCCGAGCTGGGTTCCCGTCGCGGAGATGGCGGCCCGCATCCAGAAGTTCGGACCGGAGGACGTGGAGTGGGCCACCCAGGGGCTCTCCGAGCCGCTGCGGGCCGTGGTGCGCCGGGCGCTCCGGAGGAATCCGGCCGAGCGCTACCAGTCCGGACTGGAGCTGCGTGACGCGCTCCGGGAGCTCCTGGTGGTCCAGGGGCGCACGTACGGGCGGCCGGAGGCGGCGCGGGAGGTGCTCGTGGCCGTGAAGGAGGCGGAACTGCTGCGCGAGTCCGCGGACGTGCTCGAGCCGGACGTCTTCCTGGAAGCGCCGCCTCGGAAGACCACCGAGCATTGAGCGGGGGCACTGGTGGGATTCCGCGGGCCGGGCTTCCAGGTTCTGGAGCCTGGGCCCGCGGAGCCGTTCCGGGTGGAGAAGACCCGGAGGCCGGCCGGGATTCAGTGCCGGCGCTGTTTTTGTTTCTTCGGGGGCTGCGGCGGCACGGGCTTTTCCTTTTCGCCGGAGACCTGGAAGGGAATCCGGACGTCGGGAACCTCGCGGCCCTGGGAATCGGTCATCGACGTGCCGGTCTGCGCGTCGATGACCAGCGTGTATTTGTGGCCGGACTTGAGAGGCGTGGGCAGGGAGATCCGGTACAGCAGCCCGTTGGGGGATTCCTCAGCGGTATCGTCCGTGACCATGGCGCGGTCGGACTCATCGAACAGGCGGATGCGGTAGTTGTGGAGTGCCAGCGTGCTGCGCACCTCGAGCACCAACGAGGGATCGATGAGCGGACGTCCTTCTTCCTCGCCAACGAGGGGAATGGATTCCATCCCGGCATCCGCGAGCGCGTACTGGAGCGTGAAGGACGCGGGGCCAGGTCCGGCGTCGACGCCCGCGTCCGGTTCGGGCTCGGCGGTGGTCACGCCCGCGTCGGCGGTGGGGGCGGAGGGCTTGGGACATCCGGCCACGACGAGCGCGGCCGCGCAGACGGCGAAGCTCAAACGGAGGAGTCGCATAGGAGCCGCAGACCCTATGTCCCAATGCCCCGGGCGGAGAAGCGCGAAAGCCGGTGACCAGGTGCTCTGGGAGACGCCGTTCCGGAGGCCCGAGCGGCAGTCCTGGGAGGTTGGGAAATGAGCCCGAGGACACCCCGTTTCCCTCTGACGTTGGGTCTGATAATGTGCGTTATGTAAACTCAGCCCACAGGCTCTCAAGGGGGTCTCCGGCCCCGGTCCTGGCGGCCCGCTGGCGCGCCCATTTCCCGTCCCCACCCGGGCCCTCCGGTTCGCGACGAGCCGCGTCATCGCCACCTCCTCCAGAATTTGGAAATCAAAGCCCCGCTCATGAGTTCAGGGGCCGGGAATTTTCCCCCCGCTTGACCGGGACCGTCGGTTCCCAGGACAACCCCGCCACACCTCCGGATCTCCGGAAAGGAATCTCATGAAGCGTCTGCTCCTCGTCGCGTCCCTGATCGGCGCAGCCCCCGCGCTCGCCGATGAGGGCATGTGGACGTACAACAACTTCCCCGCCTCCAAGCTCAAGGCGAAGTACGGCTTCGAGCCTTCCCAGGAGTGGCTCGACAAGACCCGGCTGTCCTCGGGCAAGTTCGGCTTCGGCTGCTCGTCGAGCTTCGTCTCGCCCGACGGCCTGGTGATGACCAACCACCACTGTGCCCGCGGCTGCATCCAGCAGCTGTCCACCGCCGAGAAGGACTTCATCGCCAACGGGTTCTACGCCAAGACCCAGGCCGAGGAGCTCCAGTGCCCGGCCCTCGAGGTCAGCCAGCTCGTCCAGATCACCGACGTCACCGACAAGCTCAACGCCGCCACCAAGGGCCTCACCGGCAAGGCGTACGCCGACACCCTCAAGGCCGAGATGGCGAAGCTCGAGAAGGACTGCACCACCGGCGCCGACGTGCGCTGTGACGTGGTGACGCTCTACCAGGGCGGCAAGTACAACCTCTACGAGTACCAGCGCTTCCAGGACGTGCGGCTCGTGTTCGCCCCCGAGCACGCCATCGCCTTCTTCGGCGGTGATCCGGACAACTTCGAGTTCCCCCGGTACGATCTGGATGTGACCTTCGTGCGCGTCTACAAGGACGGCAAGCCCGCGAAGATCGACAACTACTTCAAGTGGTCCGACAAGGGCGCCAAGGACGGCGAACTCACCTTCGTCTCCGGCCACCCGGGCCGCACCTCGCGCGGCCTCACCGTGGCGCAGCTCGAGTACCTCCGGGACGTGGCGCTGCCCAAGCAGCTCTTCAAGATGTCCGAGATCCGCGGCATGGTCACCGAGTTCCAGAACCGGGGCCCCGAGCAGAAGCGCATCTCCAACAACCTGCTCTTCGGCGTGGAGAACGGCCTGAAGTCCACCAAGGGCAAGCACGAGCAGCTGGTGGACAAGAACTTCTTCGCCCAGAAGGTCGCCGCCGAGCAGGAGCTGCGCAAGAAGATCAACGCCAACCCGAAGATGAAGGCGAAGTACGGCGCCGCCTGGGATGAGATCGCCCGCGCCCAGGACACCCTGCGCAACATCCGCAAGGAGTACGAGGGCATGGAGGCCGGTGGCATCGGCTCGCAGCTCTTCGGCCTGGCCCGGACCCTGGTGCGCGCCAGCGACGAGCTCGCCAGGCCGGACACGGAGCGCCTGCGCGGGTTCAACGAGGCCAACCTGCCCCAGCTCAAGAACCAGCTGATGAGCAAGGCCCCCATCTATCCGGAGCTGGAGATCGCCCAGCTGACGTTCTCGCTCACCAAGCTGCGTGAGGAGCTGGGGCCGGATCACCCGTTCGTGAAGAAGGTGCTCGGCAACGAGTCCCCGGCGTCCCTGGCCGCCCGCGTCGTCAAGGGCTCCACGCTGGCCGATCCCAAGGCCCGCGAGCAGCTCTTCACCGGCGGCAAGGCGGCCATCACCGCCTCCACGGATCCGATGATCCAGCTCGCCGCCCTGGTCGATCCGGACGCCCGTGCCATCCGCAAGGTGTACGAGGAGCAGGTAGAGGCCGTGGTGCGCAAGAACAGCGAGCTGATCGCCCAGGCGAAGTTCGAGGTCTACGGCACCGGCATCTACCCGGACGCCACGGGCACCCTGCGCCTGTCGTTCGGCGCGGTGAAGGGCTACACGGAGGACGGCAAGCAGGTGGAGCCCATCACCGCCATGGGCGGCACCTTCGAGCGCCACACCGGTGAGGAGCCGTTCGCCCTGCCCAAGACGTGGCTCGCCGCGCAGAAGGACCTGACGGCCACCACCCCGATGAACTTCGTCACCACCAACGACATCATCGGCGGCAACTCGGGCTCGCCCGTCATCAACAAGAACCGGGAGATCGTCGGCCTGGTGTTCGACGGCAACATCCAGTCGCTCGGCGGCGACTACGGCTACGACGAGAGCGTCAACCGCACCGTCGCCGTCCACAGCGAGGCCCTCATCGAGGCGCTCAAGAAGGTCTACAAGGCCGACCGCGTCCTCGAGGAGCTGCGCCCCGGCTCCACGCCCACCGTGAAGGTCACCCCGGGCCTGTAATCCGGAGCCTGTAGCACCCCGCTGGTGTCAGCCTGTAGCACCCCGCTGACGCCCGCGGAAAGACGAAGGGGCTGCCCGGTCCATCCGAGCAGCCCCTTTTGTTTTGTCCGGTGTTTTGTCCGGTGTTTTGTTTTGTCCGGCGGCGGCTACTCCCACTCGATGGTGGCCGGCGGCTTGGACGAGACGTCGTAGACGACGCGGTTGATGCCGCGCACCTCGTTGGTGATGCGCGTGGAGATGCGCTCGAGCACCGGGTACGGCAGCCGCGCCCAGTCCGCCGTCATGCCGTCCACGCTCGTCACCGCGCGCAGCACGCAGGTGGACTCGTAGGTGCGCTCGTCCCCCATCACGCCCACGCTCTGCACCGGCAGCAGCACCGCGAAGGCCTGCCACAGCTCCTTGTACAGCCCCGCGTCGCGGATCTCCTGCTGGACGATCGCGTCCGCGCGCCGCACCAGCTCCAGCCGCGGCTCGGTGATCTCCCCCAGCACCCGGATGGCCAGGCCCGGCCCCGGGAACGGCTGCCGCGACACCATCTCGTCCGGCAGGCCCAGCTCGCGGCCCAGCGCGCGCACCTCGTCCTTGAAGAGCTCGCGCAGCGGCTCCACCAGCTTGAGGTTCATCTTCTCCGGCAGCCCGCCCACGTTGTGGTGGCTCTTGATGGTGACGGACGGGCCCTTGTACGACACGGACTCGATCACGTCCGGGTACAGCGTGCCCTGCGCCAGGAACTCCGCGCCCTGCACCTCGCGCGCGGCCTCCTCGAAGACGGCGATGAACTCGCGGCCGATGATTTTGCGCTTCTTCTCCGGATCCGTGATGCCCGCGAGCTTGTCCAGGAAGCGCGCCCGCGCCTCCACCGTCTTCAGCGGCACGTGGAAGCGGTCCACGAAGAGCGCCTCCACCTGGGCGCGCTCGCCCTGCCGCAACAGACCGTTGTCCACGAAGATGCACTGCAGCCGGGCGCCAAGGGCCCGGTGCAGCAGCAGCGCCGCCACCGAGCTGTCCACGCCCCCCGACAGGCCGCAGATGACCCGGCCGTGCTCACCTACCTGGCGGCGGATGGCCTCCTCGGCCTCCTGGATGAAGCCCTTCATCGTCCAGCTCCCGCTCACCTTGCAGTCGGTGAACAGGAAGGCGCGCAGCATCTCCTTGCCCATGGGCGTGTGCACCACCTCGGGGTGGAACTGCAGGCCATAAATGGGCTTGCTCTTGTGCGCCGCCGCCGCGAAGGGCGAGTTGCCGCTGCGGCCAATGGACTCGAAGTCCGGAGGCAGCGCGTCCACCCGGTCGCCATGGCTCATCCACACCTTCACCCGGTCTCCCAGCTGGAACGCGGCCAGGGGGCCTCGGGTGGCCAGCACCTCCACCTCGGCGGCCCCATACTCGCGGTGCGCGGAACGGTCCACACGCCCGCCCAGCAGCTTGGAGAGCAGCTGGAGGCCGTAGCAGATGCCCAGCACCGGCAGCCCCGAGCTGAAGACGAAGGGATCGCACCGCGGCGAGCCCTCGGCCTCCACTGACGCCGGGCCTCCGGAGAGGATGATGCCGCGCGGGGCGAAACGGCGGATGTCCTCCGCGGGCAGGTCTGGACGGTGGATCTCACAGTACACGCCGAGCTCTCGCACCCGGCGGGCGATCAGCTGCGTGTACTGGCTCCCGAAATCGAGGATCAGGATCTTCTCAGCGTGAATATCCACCACACTCTCCATGGGGGGCGCGCGTTGACGGATGCGGGCCTTATCGCTACAAACTTTCGGAAATCAACCATTAAGTCCCGCTCGGAAGAGGTCCTGGATGCGCCTGCCCGCCGTTGCAACCGTTCTGCTGCTGTCCGCCACCGGTTGCGTGAAGGAGATCTCCTCGGAGGAGCGACTGGAGCGCGATTCGCCCTCGCTGGCGGCCCGGGACAACACCCCGGACGCGGCGGCGCTGGGCCGCGTGCACTGCGACGACACGAGCGACGCGCTCGTCCAGGCGCGCAACGTCAACCGCCCGGAGACCGACCGGGTGATGAGCTACATCGACCTCTACACCTCGCTGATGAAGCGCAACGCCACCTTCGAGGAGGCGATGAGCCGCAACCCGGACCTCAACTACACCGAGGGCAGCGCGAAGCTGGTGGCGGCCCGGGAGAACTGCATCCAGCAGACCGCGGACGTGAAGGTGGAGTTCGAGACGTACGTGCGCGAGCTCGTGGACGTGCCCACCGTGCAGGAGGTCAAGGGCGGCAACACCATCACCGTGGCGCGGCTGGACTTCAACACCCTGCGCCAGGCCATCGAAACGCTCAACCTGGATGACAAGGACACGCTGATGGGCCGCGTGGCCACCGCCGAGAAGCGCGTGGCGCCCGCCAAGAGCGAGGAAGAGGCGCCCGCCGCCACTCCGGCGAGCTCCGGCTCCGGCCGCAAGCGCGGCCGGTAGTGCACGCAGCCCCTTCCCAGGCGCCCTACTCCACCCGGTAGTTGGGCGCCTCCTCGGTGATGATGACGTCGTGCACGTGGCTCTCCTTGAGCCCGGCCGAGGTGATGCGCACGAACTGGGCCTTGGTGCGCAGGTCCTCGATGGTGGCGCAGCCCACGTAGCCCATGCCGCTGCGCAGCCCACCCAGCATCTGGTGGATGTTCATCCCCAGGCTGCCCTTGTAGGGCACGCGGCCCTCAATCCCCTCGGGCACGAGCTTCACCGCGTCCACGTCCGACTGGAAGTAGCGGTCCTTGGCGCCCTGCTTCATCGCGCCCATGGAGCCCATGCCGCGGTAGCTCTTGTAGCTGCGGCCCTGGTAGAGAATCACTTCGCCCGGGGCCTCCTCGGTGCCGGCGAAGAGCGAGCCGATCATCACCGTGCTCGCCCCGGCGGCCAGCGCCTTGACGATGTCGCCCGAGTACTTGATGCCGCCGTCCGCGATGATGGGCACGCCGTGCTTGTCCGCCTCGCGCGAGCAGTCGTCGATGGCGGTGAGCTGGGGCACGCCCACACCGGCCACCACGCGCGTGGTGCAGATGGAGCCGGGGCCGATGCCCACCTTCACCGCGTCCACGCCCGCCTCGATGAGCGCCCGGGTCGCCGCGGCCGTGGCCACGTTGCCGGCGATCAGCTCGAAGCCGCGGAAGTTCTTCCTCGTGTCACGCACGGCCTCGATGACGCCCTTGGAGTGACCGTGGGCGGTGTCGATGACGATCACGTCCACGCCGGCCTTCACCAGCGCGTCGATGCGGGCCTCCCGGTCCGCCGAGGCCCCCACGGCCGCCGCGCACAGCAGCCGGCCCTTGGCATCCTTGGCCGCGTTGGGACGCGTGCGGCGCTTCTCCATGTCCTTGATGGTGATGAGGCCGCGCAGCTCGAACTGCTCGTCCACGACGAGCAGCTTCTCAATCCGGTGCTCGTGCAGGAGCTGCTGGGCCTCGGTCTGGCTGATGCCCTCGCGGCCGGTGACGAGCTTGCGCGTCATCACCGCCTCCACCTTCTGCCCGAGGTCCGTGACGAAGCGCACGTCGCGGCTGGTGACGATGCCCACCAGCTTGCGGCCCTGCACCACGGGGATGCCGGAGATGTTGTTCTGGCGCATCAGCTCGATGGCCCGCGCCAGCGGCACCTGCGGCTCCACGGTGATGGGGTCCACCACCATGCCGCTCTCGAACTTCTTCACCTTGGTGACCTCGAGCGCCTGCTGCTCGGGGGTCATGTTCTTGTGGATGACGCCGATGCCGCCCTCCTGGGCCATGGCGATGGCGGTCCGGGCCTCGGTGACGGTGTCCATGGCCGCCGACAGCAGCGGCATGTTCAGGCGCAGGGTGCGCGTCAGCCGGGTGGACAGGTCGGCGTCTCGAGGCAGCACATCACTCTCGGCCGGCTGGAGGAGGACATCGTCGAAGGTCAGCGCGAGCCGGACGTCGGAGGTCAGCATGGGGGCTCCCGGGAGCAGCGGGTCATGCCCGCGGTAAAGCCGCTTCCATAAGGGGGGAAAGCCAGGGGCGCAACGATCAAAACCGCCATCTGACAGCCCGTCCGCCTGCCCCACGGGCGAATGATGCTAGGATTGCTCCCCACCCCCCTGGTCTCACCACAGGTAGGATCCCCTTTGACGCAGTCATCCCCCACAACCCCCATCGGGTTGGTCGTCAAGCTGCCCTTCGCGACCCCCGAGGAGTTCCTGGCGAAGTACGGCGCCAACGTCACCCGTGGAGGCATCTACCTCCGCTCGAAGACGGTAAAGCCTCCCGGGACGGCCGTCACCCTGGAGCTCAAGCTGGCCGAGGGCTCGCGCCTCCTCTACGCCTCGGCCGTCGTCCACTTCGTCACCGGACAGGCCGGCCAGGGCGTCTCCGGCATGGGGTTCCGCTTCCTCACCGTGGACCCCGCCACCCAGCAATTCCTCGACGCCTCGGTGGCCGCCCTGCCCCACGGGCGAATGATGCTAGGATTGCTCCCCACCCCCCTGGTCTCACCACAGGTAGGATCCCCTTTGACGCAGTCATCCCCCACAACCCCCATCGGGTTGGTCGT
>NZ_JBJMQO010000082.1:0-66283 GCF_045802675.1 Archangium sp. | reverse complement strand
TCTGGTCAATGGGACGGCGTTGCCCACGGGCACGAGCGCCGAGGTGGTGTGCCGCGGCGGTGTGGCCGAGCTGGACGGCCGGTGCGGTCTGGTGTATGGGACGGCGCTGCCCAACGACGCGGCTGCGGTGGAGGTGTGCCGCGTCGGAGTGGCGGACATGGATGGCCGATGCGGACTGGTCAATGGGACGGCCGTGCCCGACAGTCTGGTCGCGGAGCAGGCGTGCCGCAGCGGAGTGGCGGATGCGGACGGCCGGTGCGGCCTGGCGGATGGGTCCACCGTGTCGGCCGATGCCGAGCCCGCGAACGTGTGCCGCTCGGGCCGGGCCACGCACGAGGTCTGCGGTGGGCCGGGCGCGGTGGGCCGGATCGAGGGGGCTGGCATGGGTTGCTCCACCGTGCCCGCGTCCTCGGCCAGCTGGATGCTGATGGCGAGTCTGGCTGCCCTCGTCGGATTCGGCCGTAGGAAGTCGGAGTAGGGCTTCCCCGCCTGACAGGGAAGGACACCCGCCCATCAGCCGGTGTCCTTCCTTGCCGGGTCTGAGTCGTTGCAGCAGCAGCGAGTCCGGCGGTTTGGGTTGATGTCTGACTGTATGTTGGGGTTTATGTCTGTGAATGTTTGTTCACGCGCCGTTGGGAAGAGGCCGGTCTTGCGCGTCATTGCCCTTACAATCGTTCTCCTCGGTGCGTGGGTCGCGGGCGCTGCCTCCCCGGCACCGCTGGCGCAGGCCCTTCCTCTCAACCGGTATGAGCCGACGCCGGTGGGCGAGTCCTCCATCATGGTGGACGTGCCCCGCTACGGCACCGATGAGTTCTCCGTCGGCTTCAGTCTCAACTACGCCCACAGGCCGCTGGTGCTCGGCGTGGAGAACGAGGCGGGGGAATTCCAGACACTCCGCGTCCTCATCGAGCACCAGTTGCTGGGCCACATCGATCTGTCCGCCCGCTTCTGTGATTGCACCACCTTCTCACTCACCCTGCCCATCGCGCTGGCGGAGCGGGGTGATTCCTCGCGAGATCCCTCGGTGCCGTCCACCTCGAGGTACTCGCTGATGGCCTCCGCGGCCGCCCGGAGCGCGTCCGAGCCCGACTCACTCGGGGACGTCGGCCTGCTCCGGAGCTCGAACGTGGGTGACCCACGCCTGGGGATGATGGTGCGTCTGTATGGCCGTCCCGACGAGAGCCCGCTCTCCGTCAGCCTCGGCGGCTACCTGTGGGTGCCGTTGAGCAGGTTCCTCTCGCGCCCGGAGGCCGGGGCGGGTGACCAGGAGTTCCGCGCTCGGCCCATGCTGGTGCTCGCGGGTCATCGCCAACACATCCAATGGTCGCTCGCGGGCTCCTTCCTCTTCCGCCCCGAGGCGCCCCAGAACACCCTGCCCGCCATCGATGGCAGCGTGGAGGGCTCGGAGCTACGGGTCGGCACGCATGTGAGTTACACCGACAAGGAGCGTGGCTTCGCGGTCGGCCCGGAGGTGCAACTCTCCACCCTGCTGATTCCGCGGGATTACGCTTTCAAGCCCTTCTACACGAGCCTGGAGGCGTTGATCGGGTTGCATTTCAAACCCTCGCAGGTGCTGCAGGTGGACCTGTCCGCCGGAGCGGGTCTGCTGCGGCGGCCCGGTACTCCGGATCTGCGCCTGTTGCTGCGCGTGTCCTATAACCCGGTCTGGAAGGGCCAGGGCTCGAACCCGCGGGCGAGCCAGGTGCCCCCGAGCGGTGGCCTCCAGGCTCCCGTTCCGGCCCTCGTGACGGCCCATACCACGGCGCCCCAACTCTCGGCGGAGCCCTGCTCGGATTCACCCCAGGAGGCCTCTCCCGGAAGCCTGCGTCTGGGTTGTCCCGCGAGTGATGCGGACCAGGACACCGTGCTCGACTCCGTGGACCAATGCCCGGAGACACCCTGGGGCCAGTTCCCCGACCCCGAGCATCTGGGTTGTCCCGCGAGTGATGGGGATCAGGACACCGTCCCCGACTCCCTGGATGCCTGCCCCGACGAGCCCGGCGCTCCCGCCCTGGAGCAGGGCAGGAATGGCTGCCCCGGCCTCGTGGAGGTGAAGGGAGACAGGCTGCTCATCCGCAAGCCGATTGTCTTTGGTCTCAATACGGACACGGTCCTCGAGGAGAGCTTCCCCGTGTTGCAAGCGATGACCGACGCCCTGCGGGCGAGCCCGTGGATCAAGAAGATCCGCATCGAGGGGCACACCGACAATCAGGGCTCGGCGGCGGCCAATCAGACGCTGTCCGTGCGGCGCGCCCGGAGCGTGATGCGCTGGCTGCAGACCCATGGCGTGGAGCCGGAGCGCATGGAGTTCGCCGGCTACGGACAGAGCCGGCCGGTCGCGGGCAATGACACGGAGCAGGGGCGCGCCGCCAACCGGCGTGTCGACATCGTGATCATCGAGCCGCCTCCGGCCCCCTCCAGCGGTGCGCACCCGTAAAGCTTCATCGAGAAAGGTTCATTCCATGCAACGCCTGGTGTCTCGGCATTCGAGGATGGGGCTGTGTGCATTGGCCCTGGTCATGGCTCCCGTGCTTCCCGGGTTCGCGGCGGACCCTCCGTCGTCCGCGCTCGGGGTCGACCTGCGGGTCTCCCTGGACGTGGGGCCGCGTCTCGAGCCCGATTACCTCTCCGTGCCGGTGTACGTGACAGTCTTCAACTCCGGCCCGGAAGCCGCGGAGGACGTGACGGTGTCCATCGCGCTGCCCGAGTACCTGTCCGGCAGTGCCGTCAACAGTGGCGGGCTCTCCTGCGGCCCCTCGGGCAGCACCGTCACGTGCACCCTGCCCGGGCTCGACGCGGGAGCGAGCACCGTCGTCGAGGTGGACTTCACCCTGCCGCCTTCTCCGCTCGAGCCATTCGAGATCCGCGCGAGCGCGACGGGGGGCGGATTCGAGCTCGTGCCCGAGGACAACCAGGCGGCGATTTCAACGAACGCCTACGGGCGGCTGCGCCTGTCCGGAGGCAGTTGCTCCAGCGCGGAGGGGCAGGGGAGCGCGATGAGCGCGCTGGGATTCCTCCTGCCCCTGCTGTGCTCCTGGAGGCCGCGGGCGCGGCGCGCTCAGCGGGCCGAGGGCTCGGGCGGAGTCCAGTCGAGTCCGGCGAAGACGCGGAAGCCCGGGGTGCCGTAGCCGCGCGTCAGGCCGGGGCCGCCGCCCACGTGGGCCCGCAGCCCGTCACTCACGCGGTAGCGCACCGCGCCGAGCAGCTCCAGGGGCCGCTCCTCGGCATCCCGCTCCCGCAACCCGAGCGCGCCCGCGAGCTGCGCCTGCACGGCGAGCCGCTCGCCGACGGGCACCTGGGCTCCGAGCGCGTACAGCCACTCGGTGCCGGTGCGCAGGGTGAGCAGCCGCTCCTCGCCGCGCACGTGGATGCCCACGTTGGCCACCAGGCGCAGGCCGCCGCTCGAGGCCCACTCGCCCAGGAGTTGGGGCTGCACGGCCACGCCCGTGCCCCCGCGGAAGGCCTTGCCCCCGGCGGTGGGAAGCAGCACGGGGATGGCGACGCCCAGGTGCAGCCCGCCCGCGGAGACGAGGCGGACCTTGGGCACCATCCGCAAATCCCCCAGTCCCGCGCCCGTGACTCCCTCGGCGAAGGCCGGAGGCGAGGCGACGCCCCGCTCCGAGGCCTGATAGGTGAGTGGCAGGGCCATGCCCAGCTCGAAGCGCTCGCAGAAGGACACGGAGCCCATCAGGTCGAGCGTCATCTGGGTGGCGACCACCTCGTAGACGAAGCCGTTCTGGCGCGAGTCGAAGAAGCCCAGCGTGTCGTTGGCGTAGCCGAGCGAGGCGCCCAGGTGCCAGCCATCGCGGCCCAGCTGAGCGCCATGCACGCCGAGCAGGTCCATGGCCCCGGGGCCGGGCTTGTAGCGCTGCACGTCGATGGACTGGGACAGCAGGGACGGGTCGATGGACTGCGCCCGCGCCGCCGGAGCGGCGAGCATCGCCAGGGCCAGGAGTCCGGTGGCCACGGTGCTCTCGCGAGCCGTGGAGCGCGTGCGCCTCGAGCGCATGAGGGGCACGGCGAGCAGCAGTGCCATCAACCAGGGCAGGGGCGAGCCGCCCGAGCTGCTGCAGCCCCGGCCGTAGACGTAGAGGTAGCTCGACGGGTCATCCTCCGTCACGGGAGTGGTCACGGTGAAGGTGGTGCTCGCGGGGTCACCCACCGGGCCCGAGGCATTGGAGGACACCGCGACGACGGTGTGGGGCCCATCGGCGAGCGTGGTGGGCTCCACGCAGGACCATGCGCCGGTGGGGTCGGCCGTGGTGCGGCAGAGCTCCGAGCCGTCCTCGCGCTTCACGAGGACGTCGAGCCCCGGGCCCGCCGTGCCGGAGTAGGTGGGCGACGTGTCGGAGATGACGGAGCCATGGGCCGGCGTGGTGATGGTGGGGCCGGGGAGCACCGGGTCGGGCCCGATGCGCCAGGTGTAGACGGCGGGAGTGGCGTCCACGTTGCCCGCGGTGTCCCTGGCCCGCACCTCCAACGTGTGGAGGCCCTCGGACAGGTCCGTGAAGGTCACCGGGTCCGAGCAAGAGACGAAGGACGCACCATCCAGGCGGCACTCGAAGAAGCCCGGCTCGGTGGACTCGAAGTCGAACGTCGCGCTCGTCGCGGAGGTGCTGGCGGGAGGCGCCGAGAGGATGAAGGTGTCCGGCAGCGTGGTGTCGATGGTGAAGGCGTTGGTGTTCGAATCCGGGCTGACGTTGCCGCTGGCATCCCTGGCCCTGGCACTCACTGCATGGCTGCCATCGGGCAGGTCTGTCGTCGGTGAGAAGCTCCAGTTGCCCGAGGCATCGGCGGTCACGGTGCCCACGAAGCTTCCGTCGAGGATGACGGTGACCGTGGTGCCGGGCTCGGCGGTGCCGGTCACCACGGGCCGGGCCGTCACCAACAGGCTCCCGTTGGCGGGGGTGTTCACCACGGGCTTCGCGGGAGGCGTGGTGTCGATGACGAAGGTGTTGGTGTTCGAATCCGGGCTGGTTTCTCCGAGCCCGTTCGTGGCCGTGGCTCTCACGGAGTGGGACCCGTCGGGCAGGGCGGACGGTGTGAGCGTCCAGTTGCCCGCGGCATCAGAGGTCGTGGTGCCTACGGGGCTTCCGTCGATGAAGACGGTGATCGTGTTGCCGGGCTCGGCGGTGCCGGAAAACGGGGGCGAGGAATTGTTGATCAGCGCGCCATTGACCGGACTCAAAACGGCGGGCGTCGAGGGGGCGACGAGGCCTGGGCCCCCCCACGTCGCGTGGGCCGCGCTGGCGCATAGCACCACCGCGAGCAGTGCACGCCATTGCCACCCCCATACGTTACGTCCCGGCATATCCTGGCCACCTCGGTCTGGGTGGCGGACGATGCCTGGAGGGGGGTGTTGAAGTCCATGTCCGCGAGAAGAGGGGGCAGCCTCCGCGATGGGAAGCCGCCCCCTTCCTGATGGCTACTCTCGAGCAGGCGCGGGCTCAGCCGCAGGCGGGCGTGAGGCAGCCGCAGACGGGACCGGCGCCCGAGGGCGGCGTGTTCGTCCACTGCCCGTTCCAGGTGGCCTTGGCGCCGGAGCAGACGCTCGGGCAGCGCTTGTCCGCGTCCTGCTGGTTGGAGAGGGGGGTCGTCTTCACGTCCGCGGCCTTCATCTGGTAGCAACCGCAGACGGGGCCGACACGCGAGGGCGGCGTGTTCGTCCACTGCCCGTTCCACAGGCCATTGGCCGCCTTGCAGACGGACGGGCAGCGCTTGTCCGCGTCCGACTGGTTGGCGATGGGGGTCGTCTTGGAGTCGCTCGGCTTGACGACGCAGCCGCAGACGGGACCGGCGCCCGAGGGCGGCGTGTTCGTCCACTGGCCGTTCCACTTGTCGTAGCCGGCCTGGGTACAAATGGACGGACAACGCTTGTCGGCATCCTGCTGGTTGGCGATGGGGCTCGTCTTCGCGTCACAGGAAGGCGCATCCGCCGCATGCGCCGCACCGACGGACACGAACATCATCACAGCGGTCATCACACTCATCATCCACTTCATGGTTCCCTCTCCTTTGGGTTGCGGGAATGAGTGGACAGTAGAGACAGCGGGCTCCGGTGGCTGTGACGGGGTTCATCCGGAAAGCATGAGCGCCGTCACAGGCAATTCCTTTCATGTCAGGGAGTGGGGGCTCGAGCGGAAGCGGCGTGAGTCCGTTCGCGTGGTCTGTGTTTGTGCCGCACCGGCCCCGAGCCGGCCTGGAGCCCGGCGCCGGGGGGCCTTGCCACCTTTTCGACACCTGTGCGTGACTCGACGTCACAGGGGGAGCCCTCCGGCTCCCAGGGCCGGAAAGGGGTCGTGACTTGCGCCGCATTCTCAATGCAGTGCTTCTCGTGGCGATGCTCCCGTTGGGACTCGCCTGCGAGGACGGGAAGCTCCAGCTCCCGGATCTTCCGAAGGTGGATCTGCCGAGCGTTCCGCTGCCGAAGCTGGACACCGGCAACCTCGCGCTCATCAAGACTCCGTTGGGTGGGCTCCAGTTGGACCCGACGGGCCGCGATGCCATCACGGCGCTCGGGACCTGCACGGACCTCATCACCTACTGCTTCGAGCCCGGAGCGCGCTCGTTGGATCAGTGTGTGGAGGCGGTGCCCCACTGCAAGACCTCCAAGCCCTGGACCGAGTCGGAGTGCTGTCCGACGGCCTGCGTCAGCACCTACTCCAAGGCGCGTGACAAGGGACAGGAGCCGGTCGCCGCCTTCGAGCAGACCTTCTTCCTCGAACCCGACTGTTTCCCCGGCGTCCGCTCGCTGCTGGAGGTGAAGTGATGCGCAAGCTCCTCCTGTCCTCCGTGCTGCTGCTGTCGCTGCCCGCCTCCGCCTGGGAGTCCGTCTGCTACGAGCAGAAGGACCCCTCGAAGGAGGCGGGGGACTACCCGAGAACCGGCGGCTCCTACTGCTCGCCCGCGGCGGGTCCCAACACCGCGCGCCAGCGCTGGGTGGGCGAGCTCGACGAGCACCGTCAACTCTGGGAGCTGACCCGGGAGAAGGCGGGCCTGCCGGGCGAGGCCTCCGCGACGCTGCACCTGCGCGTCTTCACCTCGAGCACGCCGCTGAACGTGGACGGGCAGCAGCTCACCTCCCTGCTGCCGGTGCCCTTCGCCGAGACCGCGCGGGTGCAGACGCGCGCCATCTCCCCGGGCGAGCTGGCCCAGCTCCCCGACTTCTCGTATGCGCTCTGGGACTGGGCCACGGGCCACGAGACGTGCCCGCTGCAGGGCGTGGGCGCGGACGCGGTGCAGTGCCACGACTTCGCCACGCACATGGGCCCGGTGAACTCGAACCACTTCCTGCCGCAGGCGGGGCGCTTCTACGCGCACTACCACGGGCTGGCGCTCGCTCGGGCGAAGGAGTGCAAGGCGACGAAGGACTCGCTGGGCGCCGCGGGCGGGCGCTACGCGGACTACCTGCGCGCGTGCGAGTCCGAGGCCCTGTCCCTGGAGGCGGTGGGCCACCACTACCTGCAGGATGCCTGGAGCATGGGGCACATGTGGCAGCGCTGGGGCTCGCCGGAGCTCGCGGACTTCCCCAGCGAGGGGAATGATCCGAGAGACCGGGCGGTGCTCATCGCGCTCGCCTCGGGACTGCTGCACGGGGCGCGCGGGGTGCTGCAGAAGCTGCCCGAGTGGACGAGCTACGACGTCAACGACGCGCTCTGCGCGCCCCATGACTCGGTCGAGTTCATCACTCCGAGCGGCGAGCGCTACCCGGCCATCGGGGACGACTACCTGGGGTTGCTGCCGCAGCTGGGACAGGGGGGCACGTACGCGCCGCAGACCGAGCGCCTGTTGTCGTGTGCCGTCTCGGGGATGCGCGAGGTGTACGCGGCGGCGGGGGAGAACCACGGGGCGCTGGGGCCACCGGCCGAGGGCTTGCGGACCTTGGATCCCTCGGGCCCGGAGTGCTTCGGGCAGCGGGCCACCAACCGGGCGATGCAGGAGGCGGCGGCGGTGCAGTTCCGCTTCGTGAAGCAGCAGGTGACGCTCGAGCTGGACTCGCGGGTGGTGGGGTGGATCGTCCCCACGGTGGCGCACGAGTCGGGCGAGGTGCCGGTGCCGGCGCGGTTGAAGAACGAGTTCCGCGTGGAGATGCAGCGCATCGTCTCGCTCACGCGGCTGCTGGCGAAGGAGCGTCCCGAGGGCACGGAGCTGGCGGATGGGCGTTTCGGGTCCTTCCTGGGCGCCAGGCCCAATGGGGAGTACGCGGGCGGTGGGGCACTGGCCTCGTACGCCGATCCGGGGCTGCCCTGGCCGTCGACGCCGGACGCGGTGCCTGGAGCAGGAGAGCGGGCCCTCGCGCTCGCGCGCGTCTTCCACCAGGGGCACGCGGGGGACTGGTGCCGGTCGAGCTCGACGGATGGGCTCGAGGCGCTCCGGGCGAGGGCCTCGGACGTGGCGCTCGATGACACGACGCGGGCGGCGGCGTGCGAGGTGTGCTCGGAGTTCGCGTTCCGGCACCTGCGGGTGGGCACGGGTCCGGCGAGCTACGACACGTCGTCCGAGCCCCTGTGCCACTTCCTCTCGGCAGGTCCGTACCTCTACCAGCCGGGTCCGGGCGCGCCGGACGCACTGGCGCGTGCGTGGTGCGGCTGTCCCTGAGCCAGGGGAGGTGGTGCGCTGGAGCTCGCGAATCAGGGCTCCAGCGCGTGCGGCTCAGAGCACCTTGTGGTCGCGGATCATCGCGAGCTGCTCGTCGGCCGTGAGGTTCTTCAGGCCCATGTGCCCGAAGGGGTACGTGTTGTAGACCTTCTGCCCATCCTGCCCGGGGATGGGCGAGGTGAAGCCCGCGAGCCCCACGCCCACCAGCTCGTCGGCGTTGGACCAGATGCTGAAGACGTGCGAGCCCTCGTCGTGGTTCACCGCGTTGATGTCCTTCAGGAACGTCGAGGCCGGGTGCAGCCCGTCCGTCGTGTTCGTGGTGGGGACCATGTCGCCGGTGAGCATGGCCGAGGCCAGACCGTGGTTGGCGCCGGCGATGCCCACGAAGGTGTCCACGCTGTTGGTCAGGGGCTTGCCGAGGTCGAACTTCTTGCCCGCGTAGGGGTCGAACCCGTCACCGCCCTGGATGGCCTTGCGCGCGAGCGTCACGCCCATGGAGTGGCCGATGACGTCCACCTTCTTGGCCCCCGTGTACTCCTTCACGGCCTGGATGAAGGCGCGCACCTCCTCGAGGTACTTCTCCGAGTGGTGCTGCTGCGAGGCCTGCAGGGGATTCGAGGGCCCCCACGTCATCGCGTACATCTCCGAGGGCTTGTAGCCCTGCTTGGCGAAGGACTCGATGGAGCCCTTCCAGCCGGCGGCGCTGTCGGAGTTGCCGTGGATGAAGATGACGGGCTCCTGGGTGACCTTGTCGCCGGGGCCCGACTTGCCGCCGAAGGCGGGCACGTTGCCCTTGGCGAAGTCGTACTTGCCGTAGCCGTGGCCGACGAGCCACTTCTGGAAGTCCGAGGAGAAGCGCGAGTCCTTCGAGACGCTCACCTCGGCAGCCGCCTTGCTGGTGCGGGCGGTGGACGGGGTGTTCGGCTGGGAAGAGATGCGCGTCGACATGGCGGACCACCTTGGAGCTGGAAGTCGGTTGGTTGCCTACATTGTCGTGCAGTGCCCCTTCCGAGTTGCGTGCGGGCCCGGCCTCCTGGGTGGCCCGAGGACAAGCCGTTGAATTGATTGTGTTTTTCGAGCGAGCCCGCGCCCTACAGTGGCCGCATGGTCGACGAGCTGGTGAGGACATTGGGACTCGCGCCGCACCCCGAGGGTGGCTTCTACCGGGAGACGTGGCGCTCGGCGGTGCCGGTGGAGACGCCGCGAGGTGGGCGCTCGGTGGGCACGGCCATCTACTACCTGCTGCCGCGGGGCACGTTCGCGGCGTGGCACCGGGTGAGCTCGGACGAGCTGTGGCACTTCTACGACGGGCACGCGCTGACGATGTACCTGCTCGACGAGCGCGTGGGCCGGCTGGAGACGGTGACGTTGGGCCGGGACGTGGCGCGGGGCGAGCGGCCGCAGGTGTTGGTGCCGGCCGGGGTGCTGCAGGCGGCGCGGCCGCGAGGGGACTACACGCTGTGTGGCTGCACGGTGGCACCGGGCTTCGACTTCGCGGACTGGGAGATGCCCCGGGGCGAGGCGCTGGCGGCCCGCCATCCCGAGCACGCGGAGCTGTTCCGCCAACTCTCCCATCCGGGGTGAAGGCGAGTCTCTCTCCAGCCCCTCACGCGCGAGAGCGGGCGCGAGGTGCTCGGGTCCGCTCGACCGGGACCGCGCGTGGACGGCGGGCGGGTTTCCCAGCGGAGCCCGTGTCCTGGCAGCCCGGGCAGAAGAACAACCCGCGGCTGGCCAGCGTCAGGCGCGAGATGGGTGTGGCGCACCGGGGGCATGGTTGTCCCTCGCGGTCGTAGACGCAGAACCGGTCCTCGCGGCGCTTGCCGGGAGTCTCCCAGGGGGCCGGGGGCGCATGGGGCACGACGATGCGCCCATCGCGTGCCGCGTCCTCCATCAGCAGCCGGAGGGCCTCCCACAGGCGCTCGAAGTCCGCGAGGCGCAGCTCCGAGGCGGGGCGCAGGGGCGGCAGGCGCGCGAGGAACAGCGCCTCGGCGCGCAGGATGTTGCCCACGCCCGAGATGCGCTCCTGGTCCAGCAGAGCTGTCGCGAGGGGTGCACGGCCGCGGCGGAGGGCCTCGAATGCGCGGGCGGGCGATGCATCCGGCCGCAGCGGATCCTCCCCGAGCCGGGAGCGGAGGGTGGCCTCGGCCTCGGAGCTGAGGAGCTCGCAGGCCTGGGGCCCGGCGAGGTGGAACGCCGCATGGGGCGAGGCGAGCCGCAGTCGGCACGCGGGGGAGGGCGGAGGCGCGCCGGAGCGGAAATGCCGCATGTGGCCGAAGAGGCCGAGGTGGATGTGCAGCCGCACGCCGCCCTCGAAGAGGTAGAGGAGGTGCTTGCCGTGCGCGTCGACGCCCTCAAGCGTGCGTCCCGAGAGACGCCGGGCCTCGGTGGAGAAGCGCCCCTGGGGCGAGTCCGCGGTGAAGCGGCGCCCTACGAGCCAGCGGCGGTGGATGCGAGCGATGCGGTGGATGATATTCCCTTCGGGCATCCCCGAGAGGTAACGCCGGAGACATGACCTGTCTCGTAGGTAATGCCGCCGGGCTGCCCGGTCGATATGCTGTCGGCGCGGAGATCGTTCTCCTGTCAGTCCGCCCACGACGGAGGAGCACATGACGATTCGGAAGAAGTGGCTGCTCGCGTTCTCAATGGCCGCATCGACCCTGATGGCCTGTGCCCATGGACCCGAGGGGTACCGGCGGCCGGTGGCGAAGTCGGACCTGCTCGTGGTCCAGACGGACGAGGCCGAGAAGACCCGGCTACCGGAGTGGAGGCTCGAGATCCCGCTCGGCGAGAAGCAGGACGACTCGGTGCTGGAGTTCCTCGCCTGGGCCGAGCTCGTGGGGGCGAGGTACGTGAGCGACCTGGACGTCGTGTTCGCGGCCCGGCAGGGCACGCAGGTGCTGGAGTGCCGGAGCCACCTCCAGCCCGTCCTGGCGTACGAGCAGGGGGCGCGCCCGGAGATGTTGGTGGTGGCGGACCAGTAGACGCCGGCCTTTTCGGTCCAGGCGTGCCCGAAGGGCGTCTGCGATGAGCCCCTGGGCCCGCCGCCGTCGAGGGCGCTCCGTTACGTGCTCCGGCCCGCCACCGACGTGCCCTCGCGCTCCCTGGTGCGTCGATGGAAGCTCCAGAAGTCGGCCCCCCAGTGCACGCCGCTCGAGGGCGACATGGCGGCGCTCTCGGCGCACTACCTGCGCGTGGAGGGCCATGCCTGGGGATGCCGCGGCTCCACCGCCTTGGGTTGCGAGGATCTGGCCCTCTGACCGCACCGGCTCCCCGGGGGGCTCGGCAAGCCGTGGAGGAGGGGTCCGAACTCCCCTGGCCGCCGGGGCCCCGGGCGATGCTATCTTCCGCGCCATGACGCAGCAGATCCGGGCGCTGGTGGTGGATGACTCGCAGGCCATGCGGCGCAGTCTCATGTACGCGCTGCAGCGCATGGGCCCGTGGCTCCACACGGACGAGGCGCAGGACGGGGCCGAGGGCCTCAAGAAGCTCACCCTGGGCCGGTACGATCTCGTTCTCACCGACATCAACATGCCGTTGATGGATGGGCTCAAACTCATCCGCCACATCCGGCAGACGGACGCGTACCGCACGGTGCCCATCGTGGTCATCACCACCGAGTCGGCCGTCGAGGACCGTGAGCGCGCCATGGCGCTCGGGGCCAGCGCCTACCTGGTGAAGCCCGTGCAGTCCAAGGTGGTGCAGGACACGGTGAAGAGCCTGCTGCGGCTCGAGTAGGGGCCGCCGGGCGGACGGGCGCTTGTCCTCGAGCCGACCTCTGGCGAGCCCCCTCCTGGGCTCCAGGAGTCAGAGGGAGTCGGACGGGTGCGTCAGTTGTTGCTTGGAGACGTGCGCCCCACTAAGACGCACCCCGTCATGGCCATGAACGAGCGTTACGAGCCGCAGGCAATCGAGCAGAAGTGGCAGACCCGTTGGGAAGAGGCGGGAGTGTTCCGGGCGGGCAAGCGCCCCGGAGCCCCGAAGAAGTACATCCTCGAGATGCTGCCGTACCCCAGCGGGCAGATGCACATGGGGCACGTGCGCAACTACCTCATCGGTGACGTCTACGCGCGCTTCTTCCAGATGCGGGGCTACGACGTGCTGCACCCCATGGGGTGGGATGCCCTGGGCCTGCCGGCGGAGAACGCGGCCATCAAGGACGGCGTGCACCCGGCGGTGCGCACCCGCGAGAACATCGTCTCCTTCAAGAAGGAGATGGGCACGCTGGGCTACAGCTACGACTGGACGCGCGAGGTCAACACCAGCGATCCCGAGTACTACCGGTGGAACCAGTGGTTCTTCATCCAGATGTTGGAGCGGGGCCTGGTGTTCCGCCGCTTCAGCAAGGTGAACTGGTGCACGGGCTGCCACACCGTCATCGCCAATGAGCAGGTGAAGGACGGCACGTGCGAGCGCTGCGAGTCGCCGGTGCTGGACAAGGAACTGCCCGAGTGGGCCTTCCGGATCACGAAGTACTCGCAGGCGCTGCTGGACGGGCTGGACGAGCTGAAGGAGTGGCCCGAGCGCATCACCTCCATGCAGCGCAACTGGATCGGCCGCTCCGAGGGCGTGGAGGCGGACTTCAACGTTCAGGGCAGTGACGCGCGCATCCGCGTCTTCACCACGCGTGTCGACACCATCCACGGCTGCACCTATGTGGTGCTGGCGCCGGACCACAAGCTGGTGGAGCAGGTGACCACGCCCGCCCAGCGCGCCGAGGTGGCCGCCTTCGTGAAGAAGATGGCCGCCATCTCCAAGACGGACCGCACCGCCGAGGGCGCGACGAAGGAGGGCGTCTTCACCGGAGCGCACGCCATCAACCCCTTCACCGGCCAGCCGGTGCCCATCTGGATCGCCAACTTCGTGCTGTCCGACTACGGCACGGGCGCGGTGATGAGCGTGCCGGCGCACGACGAGCGCGACTTCGAGTTCGCGCGCAAGTACGCCCTGCCCATCAAGGTGGTGGTGCAGCCGGCCACGGGGGACAAGCTGCCCGCGGGCGAGGCGCTGGAGAAGGCGTCCACCGAGGAGGGCGTGCTGGTGGACTCGGGCGAGTACTCGGGCCTGCCGTCGGCCGAGGCGCGCAAGAAGATGGGCGAGAAGCTGCGGGCCGAGGGCCGCGGTGAGCCCAAGGTGACGTACCGCCAGAAGGACTGGGGTTTCAGCCGCCAGCGCTACTGGGGAACTCCCATCCCCATCGTCTACTGCGAGAAGTGCGATCCCGAGCGCAGGGGCCAGCCCGTGCCGCTGGACCAGTTGCCGGTGCGTCTGCCGGAGATCGACACCCAGACGGTGCTGACGGGCAAGGGCGAGCCGCCGCTGGCCAAGGTGCCCTCGTGGGTGAACACCACCTGCCCCAGGTGCAAGGGCCCCGCGCGGCGTGAGACGGAGACGATGGACACGTTCGTCGACTCCTGCTGGTACTTCGCGCGCTACCTGTCGCCGCACTACGACAAGGCGCCGTTCGATCCGGCGGAGGCCCAGCGCTGGCTGCCGGTGGACGTGTACGTGGGCGGCCCCGAGCACGCGGTGATGCACCTGCTGTACTTCCGGTTCTGGACGCGGGTGATGAAGCTGCTGGGGCTGAGCCCGGTGGACGAGCCCGTCAAGCGGCTCATCACCCAGGGCATCGTCAACGGCGCGGACGGCCGGAAGATGGGCAAGCGCTACGGCAACGGCGTGGCCCCGTCCTCCATCGTGGAGAAGTACGGCGCGGACACCGCGCGCGCCTACGTGCTGTTCGCTGGCCCGCCCGAGCGCGACTTCGACTGGTCCCACGAGCAGGTGGAGGGCGTCTTCCGCTTCCTCAAGCGCGTGTGGACGCTGGCGAGCACCCACCACGCCGCCACGGCGGGGGCCTCGCACGAGGGCTCCTTCGAGGGCAAGGCGCTGGAGATCCGGCGCGCGGCGCACAAGGCGCTCAAGCGGGTGGGGGAGGCCATCGAGCGTCTGTCCTTCAACACCGCCATCGCCGGCATCATGGAGTACGTGAACGCGCTGTACGCGCTGGGCACGCCGGAGACGCCCGCGGAGAAGGCGGCCATGGCCGAGGCCATGCGGATGCTGACGGTGGTGCTGACGCCGTTCGCCCCGCACCTGGCCGATGAGATCGCCGAGTCCTACGGCGCCAAGGAGTTCGTCGTCACCCAGGGCTGGCCGGAGTTCGACCCGGCGCTGGTGGTGGACGACGTGATTCCGTACGCGGTGCAGGTGAACGGCAAGCTGCGCGCGGAGATCCGCGTGGCGGTGGACGCGGCCGAGGCGGACGTGAGGGCGGTGGCCGAGGCGGACGAGCGGGTGCAGGCGGCCATGGCGGGCAAGACGCTGCGCAAGTTCGTCTTCGTGCCCAAGCGGCTGGTGAACTTCGTCGTCGGCTGAGACGGGGGCCCGGTGCCGACCGAGGTCCTCGTCATGTGCTCGCGGTGTGGCCGTCCCCAGAAGGCGGGGGCGGGCCGCTGTGTCGCGTGCGGGGCCGAGCTGCCCGAGGCGCCCCTTCCCGCGGGGAGGGGTGGCTCGGCGGCGGCCCCCTTCCTGTCGGCGGAGCTGGCGGGAGGCCGGGTCCTCGTGGGCGAGGGCAACCGGCTCTCCTACCGTCCGGGAGGGGCCGCCACGCCCTTCCTGCTCGAGCTGCCGGGGCTGCGCCGGGTGTCCCTGGTGCACCGGCCGCGCTACGAGGCCCTGGCGCTCACCGCCGTGGCGCTCGGGGGACTGCCCTGGGTGCCGGCGGGGGTGAAGGGGCTGCTCGTCCTGGTGGCCCTGGTGGGCGTGGGGCTCGCGTTCTCCGGCCGGCGCTACACGCTCGTGCTGGAGTCCTCGGGCGAGGGGGAGACGCGCTGGGACCTGGGCGCCGTGCAGCGGGGCTCGCCGATGGAGCAGCGCGTGCGGGCCGCGTGGAGCACGCTCTCGGACGTGGTGCGCGCGCGCGGCGTGCAGGTGAGCGGGCCTCCGGCCTGAGGGGACGAGGCTCCCCGGGCGCTTGACCGCGAGACTCGCGCCGCTAGTGTGGGCGCCATGTCGCGGATGCGCGTGGTGGGTTGGGTCCTCTTGGTATCGGCTCTCGGGTGTGGCTACCGCTTCACGCCCCGGGGCGCGGGGTTGCCCGAGGGCGTGCGCTCGGTGTGCGCGCCCGTCTTCCGCAACGACACGGCCGAGCCGGGCCTGGAGCTGCTCTTCACCCGGGACTTCCGTCAGGAGCTGCTACGGGCCGGAGTGCTGGGCGGCGCCGGGGCGTGCGAGGCCTCGGTGGAGGGCGTGGTGGTGGCGGTGGGCAGCGGGCCCACGAGCATCGCCGAGCCCAACTTCCAGGGCGGCACGCAGACGACGCCCCCGCAGCTGGCCAGCTACCACGCGACCGCGACGGTGCTGTTGCGGCTGATTCGGGAGGGACGGGTGGTGTCGGAGGCGACCGTTACCGGGAGCGAGGACTTCCTTCCCGGCACGGCGAACCTGTCCGGCGAGGTGCTGCAAGTCGAGGCCAACCGGCAGTCCGCGCTGCACCGTCTCTCGGAGACGTTGATGCGCGAGGGATACGACCGGTTGGCCAGCGGCTGGTGAAACGGTGCGACGACTACTTCGCGGCGGTCTTGGCGCGGTTGGCGGCCTTGGCCAGCCGGGAGATGCGGCGCGAGGCGGCGCGCTTGTGGATGACGCCCTTGGAAGCGGCCTTCGCGATGGTGCGGGTGGCGGCCTTGAGGGCGTCCCCGGTCTTCGCGGCATCCTTGGTGGTGAGGGTCTCGCGCAGGCCCTTCACGGCGTCCTTCACCGTGGTGCGGACGTTGACGTTGCGCGCGCGGCGCTTCTGGGTCTGACGGTTACGCTTCTCTGCGGACTTGGTGTTGGCCAAGGTGATCTCCAGCGTACTTCTGTGGAAAAGAGGGGCCGTACCTACTTCGGCCACCACCGAGCGTCAAGGCCTGCGTGATCCGTGCCACCTTCCGGACGCCCGAGTCCCTTCAATCAGCGGTCTCCGAAGGCATATTCCCAACGCAGGCCGGCGGCGTCCCGGAAGGTGATCCGCCCCGTGGCGCCCGAGCCCTCCAGGACGCTGCCGGGGGAGGAGCCCTCCAGGAGGGTGCGCAGCCGCTCCACCGCCTCGGCCGAGGCCGCACCGAAGGTGAAGGTGGCGGGGGAGGGGGCGCTGGGGCCCTGGGTGAAGACGAGCCGGTACATGCCGTCCGTGTAGCGGGCCTCGTCGGAGCCTCCCCGCTCGGTGCTCCAGCCCAGGAGCGGGGCGACCCTGTCCCAGAAGGCCCGCTGGGCGGCGAGGTCCGGCACGGGCAGGCGCAGGGCCACCAGGGGCGAGCGGGGGATTCGGGTCGGGGGCGGCAGGCCCTTCTCCACGGCCTTGGCGGCCAGCCAGTGCTTGTCCATGTGCTCGAGCGTGGCCTCGCCGAGGGGGACGCCCTCGGAGCGCAGGGCGGACTCGATGTGCTGGAAGCGCGTGGTGAAGCGGCGGCAGGCCATGCGCAGCGCGTCCTCGGCCGGCGTGTGGA
Source organism: Archangium sp. (assembly GCF_045802675.1). Lineage (GTDB taxonomy): Bacteria > Myxococcota > Myxococcia > Myxococcales > Myxococcaceae > Archangium. The sequence continues at coordinate 49,196 of NZ_JBJMQO010000082.1, read as the reverse complement.
TGAAGCGCGCGAGGTTGGCCAGGGAGAAGAGCACGTCGCCCAGCTCGTGCTCCAGCGCGTCCCGGTTGCCCGAGACGATGGCCTCGTCCAGCTCACCCAGCTCCTCGTCCAGCTTGGCGCGCACCTCCTGGAGGGTGGGCCAGTCGAACCCGATGCGGCTCGCCTTCTCCGTGAGGCGCTCGGCGCGCAGCAGGCTGGGGGCGTGTGTGGGCACCCCGTCGAGCACCGAGCTCTCCCGGCCCGTCTTCTTCTTGCGCTCCTCGGCCTTCAGCTTCGCCCAGTTGGCCAGCGGCTGCGGGGTGCCGTCCGCCTGTTTCTCGCCGAACACATGCGGGTGGCGGTGGGTGAGCTTGTCGCTGATGGACCGGCCCACGTCCGCCATGGAGAACTCCCCCAGCTCCTCGGCGAGCCGGGCGTGGAAGACGATCTGGAAGAGCAGATCTCCGAGCTCCTCGCCCAGAGGGCGCCACGGGCCGCCCTCGGCCACCCGGTCCATCTCGTCGAGCACCTCGAAGGCCTCCTCGACGAGGTAGGGGCGGAGCGAGCGCAGATCCTGCTCCCTGTCCCACGGGCAGTCCGCTCGGAGACGGGCCATGATTTCCACCAGCCTGTCCAATTGCTCCCCTGCTGCACTCATATTTCCCATCCTCTCCGAGCAAGCGGGCTTGCTGTAACATGAGGGAACCGCGGGAGGGACGTGACAACTTCCGTGGGCGGAGCGGGTCGCCTATCATCGGGAGCCCGAATGCCGCGCCTTCCCCTGTTGCGCTTCCTGCCACTGCTGCTGTGCCTCGCATTGTGGATGCCCGCGCGGCAGGCGCATGCCCAGAAACCGCAGCGCCAGAGCTCCACGCAGAAGCCGGCCCGTCAGGCTCCCGCGGAGAAGCCCACGTACGATGATCCCTCGATGTTGGACCCGTCCGAGATGGCGGTCCCCGAGGAGCTGACGGACGAGTCCACCGACGAGGAGTCGGCGGACGAGGGCTCCACGCGGGCGGGCCACGGCAAGAACCGCAAGGGCCACAAGACGCAGGACGAGGCCCCCGAGGAAGAGGCCGCGAAGCACCCGGAGGCCGAGACGCCCGCGGTGCCCACCTCGGTGCCGGTGCGCCAGCAGCCCGCCGCGCCTCCGCCGGTGGTCCGGCCTCCGCCTCCGCCCATCCTCACCCCGCGCGTCACGGACGCGGACCTGCAGGCCGCCTGGGACAAGTGGCAGAAGGCGGTGGCCGCGCTGGACATGGAGGGGGCGCGCAAGGCGCAGCAGGAGCTGGTGTCGCTCAAGGACGACGTGGCGGCCCTGGACATGGAGTCGCTGAGCATCGGCTTCATCCGGGCGGCCGAGGGGCGGCGCAAGGCCAACGACTCGGCGGGCGCGCTGCAGCTGGTGGAGCACGCGGTGTCGCTCTCGCCCAACCTTCCCTATGCGCGGCTCGCGCTCGCCGAGGCGTATGCCCGCCGCTCTCCGGGCGACGTGGGCGCGTACTCCAAGCAGGTCAAGGCCGCCGTGTCGGTGCAGCTGAAGGATCCGCGCTACCGGCGCCCGGCGCTGGCGGACCTGGGCACGGTGCTGCTGGTGGCGCTGCTGGCCACGGCGGCGGTGGTGGTGGGCGTGCTCTTCCTGCGGCGCGCGCGCTTCTTCCTGCATGACTTCCACCACCTCTTGCCCCGGGCGGCGGCGCGCTGGCAGTCGGCGGCCCTGGCGGTGCTGCTGCTGATCGGCACGCCACTGGCGCTGCGGCTGGGCCTGGTGCCCGTGCTGCTCATCCTGCTGCTGTCGGTGGCGGTGTACCTCTCCACGGTGGAGCGGGTGGTGGCGGGGGTGCTGCTGGTGGTGGCGGCCTTCGTGCCGGTCGCCGCCGGGAAGATCGCCCATTCCTCCAACTTCGCCGGCACGGTGGCCGAGGACGTCTACGTGCTGGAGCGCGGCGGGCTCGCCGTGGAGCCGGTGGCCGAGCGGGTGCGCGCGCGCTACGAAAAGAAGGAGGCCAGCTTCGCGGAGCTCTTCGCGCTCGGGCGCTTCGAGGCCCGCCGCGGCCAGATGGAGAACGCCATCACCCACTACAGGGCGGCCATGGCGCTGCGGCCCGGCCATGCGGTGCTGATGACCAACCTGGCCAACGCCCTGTTCGCCACGGGCGATCAGGACGGCGCGTCGCGGATGTACGCCGAGGCCTCGGCGGCGGACCCCGGACTGGCCGCTCCCGCCTTCAACCTCGCCGAGGTGTACCGGCGCCGGGCCGCGGTGGCGCCCGACTCGGAGATCGGCTCGGAGAACCAGAAGGCGCGCGATGCGCTCAACGCCGCGCAGCGCCTGGATACGGCCCTGCTGATGTGGCAGCGCCCGCCGGAGGATCGCCTCCTGATGAACAAGCTGCTGATCGGCCCGCCGCTCCCCGACGAGGACCTGCCGCCCACCGAGGACCTGGTGGCGGGCGAGCGGGTGGAGGCGCAGCTGTCGCGCCGTCTGCTCGGCGGTGGCTCGGGGCTCACCGCCTGGGGCCTGCCGGTGCTGGGCGCGCTGGCGGCTTTCGGGCTCGGCTTCGCGGGCCGGTCGCTCAAGGCCTCGCACGAGTGCGAGAAGTGTGGCCGTCCGGTGTGCCGCCGGTGCGACAAGGAGCTGGGCGTGGCGAGCAAGATGTGCGCCCAGTGCGTCAACGTCTTCTCGCGCAAGGGCGCGGTGGAGGCGCGCGTCCGGGCTCGCAAGCAGATTGAAATCGAGCGCAACCGGCGCTGGGCGGACTACGTGTCGTACGCCTTCGGCGCGCTGGTGTCCGGCGGGGGCCACCTCTTCCACGGGCTGGCGGTGCGCGGTGCCGTCTACGCCTTCTTCTTCCTCTTCGCGGTGTCCGGCGTGCTGCTGCGCTCCGGGGTGCTGCGCTCGCCCTATGGCGAGGTGCCGCTGTACCTCAAGCTGGCGCCGCTGTTGCTGCTGCTCATCCCCCTCCACCTCCTGACGTTGGCCGGCCTGTACCGCCGCCAGAACGAGTAGCCCGGAACAACGATGGCCCTCACGGGAACGCTCAAGGACTTCGGTATCGCGGACATCCTGCAGCTGATCGGTCAGCAGCAGAAGACGGGAGTCCTCTACCTCAAGAGCAAGGACCAGGAGGTCCAGGTCTACTTCCGGGACGGCAACATCGTCCGCGCCGAGAGCGTCACGCGGAAGAAGAAGGACCTCATCGGCAACATGCTGGTGCGCTCGGAGATCATCACCGAGCAGCAGCTGGAGAGCGCGCTGGAGACGCAGAAGCGCACCCTCAAGCGGCTCGGGGACGTGCTCACCTCCAGTGGTGCCATCACCGCCCAGAAGCTCAAGCAGATGATGCAGCTGCAGGTGACGGAGACCCTCTACGGGCTCTTCTCCTGGAAGGCGGGCACCTACGAGTTCAAGCAGGAGGATGTGCAGGCGGACGGCGATTCCATCACGCCGCTGCGCGCCGAGAGCGTGCTGATGGAAGGCTTCCGGATGGTGGACGAGTGGCCCCACATCCGCAAGAAGCTCCCCCACGACGCGATGACCTTCGAGCGTCTCAAGGAGCTGCCCGCCCCCAACCCCAAGAACAAGAAGAAGGAAGAAGACGACTTCGACGCCGCCTTCGACGACGCCTTCTCCGAGGAGAAGAAGGACGAGAACAAGGGCGAGTTCAAGTCCATCGGCAGCTCCGAGCGCAAGGTCTACGAGTTCATCGCCCCCGGCCGCGACGTGCGCAAGCTGGTGGACTTGAGCGGCCTGGGCGAGTTCGAGACCTGCAAGGCGCTCGTCAACCTCCTCAACCTCGAGTACGTCCGCGCCCACCAGCTGTCGGGCCGCGCCGCCTCCGCGAGCGGGGTGAACCTGCTCGTCCGGGTGGGCGGCATGGTGGCGCGTGCCGTCGTCACCGTCATCGTCCTGGCCGCGCTGGGCTTCGTGGGCTCGCGCCTCCGGCCGGACACCTGGGACCTGGGCGACGAGTCGGCCTCTTCGTTCGCGGACCCGGCGGCCCAGCGTCTGCTGGCGCGGGCGCAGCAAGCCCGAATCGAAGCCGCCCTGGAGGTGTTTCGACTGGAGAAGGGGGCTCTCCCCGAGCGCCTGGACGCGCTGGTGGAGGGGGGCCTCCTACAGCGAGAAGACCTTCGTTACCCCTGGCGGGACGACTACTATTATCGCCGTACGTCAGAGCGTCAGTTCATCCTCCTGTCTCCCTTGCGCTAGGCAGGCCGCTTGCTTCGGCCTTTCGCTCGCGGCGGGAGGTCGTTAGCTTGAAGTGAAGTTGAATTCCGGTAACCCGCCCAAAGGGATTTGACGCATTGCGAAACCCCGCCACTGTAGAGGCCGAAGTAGCTAGCCCCACCTCCGCCAAGGTGGATGTCCGCGACAACGCGACGACCCTGGCGCTGTGTGGCAACCAGAACGAAAACCTCAAGCTCATGGAGCGCCGACTGGGCGTGCGCGTGGGGCAGCGGGGCACCGAGCTCCACCTGTCCGGTCCGGCCGATGCCGTGGCCTTCACGGTGCGCCTGGTGGAGAACCTCGAGGGCGTCATCCGCGCCGGCCGTCCCGTCTACCGCGAGGACGTCGAGCAGGCCATCAAGGTGCTCGGCCGCGGCGGCGCCGAATCGCTCCAGGACGTGATGCTCGGCTCCGTGCTCAAGAGCTCGAGCAACAAGCAGATCGCCCCCAAGAGCATCGCGCAGAAGCGCTACGTGGACGCCATCCGCGCCCATGACATCGTCTTCGGCATCGGTCCCGCCGGTACGGGCAAGACGTACCTGGCCATGGCCATGGCGGTGGCCTTCCTGCAGGAGCGCAAGGTCAAGCGCATCGTCCTCGCGCGTCCCGCGGTCGAGGCCGGTGAGAAGCTGGGCTTCCTCCCCGGAGACCTGGCCGAGAAGGTCAACCCCTACCTGCGCCCGCTCTATGACGCGCTGCATGACATGATGGCCGTCGAGCGCGCCACCCACCTCATCGAGCAGGGCGTGGTGGAAGTGGCCCCGCTGGCCTTCATGCGCGGCCGCACGCTCAACGACTCCTTCGTCATCCTCGACGAGGCGCAGAACACCACCGTCGAGCAGATGAAGATGTTCCTCACCCGCCTGGGCTACAACAGCAAGGCCGTCATCACCGGCGACGTGACGCAGGTGGACCTGCCCACGGGCAAGGCCAGCGGCCTGCACCACGCGCGCTCCATCCTCAAGAACGTGGAGGGCATCAACATCTCCGAGTTCACCGAGGTGGACGTGGTGCGTCACCCGCTGGTGCAGGAAGTCATCCGCGCCTACGACCGCTACGACGCGACCGTGGCGGCGGCCAAGGAAGCGGCCAGGGCCCCGAGGAAGGACGCCGAGGGAAGCGCGGCGGCGGGGCCGGCGGGTACGCCGGAATCCGACACGGCAACCCCTTGATTTTCCAGGCCCTCCAGACGGGCGAGCAGCCAGGGGCGGCGGAATCTCCTTCCGCCGCCCGCTTTGCTTGATGAACCCGTCACGCCTCCCATAGGTTGAGCAATCCCATGGCCGAACCGGAATCGTCGCCCCCCGGACCCAGTCCGCTGGACGCGCTAGCCCACCGCTTCCGGCTCGGCCCCCGTTGGGGCCGGCGCCTGGCAAGTCTCCTCCTGCTGCTGGCCGTCTCCGTGGCCTCCGGCTTCGTCATCTCCCCGGGGCTCTACAGCCAGCAGATCCCGTCCCTCACCGAGGACCACCTGGGCAAGCCCTTCCGGGCGAGCTCTCCGGCGGGGTTCAAGGCCGGGCGGGACTACGAAATCATCCACCAGGCGATGACCGAGCAGCGGCGCCTGGAGGCGCGCGGCGCGGTGCGGCCGGTGTACGACCTGAGCCCGGGCGTGGTGTCCGAGGTCCGCGCGGCGGTGAGCGGGGCCTTCGCGGAGATGCGCCAGCGGCTGGCCAGGGCGGCGCCCCTGGAGGGAGTGGCCGTCCCCGGAGCTCCGGAGGCGCTCAAGGGGCGCAAGCCGGCCGCGGCCCCCGAGGACCGTGAGCGCCAGCGCCGCGAGCTGGACGCGCTGCGCGAGGACTTCCAGGTGCTGCTGTTCGGGCGCCGGGACGCGGCGTTGGAGCCGGAGGACTTCCAGGCGCTGTACTCGGCGCGCTTCTCCGAGGCGGCCGAGGCGGCCACGCTGTCGCTGGTGGAGCGGGCGTACGGCTTCTCCGAGCCCGCCCCGGTGTACGTGGCGAGCTCGCGCGAGGAGCTGTCACGCGAGGGTCCGCAGGGGATTACGGTGCGCGACCTGCGCCACAACGGCGAGCAGACGCTGCCGGGCACTTCGCCCACGGTGGTGGATGTGCGCGAGGCCTACACGGAGCTGGACCGTTTCGCGTCCATTCCGGGCAACCTGCTGCCGGACTCGCCGGGTGTGCAGCGGCGCGCGGTGCTGCGGCTGGCCAAGCGGCTGGTGCGGCCCAACCTCACCATCAACCTGGCGGAGACGGACGCGCGGCGGCGCCAGGCGGCGGCGGCGGTGAAGGACGCCGTCATCTCCATCAAGAAGGGCCAGCGGGTCATCGGGGATGGCGAGCTCGTCAACGAGACGCACCTGGTGGCCATCCGGGGCATGCGCTCTCAGACGGACCGGCTGGACCTGGTGCAGCTGCAGGTGGGCGGCACGGGGCTGGTGGCGCTGCTGATCTCCGCCACGTACCTCTTCTGCCGGGCGGCCTTCCGTCGCTTCCGGCCCACGCGCAAGGACGCGCTGCTGCTGGGCCTGCTGCTGGTGACGATGCTGGGCCTCTTGCAGCTCTGGGTGTCCATCGCGGACGCGGTGCAGGACCGGTACACGGTGCTGCCGCTCGAGGCCTTCTATTACGCGTTTCCGGTGGCGGCCGGGGCCATGCTGGTGCGCTTCATCCTCTCCGAGGAGCTGGCGCTCTTCTTCGCGCTGGTGCTGGCGTGCCTGTGCGGGGTGATGCTGGGCAACTCGCTGTCCTTCGGCATCTACGCGCTGCTGGGCTCGCTGGTGGCGGCCGACCGCATCACCAAGGCGAAGGATCGCGTGGGCATCTTCAAGGCGGGCCTGTCCACCGGCGGCACGAACATGCTGGCGGTGCTCTGCCTCTTCCTGGCCGAGGGCAAGGGGCTCACCAGCGACACGCTCCTCACGGCGCTGTCCGCCTTCGCGGGCACCTCGCTGGCGGTGCCGGTGATGGTGATGGCGCTCACCCCGCTCATCGAGTCCGTGTTCGGCTACGCGTCGGACCTGAAGCTCCTGGAGCTGGCCAACCTCAACCACCCGGCCCTCAAGGAGCTCATCGTCCAGGCGCCGGGCACCTACCACCACTCCATCATCATCGGGACGCTGGTGGAGAACGCGGCCGAGACCATTGGCGCCAATCCGCTGCTGGCGCGCTCGTGCGCGTACTACCACGACATCGGCAAGGGCCGGAATCCGCTCTACTTCGGCGAGAACCAGAAGGGCGAGAACAAGCACGACAGCCTCGCCCCGGCGATGAGCGCCGTCATCATCAAGCGCCATGTCACCGAGGGGCTGGAGATGGCGCGCCAGTACCGGCTGCCCAAGCTGGTGGCGGACGCCATTCCGCAGCACCACGGGACGCGGCTGGTGGGCTACTTCTTCCACAAGGCCGTCAAGGAGCAGGAGGGCAAGGAAGGCGCTCCGCCCATCGACGAGAGCATCTACCGCTACCCGGGCCCCAAGCCGCAGTTCCGCGAGGCGGCCCTGGTGATGATCGCCGACGCGGTGGAGGCCTCGACGCGCTCGCTGCCCGAGCCCTCCACGCCCCGGCTGCACGCCCAGGTGCAGAAGATGATCAACCTCATCTTCTCCGAGGGCCAGCTGGACGAGTGCGATCTGACGCTGCGGGACTTGAACCTCATCGCGCAGTCCTTCCTGCACACGCTGGAGGGCATCTACCATGCGCGCCCCGAGTACCCGGCCGGAGCGCTGCAGACGGGCCCGAAGGGCGCGGCGCTGACGTCGGTGGCGACGGGGACCAAGCAGGACGGCAAGGCGCGCCCGACGGGCACGGGCTCCTGAGGCGCGCGGCCGGAGGAGGCCGAACGTGGTGAAGCTGCGCAAGGGGAAGATCATCCCCCGCGAGGATGGGAAGCGGATCGAGGAGTTCGTGGGCGCGGCGACGACGGGCACCGACTCCATGTCGGTGGCGCGGATGCTGGCGCCGCCGGGCTGGTCCGAGCCGGCGCAGACGCCCGAGTTCGACGAGGTGGTCATCGTCCTCAAGGGCGAGCTGACGCTGGTGGTGGATGGCCGGCGGCAGTTGATTGGCGAAGGGGAGATGGGGCTGGTGCCGCGGGACCACCGGGTGGTGTACCGCAACGATGGGCAGGGCGCGTGCGACTACTACTCGGTCTGCGCGCCGGCCTTCCGGGTGGAGCTGGCGAACATCGAGCAGGCGTCCGAGGAGCCCGAGGCCAACCGGGTGACGCTGCAGGTGGCGCATCCGCAGGGCAAGCGCTTCACCAAGCAGGTGACGGAGCTGGCGGAGACGTTCCTGCGCAAGCTGGAGCTCACCGGGTGCGAGCTGTCCATCTCACTGGTGGGCGACCACGCCATCCGCCGGCTCAACCGCACCTGGCGCAAGAAGGACAAGGCCACGGACGTGCTGAGCTTCCCGGCGGGGGACCTGCCCAAGGGGACGCCCGGGCCGAGGCAGCTCGGGGACGTGGTCATCTCGCTGGACACGGCGAAGCGCCAGGCGAAGGAGTACGAGCGCACGCTGGAGGCCGAGGTGGCGCGCTACCTGGCGCACGGGGTGTTGCACCTGCTGGGCTACGACCACGAGCGCCCCAAGGACGCGCAGAAGATGGCGCGCACCGAGGAGCGGCTGCTGGGCGAGAGCGGCATGGTGGGCGACGCCGTGGCCCCCCGGGCCCGCAAGCTGATGACCTGAGGGCTTGCCGCCTCACTCCATGGAGGTGAGTCGCACCGTGCAGCGCCCGCCCTGACAGACGGCGCTGGGGGCGCCCCGAGGGGCTCGGCACATGGGCTCCGGGCAGGAGGACTCCTGGAAGTTCGCGCAGGACCTCTGCCGGCGGGCGAGCGCGGTGGTGGAGATCGCTCTGGGCGTGCAGAGCGTGGGACAACAGCCCTCGTCGGAGAGAAGCGTCAGGGTGCAGTCCGCATCGCGCGTGCAGCGGGCCTCCGCCTCGGCGGGGTCCGCGGCCAGGGGCTCCATGCTGGCCGGAGGCGTCTGGGCTGGAGGCGTCCGGGCCGCCGCTCCCGCGTCCGTTCCAGGCGTGAGCGCGGCCTCCCCGGTACGAGCCGTTTCCGCTGTCGGCGCGGGAGCCTCGGTCGAGGGAGCCGCGGAGTGGTGGCACGCGGAGAGGCAGAGGGCGATGAGCAGGGTGGTACGCCACATGGGCGGACTCCTCGGGAGGCGGTGGGGGGCGCTGTTATCGCCGAGTCGCACCGTTTGGGGAACACGCCCGCTCACCGGCCGGGCACAGTCGGGGTTGAGTCGGGCGGCGCGCGTGATAGGTAGGTCCGCCCTCATTTGTTGGGACGGACAATGCCTCGCCTGACCCGATTTCTGACCTGCCTGCTCGGCCTGCTGCTGCTGGCCGCCACCCCGGCCTCTGCCCAGGACATGCCCCCTTGGGGGACGGGCGACAGCAAGGGCGAGGACCTGTCCATCTACCTGGTCACCTTCGGTCCGGGCGACGACGTGGCGTCCTGGTGGGGGCACGGCTCGCTCGTGGTGGAGGACCAGCGGCTGAAGCAGTCGCGCCTCTACAACTACGGCATGTTCTCCTTCGACGAGCGCATGCTGATGCGCTACGCGATGGGGCGGCTCGAGTTCTGGGTGGACGACGCGAGCCCCGCGGGGACGTTCCGCTTCTACCGCTCGCTCAACCGGGACGTGCGGCTGCAGGAACTCAACCTGTCCCCGGAGCAGAGGGTGGAGCTGGCGAAGGCGCTCGCGGTCAACGTGCTGCCGGAGAACCGCAACTACCTGTACCAGCACTACGCCGACAACTGCGTGACGCGGCTGCGCGACGGCATCGACAGGGTGCTGGGCGGCACCTTCCAGCAGGCGATGAGTGGCCCCGGGCGGATGACGCTGCGGGAGCACACGCGCCGCTACACGGCCGTGGGCCCGCCGATGAGCGTGCTGCTCGACTTCCTGATGAACGACGAGATCGACAAGCCCATCACCCGCTGGCAGGAGGCCTTCCTCCCCGACGAGCTGGAGCGGCAGGTGGCGGAGATGCAGGTGGTGGGGCCGGACGGGCAGAAGCACCCGCTGGTGGCCCGGGCCTTCAGCGTCTACACGGCGACGGGCCGTCCGGCGCTCCCCGAGCAGCCGCCGAAGTACGCGCCCGTGCTGCTGCTGATGGGCCTCGTCTTCGGAGGCGGCGCGGTGGGCCTCGCGCTGTGGGGCCGGCGGAGCGGAGGGCGTGCCCCTCGCGTGCTGCTCGGCTTGCAGAACCTGCTCGTCGGGCTGGTGTTCGGCATCCCCGGCTTCGCGCTGTTCATCATGTGGCTGTTCACCGACCACACGGTGACGTACCACAATGAGAACCTCTTCCAGGCCAACCCGCTCACCCTCCTGGCCATCCCCTTCGGCGTCCAGTTGATGCTCGGCTCGAAGAAGGCTCCCGGGCGGATGCGGCTCCTGTGGTGGGTGCTGGCGGGGGTGGGCGTGCTGGGGCTGGTGCTCAAGGTGCTGCCCCCGTTCGATCAGGACAACTGGCGCCTCATCGGGCTCATCCTGCCCATCTCGCTGGGCATGGCGGGCGCGTTCACGCGGGCCCGGGTCCAGGCCCCGGCGGAGGTCCGGCCCTCCTCGGAGCCCGTGGCTCCTTCCCTGAAGGCTTCTGGCAGCTGAAGATTTGGAACTCGCGCGCGGGCGGCGTTCGTGCGCACACTGAGGACACATATGGCGAACGACTCGATGGAGAAAATCGGCGGGCTTCGCGAGCGTCTGATGGCGCTCAGGGGGCATCTTTGACCTCGACCGCAAGCGGTCGCGCATCGCGCTGATCGAGCGCGAATCCACGCTCCCCACCTTCTGGGACGACAACACCAAGGCGCAGGCCATGCTCAAGGAGAAGTCCACGCTGGAGTCGAGCGTGAACACCTTCGAGAAGACGCTGCGTGGCCTGGACGACGCGCAGGTGCTCTTCGAGCTCGCCGCCGAGGCCAATGACGCGGACAGTGCCCGGGAGGCCGAGGAGTCGCTCACCACGCTCGAGGCCGAGGTCTCCAAGCTGGAGCTGGCGCGGATGCTCTCTGGCGAGCAGGACCGCTCCAACTGCTTCATGGACATCAACGCGGGCGCGGGCGGCACGGACTCCATGGACTGGGCCGCCATGCTCATGCGCATGTACACGCGCTACTGCGAGTCCAAGGGCTGGAAGGTCGAGCTCAACGACTCGGTGCCGGGCGAAGAGGCGGGCTTCAAGAACGTCTCGCTGCGCATCGAGGGCGAGTTCGCCTACGGCTACCTCAAGGCCGAGATGGGCGTGCACCGCCTGGTGCGCATCAGCCCCTTCGACGCCAACGCGCGCCGGCAGACGGCCTTCGCCTCGGTGGACGTCTATCCGGAGGTCGATGACACCATCCAGATCGACATCCCGGAGAAGGACTACGAGCTGAAGTTCATCCGCGGCAGTGGCGCGGGCGGTCAGAAGGTCAACAAGACCTCGTCCACGGCGCAGCTGCGCCACCTGCCCACGAACATCCTCATCACCTGCCAGACGGAGCGCTCGCAGTCGGCCAACAAGGACATGGCCTTCAAGATCCTCCGCGCGCGCCTCTACGAGATGGAGCTCAAGAAGCGCGAGGCCGAGCAGGCCGCCGCCGAGGCGCAGAAGAAGGACATCTCCTTCGGCTCTCAAATCCGCTCCTACGTGCTCGCGCCCTACCGCATGGTGAAGGACCTGCGCACCGGCGTGGAGACGGGCAACGTGGACGCGGTGCTGGACGGCAGCCTCGAGGACTTCGTCACCGCCCAGCTCATGGGTGTGAAGAACCCCAACCGCAACGTCCCCGAGTAGCCCGGAAAACAGCGGGAACCTTTCCGCGGCCTCGCTGTCCGAGGCCGTGGAACAGGGGAGCGCGGGGTGGGGTAGGATGGAATCGCGCGGTGTAGGCCGCGCGGGAGGCCACCGGTGCCAGCGAGCGGGGTGCTCGGGATGGAAGTCGAGAGGACGCCGACGCCGGTCACGGCCGAGTCCGATGCCGCCCTGCGTGAGGAGCGCCTGCTGCTCGCGCGGCTGCGGCGGGGCGAGCCGGAGGCCTTCGAGTCGCTGGTGCGCACGCACCAGGACCGGCTCTACGACTTCTGCGTGCGGATGCTGGGGGACCGGGAGGAAGCGAACGATCTGGTGCAGGACGTGTTCGTCAGCGCGCACCAGCACCTCGCGAAGTTCCGTGAGGACTCCAAGCTGTCCACGTGGTTGTTCCGCATCGGGAAGAACCACTGCATCAACCGGCTGAAGTACCTGAAGCGGCGGGGCAGGGGACGCTCGGAGGAGTACGGCGAGCAGAGCGAGGGCGCGCTGGCGGACCTGCTGGGCTCGCCCCCGGGGCCGGACGCGGCGCTGGAGTCGGCGCGCGAGCAGGCCCGGGTGCAGTGGGCCATCTCACAGTTGGACCCGGAGCCGCGCATGCTGGTGGCGCTGCGGGACATCGAGGGCTTGTCGTACGAGGAGATCGTCGACATCACCGAGCTCCCGTTGGGAACCGTGAAGAGCCGGCTCCACCGGGCGCGGGAGAAGCTGGCGGATCTCCTGGGGCGGCTTGAGGAATGAACGGCTTTCAGTGGAGACTCCGGGACATGTCAGCGCAGCTCAACCACCGCGAGACCAAGGCCCTCTTCGTCGCCCTCGCCGACGAGGAGCTCCCCGCCGAGAAGGCGCGGGAGGTCCGCTCGCACCTGGACGGGTGCGGCGAGTGTCAGCAGGGCTGGCAGCGCTACTCGAGCACCGTGCTGCGGCTGCGCCAGGTGGAGAAGCAGAAGGCTCCGCCCGCGCTGGCCTCCCTGGTGATGACGCGGGTGAAGCGCCAGCGCCGTTTCGGCCTCAAGCGTCTGCACCTGGCGCACGCGCACTACCGTCTCCCGGTGGAGATCCTCATCCCGCTGCTCATCGCGGCGGCGGTGGGGGCCTATCTGCTGATGGCCGCGCCCTGATGGGAACATAGGGAACATAAGTCTCGTCCATTCGTTGCGTCCCGGAGTGGGCTTGGCTACGGTGCCGCGCCCTTACGGGATGCCCCATGGCTGACACTCCAGAGAACAAGAACGCGGAAGCGGACCTCGGGTCCAAGGAGCAGGAGATCTACGACCAGCGCCTCGAGAAGGGGCGCAAATGGCGCGACTCCGGCTTCAACCCGTACGGCAACGGCTACCGCCCCCAGCACCAGGCCGCGGAGATCCTCGCCCGCCACGGTGCCCAGTCCATGGAGGAGCTCGAGAAGGCCGAGCCCACCGCCTATGACGTCGCGGGCCGCATCGTGGCCGTGCGCAGCTTCGGCAAGGCCGCCTTCGTCAAGCTGCGCGACCGCTCGGGCGAAATCCAGGCCCACCTGAAGAAGGACGCGCTCGGCGACGCCTACGAGCTCTTCAAGCTCACCGACCTGGGCGACTTCGTCGCGGTGCAGGGCACGGTGTTCCGCTCGAAGACGGGCGAGCTGACGCTGTCGGCCACGAAGTTCGTGCCGCTCACCAAGTCCCTGCGGCCCCTGCCCGAGAAGTGGCATGGCCTCACGGACGTCGAGGTCCGCTACCGCCAGCGCTACCTCGACATGGTGTCCAACCCCGAGGTGAAGCAGACCTTCCTCAAGCGCAACAAGCTGGTGCGCTACATCCGGGACTTCCTCGACACGCGCGACTTCATCGAGGTGGAGACCCCGATGATGCACCCGCTCGTCTCCGGCGCGGCGGCCCGCCCCTTCCGCACCCACCACAACGCCCTGGACATCGATCTCTTCATGCGGATCGCCCCGGAGCTCTACCTCAAGCGTCTGGTGGTGGGCGGCATCGAGCGCGTCTACGAGATCAACCGCAACTTCCGCAACGAGGGCATCAGCACCCGGCACAACCCCGAGTTCACGATGCTCGAGTTCTACCAGGCCTACGCCACGTTCGAGGACCTGATGGACCTCACCGAGGAGATGCTCTCGGGGGCGGCGAAGGCGGTGACGGGCGACTCGAAGGTCACCTACCAGGGGCACGTGCTGGACTTCGGCAAGGGCTGGCGGCGCATCCCCATGACCGAGGCCATCCGCGAGGTGGTTCCTGGTTTGAGCGACAAGGACATGGCGGACGCGGAGCGGCTGCGCCACGAGCTGCTCAAGACGTCGCACGGGGAGGCCGAGCGCCGCGCCGTGGAGACCATGCACCACGGGGAGCTGGTGGGCGCGCTCTTCGAGCACCACGTGGAGCAGAAGCTGGTGCACCCCACCTTCATCACCCACTACCCCACGGCCGTGAGCCCGCTGGCGCGCCGCAACGACCAGAACCCGGACATCACCGACCGCTTCGAGCTCTTCATCGCCGGCCGGGAAATCGGCAACGCCTTCTCCGAGCTGAATGATCCGCTCGACCAGAAGGAGCGCTTCCTCTCCCAGCTGGAGGCCAAGCAGCGCGGCCAGCAGGAGACGATGGACTACGACGAGGACTACATCCGCGCCCTCGAGCACGGCATGCCGCCCACGGCCGGTGAGGGCATCGGGATTGATCGGCTCGCGATGCTGTTCACGGATTCCCCGTCCATTCGCGACGTCATTTTGTTCCCCCTCCTCAAGCCGCTTGCGAAGTAGGCAGGAAACCGCGTGAACGCCGAACGGCAGACCGTCTACCGCTGGAGCTTCATCTGGAGCGGCGCCCTGGTGGCGCTCGTTGGCGCCATCCTGCTCGGCGTGGCCGTCACCCGCTCGGATGCCTGGGAGCGGTTGGCCGGGGTGCTCGGCCTGTCCGCGCTCGGTTGGGGCGGGCTGGTGCAGACGCTCAACGCGCTGGCGCTGATGCCCATGCAGTCCGCCGTCCGCTCCTCGGCGGGCGTGCAGGGCACCCAGTACCTCTACGCGGGCACGGCCGTCTGGCTGGCGGGTTGGGGGCTCATCGCCACCGGCATCCGGCGGGCCCCGGCCCCCACCGAGGGTCCGAGCCCGGCGGCCGGGGCGGCGCTGTACCCGCGGCTGGCGCAGTACCGCGACTTCTACTGGAGCACCCTGGGGGCCTACGGCGGCGGCATCCTGCTGTCCGAGCTGGTCCTCATCCTCCTGCAGACGTTCCTGTCCAGTGGCGGGGGCTCGTCGAGCGGGGAGGGCGGGCTCGCGCCGACGGTCGCCTTCGCCATCTCGTTGATCCTCGCGTCCCTGGTGGCCTTCGCGTGTGGCTTCGTCGGGGCCGCACGCGCCCGGCGGGTGGCCATGCCCGAGGCCACCATTGGCGTCATCTACCTGGGCCTGCCCGTGCCCATCATGCTGACGCTGATGGAGGCGATTCCGGACCTCCAGCTGTCGCTGGGCTACCGGCTGCGCGAGGTGACGTACGTGGCGGACATGCTGGGCCGCCCGGTGGTGGGCTACTGGCTCGTCTTCTCACTGCTGGTGCTCATGCTGGTCATCGGCATCAACACCGGCTTCATCGCCGCGGGCAGCGGACGGCTGGACCTGAAGCTCGGCTTCGAGCTCTTCGTGGCCCGGCGCCACGTGGGCGTTTTCCGCCCCTCGCTGCTGCTGGGCACGTTTGCGGTGCTGATGTTCGGCATCATCCCGCCGCTCATCGTCTACGGCATCATCCGCGCGGTGGAGGCGGCCGTGGAGCGCTCCCGCATCCGCGCGCTGGGCATGCAGGATCCGCTCGCCGCCGCCTCGGCGCTCAACCGCCTCAAGCTGCGCGAGCAGTCGCCCACCATGATGATGACGGCGCTCTCCGTGGGCGGCGTGGGCGTGGGGGTGATGGCGCTCATCATCGTGCTGTCGGTGATGAGCGGCTTCGAGGAGGACCTGCAGAAGAAGATCCTCGGAGCGCACTCGCACGTGGTGGTGTCGAAGTACGCGGGCCACCTGCCCGAGTACAAGCGGCTGATGGAGCAGATCGCCAAGGTGAACGGCGTGGTGGGCCAGACGCCCTCCATCGACAACCCGGTGATGGTGCTCGCCGAGGACGAGGTGCAGGGTATCGTCCTCAAGGGCATCGACCCGGACACCGTGGGCTCGGTGTTGGATCTGCGCCAGAACATGCTGCCCGGCGGCAACCTCGACAACCTCGAGACGCCCGAGAAGATCGCTCCCCGGCGCGCGTTCGGCGGCTTCGGCAAGCAGCCCTCGAACGACGACAAGGACGACGACACGGAAGAGGCCGAGGATCCCATCATCGGCAAGTCCACCAAGAGCGGCGAGGAGAAGGTGCTGCCCGGCATCGTGCTCGGCCGCGAGCTGGCCACCATCCTGCGCGTGGTGGTGGGCGACCGGGTGAACGTCATCTCCCCGCAGGGCGCCGAGCTGGGCCCCGCCGGCCTCATCCCCAAGAGCCGCGCCTATCGCGTGGCGGGCATCTTCTACTCGGGCATGTACGAGTACGACGCCAAGTTCGCCTACATCCTCCTGTCCGAGGCGGAGAAGCTCTTCGGCGCGGATGGCCCCAGCGGCATCGAGCTGAAGGTGGCGGACGTGGATGACGCGCGGCGCATCGGCCAGGCGGTGGGGCGCGAGCTGGGCGGCTACCCCTACCGCGCCCGCGACTGGGGTGAAATCCACCGCAACATCTTCTCCGCCCTGCGGCTGGAGAAGCTGGTGATGGGCATCATCCTGTCCATCATCATCATCGTGGCGGCGGGCCTCATCGTGGCCACGGTCATCATGCTGGTGCTGGAGAAGCGCAAGGAGATCGCCGTGCTCAAGGCGCTGGGCGTCTCCGACGGTGGCATCGTGAAGATCTTCCTCGCCGAGGGCCTGCAGATTGGCGTGGCGGGCGGCCTGCTGGGGCTCCTGTCCGGCCTGGGCTGGTGCTACTTCATCCTGCGGGTGGGCATCAAACTGGACCCGTCCGTCTATTACATCCCCAACCTGCCGGTGAAGATCGAGCCGGTGCAGACCGCGCTCTCGGTGGTCATCGCGGTCCTCGTCACGTACCTGGCGTCCATCTATCCCGCGCTCAAGGCGAGCAGCGTGGAGCCGGTGGAAGGCCTCAAGGCGGAGTGATGTCGCTGCTCTCCATCCGCAACGTCTTCAAGAGCTACTTCCTGCACGGCAAGCGCATCGACGTGCTGCGCGGCGTGTCCCTGGACATCGAGAAGGGCGAGATGGTGAGCCTCATCGGGGCGTCCGGGGCGGGCAAGAGCACCTTCCTGCACGTGCTCGGCACCCTGGACATGCCTGCCGCCGGCGAGCTGCTCTTCGAAGGCCGCAGTGTCTTCGCGATGAACGACGCGGAGATCGCCGATTTCCGCAACCGCACCATCGGCTTCGTCTTCCAGAGCCACTACCTGCTGCCCGAGTTCACCGCGCTGGAGAACGTGGCCATGCCGGCGCTCATCCAGCGGAGGGATCGGACGCAGACCTACACCGACGCCCGCGAGCTGCTGGAGCGGGTGGGGCTGGGCAGCCGGGTGGAGCACCGTCCCGGGGAGCTGTCCGGGGGCGAGGCCCAGCGCGTGGCCCTGGCCCGGGCCCTGGTGCTCAAGCCGGCGGTGCTGCTGGCCGACGAGCCCACCGGCAACCTGGACCCGGCCACCGGCGAGGGCATCCACCAGCTCCTGCGCGAGGTGAACCGGGACCTGGGCATCACCGCCGTGGTGGTCACCCACAACGAAACCCTGGCCCGCTCCATGCCCCGGCGGCTGAGGTTGGTGGCCGGCCAGGTGACCGAGGCTTGACGCTCCCTCCCCCCCTCCCGCGCTTTCTCATTGAGACCCGCCGAAGTCCTCCCGTAGATTGCCCCGCCCTTTACCGGCCGACTGCCTTGAGGCTCCCCGTTCTCCCGCTCAGGTTCCTTCTCCCGCTCCTCGCCGCCCTCTCGACGGTGATGCCCGGTCGCGTGCTCGCGCAGACGGACGGGAGCACTCCGCCGGCCTCCGTACCCCCCGCGGCGCTTCCCCCGGCTCCCGCCACCCCCGGTGCCGCTGCCCCGGCCAACCCCAACCGGGAGGTCCGTGAGGGCGAGGTCGTCGAAATCCGCATCGAGGGCAACCGCCGCGTCGAGGCCGAGGCCGTGCGCCGCGCCCTCCGCACCCAGGTGGGTCAGATTTTCGACGAGTCGAAGACCGCCGAGGATCTCCGCGCCGTCTGGGCGCTCGGCTACTTCGCCGACGTGCAGTTGCTGGTGCAGCGCCTGCCCACCGGCGGCGTCGTCTACGTGGTGCGCGTGCAGGAGCGCCCCTCCATCCGCGCCGTGAAGCTCGCCGGCAACGAGGAGCTCAGCCAGGACGACCTCAAGGAGTCCATCGAGGTCAAGGCCCTCACCATCCTGGACATGGACGCGGTGCGCCGCACCCAGAAGAAGATCCAGGAGAAGTACGTCGACAAGGGCTACTTCCTCGCCGAGGTGAACAACAAGATCGTCCCCGTGGAGGGCGGTCAGGTCGACGTGGTCTTCAACATCGCCGAGAACGCCAAGGTGATGGTGAAGGACATCGTCTTCCTGGGCGCGGAGAAGGTCCCCGTCTCCAGGCTCAAGGAAGTGATGCTCACCAAGGAGGGGGGCTACCTCTCCTTCATCACCAGCGAGGGCACCTACCGCGAGGAGGTCTTCCAGCGCGACCTGGCCGTCATCCAGGCCACCTATTACGACGAGGGCTTCATCAACGTCCGCGTGGACAAGCCCACCGTCTCGCTCTCCGCCGACAAGCGCGACATCTACATCACCCTCCGCATCACGGAAGGTGAGCGCTACGACATCGGCAAGGTCGACTTCTCCGGAGATCTGCTCATCCCCAAGGCGGAGCTGAGCCGGTTGATGAAGTCCGGGTCGGGTACGCACTTCAGCCGCACGCTGCTCGGCCAGGACATCCAGGCCGTCACGGACGTCTACTACGACCGCGGCTACGCCTACGCCAACATCAACCCCATCACCAACATCAATGCCGACTCCAAGACGGTGGACCTGACCTTCGACGTGCAGAAGGGTCCCCAGGTCGCCATCGAGCGCATCGACATCATTGGCAACACCAAGACGCGCGACAAGGTCATCCGCCGCGAGCTGCGCGTCTACGAGGGTGAGCTCTACAGCGGCACGGGCGTGCGCCGCAGCAAGGATCGCGTCACCGCGCTCGGCTTCTTCGAGACGGTGGAGGTCACCCAGAAGCCCGGCAGCCGCGATGACACCATCGTCGTGCAGGTGGAGGTGAAGGAGAAGGCCACCGGTACCTTCCAGGTGGGCCTCGGCTTCTCCAACGTGGAGAACTTCATCTTCACGGCCCAGGTGTCGCAGAACAACTTCCTGGGGTGGGGCCAGAGCGTGTCGGCCTCGGCGCAGATCTCCAGCCTGCGTTCGCTCGTCCAGCTGTCGTTCTTCGACCCGTACTTCCTGGACACCAACTTCCTGCTGTCCGCGGACTTCTTCCGCGTGGAAGCGGACTACGTCGACTTCACCCGCCGGTCCACGGGCGGCAACCTGTCGCTGGGCTACCAGGTGCTCGAGGACGTGCTCGTCAACGTGGGCTACTCGCAGGAGCACGTGGACGTCACGGCCGCGCAGAACTTCGGCGGCGTGCTGCTGGCCAACCGCTTCCTCAGCGGCGTGACGAGCTCCGTGCGCCTGTCCGTCACCTACGACAAGCGCAACAACCGCCTCTTCCCCTCCAAGGGCTTCATCCACTACGGCTCGGTGGAGTACGCGCCGCCCTTCCTGGCCCTTGGCAGCTCGCCCTTCCTCTTCACCCGCTACACGGCCTACTCGCGGCTCTACTTCCCGCTGCCCCTGGGCGCCGTCTTCAAGACGAACGCCACCATCGGCTACATCCAGCAGTTGGATCCCAACCGCCCGCTGCCCATCTCCGAGCTCTACTACCTGGGTGGTATCAACTCGGTGCGCGGCTACCTGCTGCGCAGCATCAGCCCGTCCATCCTGGCCCCGCGCTCGGGCTCGCCGGACGCGCCCATCGAGCGGCTCAACGTGGGTGGCAACAAGCAGCTCATCCTCAACTTCGAGCTGGAGTTCCCCATCCTGGAGAAGGCCGGCATCCGCGGCGTCGTCTTCTATGACGCCGGCAACGCCTTCGCGGCCAATCAGCGGTTCTTCGAGAACGAGCCGGGCCTGCAGAAGCAGCGCTTCCTGGGCCTCTACCACTCGGTGGGCTTCGGCTTCCGGTGGTTCTCGCCGGTTGGCCCCTTGCGCTTCGAGTGGGGCATCCCGCTCAACAAGCGCGCGGAAGACGAGCCCATCCTCTTCGAGTTTACGATCGGCAATTTCTTCTGATACGTCGTCCGCCCGCTCCCCGAGCGGCCATTCTCTCGGCCGTTGAACAGGGGAGCGGGGCGGGACGTCGAAGTTTCAAACCTTCCCCCGAGGAGCTGTCGCACATGTCGCTTCGAAGCAAACTGTCGGTTCTGGCCCTTGCCCTGTCGCTCGCCGTGCCGACCCTCGCCGCCGCCGCCGAGGTGAAGCTCGGCTACGTCGACTACCAGCGCGTCATGCTCGAGGTGGATGACGGCAAGGCCGCCAAGGTCCGCCTCCAGAAGTGGCTGGAGAGCAGGCAGAAGGAAATCGACTCCGAGCAGGAGGCCCTCCGCAAGGAGAAGGAGACGCTGGACAAGCAGGCCAGCGCCATGAGCGAGGAGACCCGCGTGCAGAAGGCCACGGACCTGCAGAAGAAGGTCTATGACCTGGCCCAGAAGTGGGAGAAGAGCCGCGGTGAGGCCGCCGAGCGCGAGCGCAAGGAGATGGAGCCCATCATTGGGAAGATCGACGGTGTCATCCACGACATCGCCGAGCGCGAGGGCCTGGGCATGGTCTTCGAGAAGCGGGACTCCGGTCTGGTGTACGCGCTCAACCAGTATGACCTGACCAACGAGGTCATCCGCACCTACAACAGCTCGGCGAAGGGCAAGGCGAAGGACGCCCCCGTCGCCAAGGACGCCCCCAAGAAGTAAGGCCTTCCTCCGTGCACGCACCCACCCCGCGCCGGCTCGGGGAGCTCGCCACCCACGTGGGTGGTGAGCTCGCCGGTGACGCCGGCCTCCTGATTTCGGGGCTCAACGGGCTCGCCGAGGCGGCCCCGGGAGAGCTCTCCTTCTACGGCAATCCGCGCTACCGCCGGCAGTACGAGGCCACCCAGGCCTCGGCCGTGCTGGTGGGGCCGGACGCCGAGCCCCGCGAGGGCGTGTCGCTGGTGCGTGTGGCCAATCCGCACCTGGCCTTCGCCAGGCTTTCGAGCCTCTTCCACCCGCGGCCCTCGTATACGGCGGGCGTGCGGCCCGGCGCGCACGTGCACGCCGAGGCGCGCGTGCACCCGGAGGCCACGGTGATGGCGGGCGCCACGGTGGAGAAGAACGCCACCGTGGGGGCTCGCGCGGTGCTCTACCCCGGCGCCTACGTGGGCGAGGGGGCGGGCATTGGCGAGGACAGCCTGCTCTACCCCAACGTCACCGTGCGCGAGCACTGCCAGGTGGGCGCGCGCGTCATCCTCCATGCCTCGTGCGTGGTGGGGGCGGACGGCTTCGGCTTCGCCTTCAACCCCGAGGGTGAGAGCGGGCCGGAGCACTACAAGGTGCCCCAGGCCGGCATCGTCCGCATCGAGGACGACGTGGAGGTGGGGGCCTGCACCACCATCGATCGGGCGACGATTGGCGAAACCGTCATCGGCCGCGGCTCGAAGATCGACAATCTGGTGCAGATCGCCCACAACGTGAAGGTGGGCCCGCTCTCGCTCATCTGCGCGCAGGCGGGCGTGTCGGGCTCTGCCGAGCTGGGCATGGGCGTGGTATTGGCGGGGCAGGTGGGCGTGGTGGGCCACATCCGCGTGGGCGACATGGCCAAGGTCGGCGCCCAGTCCGGTGTGGCGCACGACGTGGAAGACGGGCAGGTGGTGAGCGGCAGCCCGGCCGTGCCGCATCGCGAGTGGCTGCGCAGCTCGGCGGCGCTCGGGCAGCTCGGCGACCTGCTCAAGGAAGTGCGTACCCTGCGGCGCAGGGTGGAGTTGCTCGAGAAGAAGGAGAAGGGCGGATGATGGACATCCAGGAGATCCAGCAGTTGCTGCCGCACCGCTATCCGTTCCTCCTGGTGGACCGGGTGGTGGAGATCATCCCGGGCCAGAAGCTGGTGGCCTACAAGAACGTCACCATCAACGAGCCCTTCTTCAACGGCCACTTCCCGGGGCACCCGGTGATGCCGGGAGTGCTCATCCTGGAGGCGCTGGCGCAGGCCACGGCCATCCTCGCCTACAAGACGGAGAACATGGACCCCACGCGCAAGGTGACCTACCTGATGGGCGTGGACGGGGCGCGCTTCCGCAAGCCGGTGGTTCCCGGCGACCGGCTGCAGCTCAACGTCGAGGTCATCCGCCACAAGGGCGCCATCTGGAAGACGAAGGGCACGGCGACGGTGGACGGAGTGAAGGTGTCCGAGGGCGAGTTCCTCGCCACGGTGGTGGACAAGGACAAGGACGCGAGCGGCTCCACGGCCGACGCTTCCTGAGAAGGCACGAGGTAGACAACACCATGGCGCAGGTTCACCCCACTGCGGTGGTCCACCCCGGGGCCCGGCTCCACGAGACGGTGGAGGTCGGTCCCTACTCCATCATCGGCGAGCGGGTGACGATCGGCGAGGGCTCTCGCATCGGCCCCCACGTCGTCATCGACGGGCGGACGACGATTGGCGCGCGCAACCGCATCTTCCCGTTCGCCTCGGTGGGCGGGGCCCCGCAGGACCTGAAGTACGCGGGCGAGGACACCCAGCTCATCATCGGCGACGGCAACACCATCCGTGAGTCCGCCACGCTCAACATCGGCACGGCCGGTGGTGGCGGGGTGACGCGGGTGGGCAACAACAACCTCTTCATGGCCTACAGCCACGTGGCCCACGACTGCGTGGTGGGCAATGGCTGCATCATCGCCAACAGCGTGGCGCTGGCCGGGCATGTGACGCTCGAGGACTTCGTCATCCTCGGTGGGCTGGCGGCGGTGCACCAGTTCACCCGGCTGGGCAAGCACGCGTTCATCGCGGGCGGCTCCATGGTGACGATGGACGTAGCCCCGTACTGCACGGCGCAGGGAGACCGGGCGGAGCTGGCCGGCCTCAACGTGGTGGGCCTGCAGCGGCACGGCTTCTCCGAGGAGCAGATCGGCCGCATCAAGGAGGCCTACAAGGTCCTCTTCCGCGCGAAGCTGCAGCTCTCGGAGGCGGTGGCCCAGCTGCAGACGGAGATGGGCGGGCACTCGGAGATCGAGTACCTGTTGAACTTCGTCAACCAGAGCAAGCGCGGCCTGACGCGCTGAGTGACCTTGGAGCGCATCGGCCTCATCGCGGGCAATGGACGGTTGCCCTTCCTGTTCGCGGACGCGGCCCGGGAGCAGGGGCTGCAGGTGGTGGCGGTGGCCCACCGCGGTGAGGCGGATCCGGCGTTGGAGTCGGAGGTCGCCGAGCTGACGTGGGTCCGGCTGGGGCAGGTGGACCGCATCGTCCGGGCCTTCAGCAAGGCGGGCGTGAAGCGTGCGGCGATGGCCGGGGGAATCGGCCGGGTGCGCGCGCTGTCGGACGCGAGGCCGGACCTGGGCGCGGTGCGCATCATCTCGCGCCTGCGCAGCTTCCGGGATGACGCCCTGCTGCGCGCGGTGGCGGACTACTTCGAGTCGCACGGCATCACCATCGTCGCGCCCACGGACTGGCTGGCGCAGGCCCTGTGCCCCGAGGGACACCTGGCGGGGCCTCGGCTGCACGCGGCACAGGAGAAGGACGTGGCGCTGGGGCGCGAGGTGGCCACGCTGCTGGGGCAGGCGGACGTGGGCCAGACGGTGGTGGTGCACAACGGCCACGTGCTGGCGCTCGAGGCGGTGGAGGGCACGGACGAGGCCATCCGCCGGGGCGGCAAGTACGCGGGCGCGGGCGCGGTGGTGGTGAAGCGCTGCAAGCCGGGGCAGGACCTGCGCTTCGATCTGCCGGCGGTGGGGCCGCGGACGCTCGAGGTCATGCAGGAAGTCGGGGCGAAGGTGCTGGCGCTGGAAGCGGGGAAGACGGTGCTGCTGGATGCTCCGGAGCTGTTCCGAGGGGCGCAGAAGGCGGGCATCACCCTCGTCGGCGTGCCCTGAGTGGCGCACCCTCCCTCGCCTCCCAGGTTGCTCCCCGTGCGTCCTTCTGGGCCAGGGTGAGGGCCAGGTCGTCACAAACCGAGGCTGTGTGGAATGCTCGCCGCCCAAGGGCCTGTTCCGGACACTACTCCGGGACCCGACCCGGGTTCGCGTTGCACGAGCCTCGCGCCCCGGCCAGGGTGGGTGGCTCGACCCCGGAGGAAACCACCCCGCATGAACGCTCGCCGCCTGCTCCTGCTGTGCCTCACCCTCTCGCCTCTCTGCGCGCTCGCGGACGCGGTGCGCGTGTCGCTCCAGCCCCGGGCCGCGGTGGGCAAGGGGTTGCCGGCCCTGCGGGTGCACATCGAGGAGCCCATCGCTGGCTTCGAGGTGGTGCTCGAGCGGGGAGACGGCCACAAGGTACAGGTGAAGGGCGGCGGGCAGCCGGGCGTGACGCGCACCCTGCCACTGGAGCAGCCCGAGGGCCGCTTCCACTACGAGGGCGAGCTGGTGGTGCGCTTCGCGGACGCGGAGGAGGCGCGCATGCCGCTGTCCTTCGACGCGGAGCTGCTCGGGCCGCTGAGGCTGACGGTGGTGCCCGAGGACGTGGACGTGGCGGGGCGCACGCTGCGCTTCTCCCTGTCCCGGCCCGCCGCGCGCGCCGAGGTGACGGTGCTCATGGACACCGGCAAGAAGGCCTTCGAGGGCGAGGTGCCCTTCGACGGCGCGCCCGCGGGCCGGCCGCTCGAGGTGACGTGGCCGGCGGCGGAGGGCAAGGTGCTGCGCATCTCGCTCAAGGCCTTCGACACCTCGGACTTCTACACGGGCGTGGACCTCTTCCCGTGGCGGGTGGACATCCCGCATGAGGAGGTCAACTTCGCCTCGGGCCGCGCGGAGGTGCCGGCGGCCGAGCGGCGCAAGCTGGACGCCAGCCACGCGCTCATCTCCGACGCGGTGAAGCGCTACGGCCGCTTCGCCCAGCTGCGCCTCTACATCCTCGGGCACACCGACACGGTGGGGGACACGGCCTCCAACCGCGCGCTGTCGCTCGAGCGCGCCCGCGGCATCGCCGCCTACCTGCGCAAGAAGGGCCTCGAGCTGCCCATCTTCTACGAGGGCTTCGGCGAGCAGTCCCCGGCCGTGCCCACTCCCGACGAGACGGACGAGGCCTCCAACCGGCGCGCCGAGTACATCCTCGCCGTGGAGCCGCCCGCCCTGTCCTCCACCCCCTTTCCGCCGCGGTGGCGGAAGCTGTGAAGCACCCCCTCCCCGTAATGCACCCCCTCAAGGAGAACCGACGGATGAAGCGACTCGTGCTGCCCGCCCTGCTCGCCCTCGCCGCCACCGGCTGCATGCGCTCGCGCGCCTCCCTCATCAAGCCCGAGGAAGAGACCAGCAAGTGCGAGCTGGTCCAGGCGCTCATGCGCGAGCAGGTGCCCCAGCAGCTCCTGGCCGGCCTGGCCGCGGGCGGGCATGACGAGCCCTCGCAGGTGCTCGTCTTCGTGCGCCGGCCCGAGCAGGCCATGCTCGAGCGCCTCTTCGCCGCCGACGAGCCCCGGTGCGTCGGCACAAACTACAAGGTGGTGCAGGCCATCACCACCGACGCCGTGGTGCTCTACCTCCAGCCTCGGGGCACCGGCTACATCTACGACGCGCAGCGCGCGGCCCCGGACGAGCTGTCGCTGGGCGGCGAGGCCAAGGGCGCCCTGACGAAGGACGACGGCGGCGCCTGGGTCTCCTCCAGCATCTGAGACACCGGCGCGGGCTCTCCCTTCTCGCGCAGCAGATCCTTGCCCCCGTCGGCGATGAACTGCACCGCGATGGCCGCGAGGATGAGCCCCATCACGCGCTCGAGGATGGCCACACCCGACTGCTTGAGCACGCGCTGCACGAAGCCCGCGGCGCGTAGCACGAAGTAGCTCGTCAGGAAGGTGAGGATGATGGCCACCAGCACGGGCACGGCCGACAGCAGGCTGTCGCCGCCCCGCGCCATCAGCACCATGGCGGTGGCGATGGCCCCGGGGCCCGCCAGCAGCGGCATCGCCAGCGGCACCAGCGCCACGTCCTCCTTCTTCTCGCCTTCCTGCTGCTCGGACGGCGTGGTGCGCGTCTCCGAGGCCCTCGCGCGCAGCATGTCCAGCGCGGTGATGAGCAGCAGGATGCCGCCGGCCACCCGGAAGGCGCCCAGCGAGATGCCGAATACCTTGAAGATGACGCCGCCGAAGACGGCGAAGAAGAGCAGCAGCGAGCACGCCACCATGCACGCGCGCCTCGCCGTGTTGCGGATCTTCTCCTCCGAGTCCCCCGCCGTCATCGCCAGGAAGATGGGCACCACGCCCACCGGATCCACCACGAAGAGGACCGCCGGGAGCGAGACGAGGAACAGGGACAGCTGCTCGGACATAGGCCCCTCTACACCGAGAGGCGCAGCTTCCACACCATCGTCAGGGCCTCGACGAAGATCTTCCGGCTCATCTTCGACTGCCCCACGCGGCGGTCCTCGAAGACGATGGGGATTTCCTTCACCGTGAAGCCCTTCTTGAGGGAGCGGTAGGTGAGCTCGATCTGGAAGGCGTAGCCGGTGCTCTTCACGGCCTCCAGGTCGATCGTCTCCAGCACGCGGCGGTTGAAGCACTTGAAGCCGCCGGTGAGGTCGCGCACGCCCACGCCCAGGATGCTGCGCGCGTAGAGCGAGCCGCCCCGGCTGATGACTTTGCGGCCCACGCCCCAGTTCACCGTGCCGCCACCGCTCACGTAGCGCGAGCCGAGCACCAGGTCCGCCCCGCCCATGGCCGTGTCCAGCAGCGTGGGCAGGTAGCGCGGGTCATGGCTGAAGTCCGCGTCCATCTCGATGATGTATTGGTAGCCCGCCTCCAGCGCGACGCGGAAGGCATGCAGGTAGGCACGCCCCAGGCCCTGCTTCTTCTCGCGGTGCAGGACGCGGATGCGCGGCTCCTTCGCCGCCAGCTCGTCCGCGAGCTTCCCCGTTCCATCCGGAGAGTTGTCGTCGACGACGAGGATGTCCACGCGGGGATCGGCCGCGAGCACCGCCTGGGTGATGGGCTCGAGGTTGTCCCGCTCGTTGTAGGTGGGGATGCACACCAGCGCTGGGTTCATTGCGCGGCGGGACATAGCAGAGCGGCGGGAGGTCCGCTCCTAGACTTTCGCGGGGGCGGGGAGCAGCTCCAGCACCGACTCGGCCGCCCGGGCCGCGGCGCCGGCCTCCCCGAGCCGGGTGCGCACCTCCTCCAGTCCCTGGAGCATCTCCTCGCGAGGTGTGCCCGGCACCCACAGACGGCGGATTTCCCCGGCGATGCGCTCGGGGGTCATGTCGCCCTGGAGCAGCTCGGGCACCACGCGGCGGCCGGCGAGCAGGTTGACGAGCGCCACGTGCGCCACCTTCAGCATCATCCGGCCCACGAGGTAGGTGACGAGCGAGACGCGGTACACCACCACGAAGGGGCGCTGCATCAGCCCCGCCTCCAGGGCCGCCGTCCCCGAGGCCACGATGGCCGCGTCGCTGGCGCCCACCACCTCGGGGGCCCGGCCGTCCACGAGCACTGGCTGCACGCCGCTGCCCTCGAAGCGCGAGATGATCTCCTCGCGAGGAATCGTGGGAGCCACCGGCACCACCACCTGGAGCCCGGGGCGCTCGGCCACGAGCTGCTTCGCCGCGCCCACCATGGCCGGGAGGATGCGGCGGATTTCGCTCATGCGGCTGCCCGGCAGCAGTGCGAGCGTGGGCGTCTCCACGGGCAGGCCGAGCTTCTGGCGGAAGGTGGCGGCGCTGGCGGGGGAGGGCATCTGCTCGACGACGGGGCTGCCCACGTAGCGGGCGGCGACCCCGGCCTCGCGGTAGAAGTCCTCCTCGAAGGGGAGGATGCAGAGCATCCGGTCCACGAGCTTCGCGATCGTCTTCACGCGGCCGCGGCGCCAGGCCCAGATCATCGGCGAGACGTAATAGGCCACGGGGATGCCGAGCTTCTTGAGGCGGGCGGCGAGCCGGAGGTTGAAGTCGGGGATGTCCACGAGGATGGCGCAGGCGGGGCGGCGCTCGGCGGCGGCGCGGGCCAGGCCTCCCATCACCTGGAGGATGCGGGGAATCTTGGGCAGCACCTCGGTGATGCCCATGACGTTGACCTCGTGGGCGCCGTAGAGCAGCTCCACGCCCTGGGCGGCGAGGCGCGAGCCTCCCATTCCGAAGAAGGTGAGGTCCGGACGGCGGGCCTTGAGGGCGGCGACGAGCTCGGCGGCGTGGGCGTCACCGGACGCCTCGCCAGCCACGACGAGAATCTGGGGGGCAGGGGACATGAGAGGCGGCGCGCATCCTAGCCGAAGCGCCCCTCATCGCCATGCCGTGTGGCCATTCGCGCTTCGACTTCCTCCCACGGAACCGTCTTCACGGTGCCGTCGAGAACTTCGCGGGCTCGGCGCTCCAACTCCTCATCCCAGGCAGCCTCGGCGTCCTGGGCCTCCGGCCCGTCCTCGAGGCTCAGGATGAGCTTGTGGGCGACCTCGGCGCGCTCCTTGGGCGGGAGCCGCAGCACGTCGGAGAGGAGTTCGTCCTTGGTGGCCATCTTGGACAGAGTCTAATCCCGTGACGGGCTCATGGGCAGCGGGGATGCGGATGGCTGCTGGTCCGCTCCCCAGGCCCACTCCATCCGGAGGACAGATGCGTCTCTCCTGCCGGACAGTCCGGCCCTTCGTGTCGGGAAGGCGAACGCGCCCGGGCCGTCCGCACTGGCTGCCCCGGCGCACAGGTCTTATCCAGGCTACGCGTCTGGGGGTGTCGCGGCCGATGAGGTGGTCTTTCCTTCTCAGTCTGGGCTTGCTCTTCGTGCTGTCGGCACAGCAGCCCGTGGCTCGAGGCATGGGAAGCCGGCTGAGCCTGCCCTGCGGCCCGTCCTCGCCGAGCGGTACGCAGTCCGAGGAAGAGGCCGGGCCGGAGGTGGAGCTGCTCTCCCAGGTCGCCGGCATGGGCGAGCGCTGGCGCCTCCAGCCCAGCTCCGGAGACACCTCCCGCCCGTCCGTCCGGAGCCCGCGTCCGTCGCTCCGGATGCGATGCCCCGCGGTGGCTCCCCGGGAGGCCGGTGCCCGCTGGCGCGTGGCGTTGCTCCCTCGAAGGCAGCCTCCCGAAGACGAGCCCTCCAGGGCTTGAAGCCCTCGCTCCACCCGGCGTCGCGGGGGAGTGAGTGTCCTGACGGAAGCGCTCGCTCGTGGTCTCGACCGCGCGGGTCACCCGTGTGCCTCCGGCCGTATGCGCTGGAGGCGCCAGGGCCGCGCCTTGCCTTCGTTCCAGAGGTCTCTCCTCATGAATTCGTCGTCCGTCTCGCGGTCCCAGCCGCGCTCGTCCCCGCTGCGTCTCGATCTCGGCCTGCGCCGTCTCCTCCCCGAGTGGAAGGCCCTGCTGTCCCCCCGCCACCTCGAGGAAGACGTGCTGGCGGGCCTCACCGTGGCGTGCATCGCCATCCCACTCTCGCTGGCCATCGCCCTGGCCTCCGGTGTCGCTCCCGAGGTGGGCCTGGTGACGGCCATCATCGCGGGCATCGTCTGCGCCCTCTTCGGCGGCACGCCCCTCGCGGTGAGCGGACCGGCCGCCGCCATGGCGGTGCTCATCGCCTCGGCCGTGCAGCAACACGGGGTGGGGGGCCTGCTCGTCATCGGCCTGGCGGTGGGCCTGCTGCAGGTGCTCACCGGCGTGCTCGGGCTGGGCCGGCTCATCCGCTTCGTCCCCGTGCCCGTGGTGGCCGGCTTCACCGCGGGCATCGGCGCCATCATCCTCATCGGCCAGTTGCCGCGCGCCCTCGGCCTGCCTCCTCCCGCGCAGAGCCACGTGCTCGACGTCCTCACGCACGTGGGAGGATTGTTGCACCAGGCCCGGCCCGCCTCGCTCGCCCTCGCCGTGTTGACGCTGGCCATCGTGCTGGGCCTGCCCAAGGTGCTGCCGCGCCTGCCCGCTCCGCTCATCGCCGTCATCGTCCCCACGGTGCTCTGCGTGGCGCTGGGGCTGGACGTGCAGACCCTCGGCGCGCTGCCTCGCTCGCTGCCCGCGCCCCGGTGGCCCGCGCTGCCGGCGTCCGGCTGGGGCCCCCTGCTGAGCACCGCGCTCGTCGTCTTCGCCCTGGCCTCGCTGGAGACGCTGCTGTCCAGCGGCGCCGTGGACAAGCTCTCCCGGGGGGCTCGCCATGACCCGGACCAGGAGCTGGTGGGCCAGGGCCTGGGCAATCTGGCCGTGTCCCTCTTCGGCGGCATCCCGGTGACGGGCGTCATCGCCCGCTCGGCGCTCAACGTGCAGGCCGGGGCGCGCACCCGCCGCTCGGCCATCGTCCACTCGCTGGCGCTGCTGGCCGCGGTGTTCCTCCTCGCCCCCCTCATGGGCCGCATCCCCATCGCCGCGCTGGCCGGAGTGCTGCTCGCCGTGGCGCTGCGCATGCTGCACCCGCGCGAGCTGAGGGCCCTCTGGAAGATCTCCCGCTCCGAGGCGGGCGTGTACCTCGTCACCTTCGTGGCCATCGTCCTGGTGGACCTCATCGTCGGGGTGCAGGCGGGGCTCGTGGCGGCGCTGGCCATCGCGGCGGTGCGCCTGGGCGGCCTGCGCGCGAGCGTCCTGCGCGTGGAGTCCCAGGGGCCCCATCGCTTCCTGCTCTCGGGGCCCATCTCCTTCCTGTCCACCGCGAAGCTGGAGCGGCTGGGCTCCGAGGCCGGTGAGCTGGAGGCCTCGCGCGGCGTGGTCATCGACCTGTCGGGCGTGACGGCGGTGGATGCCTCGGGCTCGGAGCTGTTCCTCGGGCTGGTGCGGGGCCTGCGGGCGCGGGGGACGCGGGTGGCCCTGCTGGGCTCGCGGCCGGAGGTCCAGCAGGTGCTGCTTCGCCAGCACGGTGGCCCCGAGTTGCTGCCCCTGCTGGCCCCCACCGAGGCGGACGCGGCGCTGCTGCTCGAGGAGCCCGCGCCCACGTCCTCCCGCGAGCGGCTGGTGCGGGGCGTGGAGCGCTTCCGTCAGGAGCAGTGGGAGCGCTACGCGCCGCTGTTCCGCCGGCTCGCCGATGGGCAGAAGCCCCACACCCTGTTCATCACCTGCGCGGACAGCCGCATCAGCCCCAACCTCATCACCACCACCGAGCCCGGCGAGCTCTTCGTCGTGCGCAACATCGGCAACCTCATTCCGCGTGCGGGCTCGCCCATGGAGGCCTCGGTGAGCAGTGCCCTCGAGTACGCGGTGGGTGTGCTGAGCGTGACGGATGTCGTCGTGTGCGGCCACTCGGGCTGCGGCGCCATGCGGGCCCTGCTCGGCGACGTGCCCAACGAGCTGCTCGGGGTGCGGCGCTGGCTGGAGGAGGCCCGGGTGCTACTCGGGACGTTGCCCGTGGACTGCACTCCCGAGGAGGCGGCCCGGCGCAACGCGCTGCTGCAGGTGGACAACGCGCTCTCCCATCCGCTGCTGCGCCAGAAGGTCGAGGCGGGTGAGGTCCGGCTGCACGCCTGGTTCTACGACGTGGGCCGCGCCGAGCTGTTCGAGTGGGACGCGAGGTCGGGGGCGTACTGCCCGCTCGGAAGGGGGCCTGGGGCCGAGCCGCACGCGCCTCGCGACGAGGTGACCGCTCCCGTCACCCCCTTGCCTCCGGACGAGCACGTTCCCCACTGAGCCGGAGCCGTGGGCGGAGGGGCTCGCCGCTCACGGCCACCACTGTTGGAGTACCACGCGAATTGTCCCGTCCATGTCACCCCGAGTACCTGTCGTGGCATTGAAGATTTCCTTATGAAGAGAAGGCGTGCGTTTGGGCTCCGAATCTTCAGGGTTCATTCGTACGCATGTCGACTTCGCGAGTAGGACGTGGAAACTTGGGTACGGTCGATTCGATAACCTCGTCAGGGGTCGGTACTCAGGGGGGATGACGCATGCGCCAGGACATCCGGCAAGCCGCGCCGCCACGGGTCGCGGAACTCTGGGAGCGCGACTTCGCGCAGCGGATCTCCCTGGCCTATCCCGGTGACACCGCGCGCGGCGTGTTCTGCCTCAGCCTGTTGGACACGGTGGGCGAGCTCGGCGACGGCGTGATGATGAGGCGTTGCCTCGCGGTGAGTGGCGAGCGGGGGTTCGTGGCGTTCTTCAACTATCCCATCGCGACCTATCTGCGGATGGTCGCCACGGCGCTGCCGCTGCTGGCGGTGGAGCATGGGAGCACCGAGGAGGCCCTGCGGCAGCTCGGCAGGCGCGCGGCGGCGGACTTCCGCAAGTCCACGGCCGGCAAGGCCATGGGCGTGATGCAGGCGGGGGGAGACCCGCGGCGCCTGCTGGACAGCCTGCCGGTGGTGTACCGGGTCGCGCTGAACTTCGGCGAGTTCGAGCTGACGTGGGTGGCGCCGGCGCATGCGCGCTTCACGATGAGGAACACCTTCATGCCCGTGCCGTTCCACGAGGGCGTGCTGCTGGAGCTGGTCCGCAAGATGAACGTCCAGCGCTCATGGGTGCTCGGCTGCCAGACGGAGCCGCTCGACAGCGAGTACGAGATCTTCTGGGAGTAGCCCGTGCCGTAATCGGCCGGTTCCTTGCCCTCGTACTCGGGAGCGGTGCGCTCGGTGGGGGGGGTCGGCTGCTTGCTCTCCCTGGGGACGGGGCGGCGCGGCTTTCAAGCAGGCCGTACTCCCGCATGCCTGAACTCTTTCACTCAGGGCACGTCCGCTCTTTTCCTGAGCTACCGGGTAGGCGTTTTCCCTGAGGGCGAGGGGCTCGCCGCGAGCGGAGGGAGGCGGATACCCACTGAAGCGAGCGGGCTGAATGTGTACACTCGCCCGCCCTTGAAGACGCTTCTTCTGGCCGAGAGCCATCCACCGACTCTGGAGCACCTCACCGGGTTGTTGTCTCAAGCCGGATTCACCGTGCGCGCGGTGAAGGATCCGGCTTCGGCGATGGAGCACTTCGTCGCCGACAACCCCGACATGGTGGTGGTGTCCGTGGACCTGCCGCGCCTGGACGGGGCGCACGTGGGGCACCTCATCCGCAACCACAGCATGGGGGCGCGCGTGCCCATCGTGGCCATCGACAAGGGCCACCTGGGCCGGGCGCGCGGCGTGGCGTCGGTGTTGGATCTCAAGGTGAACGCCTACGTGGCGGACCCGCTCAAGCCGGGCGAGCTGGTGGGCAAGCTCCAGTCGCTGGTGGCCGGCGCCGCGCAGAACGAGGCCCCGCTCAAGGGCGTGCGGGCGATGCTGGCGCGCTCGGCGGTGGTCAGCGGCGATCTCAAGGGCTTCCCGCTGCCGGGGCTGCTGGTGTCGCTCTACCGGCTGCACCGCGATGGCGTGCTGGTGGTGGCGTACCGGGATTTGACGCGGCGGGTGTTCTTCGCTCGTGGCGGCGCGGTGAACTACGACTCGAGCGCGCGGCAGGACGCGCTCCCCAGCTACCTCCTGCAGCGCCAGGTGGTGACGGAGGCGCAGGCGGAGCGGGTGGTGCAGGCGCTGGCCTCGGGGATGCGCATCGGCTCGGCGCTGGCGGAGGCCGGGGTGGAGGCGGCGGGCGAGGAGCTGCTGCAACTGCTGCGCGACTACACGACGGACCGGCTGGCGCAGGTCATCGGCATGCGCGAGGGCCGTTACGCCTTCTACCCGGGCGAGGAGTTCCAGGCCGAGGTGGCCACGGTGGAGACGCCGTCACTGGCGCCCATCCTGGACGGGGCGAGGCGGGCCATTCCGCTCAAGGTGATGGCCGCGCCGCTGCGCGCGCACCAGGCGGAGTACCCGGTGCGCACGCCCGAGTTCGGCAAGGACCTGGCGGCGCTGGGGCTGAACACGGACGACCTGAAGATCGTCATGCAGGTGAACGGGCGCATCCCGCTCCGGGACTTGCTGGCGCACGGGCGGGGAGACCTGCGCAGAGGGTACTCGCTGCTGTGGTTCCTCAAGGTGGTCGGCTGCGTGAGCTTCTCGCCGGCGCCGGCGGTGAGCGGTCCGGGCGAGGTGGTGGCGGTGCCGGAGTCCATCGCCCCGCGCAAGCGCAAGCCGCTGGACGCGGAGACGGCGGCGAGCCTGCGGGACGGAGCGGTGAAGATCATCACCGGCAGCTACTTCCGCTGCCTGGGGCTGGACATCGCCGCGGACACCGAGGCCGTCGAGCGCGCCTACCACGAGCTCGCCACGCGCTTCCATCCGGACAGCTACGCCGAGTTCGACACCTCGGAGATCAAGGACCTGCTGGACTCGGTGCAGGACAAGCTGTCGGCGGCGTACCGGGTGCTGTCGGTGGAGGAGAAGCGCAAGGCGTACCTGCAGTACCTCATGTCGCGCATGGACGTGGGGCGAGCCACCACGGTGAACGTGGACGCGGAGATCATCCTGCGGCGTGGAGAGGCGGCGCTGAAGCGCAAGCAGTACCGCTCGGCGCTCATCCACTTCGAGGAGGTGGTGACGCTCAACCCGCAGGAGCCCGAGTACTACTCGTACCTGGCCTGGGCCACGTTCCTGGCCGGCACGGGGCCGAAGGAGGACCGGGCGAAGGCGGCGCAGAAGGTGTTGCGCAAGGCGCTCTCGCTCAACCCGTACCTGGAGCGGGCGCTCATCATCTCGGCCATCATCGACAGTGAGATGGACGACGCGTCCGGGGCGCGCAAGAAGCTGCTCAAGGTGCTCGAGCTCAATCCCAATGCCCAGCTCGCCAAGGCCGCGCTGCGCAAAGTAGGCCGGTGATGCACAAGTCGTTGTGGAGGTTACTGGGTTACGCCCGGCCGCACGTGGGCATCCTGGCGATGGCCTTCGCGTGCATGACGGTGCTGGGGCTGGCCACGGGGGCGTACGCGTACCTGCTGGGCCCGGCGCTGCGCTTCCTGCTGTCGGGGGGCTCGGAGGGCTTCGGCGGCGCGCAACCGGTGCCGTGGCTGTCGCGGCTGCCTCGCGAGGCCGCGCTCTGGGGCTTCCCCGTGGTGGTGCTGAGCGTGGGCGTGGTGAAGGGCGTGGGGTACCTCGGCCAGTTCTACTTCATGGGCTTCTTCGCCCAGAAGGTGGTGGCGGACCTGCGGCGCGAGCTCTTCCTGCGCCTGTCCTCGCTCTCTCCCGCGCAGATGGCGCGCGAGCGGGTGGGAGATCTGCTCAGCCGCTTCTCCGCGGACGTGCAGGCGGTGGAGATGGCGGCCATGTACACCGTGGGCTCGTACCTGCGGGACTCGCTGCAGGTGCTGGTGCTGGCGGGCATGGCCCTGTCCATCAGTCCGCTGATGGGCGGGTTGATGCTGGCCGTGCTGCCGCTGGCGGCGCTGCCGGCCTCGAGGCTCACGCGCAAGGCGCTGCGGGGCACGCGCGAGGGCCAGGTGCAGCTCGGCCACCTCGCGGGGCAGCTCCAGGAGGGCCTGGGCGGCATGCGCACCATCCAGGCCTTCAACGGACAGGCGGCGGAGCTGGCGCGCTTCTCGGCGCATGCGAAGGCCCACGAGGAGGCGCTGGTGCGCGCGGCGTGGGCTCGAGGCGGAGTGCCGGGGTTGATGGAGGTGCTGGCGGCGGCGGCGCTCGCGGGATCGCTGGGGTACGCGGCGGCCACGCACGCGATGGAGCCCGAGTCCCTGCTGTCCTTCCTCACCGCGTTGATTCTCGTGTACCAGCCCATCAAGGACCTGGGGCGGGTGACGCAGTTCGCGATGCAGGCGGGGGCGGCGGGCGAGCGGCTCTTCGCGTTGTTGGACCTGCGCCACCCGGTGGAGGACGCGCCGGGGGCCACCGAGGCACCGGCGCTGGAGCGGGGCATCCAGGTGGAGGACGTGCGCTTCGCGTACGGGGAGCGGCGGGCGCTGGACGGGCTGACGCTGGAGCTGCCGGTGGGCAAGGTGGTGGCGCTGGTGGGGCCGAGCGGTGGAGGCAAGAGCACGCTCACGAGCCTGCTGCTGCGCTTCGAGCGTCCGCAGGCGGGCCACCTGCGCTTCGACGGGGTGGACGTGGACCGGTACACGGCGGCGAGCGTGCGGGCGAAGTTCGCGCTGGTGACGCAGGAGCCATTGCTCTTCTCGGGGAGCGTGCTGGACAACCTGCGCTATGGGCGGCCGGACGCGACACGCGAGGAGGTGGAGGCGGCGGCGCGGGTGGCGAACGCGGACGGTTTCATCCGGGCGCTGCCCGAGGGCTATGACACGCGGGTGGGCGAGCGCGGGGTGAAGCTGAGCGGAGGCCAGCGGCAGCGGCTGTGCATCGCGCGGGCGGTGCTGTCGCGGGCGCCGGTGCTGGTGCTGGACGAGGCGACGAGCAGTCTGGATCCCGAGAGCGAGCGCGAGGTGCAGGGGGCGCTGGCGGCGGTGCTGCCGGGGCGGACGGCGCTCGTCATCGCCCACCGGTTGTCGACGGTGGTGGACGCGGATGTCATCTGCGTGGTGGAGGCGGGGCGGGTGGTGGAGCGGGGGAGCCACGCGGAGCTGCTGAAGGCGGGAGGCCGTTACGCGGCGCTGTGGTCGCTGCAGACGGCGGGCCCGGAGCGGGGCGCGGCGTGAAGCCGGCGGTGCTTGCGGGCAAGTTGCTCCGGGCGCTGCTGGGGTTGGTGCTGGGGGTGCTGGGGGTGGCGGGCTTCTTCACGCTCGCGGCCTCGTACGCCGAGTACCCGGTGGTGCCCCCGGCGCCGGACGCGCCCCAGTGGCCGCGAGGCGCCTTCCATGTGCACACGACGCGCTCGGATGGGCGGGGCACGGTGGAGGAGGTGGCCGCGGCGGCGAAGGCCGCGGGCCTGCGCTTCGTGGTGCTCACGGACCACAACGATTTCGTGCCGCGCGAGCCCGCCTATGTGGACGGGGTGCTGATGGTGCCGGGCGTGGAGCTCTCGACGGCGCACGGGCACCTGGTGGCGTTTGGCCTGAGGCGGCCGTTGGAGGGCGTGCGGCCGTACATGGACGGAGGGGAGGCCGAGGCGGCGGTGGAGAAGGCGGGAGGGGTGAGCGTGCTCGCGCACCCGGTGCAGCAGCGCAACCCCTGGCGTCACGAGGAGGCCGCGCGGAGGGCCGAGGGCTACGAGCTCTACTCCGCGGACACGTTCTTCCGGGACGCGCTGCGCCACCCCATCAGCCGGCTGTTGCCCGCGGTGGGGGCGACGCTCGGCAATCCGGTGCACGGGGTGATGCTGCTCGTCGAGCCGGGACCCGAGTCCCTGGCGCGGCTGCTGGAGCTCGAGCGGGAGAAGCCGCGAATCGCCCTGTGCTCGCACGACGCGCACGGGCTGCCGCGCTACGAGGACGTCTTCAAGTCGATGGCGATGTACCTGCCGCCCGCGGAAGGCACGCCGGTGGAGCTGTCGAAGGATGCGCGGGAGGCGGCGGAGCAGGTGGTGAAGGGGCTCGCGAGTGGCCGGGCCGTCTGCGCCTTCCGGGCACTGGGCGAGCCCGAGGGCTTCGCACTGGAGGGCCTGGACGCGGAGCGCCGTGAGGCCCACGTGGGAGACGTGCTGACGGTGCGCCTGCCGCCGGGAGCGGGAGAGCAGGTGCGCATCGAGGTACGAGGCGTGGGGCAGCTGGGCGAGGACGGCAGGTCGGTGAAGTTGGTGGAAGAGGGAGCGGTGCAGATAGAGGCGTGGGCGAGAGGGCCGGGGAGCTTCTTCGGAACGCAGTGGCGCCCGTGGATTGCCCCGAGCCCGATTCGCGTCCTGCCCAGGCGCGCGGGGCCCTGAACGAGAACGGCCGCCCCCGCGAGAGCGAGAGCGGCCGTTGAATCTCGGGAGTCAGCGGCTCAGTCGTAGGTGGCGGCCAGGGACAGGTTCTGGTACCCGCCCTTCGAGCCGAAGACCTGGATGTAGTAGTTGCCGGGGGCCACGTTGTTGAGGTTGCAGACCTCGGTGTTGCCCTCCTTGACGCTGCGGCACTCGTAGTCGAAGGACTTCGGGGCGGAGCCCGGCTTCACGTAGAGGTCGGCGTTGCCCGTGCCGTTGAAGAGGCGCACGTGGACGTTGTTGTCGATGCCACCGGCGCGAGCGGGGACGGTGAGCTTGTACACCTGATCCGAGCCGGCGATGCCGGACAGGCCGTCGAGCTGCACGCCGCCCTCGATGGGGATGTAGCCGCCCTTCCAGGTGACGGAGAGCGAGACGCCGGAGTAGGCGCTGAAGGCGTTGAGCATCACGTACCAGGTGCCCTGGGCGGGAGCGGCGAAGACGCACGACTCGGCGTTGCCGGACTTGTAGGGGCGGCAGTCGTAGAGGCTGGTGGTGGGGGCGTTGTTGAAGCGCACGTAGAGGTCCGCGTCACCGGTGCCGCCGCTGATGCTGACGTTGAGGTCCGTGGCGCCCTCGGGGACCTTGAAGCTGAAGTACGCCTTGGAGCCCTTGGCGCCGGAGATGTTGCTCACCGGGACGTTCTTCTCGATGGGGGTGTTGACGGGGGGCGGGACGGGCACGCCCACGCCCACGGCCTTCCAGGCGTTGGTGACGGCCGTGACGGTGGCCGCGTCGAAGCCCAGCTGCTGAGCGGCCTGCTCGGTGGCGATCTTCGCCTGCTCGAACGTGGTGCTCGGCGTCATGAGGTCGACGTTGGCCTTGTAGAAGATGCGCGCGGCCTTCTCGATGCCGATGCCCGTGACGACCGTGGCCGTCTTGGCGCGCGGGTGGGTGCCGCCCTGGCTCAGCAGGTAGAAGGCCAGGTTGGAGATGCCCGAGCTGTAGTGCACGTCGATGCCGGAGGAGTAGTCCGGGTAGTAGTCGAGCGACGTGCCGTCCTGGGTGGGGCTGGCCATGTAGCGCAGCGCATCGCCCGCGGTGGCCGGCGTCCAGACGTCGTCACCCACCAGCCAGGTGCGCGCGCTGACGACCTTGCCGTCGCCGTACCACTCGCACACCGCGCCGAAGATGTCGGACATGGACTCGTTGAGGCCGCCGGACTCACCCGAGTAGATGAGGTCCGACTCGTTGTCCGTCACGGCGTGGGTCAGCTCGTGCGCCGTCACGTCGAGCGACTTGGCCAGGTTGATGGCGGTGACGTTGTCGCCGTCGCCGTACACCATCTGGGTGCCGTCCCAGAAGGCGTTCACGTACTTCACGCGGTGGTGCACGGTGCTGATGAGCGTGGCGCCCGCGTTGTTGATGGAGTCGCGGCCGAACAGGGTGCTGTAGCAGTTGTAGACGGTGCCGAGGTGGCCGTAGTTCTCGTTGACGATGGGGTCGGCGACGGGGTCCTGGCCCTCGATGCGCGTCAGCGTGCCGGGCAGGGTGGACAGCGTCTTGCCGTCGTACATCTTCCGGCCCAGGGCGGTGTGCACGTGGGGGATGCGCGCCACGACCGAGCCGTCCGCGGAGTCCACCAGCACCGAGTCGTCCACCGGGGTGCCGTCGGTCTGCTCGCCGGTCTGACGCAGCTCGTAGACGAGCAGCAGCTTGTCGCCGGCGCGGTAGTAGAAGAGCTCGGGCTCACCCGCGATGCGGGCATCCTGGGGCGCCTCGCGATCCTGCGCGGCGGCGGAGATGGCGGCCTCGGGGGCCACGGTGGCCTTGTCCGGGCCCGTCAGGTCGCCGCGCACGTTGGTGTTGGCCGCGAAGATCTTCCCGTCGCGCGCGTGCAGGCGCAGCTCGGCGCCGTAGATGGCGCGGCCGTTGTGCAGCACGCCGTAGCGGTAGTGGATGTCGCCCTGCGCGTCGGTGTAGGCGCGCTTGAGGACGAGGTTGGCCGCGTCCAGCTTGAACTGGGGGGCGATGCTCGCCAGGGCGGGGCTCAGGTCGGCGGTGAGCGCATCCTGGGGGGCGGCGAGCGCGGGCAGGCTGCCCAGCTCACCGGTGATGAAGCGGGCGGTGCCCGACTCGTCGGCGTCCACCACGTTGTTGCCGAGGGCGGACGCGAGCGTCCGGGTCGCCATGGGCTTGTTGCCCTCGGGCGCGTTGCCCTCGGTGCACGCACCCATCATGAACGACAGCGCCGCCACTCCAATGACTCCGCGGAAACGATTCTCCACTGGCTGCCTCCTGTTCCCCGTGCCTCGGGGACGATGCTCAAGGTACCAAAGAAGTCCGACATTTCCAATGAATACAGAATAAACACGTTGTTTCTGTTTTCCTAGAAGGTGAGAGGGAAGGGCGGGAGGAGCGTGCCCGGGGCGAGGGAGCTGGAGTGGGGGACGCGTGCTGCCGGGAGGGGCGGCATCTGGTAGAGGGACGCGGCCCCGGCTGCCATGCGCCTTCTCTACGTCCTCGCCAGCTACCTGCTCTTCGCCGTGCTCTTCCCGGTGTTGTCGTTGCATCGCAAGACGCGGCACGGGCTGCGGCAGCGGCTCGGCTTCTACGCGCCAGGGGAGCTGCCGCCGCGAGGGCCCGGCCCGACGTTCTGGATGCACGGGGCGAGCGCGGGAGACCTGTTGGCGCTCTCGCCGATGTTCGGCCCGTTGCGCGCGCGCTTTCCGGGGTGCCGCATCGTGCTCTCCACGATGACGAACTCGGGCTACATGATGGGGAAGGGCCGGCTGGCGAAGCAGGTGGACGGGGTGGTGTACGCGCCCTACGACCTGTGGGGCGCCACGAGGCGGGCGGTGCGCGCCATCCAGCCGGAGCTGCTGGTGCTCGAGTACACGGAGATCTGGCCCAACCTCATCCGGGCGGCCAGGCGCGCGGGGGGGCGCGTGGCGCTGACGAACGGGCGCTTCTCTCCGGCGCACCAGGGGAAGTACCGGCTGTTGTTCTCGCTCATCGGCAATCCGCTGCGGGACATGGACTTGTTCCTGATGCGGGGCGAGGACGAGGCGGAGCGGGTGTTGGGGCTGGGGGCGCCGGGCGAGCGGGTGTTCGTGACGGGGAACACGAAGTTCGACGCGCTGGCGTCGGCGGACCCGGTGCAGGAGAGCCAGGAGGACGAGGCGCTGCGGGGAGCGCTGGGGCTGAAGGAAGGGGAGCGGGTGTGGATCGCCGGCAGCACGCACGAGGGCGAGGAGGAGCACCTGCTGGAGGTGTACCGGCGGTTGCTGGAGGCGCACCCGGACCTGCGGCTGGTGATCGCACCGAGGTACATCGAGAGGGCGGGGCGGGTGGTGGCGTTGGCGAGGGAGGCGGAGCTGAGCGTGGGGTTGCGCTCGAAGGGGAACGAGGAGGGAGGGCGGGTGGTGGTGCTGGACACGATCGGCGAGCTGTCGAGGGCGTACCGGCTGGCGACGTTGGTGTTCGTGGGCGGGTCGTTCACGAAGAGGGGAGGGCAGAACATCCTGGAGCCAGCGGGGCAGGGCAAGCCGGTGCTGTTCGGGCCGCACATGGAGAACTTCCGGGACAGCGTGCAGGTGCTGGTGGGGAGGGGCGGGTTGCAGGTGAAGGACGCGGAGCAGCTGTACCGGGTGATGTCGGAGCTGTTGGCGAAGCCGGAGACGGTGACGTCATTGGGGGAGCTGGCGAGGGGGACGGTGCGGCAGATTTCAGGAGCGAGCCAGCGCAACGTGGAGCACATGGCGAGAGCGCTCACCCCATGAAGATCCTGCACCTGCTGGCGAGCCCGTTCTGGAGTGGCCCGGCGGAGAACGTGGCGTTGCTGGCTCGGGCGCAGCGCGAGGCGGGGCACGAGGTGACGGTGGCGGTGGATCGCCGGAGGAAGGAGATTCCGGCGGAGGAGCCCTCGGTGCCGCGGCTGAAGGAGCTGGGGCTGCTGGACGAGGGCGGGCTCGAGCTGTCGGTGAAATCGCCGCCGTGGACGGTGTGGAGTGACACGCGGAAGTTGAAGGCGCGGAGCGTGGACGTGGTGCACGCGCACTTCACGCACGATCACCTGGTGGCGAGGTGGGGGAGGCCGAGGGGCGCGGTCGTCATCCGCTCGGTGCATGCGCCGAGGTCCCTGAGGTTCTCGCTGCCGGAAGCGGACGCCTACACGGTGCCCTCGTCCTCGGTGATCACGAAGCTGGTGGGGAGACGGGTGCGCGTCCTGCCGCCGCTGGTGGACGCGATGTTCCGGCCCGCGGAGGACCGCGAGGCGCTGAGGCGGGAGTTGGGGCTGACGGGGGCGCCGCTGGTGGGGATGGTGTCGACGTTCCAGCCCTCGAGGAGGCACGGGCTCGGGGTGGAGGCCTTCGCGCAACTGCGGCGGGGGCACGCGGGAGCGAGGCTGGTGCTGGTGGGGGACGGCGAACAGGTGGAGCCGGTGCGGCAGCAGGTGCGGGCGTTGGGATTGGAGGAGGCGGTGACGTTCGCGGGGTACCAGCGGGGAGAGACCTTCGCGCGCTGGCTGCGAGCGCTGGACGAGGTGTGGGTGCTGGGGCTCGGCAACGACTGGAGCGCGAGGGCGGCGGCGCAGGCGAGGGCGAGTGGAGTGCGAGTGGTGGCGGTGGAGGAGGGCAACCTGCCGGCGTTGGCGGACGTGCTGGTGGAGGGGCTGAC
The DNA here is from genome assembly GCF_045802675.1 of Archangium sp. Taxonomy (GTDB): domain Bacteria; phylum Myxococcota; class Myxococcia; order Myxococcales; family Myxococcaceae; genus Archangium. Next base: position 6,767 of record NZ_JBJMQO010000082.1, on the reverse strand, counting down.
GGCGGAGGCGGTGGTGGAGGCGTCGGAGTCAGGCACGAGGTCCCCGGTGGCGCACCCGAGCAACGAGCGGATCGCCGCGGAGGTGCTGGCGCTGTACGAGCAGGCGAGGGCGGAGCGGTGAGCGGCGAGGCCCCGAGGCAGGAAGCGCCGACGGCGATTGAGCGGGTCTTCTACCCGGGCGAGCCAGAGGGGTGGAGCCGGAGGGCGATGCTGGCGCCGCTGGAGGTGCTGGCGTGGGGCTACGGGGCGGGAGTGCGGCTGCGAGGAGCGCTCTACGACGCGGGCCTGCTGGAGGGCGAGCGGGTGGAGGGGCTGCGGGTGGTGTCGGTGGGGAACCTGAACGTGGGAGGGACGGGGAAGACGCCGGCGGTGCTGTACCTGGCGGAGCTGCTGGTGCGGGAGGGGAAGCGGGTGGGCATCCTGACGCGGGGGTATGGGCGGGGCTCGAAGGAGCCGGTGACCTTCACGGGAGCGGGGCCGTTGCCGTCGGTGGAGGAGGCGGGGGACGAGCCGTTGCTGCTCGCGCGCCGCTGCCCCGAGGCGAGGCTGCTGGTGGGAGCGGATCGCCGGAAGCTGGCGCGCCGGGCGAGGGACGAGTTCGGGCTGGAGGTGGTGCTGCTCGACGACGGCTTCCAACACCGGAAGCTGGCGAGGGACGAGGACGTGGTGGTGGTGGACGAGGCGGTGGGCTTCGGCAATGGGCGGATGTTGCCGCGAGGCCCGTTGCGCGAGCCGCTCTTGGGGCTGAGCCGGGCGACGCTCTTCTGGGTGCGAGCCGCATCGACGCCCGGGCCGGCGCTGCCGCCGCTGCCAGCGCCCCGGGTGCGGACGCGGTATCGGCCCACGGCCTGGGTGGACCCATCGGGAGGGCTCCATCCCGCCGAGGCATTGAAGGGACAGCCGGTGCTGGCATTGGCGGGGCTTGCTCGGCCGGGGGGCTTCCTGCGGACGCTGGGCGAGCTGGGGACGGAGGTCCGGGGCACGGCCTTCTATCCGGACCACCATCGCTTCAGTGCGCGGGAGCTCCACGAGGTGGGCGCGCGAGCGGCGAGCCTGGGCGCGAGGGTGGTGACGACGGAGAAGGACCTCGTACGGCTGCCGAGCGGCTTCGAGGCGTGGACGGTGCGGTTGGGGGTGGAGGTGCTCGAGGGGGAGTCGCACCTTCGCCGGGCGCTCGGGCTGGGGTAGGAAAAGGTCGGCTTGTCGAAGGGGAGGGGCTGTGGGACAACGCGCCGCCATGGCTGCTGTGGTGCCCGCCCGAGTGATGCCTTCCCTGGCCCAGATTCCGTTGGCCTTCGCGCGCCGGAGGGTGCTGCTGGTAGGGGACCTGGTTGCCGACCATTACATCTACGGCCAGACGGACCGGGTGAGCCGCGAGGCGCCGGTGCTGATCGTGCGTCACGAGTCCTCGGAGGTGAAGCTGGGGGGCGGGGCGAACGTGGCGGCGAACGTGCGAGCACTGTCGGGGCAGGTGACGGCGGTGGGCGTGCTGGGGGTGGACGAGATGGGGAGGGCGCTGCGCAAGCTGTTCGACGAAGCAGGAGTCGAGCTGCGGGCGGTGAGTGCGAAGGGCGTGGAGACGGAGACGAAGACGCGGATTCTGGCGGGAGGGGTGAACACGACGCGGCAGCAGATGTTGAGGCTGGACCGTGGGCAGCGGGGCGCGTTGCCGCCGAGGCTTCGCCGGGCATTGGTGAAGAAGGTGGAGGAGGCGGCGAAGGACGCGGACGCGGTGGTGGTGTCGGACTACGGGGCGGGGGTGGTGGGGGAGGAGATGCGCGAGGCGCTGCGGAGACTGGCGGCGGACGGGCTGCCGGTGTGCGTGGACAGCCGTTACAGCCTGGCGGCGTTCACCGGGGTGACGGTGTGCAAGCCGAACGAGCCGGAGCTGCAGTCGCTGGTGGGCCGGCCGCTGAACACGCAGGAGGAGTTGCTGGAGGCGGGGCACGAGGTGGTGCGGCGGATGAAGTGCCAGGCGTTGCTGGTGACGAGGGGCCGGCACGGGATGGCGCTCTTCGACGCGAAGGGGGGAGTGGATCTGATCCCGGTGCATGGGGCGAAGGATGCGGTGGACGTGACGGGGGCGGGGGACACGGTGATCGCGGCGTTTTCGCTGGGGCTGGCGGCGGGAGGGAGCTTCGGGGAGGCGGCGAGGCTGGCGAACGTGGCGGGAGCGTTGGCGGTGCAGAAGCTGGGGACGGCGACGGTGGCGAGGGACGAGCTGTTGGGCGAGCTGAGGAGCGCGCGGTGAGCACGTTGGCCAAGGTGATGCGGCTGCCGGAGGTGGTGGCGCAGCGCGAGCGGTGGAGGGCGGAGGGGAAGACGGTGGCGTTGGCGAACGGGGTGTTCGATCTGCTGCACGTGGGGCACGTGCGCTACCTGGAGGGGGCGAAGGAGCTGGCGGACTACCTGGTGGTGGCGGTGAACTCGGACGCGTCGACGAGGGCGTACAAGGGGCCGGGGAGGCCGCACATTCCGGAGGGGGAGAGGGCGGAGCTGGTGGCGGCGCTGGCGTGTACGGACGGGGTGCTGATTTTCGATGAGCCGGACGTGCGCCACATCATCCGGGCGTTGAAGCCGGACGTGCACGTGAAGGGGACGGACTACACGCCGGACACGATTCCCGAGGCGGACGAGGTACGGGCCTACGGAGGGAGGGTGGCGGTGTCGGGAGACCCGAAGAATCACAGCACGACGGAGCTCGCGAGGAAGCTGCAGGCGGAGCGGCAGTCGAAGTAGCGAACCATGAGCATCCCCGACTGGCTGCGAGCGACGTTGGCCTGCCCGATCTGCAAGGGCCCTCTGTCAGACCCACCCCACCCAGAGCAACTCCTCCCTCCGGGAGAGGGTCGGGGTGAGGGTAGGCGGGCCCCGGGTTCCCCCCTCGAGAGCCCCCCTCTGCCCCACCTGCACTGTGCGAGCTGCGGCCTCGCGTACCCCATCAGGGACGGAGTGCCCGTGCTGCTCCGAGACGAAGCTCGCGCCCTACCCTCAGGAAGCTGAAGCCCGCTCCGGGAGTCCCGCGGCGAAGTCCCGCACCTCCTCGAAGATCCGGGCCTCGAGATTCGCACCCGAGTCGACGACGGGGGTGAGGTCGACCATGCGATGGGGCGGATGGGGGTGACCCCAGCGAGCCATGTCCATGCGGAGGAAGAGTCCGAGGGTGGGGGCGCCGACGGCGACGGACAGGTGCATGGGGCCGGTGTTGTTGCAGACGGTGAGGCCGGCGGAGCGCATGAGGGCGGCGAGCTCGTCGATGCTGGTGGGGGGAGCGAGCTGAGCGCCGGGGGCGAGGGCCACGACGGTGCGAGCGAGTTCCTCCTCACCGGGGCCCCAGGTGACGATGGGATTCCTTCCGGAGGCGATCAACGCGCGAGCGGCGGAGGCGAAGGCCTCGGGAGGGATGCGGCGCCAGCCGAGCCGCCCGCCGGGGTTGACGACCGCGCGAGGCGAACCCGAGCCAGCCTCGAGCCAGGCCCGGAACTGCTCGCTCACCTTGGGCGCGCGAAAGGACATCAGCTCACGGGGAGGGTCCTGCACGAGGGGCGAGAGCAGGTGCACGCGCTGGAGCACCTCGCGGGTGGTATCGGTCCGAGCGGGGACGGAGAGCGAGTGGAGGTACTGAATGGGCCACTGCTGGGGGCCGATGACGAGGGCGTGGGGGCCGGCGAGGCGGGAGATGAGGGCGGAGGTGACGGAGGGGGTGGACCAGTTGGCGCAGTCGACGACGACGTCATAGCGCTCGCGGCGCAGGGCGCGGATGCCGGGGGCGAGGGCGCCGAGCCAGAGGAGGCGGCGGTCGAAGGGGATGATGCGATCGGCCTCGGGGTGGCCGGCGATGACGCGGGCGACCTTGGAGTGGACGAGGACGTGGATCTCCGGGGGGTGGGGGGAGGCCTTGAGGGTGGAGAGGAGGGGGGTGGTGAGGAGGGCCTCGCCGACGCGGTTGTCGATCCGGACGAGGAGGACGCGCCGGGGGGAGGGGAGGGGATGACCCACCGTCCGCCGGCGGCCGGGGCGCCAGAGGAGGGCGGAAGCCACGAGGGCGAGAGCCAGCTTCGCCCACGATTCGAGCCGCTTGTGCCAGACCATCGGGGGGCGGACCATAGCAGAGAGGATCCCCGCGCAGGTGGCTTGACCTGTTGGCCGGAAGGGCCTAGCAAGCCGCGAATGCTGAAGAGCATGACGGGTTTCGGAGCGGGACGCGCGCAGGTGGGGGACGAGGAGTTCTCCGTGGAGTTGCGCTCCCTGAACCACAAGTTCTGCGAGGTGAAGGCGCGGCTGCCGAGGGAGCTGGCGGCGCTGGAGTCCGCGGTGGTGAAGCAGGTGAAGGACCGGCTCGCGCGCGGCGCGGTGGAGGTCTTCATCAAGAGGCAGACGGCGACGGCGGCCGGGACGGTGCCGGTGGTGGATGTGGGGCTGGCGCGGGAGTACGCGCGGGCCTTCCGCCAGGTGGCCGAGTCGCTCGGGATGATGGCCGAGATTTCCTGGACGCACGTGGCCAACCAGCCGGGGGTGGTGCGGCTGGAGGAGCGGGGGATGGACGTGGAGGCGGCCACGAAGGCGGTGCAGGCGGCGCTGGAGCAGGCGCTCGGCGCGCTGGAGCAGATGCGGCAGGTGGAGGGGGAGGCGATACGCGTGGACCTGGAGGCCCGGCTGGGGCTCATCGAGCGCTGGAGCCGGGAGGTGGCGGAGCTGGCGCCGCGTTCGGTGGACGAGTACCGCCAGCGGCTGGCCGAGCGCGTGGCGGAGCTGGCGCGAGGCATCTCCGTGGACGAGCAGCGGCTTGCCCAGGAGGTGGCCGTGTTCGCCGAGCGGACGGACATCGCCGAGGAGATGACGCGGTTGGCGAGTCACCTCGAGCAATTCCGCCAGATGATGGCGGGGAGCGAGCCGTCGGGCCGCCGCATGGACTTCCTCGTGCAGGAGATGCACCGCGAGGTGAACACCACGGGCTCGAAGAGCCAGCACGCGGAGATTTCATCGCGTGTGGTGTCGATGAAGGCAGAAGTCGAGCGCATCCGCGAACAGGTCCAGAACGTCGAATGAACGAGTCCACTCCACTGCAGCCCGGCATCCTGCTCGTCCTCTCCGCGCCGTCGGGGACGGGAAAGACCACCCTGGCGCGCCGTCTGCTCGGCGAGCTACCGGATTCCCTCTTCTCCATCAGTGTGACCACCCGGAAGCCCCGAGGACGGGAGCAGGACGGGGTGGACTACCACTTCGTGGACGTCACCGCCTTCCAGGAGCGGATCGAGCGGGGCGAGTTCGTCGAGTGGGCCGAGGTCTACGGTCACTTCTACGGCAGCTCCCAGGCGGTGGTGGACGAGGCCCGGGAGCGGCGGGGCGTGGCCATCTTCGACATCGACGTGCAGGGCGGACTGGCGATCAAGCGCAAGAACCCCGACACGGTGCTCGTCTTCGTTGTGCCTCCCTCGATGGAGGAGCTCGAACGGCGCCTGCGCGATCGTGGGACGGACGCGGAGGACACGATTCGTCGCCGGATGCTGGCCGCCCGCTCGGAGATCGAGCGAGGGGTTGCGTCGTACGACTACATCGTCGTGAACGACGACTTCGAGCGGGCCTATCGGGATCTGCACTCGGTGGTGGTCGCCGAGCGCAGCCGTCGGGGGCGAGCGGATCTCTCGAGACTCCGGTTGGAGAAGTCCGGGACGTAGGAGCCGGGAACCGGACCCGCGGGAATGATTCGGGCTCCGAGGAGGGTTTCCCCTACACCTCCAACGAGCTGGAGCTGGGCCGGGAGCAGCTCCCACCGGGACGGCAAGTCCGGGTAGGGCGCACGGGTGGGCGCAGGTGAAATTGCTTGCGTGGCCCGATCGGTTGGTGGATAAGCCGCCTCACCTCACGGCGCGGTGTCGCGCAGGCGACACTTCAGCGAAGTGAGGCTTGTTCTTTTGAGCATCAATAGGGACCGGAAGGCCTGGGAGCTTCGCACCTGAGAAGGATGCGACGGCTGATCAGGGCCGGACGGGACGAGTCGACGAAGTTGACAAGTCCTGAAGGCGGTCCTAGATACTGGATGCCTCGCCAGTGCGGCTGGAAAAAGCTGACGGCGGGCGGAATCGGCCAGGCAGAACGAGCGGTTGATTCCCTGGGGGCGAAGCGATAGAAGCCGCGCCCCTTCGGACGGAAAGGCGAAGTCGCACTGGCGACGAAGTCCCCCGGACGAAAGAAGTGAAAGACGAAATACGAAGTCGACGAAGCGGGTTGACTCCCAACGCGGTGGTGGTAGAAGCCGCTCCCCCACGAAACGGCGGAAGTCGCGCAAGCGACAGAGCCGGGACGGGGCGGAAAAAAGAGTCGACGAAGCAAGTTGACACGGAGCACGGAAGCGAAGTAGGTTCCGCGCCCCTCCCGAAAGGAAGAAACAAAGCGCGAAGGCGCGGTGTTGAATCCAAACCGGGGCGAAGCGGTGAAACGGAGCGGCAACGGCCGCTTGACAGAAAAGCCGCTTCGAAATAGAAGACGCAGCCCCGGAGTTGAACAGGGTGCTGCCGAGCAGTGAGAAGACGGTAGCATGAAGCCGCGACAGCAACAAGCGGCTCGGTCTTTGAAAACCAAATAGCAAGCCCAAGAAGTACACGATTGCGGAAACCGCAGTCAATTCTAAACGGCACCTCAAGAGAGTCGGCGTGAGTCGATTCCGAGGTGCCCTGAACAGCGAAGTCGGGAGTTCCTTAGCCGGACCCCGGCCAAGCCGGTTCAAAACCTTCAAATTTCAATTGGAGAGTTTGATCCTGGCTCAG
>NZ_JBJMQO010000081.1:0-70265 GCF_045802675.1 Archangium sp. | reverse complement strand
GCGTCCAACGCCAGAAGTACGCCGAGGTCGAGGGCTCGCTGGGGCTCGCGAGCGGGGCGGCCCAGTCGGCCAATACGCTGGTGGAGCTCGTCGACGACAAGGGCAACGTCGTGCAGTCGACCCGCACCACGGAGCAGGGCAACTACCGCTTCAAGAACGTGGACAAGGGCAACTACCGCGTCCGCGCGAAGAAGGAGGGCTTCCGCGACCTGGAGCAGGACGTCTCCGCGGCACCGGCCGCCCCGGCGTCCAAGGCCGTGATGAGCTGGTGAAACACCCGGGCAGGCCGGGCGCACCATGCCCAGATTCCCGGGGCCGTACGTGGCCGGGACAATCCGGAATCGAGGAGGTGCGGCATGGAGAACTGGACGCTTGGCTATGGGTCGCTGCTGACGACGCTCGGCGTGGGCGGCTTCCTGGCGACGGGGAGACAGTCCAAGACGGCGCTCATCCCCGCGGGCTTCGGGACGGTGGCGCTCGGCCTGGGGTTGCTGGCGCGGCGCGGAGTCTCCCCGCGTGGGTTGCTGGGAGGCGCGGCGCTCGTCGGGCTGCTTGGTTTCCTGGGGGCCGCCCGCGGGCTCCGCAAGCTGCCCGCCCTGCTGCGGGGAGAGGAGCTCGAGCGGCCCGCCGCCGTCATCTCGCAGTCCGTGATGGCGGGGCTCTCCGCGGCCTATACGGCCTTCGGCGTGCGGAGCCTGCTGAGCGCGTAGGGCTCGGGACTCGCGTACGTCCCGGGCCTCCTGCATGGGGAAGCCCGGGACGCTCGCGAAGTCCGCTGTCAGCGGGCCAGCGGTACCATCCACAGCTCGTTGCCGTGGGCGGCGTCGGTGGCGACGAAGAAGAGCTTCGAGGAGCCCACGCGGGTGAAGCCGGAGGGGTACGAGTGGCCGGGGGAGGCGATGTCCTGCAGCAGCCGCGTGCCCGCCTCCGTCCCATCGCTCACCCAGGGCTCCAGGCCCGTGTTCGCCTCGTAGCCACTGAAGACGACGCGGTCCCCCACGGAGTAGAGGGTGGAGCCGAACTCGTCGGACAGGCTCAGCGGGTGGTGCAGCAGCTTCGTCCCGGCGCTCGTCGCATCGCTCACCCACAGCTGCGTGTCGCGAGGAGCCGGGCCCATTCCGTAGAGCGCCAGCACGACGTACAGCTTCCCGCCCGCAATGGCGGAGTTGGTGATGTATCCGTACGCCTCCTCATCGTCGTACGGGTTGGGCAGGGTGGCGATGCGCCTCACCTGCACGCGCTCGGTGCCGTCCTTCAGCTTGTAGAGGCCCACGGTGCGGTCCGGCTCGGACAGCGCGAGGTACAGGCAGCTCCCCGTCGGCTCGAGCAGCTGCGGATTGCTGCTCTCCGGGCCCGGCTTCAAGTCCGCGACGAGCGTCGTGCCCGCTTCGGTGCCATCGGTCCTCCACACCTCGTTGCCGTGCTCCGCGTCGGTGGCGGTGAAGAAGACGCGACTGCCCACGGCGCGCAGGTTGAAGGGGTACGAGCTGTCGGCGCCCGGGAGGATGTCCTTCACCAGCCCCGTGCCGGCCCCGGTGCCATCGCTCTTCCACAGCTCGGTGCCGTGGTCCGGGTCCGAGAGGACGAAGTAGAGCGTGTTGCCCACGATGGCCTGCGAGAAGATGAGCGACGAGTCAGGCCCCAGGTTCTTCACGAGCACCGTGCCGGCCTCGGTGCCATCGCTCCGCCACAGCTCCTGGTGCGCGGGCAGGGTGGCCGTCTCCAGGACATAGCGGAAGAAGAGCAGCCGGCCGCCCACGGCCTTCAGGTTGTACGGCGATGCGCCGGTGACTCCCGGCCCGATGTCCTTCACCAGCCGCGTGCTCGCGGTGGTGCCCTCGCTGACCCACACCTCCTGGCCGTGGAGCGCGTCGTCCACCACGAAGAAGAGCTGAGTGCCCACCGGCGTCAGCTCCGTGAGCGAGCTGGCGAAGAAGGACCCCGGGAGCGGGGGGAACGACTTCACCCTCACCGTGCCGGCCTCGGTGCCATCACTCCGCCACAGCTCCCTGCGGCCGTCCTCGAAGTTGGCGGCGAAGAAGAGCTTCCCGCGGAACTCCACGAGGCTGCTCGGAGAAGTCTCGTACCACGGCGGCAAATCACTGGCGACCGGAGGGAAGATGTCCTTCACCAGCCGCGCGGTTCCCGGCTCCACAAGGCTCCACTGCGCCGTCAGCGAGTCGTCCGCTCCCTCGGCGGGTGAGCTGACCTGCGGACGCTCGTCCTCCTGGATGGCCCCTTCCTCCGCGGCCGCGCCGCCACACCCCACCGCGAGCGAGCACAGCAAGGCCACCTCACGCCACTTCCCCATCCCCTACCTCCATGTATTCGTTGATACGGGAGGGTGGGTCGAGGAAGTTCATTCGTCCAGTGCCCCCCTGGGAATGAGAGGGACTTGCCGCGCGCACCGTCCGCGAGGCGATTCACTCCGGGTCCGCCTGCTCAGTTGGGCCGCACGTCGAAGGAGAGGAACCAGGGCGCGCGGCACGAGGAGCACTGCACGCGCAGGACGGTCATCGTCCGGCCATCGCTCCACGTGAGGCGAACCGGCTCAGCGCGTGGGCTTGAGCGTGGACAGCGAACGCTCGACGCGTGAGGAGCCCGGGCCGTAGTCGCGCTCGGGCGCGGTGTAGAGGACGAGCACGAACCGGTCCGTGAGCGGGAGGAAGTACACGAGCGTCCGGGACGAGCCCTGCTGGAACTCGTAGCGCCCCACCGGGCCCGCGGGCAGCGTCCCCGTGGTGGCGTTCACGCGCCTGCCCGGCACGGGGATTCCCGCGGCGCCCAGTACGTCCTCGGGAGCCGCGTCCACCTTGGGCGGCGTGCCCTGCACCGAGCGCACCTCCAGGCCTCCCTCGAAGTGTGCCACGGCCGGAGGGCCGGGCTCCTCGTTGCGCAGGGCCATGCCCGAGGGCGGCTCGTACTGGAGCCCGAGCGTGGAGGACTCCACCTTGCGCGAGCAGGCCAGGGTGCAGCACAGGAGCAGCGAGAGCAGGAGCGCGGAGCGGTTCACGGACGCGACTGTGCCACAAGCCAGCCGGGCCTCAGCGCGTTCACCGCCGGGCGCGCTGCTGTCCGTGCGGCGGAACATCAGCAGCTCTCCCGCCTCGTTGACCGCGACGACACCCGCCCCCACGTAGAGAAGCGGCCGGGGGCCCGCCAGGGCACGCAATTCCTGGATGTAGCTCATACCGCCAGTCTGCTCGGAGCGGTGGGAACGTGTCGCCCCGGTGTCAGAAGAGGCAGATGCCACAGTCCAGCGTGCACTGCGTGGTGAACAGGCCGATGCCGCAGGACTCGGTGAACTGGCATTTGAGGTCGCCACACACGTAGATGTCCTTGGGGTGGATGCGCGTGGTGAGCGCGGCATAGGTGATGCCGTTGCGGGTGCACTGCGCGTAGGAAGTGCCCGTGGAGTCCCGCGTGCAGCTCGACGCGCAGCTCCCCACCTGGACCATCGGCGAGCACTCGTCCTTCTTGCCGAGCGCGCACGCACGCACGCTGCTCTCGTTGCTGGCCAGCGGGCTGTCGTCGTTGCCGACGAAGATGCCCTCGTTGGTGAAGAGGTTGCCGAAGAAGCACCCCTCGCGCTGCGAGAACTCCTGCAGCTCCGTCTGGGGCGTGGGGATGAGCTGCCCCCGCCCATTGCGGCCCTGGAGGGAGAATTCCACGTGCCGCCCGAACTTGTTGACGTGGGCGGCCAGACACGCGGAGACGAGCTGCTGCTCGGTCACCGTTGCCGGCTGGCCACTGGCCCAGTCCGGCGCGAGCCCCAGCGAGCCCTGCCACACATACGTCCGCCCCTTCGAGTCCGTGAACGTGCGCGTCTCGCCGCCGGGCACGGCACAGGTGACGAGGTAGCGCATGACCGTCTCCGCCAACGAGTCGTTCTGCTCGAACCAGGCCGAGAACCCGGCGCTGTTGAGGCCATTGAACGCGAGCCCGTTGAAGGCGAGGCCATTGAAGGCCAGGCCGTTGAAGGCGAGGCCATTGAAGGCCAGCCCGTTGGGCGTCTCGCCGTTGGTGGATTCGAGTCCCCGCGTCTGGGTGGCGGGCTCCTGCTGCCCCTCGCTCCCGTCTACTGGACCACAGGCCAGGGTGGCCGCCATCAGCAGCGCCGCGATGCACGGCCCGGCGCCGAAGCCGCTCCGGGAACAGAGGCTCTCACGGCTCGTCATGGCGTCCATGTGCTTTCCCCCAAGGCCTGTGTTCAAAGATTGGCTTTCAACCAAAGTGTCCTTATTCGTGTATTCCGGGTAAGCCTCATCCGCCGCTTTCCGCCCGAGCGTCGCGCGGGTGATGTTACGGGCGTGGAGGGACGGACAATTCACGAGGATTCCGTCGGAGGCCGGACGCTTGGGTAGGATGGCGGCCCATGTCCGCACCCAAGCATCAAGCCGCGTCCATGTTCGTCGACTTCGAGCGCGAGGCGTGGCGGTCCCTGCGCGCCGCGACCCCGCTGCCGCTCACCGCCGAGGAGGTGGAAGGGCTGCGCGGGCTCGGGGAGCACCTGGACCTGGAGGAGGTGGCGGACGTCTACCTGCCGCTGTCCCGGTTGCTCAACCTGCACGTGGCGGCGACGCAGAGCCTGTGGACGGCGCAGCAGGCGTTCCTCGGGGGCTTCACCCAGAAGGTGCCCTTCATCATCGGCATCGCGGGCAGCGTGGCGGTGGGCAAGAGCACCACGGCGCGCATCCTCCGGGCGCTGCTGTCGCGCTGGCCGGATCATCCGCACGTGGAGCTCGTCACCACGGACGGCTTCCTCTTCCCCAACCGCGTGCTCACCGAGCGCAACATCATGCACCGCAAGGGCTTCCCGGAGAGCTACGACCGGCGCGCCCTGGTGCGCTTCCTCGCCGAGCTCAAGTCCGGACGCGCCGAGGTGACGGCGCCCGTGTACTCGCACCTCGTCTACGACACCGTGCCGGACGAGGGGGTGACGATTCGCCGGCCGGACATCGTCATCCTCGAGGGGCTCAACGTGCTGCAGACGGGGACGGTGACGGACGGGAAGCTGCCGCACACGTTCCTCTCGGACTTCTTCGACTTCTCCATCTACGTGGACGCGCACGAGCAGGACATCCGCCGCTGGTACGTGGACCGCTTCCTGAGCCTGCGGCAGACGGCGTTCCGCGACGAGCGCTCCTTCTTCCGGCGCTTCGCCGAGCTCACCGAGGAGCAGGCCATCGCCCGCGCCGAGTCCGTGTGGGGGGAGATCAACGGGCCGAACCTGGCGCAGAACATCGCGCCCACGCGCTCGCGGGCACGGCTCATCCTCGTGAAGGGCCCGGACCACCGGGTGCGCCGCGTCCGCCTGCGCAAGCTCTAATCACCGCGCCTCCGTTGTTCACCTTGGTGGTGATGTTGGGCACGCCCTGGAAGACGCGCCGAGCGTCTCCCAGTCAGTCCCGGTCCAGCTCGTATACCAATCGGAGCATGAAGCCGGTCTCGGAGTGCCTGCCCGAGCGCGCCGGGCTCCAGGGCACGGCCAGCCCGAGGCGTACCGGCAACTCCACCGGGCCCAGGTCCACCAGGGCGGTCGGCGCCACCACCAGCCAGCTCGCCCGGGCCCAATCCCCCTCCAGCTCGACGCCGAGGAAGCTCCACGGGCCCACCTGGCCGAGCGCCGACAGGTTGGCGCGCAGCGGCACGAGGTGCGCGCTCCGGCCGAGCGCCTGTCCTCCGAGCCCCGCCCGCACCGTCCATGCACCCTGCCGCCAGCCCGCGCGCAGTCCGAACCACAGCGGCAGCGTGGCCTCTCCGGGCTCGAACGCCGCCGCTTCCTCGTCCTCGCTCAGCAGCCGCGCCCCGAGCTCCGCCTGGACGTGGAGGCCCCGCGCGACGTCATGCAGCAGCATCCAGGAGCCGGCGGCTCGCGCGCTGACGCCCTCGAGCTCGGGACGGCCGAGCCCGCCGCCCATGCCCACCTCCACCATCAACCCGAGCCGCTCCAGGGCGCGCCACTCCAACTCCATCGAGCCCTGCCAGCCTCCGCCCCTCGCGGTGCGCGGGGGCGTGAGGAGGCCGGTCAGCTCCAGCTCCAGCTCGCCCGCTTCGAGCCCATCGAGGTCGGTGACCGACTCGCCGAGCAGCGGCTCGGGCATGGCCGGAGGCTCGCTGGCGTCGGCGCGTGGGGTGGCACCCAGCAGGCCCAGGGCCACCAGCGTCCGGACGAAGGGAGCAACGAGCGCGCGCTGCGAGCTGGGACCGGACATGGGGCCACACCCTATCCTGTCTCCTCGCGGCCGAGGATGGTGAGGTGAGGCTCAGCTGCGGTAGTCCGCGTTCTCGCTGATGTACTCGTGGCTCCGGTCCGCGCCGAGCACCGTGCCGCTCGCCGGGCCGGGGCCCAGGTCCACTTCGATCTCCACCGAGCGCTCGTGCGGAGGAAACGTCACCGGCGGGCGGAAGGTGAGCCCGTCCGGCGGCGGCACGCTCGTGTAGAGCTCGGCGCCCTTCATGTGGGCCACCAGCGCCTTCTCCGCCTCGTTGTCCAGCCGGAAGGCCCCCTGCTCGAGGATGACCCGGCCGCCCATGCGCAGCGTGCAGCGCGACAGGTCCACCTCGGGGTGGTGCGCGCCCACGTACTTGCCAATGGCCGCCACCAGCCGGCCCACGTTCGGGTCGTTCCCGTTCACCGCGCACTGGAACAGCGGCGAGTTCACCACCGACTTGCCGATGCCCCGCGCCACCTCCTCGCTCGGGGCCCCGCGCACGTGCACGCGCATGACATGGTGCACGCCCTCGCCGTTGCGGACGATGTCCTCGGCCAGGTCCGCGCACACCTGCTCCAGCGCGGCCTCGAAGGCGGGGAGGCTCGGGCAGGGCACCTTGCGCGAGGACAGCAGCGCCACCGAGTCCGAGGTGCTCGTGTCGCTGTCCACGCTGATGCAGCCGAACGTCCGCGCGCACACCGAGCGCAGCGTGGCGCGCAGGGCCTCGCGCGGCACGTCCACGTCCGTCATCAGGAAGACGAGCATGGTGGCCAGGTTGGGTTCAATCATCCCCGCGCCCTTGGCGATGCCCACGATGCTCCCGTCCCCCACCCGGGCCCGGCGGACCTTGGGGTACAGGTCGGTCGTCATGATGCCCTCGGCGGCGGGCATCACCGAGCCGGCCTCGAGCGCGGACACCGCCTGGGGCACTGCCTGCACCATCGCGTCCACCGGCAGCCGCCAGCCGATGACGCCCGTCGAGCAGGGCAGCACCTGCGAGGCGCTCAACCCCAACGGGCCCGCCACCGCCGCGCACAGCCGCTCGGAGGCCTCGACGCCCCCGGGCGCGCACACGTTGCTCACCTTGTTGTTCACCACCACCGCGCCCAGTATGGGCTCGCCCAGCCGCTGCCGGCCGATGAGCACCGGCGCTCCCGGAAACGCGTTCTTCGTGAAGAGCGCCGCGAACGATGGGGTCGGCTCGTCGAGCACGATGAGCGTCAGGTTCATCTTCGCCGGTTTGGCCACCTCGGCGGGCATGAACTCGAGGCGCGTGCGCCCGACGCGGAAGCCGCGCGGCAGGGCGGACTGGCCCTCGAGCCAGTTCCGGTGGGCCTCGGCGGACGGGAAGGTCAGGTGCGTGCTGGGAATGGCGGTACCTCGCTGCGAGGGGAATGCGCTTGGTGCCGCAAACCCGGCCGCGAATCAATGATGGAGATGAGTGGCCGCCCGGTGCCCGGCTAGGGAGGCGTCGGCCGGAGCCGCTCGGCGGGGATGATCTCCTTGCGCTGGCTGGAGCTCGACCAGTGCAGCCGCGCGGTGGCCAGTCCCTTGTTCTCGTAGAACTCCATCCGGATGCTGTAGGCGCGCCCCGCCTCCAGCGTGAGGGTGCCCCGCCTCTCCAGGGTGGAGTGGATGCTCCAGTCGTCGATGAGGAGTTTGCCGTCCACCCACAGCCGCACCCCGTCGTTCGTCTGCGTGTAGAAGGTGTACGTCTCCGAGTACCGGGGCACCACGCTCCCCGTCCAGCGCACCGAGAAGGTGTCCTCGTCCAAGGCCGGGCCGGGGGAGCCGTCCTCCCAGCGGAAGTCCACGGTGGCATCCACCCGCTCCAGCGCGAGGCTCGTGAAGTCGGGATTGTCGAAGTACTCCGCCCGCAGGCCGCTCGTGGTGCCCGGAGCGGTGCGGAACACCGCCGTGTAGCGCGTGTCCACCGCGGGCGTGGGGAGCTCATGCGTCGCGGCCCCGCCGTCCGACCAGTGGTCGAAGACGTAGCTCGTCCCGTCCTTCACCTGGGGCGACACCACCCCGAGCGCGCGCACCACGCCGACCACGCTCTCCACCTCCAGCGGCGTGGCCTGGGGCTGCCCGTCCAGCGTCACCCGCAGCCCCGCGGGCTCTGTCTCCACGCGCAGCTTCACCGTCCTCGGGTACACGTCCCGGTACACCTCGTGCGAGGCCCCGCTGGAGTCCACCACCCGCAGGTGGATGCGGTACCACACGTTCGCGGAGGTCTCCCCCCGCACCGGCACGGTGAAGGTTCCACGCGTCACGCCGCTCGTGGACGGCACGAAGGGGTGCAGGTGCTCGTCGTGGTGGAAGTCCACGCGCCAGGTGAAGGCGCTGGCCGGCAGCGTGCCGTCCTCGGCGTCCGTGCCCTGGCCCTCGTAGGAGATGACGTCCCCGGCGCTGTAGCGCGTCCCCTCCGCGGGCAGGACGATGGTGGCCACGGGCGCGGTGCCGCTTCGCACGGTGAGCACGGCCTCGTTGCTCAGCACCGAGCCGGAGGCGTTGGACACCCGCACCCGGAAGCGGGCCCCCGAGTCCGCGAGTCCCACCGCCGTCAGCGTGAGGCTCGCGGACGTCTGTCCTGGCAGGTCGGCGCCATTGCGCTGCCACTGGTAGCTCAAGGGCGCGGTGCCGCTGGCGCTCACCGTGAAGGTGGCGGGCTGGCCGGTCAGCACCGTGAGGCTCTCGGGGTGGCGCGCCACGGTGGGGGCCTCACCCGTCGTCGTGTAGCGGATGCGGTGCACCTCGTCTTCCTGGCGGTCCAGGTAGTAGAGGCTTCCGTCCGGCCCGACGTCGAGGTCCACCAGCGCATTCATCCCCGTGGCGAAGACGGCGACGGCGCCCGTCCTCGGGTCGTACGTGCGAATCCACCCGTTGCAGTAGTCCGAGAAGAAGTAGCGCCCCGTGTACTCCGCGGGGAACTGGGCCACGGGCGGGTTGTAGAAGGTCCCAGCGGAGATGGCGCAGCCCTTGCCGGTGCCCGAGCCATGCTCGTAGGCGAACAGCGGCGCGCGGTAGCGCGAATCCGTGGTGGGGCCCTCGGTGTCTGGCCAGCCGTAGTTGGCTCCGGCGACGCCCTCGTTGATCTCCTCCCATTCGCCCTGGCCGACGTCGTTGATGAAGATGCGGCCGGTGCCCGGCTGCACGGCGAGGCTGAAGGGATTGCGCAGGCCGTACGTCCAGATGGCCCGGTAGAGGCCCGTGGTGCGCGTGTAGAAGGGGTTGTCGGTGGGGATGGAGCCGTCCCTCTCCAGCCGCAGCACCTTGCCCATCAGCGTGTCGAGCCTCGGCGCGTTCGACGAGCGCGTGTTGTCCCCCACGGCCACGTAGAGCTTGCCGTCGAGCCCGAAGTGGAGCGCGCCTCCGTTGTGGTTGCTGGCCCCCAGCGGCTCGAGCTCGAGCAGGATGCGCTCGCTGCCGGCCACCGCCCGGTTGCCGCTCGCGGTGAAGCGGCTGAGGCGGTTGTGCGTCCGGGGCGTGGTGGCCGTGTAATAGACGTAGACGTAGGGCTCGCGGGGGAAGCTGGGATCGAACGCCACCCCGAGCAGGCCCCGCTCGCCGTTGTCATCCGTCGTCACCGTGAGGAAGGGCTCGGCCAGCAGCGTGCCGTTCTGGATGACGCGCAGCCGCCCCGCCTGCTCGCACACGAAGATGCGCCCATCCGGCGCGAGGGCCATGGACGTGGCGCTCTCGAGCCCGTCGACGACCTCCGTGTCCGTGAAGCGGGCGGGCACCGCCGCCGCGGCCTCCTCCTGTTGCCGGGGCGGTGTTTCGCGGGGCTCCACCACCTCCGCACAGCCCCACAGCAGGAGGACACAGGCGAGGGCCCGAAGAGACTCGACACGCATGGCACTGGCTCCGGTCTGGAGTGGACGATGAGCTTCGGCTCCCGGTGAAAAGCGGGCCGCAAGGTGGGGCGGGGCACGTGGACCTGCTCAGGCGCGTCTGGGCCGCGGGCCCATGGGCGTCCTGCGCTGGATGATCGGCCAGCGGACTGCCCGCCATGCGTCAGGCGCTTTGGCCGCGAGGGTTGTGTGGAGGGGGACGCCAAGCCCCCTGCCATGGCCCCCACTCTCCGTGCGGGCCGGGTGCGCGCGGAGAACGGTTCGTGTCCTCTTGTCCACGGTTTGAAACCGCCTCCGTTCACCACTGAACCCTGGCCGGGGGGGAGGGGCGACAGAAAGATGCGTCCTGGCGTGTTTTGTGCTCAAAGAAGTCGGGGAATCACCCCGGAACTTCGTCCAGCGCATCGTGTACACCGTCGAGATCAGCCCTTCCGCCTGGAACCAGCTCGCTCACCTGACGCTGGAGACCTACCGCCGCATCCGCGACGAGCTGGATGCCGTGGCCGCCGCCCTGGGTGAGGGCTCCGAGCGCGTCCTTCCCCCGCGGGGGAAGAGGGACGGCGGGCATGCGCCCCCGCGGCTCTCGGTGGTGGTGGATGATGCGATCGCGCTCTACGACGTGGACCGCGAGCGCCGGGTCGTGCTGCTGCTCGAGGTGGCCCGCCGTCTCCCCCAGGAGCTCTAGCCGGGCGCGGAGCCCCCGGTGCGCTGGCCGGGTGGCGGGCGGGGGAGCATCCGGGGCACGTACGTCCTCGGCCTCCGTACAGGGTCCGCGTCCCCATTTTTGGCTCATGGCCACGCACGAGCCCATGGCCGGAGCCGAAGGGCGGAGCCGGCTCTGTGACTTCATCCGGGCGCAGCGCACGCGCATCCTCGAGGAGTGGGAGCGCGCGGTGCGGCTGCTTCCCTGTCCCCAGCAGCTCCCGGAGTCCCGGCTGCTCAATCATCTGCCCATGCTGCTGGAGCGGGTGGCGAGCGTGGTGGAGGGCGTGCACACCGGAGAGCGGGGCTCGCTGGAGGAGTTGCCGGAGCTTCATGCGCTGCAGCGGCTGGAGGTCGGGGCCGACCTGGAGCAGGTGACGAGCGAGTACGCCCTGCTGCGCGCGTGCGTGCTGCGCCTCTATCGCCGGGACCTGGCGGGCGGCGGCGAGCGGGACGTGGAGGGGGTGCTGCGCGAGGTGGAGCGCTTCAACCAGACGTTCGACGAGGCGGTCGCCGTCGCCATCTCCCGCTACACACGGGCACGCGAGCGCACGCTGGTGGCGTTGGACCGTCTGTCCGAGCCGGTGCCCGGCACGGAGGCCCTGGACTCCGTCCTCGAGCGGCTGCTGGGGGTGGTGCTGGAGACGATCGAGCCGGTGGACTGCGTCACCCTGCTGCTGCGTGAGGGGGACGTGCTCCGGGTGCGCGCCTCGGTGGGGCTGGAGAACAAGGGGCTTACCGGCTTCGAGCTCCGGGTGGGCGAGGGCTTCGCCGGGAAGATCGCCGAGGAGCGGCGCCCGATGGAATCGCGCTCGGCGGCGACGGATCCCCTGGTGCGGAGCGAGTTGCTCCGGGAGCTGGGCAGGCGGGCTCTCTATGGCGTGCCGCTGAGCGCTGGGGGCGAGCTGCTCGGCGTGGCCCAGATGGGCAGCACCACGGCGTTCGAGTTCTCCCGCGAGGACAAGCTCCTCTTCCGGGCCATGGTGGACCGGGCCACGGCCCTGCTGGTGCAGCACCAGCTCGCCGTCCGCGAGCGCGAGGCCCGGCTGGAGGCGCAAACGCGCGACCGCACCGAGGAGGAGCTGCGGCGGGCGGCGGAGTTCCGCGAGCGCTTCCTGGGCATCGTCTCGCACGATTTGCGCAACCCGCTCAATGCCATCCTCCTGTCCGCCAATGCGTTGATGTGCGCGGAGGATCTGCCGCCGCGCCACCTCAAGGCGGTGCGCCGCGTGGTCACCAGCGCCGAGCGCATGGCGCGGATGATTGGCGAGCTGCTGGACTTCACCCGGGGGCGGCTGGGCGGAGGCATTCCCGTGTTACCGAGGCCCATGAACCTGCGCCAACTGGTGCGGCACGTGCTGGAGGAGTTGGAGGCGGGCCACCCCGGGCGCGAGCTGTGGCTGGAGGCGCGGGGGGACTTCCAGGGCGAGTGGGATCCGGACCGGCTCGCGCAGGTGGTGGGGAACCTGGGGAAGAACGCGCTCGACTACAGCCCCGAGGAGACGCCCGTGCGCTTCACGCTGCGCGAGGAGGGCGGAAGCGTGGTGCTGGAGGTGAACAACGCGGGCCCGCCGATTCCGGCGGACCGGCTCGCCACCATCTTCGAGCCCTTCCGGCGGCTGATGAAGGGCAGCCCGCACCCGGCCTCGGGACTGGGGCTGGGGCTCTACATCGTCGAGCAGATCGTCCAGGGCCACGGAGGCACGTGCTCGGTGCGCTCGAGTGGGGAGGAGGGCACCACGTTCATCGTGCGGCTGCCCCGGCACACGCTCCACGCGCAGGCGGAGCCGCCGGCCGGTCAGGCCTGAGGCACCGGGAGCTTCGCCGCCACCTCGGTGTCGAGGCGGGACTTCTCCCGGACCATGAGGTCGCGCACGTGCTCGCGCAGCGTGGCCACGTCGCGGAAGGCGCGCGGATCCACCGGCTCCAGGACGCGCACCCTGCAGTTCACGCGCTGCTTCAGCACCCACCCGTGCTTGGGCAGCGTGTCCCCCGTGCCGGTGAGCACGATGGGAATGAGCGGGCACCCCTTGCCCTGCGCCAGCCGGAAGGCGCCATCCTTGAAGGGTTTGAGCTCATTGTCCGGCGAGCGCGTGCCCTCGGGGAAGAGCAGCACCGGCACGCCCCGGTCGAGCCAGCGCTCGCACCCGGCCATCATCCTCGCGATGCTCTCCTTGTCCCCCCGCACCAGCCCCACGTAGCCGTTGAGGTACATGTTCCAGCCGAGGAATGGCGCCTTGAAGACGCTCGCCTTGGAGACCCACTTGAAGGGCCGGTAGAGGCCGAAGAGCACGAGGATGTCGCCCAGCGACTGGTGGTTGGACACCAGCACCGCGGGCCCGTGCCAGGGCAGGCGCTCGCGGCCTTCGATGCGCAGCCGCCAGCCGGGGTTCACCCAGAAGTAGAGCTGGGCCCAGCCGCACGAGAACAGGTGCAGCACCCGGCCGTTCCGGTCGAAGGGCCACGTCACCAGGAAGAGGACGAGCCCCACGAAGAAGAGGACGGCCGAGCTCGCCGCGAAGAACAGCCAGAAGAGCACCGAGTGGAGCCAGCGCATGTCACCTCGTCCCCGGATGGCCGGAGGAAGGGCGGCATCCTCTCACGCCCGGAGGCGGAGGGGCGGCTCGGTGCGCGGGCCTACGGCTCGGTCTTGCCCGCGACGTTGGGCGCGCTGGGGGGCGCTGCATCCGGAGGCGGGAGCTCCTCGTACTCGAGCGGCGCCGGGGCGATGGCCCCGTCCCGCGTCACCACCCACGAGCTGTAGCGCTTATGGCTCACGTCGCGCAGCTTGCCGTCCTCGTAGCAGACGATGTGCAGCACGAAGTCGGCCACCTTGATGCTGGGAATGCCGTACTGGTAGCACTCCTGATTGCCGCGGCGCTCCTTGCTGACGGGCTGGCCGAGGATGCCGGAGACCTCCTGGGGCGACATCCCCAGGCGCACCGTGCGCAGACCCCAGGGCGTGTCCACACGGATGGGCCTCGCCTCCTGCTCGAAGTTCACCACCAGCTTGCCGAGCCCCAGGAGCAGCAACGCCACGATGGGGTAGAGGACGAAGCGGAGGCCGAACCGGGAGCGCCGCTGCTCCTCCGTGTAGGCGCTGAAGATGGAATCGGGCTCACCCGGCGGCGTCTGCATGGACCCCATCTGCTGGCTGTCTGTCTGGCTCACACTCCGAGACATGCCCCGTGGGGGCTCGGGATGCAAGGAGGTCGCGCCAGGGAGCGGGCTGGCGAGCGGAGGGACTGTCAGCCCGGCGCGCGTTCTCCGGGACACGTGTGTGCTCGGAAGGACGGACACCGGAAGGGCGGCTGTGGTGTGGTGCGCCGCATGTCGCCCCCCCTCGTCTACCGCCGCTATGGAGGCTCCCTCCAGGTCTCCATTCCCTCCTTCGAGGTGCTCGTGGAGGCCATCCGCATCCCCGAGACGCAGTGGCTGGCGACCGCCTGCCCGCTCGAGGGGTTGCAGTGCGACCGGCGCTTCCTCGAGTTCCTCGACACGGACAAGAACGGGCGCATCCGGGTGGCCGAGCTGCGCGCCGCCGTCGAGCACACGGCCAGGCTGCTCAAGTCCTCCCAGGGCGCGGACGCGGCGAGCGAGGTGCTGGCGCTGGACGCGCTCTCGGACGAGGGGGCGAAGCTCCGGGACGCGGCCGGCATCCTGCTGGCGACGCTGAAGGCCCCGGAGCGCACGCACCTGTCGCTGGAGCAGGTGCGCGCCAGCGAGAAGGCCCTGCGCGAGGCGGGGCAGAACGGGGATGGCATCGTGGCGCCGGCCTTCGTGCCCGAGCCGCTGCGTCCCCTGGCGCTCGGAATCATGTCCTGCTTCCCCGAGGTGAAGAACCGCGCGGGGCAGGCGGGGGTGGACCTGCCCATGCTCCAGCGCTTCCGGGAGGAGCGGAGCGCGGTGTTGATGCACCTCACCGCGAGGACGTCGGTGCTCGTGTGGGGCGCGCAGAGCGTGGAGCACGCGCGGCGCATCCAGGAAGTGCGGCCGCTGTTGGACACGTACTTCCTTCAGTGCCGGCTGGTGGCGGCGCAGCCCGAGGCGGCCGCGAGCCTGAAGCTGGACGCGGGGCGGGTGCAGGGATCGCTCGGGGACACGCAGGCGCTGGCGCGGGTGGTGTCGGAGCTGCCCGTGGCGCCGCCGGAGCCCGGGGGCTCGCTGCGCTGGTCACGGCTGTACCGGGGGGCGGCGTACGAGAAGCTCGAGGCCTTCCGGCGGGACGTGGCGGTGCCGCTCACGGGGGACATGGCGACGCTGCTGGATGCCACCTGGCGCGAGCTGTGCGCGAAGGCGGAGGCCATCCTGGCGTGGCAGGCGCGGCTGGAGGCGAGCCCCCTGCGCGCGCGGGTGGACACGCTGGCGGACATCCCCGAATCGGCGCTCGACACGCTCGAGGCGGTCTGCCGGGCGGACCTGGCGCTTGAGGACAAGCTGGACGTGGTGGACGAGCTGGAGCGGTTGATTCTCTACCAGCGCTGGCTGCTGACGTTCGCCAACAACTTCATCAGCATGCCGGACCTGTACCAGACGAAGCGGCGCACGCTGATGGAGAAGGGGACGCTGATACTCGGGGGGCGGCGCTACCGGCTGGCGGTGCTGGTGACGAACCGGGCGGCGCACTCGACGCTGACGAGCCAGGGCACCACCTGCACGCTCTACGTCCAGGTGGTGGCGAAGGAGGGAGGGGCGAGCTACGAGGTGGCGGTGCCGGTGACGCGGGGGCGCAGTGGCGGCCTCATGGTGGGCAAGCGCGGCGTGTTCTACGACGTGGAGGGCCGCGAGTTCGACGCCGTGGTGACGCAGGTCGTCCGCCAGCCCGTGTCGCTCTGGGAGGCGATGACGATGCCGTTCGAGCGCATCGGCCAGTTCATCTCCAAGAAGATCGAAGGCATGGCGTCCGCCGGGGAGAAGACGCTCGATGCGGCCCTGGATAAGGGCTACACGCACGGCTCCACGGTCGCCACCACCGCGGTGACGGCCCCCGCGCCCGGGGCTGCCGCTGCGCCCGCTGCGCCTCCCGTGGCGGCGGGTCCGGGAGGCGCCATCGCGGCGGTGGGACTGACCTTCGCGGCTGTCGGCTCGTCGCTCGCGTTCATCGTGACGCAGGTGAAGTCGCTCACGCTCTTCGATGTCATCACGGCGCTGATCATCCTGAGCGCTGGCGTCATGGTGCCCTCGGGCCTGCTGGGGTGGTTCAAGCTGCGCAAGCGCAACCTGGCCCTGCTGTTGGAGGGCTCGGGCTGGGCGCTCAATGACCGGCTGTTTCTCACGCGAGACCTGGCGGCGATCGTCACCCGCAAGCCGAGGCTGCCGAAGAACGCCACCGTGGACCGGACGGACGTGTTGCGCTCGGTGCTCGTGAAGGTGCGCGAGGACGATCAGGACGAGCGGGGCTCGCCGGGCAAGTGGGTGGCCATCGTGCTCGTCGTCCTCTTCGTGGTGCTCTGGCAGTTCCGCGAGCCGCTCGTTCGCGTGGGTTGTTCGCGCCATTGGCTGAACGGCGGCGTGTGCGATTCGTTGATGTCACCCGGCTCGTCTCCGGCGGTGCCGCCCGCTCCTCCCGCGCAGCCGTGAGCCCGGGGGCTACTGCCAGCCGAGCCACTCGCGCAGCAGGGGAATCATCTGCTCGGCGGTGCGCTGGTGCGTCTTGCGGCTGGGGTGCCAGGTGCAGCCGAGGCCCTCGTCCTGGCGGATGGGAGGGACCTCGGCGAGGTGCACGCGGGCATCGCCGGACTGGTGGAGGGACTCGACGACGCTGGAGATGAGGGTACGGGCCTGGGTGCGTGCCTTGACGTCCTTGGGATGGCTGTCGGAGAGGCCGGAGCCGACGACACAGACGATGTGGGCGGTGGGGTAGTGGCCGCGGACGTTGTCCACGAGGGCGCGGTAGGCGTCGCGGAAGCGCTCCTCGCCGGGGTGCTGCTTCCAGAAGTCATTGGAGCCGAGCTGGATGACCACGGCATCTGGAATCCAGGACGCGAAGTCCCAGCGGCTGTCCTCGCGATAGGGGAGGGTGCGCTCGTAGAGCAGGGGCAGGGGAGGAGTGGGGTCGTTCGCGTAATTGACGGTGACGCCCTTGCCGGAGAAGGCGATGAAGGAGGCCTCGGCGCCGAGCGTCTGGGCGGTGAGGGCGGCCCAGGTGAGGGAGTTGCGCTGGGTCTCGGCGTTGAAGCTGCATTGCTCGTTCCTGCCCTCGATGCCGAAGCCGGTGAGGCCCGAGTCGCCGATGAATTCGAGACGGCGCGCGGGCGCGGGAGGCGCGGGCAGCAGCCGGGCACCGGGGTCCAGCTCGAGCCCGAGGAATTGCGTCTCTCCGACGACGGACTCGGTCTCCTTCTCCAGACGCAGGACGTGCTCGCCCTCGGGGAGGCTCTCGACGATGCGGTGGAGCATGTGCCCTTCGCCGACGTAGAGGTCGCGGAAGGGCCCGCCGTCCACGCTGAAGCGGAAGCGGTTGGGGGCGCGCACATCGACCTTGGGCAGGTCGAGCAGGCGCAGACCGAGGGACGTACCGGTGAAGCGCACGGTGAGGGCCGTGCCGCCCCAGGAGAGGCGAGGGCCCGCCGGGTCTGCACGGTCCACGCGGCCACTGAAGCGCAGCTCGGGAGCCTGGGGAGACACCTGCACGGGGACGGTGCGGCAGCCACTGAGCACGGACAGTGTCACCAGCATACCAAGCAGTCTCCGGGATGTTCGTTCCAGCCACAAATCGGGGAGATGGCTCATGCCGCTCATTCTAAATTCCCTTTGGCTGGGTCACCGAGGGTACAAACCTCAGCCGTAACCTATCGCTTTGCGAACCCTCACGTCGGGTTTGTGGCGACCTTCAGTCGCATGACGCTGTTGTCGATAATGCGTATCCAAAGATTATTCGACACGCATCTTGTCTACATGAAGAGGCGGATTTATATGTTTCCCCGCAATTCGTTAGGAGATTGTAATGAGAAATAATAAAATGAGGGTTTGTAGTTTTGCCGCGCTGTCTGCATTCCTCATGCTGCCGGGTTTGGCCCATGCAGGGGAGTGGTTCCTCTGTGGGAACCTGGCACAGCTCTCTAACTGCCAGCTCCCGGCATATCCTACCACCCGATATGAGTATGGCATTGCGTATAATCCCCAGCAGCCGATGCCCGTCATTTGTTCGTCCTGGAATGTGGGGTGGAGGATTTATAACAAAGACCCCTATTTTATCCACAGCGACAACCCCACGAGCGGCATGCGGTGGGGTGGTTTCATGTTCTATACGGGCACATTGGCGACAGATGATGACCAGTGCCAGTCTGGAACTTGGCGGCATCGTTATTGGTATTTGGATACCAATAACACTGTCTTCCCTGAATGGGGGAATGGCTGCATCAATCAGCCAATCTATTGCCGCGCGTGGTAGCGCCCGCTCCTCTTGAATTCTTGTTGGGCGCTTCAAATCCAGCACGGAGTCCTCGTCCGTTTGCCCCGGTGCCGCATTGAACGGTTCAGCTGGCGGCGCTCGTGGGTCCCGTGGTGGGCGGACGCGAAATCCACGCGGCGATGAAGACGTCCAGCTCGCCGCGCAGTACGTCCTTCACGCGTGGCGTGCCCGCTCCCGTGCGCGGGTCCTCCACCCGAGCGCCACGGCCCAGGTGGTAGCGCCGCGCCTCGTCCGCCGTGTGGCTGCCGCCCTGGCCCTTCACCACCCGCGAGGCGATGTCCTTCATCTCGCCCAGCTCGCCCGCGCACGCCAGCGTCATCATCCGGCCCGTCGTCTCGTCCCGCACCGTCACCTCCGTCTTCACCCGCGCCAGGTACGTGCCCTCGTGCCGCTTCACCTCGCGGCCCTCCACGTCCAGGCTCTCCTCTTCCTCCACCGGCCCGCCCCGGTGCACCCGCACGTACGCGCGCTGGCGCTTCTCGTCCTCGATGCGCCGGTGCAGCCCCGCCTCTCCCGCCAGGTAGCCGTACGCCCCGGGCCCCGCAATCCGCACCACCACCCGGAAGGGCTCCTCCGCCTCCGCCACCGCCGTGGCCTCGTACCCGCGCCGCTCCGCCCACCCCAGGTACATCGTCGCCAGCTCCTGCACCCAGGCGTCCTGTCCCTCGCCCGTCTCGCTCGCGCAGATGTCCACCAGCGCCTCGTCGCCGTGGTCCGTCGCCCCCGCCGCTCCCAGCACCTCGGCCATCTGCACCTCGCGCGCCACTTCCTCCACCTGCTTCGCCGCCGACGCGAGCTGCGCCTCTCCCTTCGCCTCGCGCACCAGCCGCCGCGCGAACGTGGTCCGCTCCTCCATCCGGTCCAGCTCGTTGAGCTGTGCCTCCACCTGGCGGAACGCCCTTAGCGTCGACGCCGCGCGCTGCGGGTCGTCCCACAGGTTGGGCGCCTGTGTCGCCGCCAGCAGCTCCGCGCGCCGCTCCTTCAACCGCGGCTGGTTCGCCGACACCGACAGCGCTCGCGCCCGGCCCACCAGCCGGTCCATCTCGTTGAGCAGCGATTTCTTGTCCAGCCGCCGCTTCACCGCCGACACCGACTTCTCCGTCGGCAGCGACAGCTGGGCCGTCTCCTCGCGCACGCGCGGCGCGAGCTCGGCCACCGCCACCACCTTGTTCCCCGGCCGCGTCTCCACCCGCACCGGCGCACCCGGCGGCAGCGGCCTGCGGGCAATCTCCACCGCCAGCGCCGCGGTGAGCGTCTTCTCAATCTCACGCTGCAGGTAGCGCGCGCCGAACTGCGGCGAGTACCCCCGCTCCACCAGCAGGTCCACCACCGCCGGCGTCACCTCCACGTCCAGCCCGCGCGCGCGGATGCCCTCGCGCTCCAGCACCCGGCCCACCTCGCGCTGGGCGATCTTGCGGATCTCCACCTTCGTCAGCGGCTGGAAGTGGCAGATGGCGTCGAAGCGGTTGAGGAACTCGGGGCGGAAGGCCTCGGCGATGCGCCGGTCCACCTCGGTGATGAGCTCCTCGGGGCGCCGCGAGCCCATGAAGCCGATGGACGGCTCGCGGTACACCTCGGCGCCCACGTTGGACGTGGCCACGATGACGGTGTTGTTGCAGGAGATGGTTTCCCCCGCCCCGTTCACGAACGTGCCCTCGTCGAAGAGCTGCAGGAAGCGGTCGTGCACACTGCGCGCCGCCTTCTCGAACTCGTCGAGCAGCAGCACGGTGAACACCTTGCCCTCCAGCAGCGCCGTCAGCTCTCCGCGCTTCGTCTCGATCGCGGGAGCCCACGAGGCGCCAAAGGGCACGCTCTCGTCCCCGTCGTTGGGGAAGTCCGCCATGTTGAGGCGGACGAGCCTGTCCGGCGAGCCGAAGAGGTACTCGGCGAGCAGCTTGGCCAGCTGCGTCTTGCCCACGCCCGTGGGGCCCGCGAAGAGGAACACGCCCAGCGGCCGGCGGGGGTCGTTCAGCCCCGCCTTGAGCAGCGCCACCGAGCGCAGCACGGCCTGCACCGCGTCCGTCTGGCCGAGCAGCCGCTCGCCGAAGAAGCGCTCGGTCTCCTCCAAATCCAGCGCCATGGCGTCGTCCACGACGAAGCGCGGCAGCCGGGTGGTGGAGCAGAAGCGGGTGAGGACGTCCTCGGGGCCCACGCGATCCTTGGCCCCGCCGGCGGCCTCCGCGGCCGTCTCCTTGAGCAGCTCAATCGCCTTGCGCGGCAGCCTCTGGGCCAGCAGGAACTTCGAGGCCAGCCGCAGCGTCAGGTCGCACGCCGCCGGGTCGATGGGCAGGTGCAGCTCGCGCTCGAGCTCCTCGGCCACGCGGCCCAATATCCACCGGGCCCGCTCGGCGGGCGGCTCGTTGAGGGGCACCAGGTGGAGCCGCTCGGAGAAGGCCTCGTCCGCGCGCAGCAGCTCCTGCACGCGCTTGGGCTCGGTCTCGAAGATGAAGCGGATGCCCCCGGTGCGCAGGGCGCGGAAGGCCACGGGCGCGAGCGGCCCGCCGATGACGGCCGGCAGGTCGCGGATGTAGACAATGGGGCAGGGGTGGCGGCTGAGCCAGGCCAGCAGCTCCTCGAAGCTCTCCGCCGCCTGGCGCTGGGTGCTGCGCGCCAGGATGTTGGCGACGGACACCTCCACCATGCGCGCGTTGGCCAGCTCCGCGTCCACGCGGCCCTCGATGATGCGGCGCGCCACCTCCTGCACCAGGGCGGATTTACCCACGCCCGGGTCGCCGGAGAGCAACGGGTGCTTGCCCCCTCGCGTCAGGAGACCGAGCACCTCCGTCACCGCGCCGTCCACTCCATGCGCGGCCGTGAGCCGGCCTTCCCGCGCCAGCGCGGTCAGGTCTCGGTCGATGAGCCGCTCATTGTCCTCGCTCTTTCGGGTGGCCATGGTCGGGAGCGCCTCGCCGGGCGCGGGGGCACTCTAACGTGCTGAAACGCAGTGGTGGACTCCGGTCCTTCCGGGCCGGAGCCTTCGTGCCCTGTTTCCGGGCGGGTCCGCGCCCGCCATGGCCCCCGAATCAGCACTCGGCGACCGGGTGCCCCCAGGGGTTGGAGGCCGGGGTCTGCCGCAGCAGGGCCTCCAGCCGGGCGCGGGTGTTCTCCCGGCTCGGGGTGGAGACCGCGGTGGGCCGGGCCGTCGCGCTCAGGCGGGCCGCCTGGTACGCGAGGAGCTGCTGCACCTCTGGAGACAAACGACCGAATTCGAGCCACTCCATGTGTTCCTCCGCATAGGGGTCGGGTGTGAGCGCGCATCCATGCGCCCGCCGCGCGGTGG
Organism: Archangium sp.; assembly: GCF_045802675.1. Taxonomy (GTDB): domain Bacteria; phylum Myxococcota; class Myxococcia; order Myxococcales; family Myxococcaceae; genus Archangium. The sequence goes on along the minus strand of NZ_JBJMQO010000081.1, from coordinate 48,800 downwards.
CTTCACTACGCCCCGCGTCAGCGCTCGGGGGCTCTGGTAGATTTCGAACCTTTCCGGGTTCGCGGGGCCCATCACCCGACGGAGGCACTGCCCTCAGGGCCCGGGCTCGGCGTGGGGGATGGCGCGCAGGTACTCGTAGACGGCGCGCAGCTCCCGGTCGCTCATGTTCTTGTAGATGGGCCAGGGCATGACCTGGAGGAGCTCGCCGTCCTCCTCCTGGCCGGTGCGCAGGAGGTGCAGGAACTCCTCGTAGTCCAGTCCGGCCGGTTTGCCGGAGGCATCCGGGGTGATGTTGGGCGAGACGAGCGTGGGGCCGAAGGGCATGCCTCCCGCGAGGAAGTGCTCCGCGTTGATCTGCTCGGGCTCGCCCTTGAAGGGGTCTCCCCCCGGCTTGAAGGGCGGGTTGGTGTGGCAGTCATTGCAGGCGGCCTGCGCGTTGACGATGTAGCTGCCCAGGCCCACGAGGTCGCGGTCCTTGCCCTCGAGGTTGAGGGGCACGGGGGAGAGCATCAGCCCCTTGTCGATGCGCGCTTGCTCCTCCGTGTCCTTGTCGTCATCGCCGCAGCCCCCCAGGGGCGCGGTGAGCGCGAGGACGAGCACTGCCCAGTGTCCGAGCTTCCAGTCACGCATATGGCGGTCCTTCCCTCTCCCGGCAGGTGAGGACCGGGGGGCGCGGACACTACGCGCGGAGGGCAGGAGGCTCACCCGTCCGGGAGTCAGACGGCTCCGTCGGGAAGCGGGCAAAGACAGACGGAAGGCGGAGGACTCGAACCCCAGACCGGGAGCCGGTCCGCACCCGCTAGCAACGGGGCCTGGCGCCATCGCCAGTTCACACTTCCAGGAGAACGGAAGGTAAGGGACTCGAACCCCGAGCGCGTGACAGCGCCCGCACCGCTTTCGAGGCGGGCCACCGGGCCTCCGGTGTCGACCTTCCAGATGTGCCGGCAGCTGCTCCCGCCTGCCGGCGCGCGGGGCGTACGGGCCGGGGGAAGCCTCGGGCCTCTCCCGTTCATGCACCGCTCCCCCTCGGGAGCGAGGCCGGGAGGACTCCTCTGGAGGCCTCCCTGTACCCGCCGCTCACTCGTCCGACTCCAGCTCCGTGTGCCAGTACGCGACGTCACGGAGGAACTTCCTCCACGACACGGGCATGCCCTTGTCGTAGGCGAAGGTGAGCTGCACCGTGCCCGGGAGCTTGCGAGGCTTCTCGGGAGCGGAGAGCAGCTTCATCTGCGCCTGCACCGGCGTGCGCCCACCCTTCTTCTGGTTGCAGGGCACGCAGGCGATAACAATGTTCTCCCAGGTGGTGCGGCCGCCCTGGGCCCGGGGCACCACGTGATCGTACGTGGCCTCGGGGCGCGACACCTTCCGGCCGCAGTACTGGCACTTGCAGCCATCGCGCATGTACACGTTGTCGCGGCTGAACTTGATGCCGCGCCCCTTGCGCCGCTCGCCGCGCAGGAAGCGGATGACGGAAGGCATCCGGATCTCGAGGGTGACGGAGCGGACGAGGCGGTCGTCGTACTCCTCGACGACCTCGACCTTCCCCTGCCACAGCAGCATCATCGCGCGCTGCCAGGAGATCCGTGCCACGGGCTCGTACGACTGGTTGAGGACCAGCGTCTCCATGACTCGGGTTTCCTTACTGGGGGATATGTCCGCGGCGAGAGTCGAACTCGCACGTGAGCTGGGTTTGAGCCAGCCGCCTCTCCCGTTTGGGCCACGCGGACGGGTTGGGGAGCCTGTTGCAGTACACGCCCTGGGGATCGAACCCAGCAGACCTGGTGTGTGGGACCAGTGCCGTCTCCAGCTGGCTCGGCGTGCAGGTGAAAGTGAAACGAAAAAGCGAGGAGTGCCCCCGGTCGGGCTCGAACCGACGACCCCCGGTTTACGAAACCGGTGCTGCTACCAACTGAGCTACAGGGGCAAAAAAAAGCAGGCCGCCAGGGAGTTGAACCCCGCCCGCCCGGATTTGGAGTTCGGGCTGCTCCCGGAGCGCGGCCTATGAGAGCTGAAAACGAGCTGCGAAGACTGCGAGTGCTGCGAGTGCCGGCCCCAGGAATCGAACCTGGTCCTCCTGCTCTTCAGGCAGGCGCGCGGACCACCTACGCCAGGACGGCATGAGACGAGTTGCGGAGCAGGGAGTCGAACCCTGCGGCCCAGGCTTATGAGACCCGGTGGGACGTCCGGTCCCACTCCGCAAGAAGACGGTTGCCCCCGGCAGGACTCGAACCTGCGGCCTCTCGGTTCGTAGCCGAGCGCTCTCAATCCAACTGAGCTACGGAGTCATTGGAGGTCGGCTGGAGGGACTCGAACCCTCTGGAACCGGATTCACGGACCGGTGGCGCACCCTTTGCCTTCAGCCAACATGAGACGGGTGACTGCGATTGCGGCTGCCTTTGAAGCGGTACAGACGAGTCGGGATGGCCGGATTCGAACCGACGGCCTCGTGCACCCCAAGCACGCGCTCTCGTCCAGGCTGAGCTACATCCCGATGATGCTCCCCAGGAGGGATTCGAACCCCCAACCTGACGCTTAACAGGCGCCCGCTCTTCCCTTGAGCTACTGAGGAATGTGTTGCTTTGCTGTGTTGCTTTGCGACGACAGCTCCGGGAGCAGGGGTCGAACCTGCATTGACGGGGTCAGAGCCCGCTGTCCTGCCAATTGAACGATCCCGGAATGTGGGTGAAGCGGGCGACGGGATTCGAACCCGTGTTTCCGGCTTGGGAGACCGGTGTCCTGCCGCTGGACGACGCCCGCGTGGGAGTACCTCCGGAGGGATTCGAACCCTCGCCACCCGCTTAAGAGGCGGGTGCTCTACCGATGAGCTACGGAGGCGTGTGCCGCCCCTCGTGAGGGCAGGCGGCGCTTCACCACTGCGATTCAGTTGTCAGAGAGCCTGCGTACGGCGCACTGCGAGTGGGGACGCTGGGAGTTGAACCCAGCGGGCCAAGGGCTCCGGCTCTACAGGCCGGCGCGTCTCCGTAACGCTCTACGTCCCCAGAAGGATGAGGCTGGAAATGCGAGAGGCCGGGACCCTTTCGGGAACCCGGCCTCCGGCGCGCCGCCTCACGTCTGGAGGCGGAGCATCAGAAGAGGCCCGGGGAGGGGCACCAGCCCAAGGAACCGCGGAAGCCGCGCTTCACGACGGGGGACTGGCGATACAGCGGCTGCGAGAAGGGAGCCGGCGAGTGACTTCCGCGTACGGAGGTGGAACCGGCATGGTTGTCGTACTGCTTCGGATTCATCGTGCTGCCCGGCATCGTCGTGGTCCGCATCGTCACCGCTCCTTTCATGGAAAAGAGACGCTGCGCCCCCGGAATCCTGACGCGGCATTTTCCGGGCATTTTTCTCGGGAGCCTGGGACACCCCGGGACGGCCGCTTCCGGCCCTCCTGGAGCGGATGTATGGCGCGAGGCTCCGTACGGTTTGGCTTGCTTCCGGGGTAGCGGGAAATCCATAGTAGGCGGGTTGCTCGGGCCCTGGTCTCGCAGACGAGGCCGAGTGCCCTTCCCCCCAGGAGGCTGCACATGAAGAAGGACACGAAGAAGCCGTTCTTCGCGCGGTTGCTCGAGGAGCAGGAGCTGGAGCAGGTGTCGGGTGGTGCGAACGTCACCCAGAAGTTCCCGTCCGATGGTGACGAGAGCCTGTCCATCACCAAGCCGCCCGTGGATTCGACCCAGAAGTACCCGTCCGACACCGACGAGTCCGGCGGGCTGTAGTCCTTCCCGGCGTTCCATTCGCGCCTCATCGCCCATGCCCCCCGCCCGCGACCTCGTTCTTCTCGTCACCCACAGCGCCGACCACTACACGGTCGACCGGGTGGCGGAGGAACTGTCGGAGCGGGGGGTTCGTGCTTTACGCATCAACTCGGACGGCTTTCCGGCGGAGCTGTCCCTGACGTCGAGCCTGGATGGCGAAGGGGGCGAGGTGCTCCTGCGCACCCCGGCCGGCGAGGGGGTGCGCGCGGCGGAGGTCCGGTCGGTGTGGCTGCGCCGCATGGTGCCGCCCCGGCTCGATGCGTCGCTGGACCCCGCCTACATCGACAGCTGCGTACGCGAGTCGAAGGCGGCCCTCGAGGGCGCCATGGACGGGCTGGAGGCGGCCGGCTGCCGCTTCGTCAACCGGCTCGAGGCGGACCGGGTGGCCAGCAACAAGTTGCGCCAGCTGCGCGTGGCCCGGGAGGTGGGGTTGGAGGTGCCTCGCACGTTGGTGACCAACGACGCGGCACGGGTCCGCTCCTTCTTCGAGCAGGTGCGCGGCCACCTGGTGGCCAAGATGCTGACGCCCCTCACCTGGTCCATGTCGGGCGGGCAGCCCTTCGTGTACACGAGCGCGATCGGCCCCGAGCACCTCGAGGAGCTCGAGGAGGGGTTGCGCTTCAGCCCCATGGTGTTCCAGGAGCGCATCGCCAAGGCGCGCGAGCTGCTGGTGGCCGTGGTGGGCGGGCGCTGCCTGGTGGGCGCCATCGACGCGTCGGGCTCGTCGGCGGGGCAGGTGGACTGGCGGCGCGCGCGGCCGGACGAGTGCCGCTGGACGAAAGGCGAGCTGCCGCGGGACGTGGCGGCGCGGCTGGTCCGCCTGATGTCGGCGCTGGGCCTGGTGTACGGCGCCGTGGATTTCATCGTCACGCCCGAGGGACGGCACGTCTTCCTCGAGGTCAATCCCGGGGGCGAGTGGGGCATGCTCGAGCGGGAGCTCGGCCTTCCCATCGCCGCCGCCCTGGCCGACGCGCTCGTGTCCGGCGGCGGCTCCCCCTGAGTGCATCCGCGGGAACATCATGGCCATCCTCCTCATCACCCACTCCAACGACAACGAGTCCGTGAGCGCGGTGACGCGCGCCCTCCACGCGCGCGGCGAGCGCGTCTACCGCTTCGACACCGACCTGTTTCCCACCGGGCTCCAGCTCTCGCTCGACGAGCGGGGCGGTGGACGGCTCTCCGGCCCCGGAGGTGTGCTCGAGCTGTCGGACGTCTCCGCGGTCTGGTACCGACGCAACTCGGTGGGCGCGCGCATCCCCGAGGATCTGGATCCCCAGCTGCGCAAGCCCTCGGTGGAGGAGAGCCGGCGCCTGATGTTCGGCATGCTGGCGGCGCTCGGGGTGTTTCAACTGGACGCGCTCGAGACGGTGCGGCGCTCGGAGAACAAGCCGCTGCAGCTCAAGCTGGCGCACGCGCTGGGGCTGGAGGTGCCGCGCACGCTGATGACCAATGATCCGGAGGCGGTGCGCACCTTCGCCGCGAGCTGCCCCGGGGGCGTGGTGACGAAGATGATGTCCTCGTTCGCCGTCTACGAGCAGGGCCGCGAGCAGGTGGTCTTCACCACGCCGCTGAGCGCCAAGCAGCTGGAGGACCTGGAGGGGTTGGACCTGTGCCCGATGACCTTCCAGGAGCGTCTGGCCAAGAAGTTGGAGCTGCGGGTGACGGTGGTGGGCGAGCGGGTGATGTCCGCGGCCATCGACTCGCAGGCGATGCCCCGGGCGCGCGAGGACTGGCGGCGCGAGGGCGCGGCGCTCGTCGAGGCGTGGAAGCCCTACACGCTGCCCGAGCCGGTGCACGCGCGGGTGCTGAAGCTGATGGATGCGCTGGGGCTCAACTACGGCGCGTTCGACTTCATCGTCACCCCCGAGGGGCGGCACGTCTTCCTCGAGGTGAACCCGGCCGGCGAGTTCATGTGGCTGATGCGCCACCCGGGCCTGCCCATCGACGAGGCGCTGGCGGACGTGCTCACCGGACGCGCGGCGCGCCGGCTCGGCCCCAAGTCGACGCCCCAACAGGGCTGACGTTTCCGGCAGCCCGTCCGGGACGCAGGTGGTAGGGTGCCCGCCCCATGGCAAAGTCCCCGTGCCCCGTTACGCAGCCGCAGTTCATGGAGAAGGCCGAGCCGTTGAAGGTGGTCATCAACGGCCAGGAGATGCTCGCCGAGGTCAAGTCGTTCTCGACCGGTTCCTTCGGCTGGTACATCAACGGCAAGACGACCGTCACCGTCGATGGCAAGCCGCTGTCGGTGCAGATTGGAATGAATCTGACCGTCGTCGGCTCGAAGGAGGCCGCGCGCTAGTCACGCGGACGTGGGCGTCACCGCGACGAGGCTCACCATCGCGTCGCGGCGGGCGCCGTGCTTCACGAAGTCCTGCACCACCCGCGCGAGCGTGGCGCCGAGCTGGCCGATGAGCGGCAGGTGGGCGCCGCCCTCGCAGGTGGCCTGCCCCTCGGTGTCCTCGGCGTCCGGGACGAAGCGCTCGTCCCAGCGCACCAGCCCGAAGGTGCCATCCGCCGCCAGCGCGCCGTGCACCAGGGGCTTGCCCGCCTGGCGCGCGAACCCGCTCAGCAGCACGCGGCTGGCCTGGTTGTCGAAGCAGTCCACCAGCAGGTCCGCCCCGCCGCACAGCGCCGCCACGTTGTCGCGCGTCACCCGCACGCCGAAGGCCTCGGCCTTCACCCCGTGCAGGTTGAGCAGCTGAAGCTTCAGCGCCTCCGCCTTGTTCTTGCCCACCGAGGGCTTCACGAAGGCCTGCGCCAGCAGGTTCTTGGACTCGACGCGGTCGAAGTCGATGAAGACGAGCGTGCCCTCCAGGTTGCGGCACAGCACCGCCGCCGTGGAGCCGATGGCCCCCACCCCACAGAAGACGATGCGCATGGCCCGCCCTCCTCACGCCCCGAAGGGCACCTTGGGACGCAGGTAGATGCGGTCCTCGCCCCGGGGGCCGCGGAACCGGTCCACCACGTAGTGGCTGAAGGTGTCCTCGCGCAGGTGGGCGAGGTGCAACCCCGGCACCCCACCCGAGCGCACCACCTCCACCGCGATGCGCCGCACATCCACGTCCGACACGTGGCCATCCAACTCGAGGGGCACGTCCGAGGACATGCCGTTGTAGGTGATGTTCAGCGTCGCCATCTCACACTCCTCCCTGGGCGTGGGGACGCGGGGGAGCGTGGATTCCTGACTCGCCGGGTGGCTTGCCCGTTTCCGCAGGCCCACGGGTCCAACTGTTCGTACGGCGCCTCCCCGCGCCGCATGAAAGGGAAGTTCCATGGGCCACGAGCGTTTCAATCGGGTGTGTCGGGTGGCGATCGCCGCCGCCATGTTGAGTGCGTGTGAGGGGCCCGCGGGCTCCGCGGCGGACGAGGCGCCGCAGTCGGATCGCAACGGCATCGGAATGGTTCCCCCGCCTCCGTCCTCCCAGCCCTCCCCGGCTCCCGCTCCCGTGGACTCCTTCCGTTCGCTGGTCGTGACGGAGAAGAGCATCCTGTCCCGGTTCAACGGGCGGCGGGTGTTCAGCAAGCTCGTCGCCGACAACGGCGGGGCGGGCTTCACCGCCGACCAGCTCTTCCGCCAGCTCTGGGACACGCAGAACCCGGCGCCCGGGCAGGCGGACCTGCCGGGCATGCCGCACTGCACCGATAACGGCAACACGCTCAACGGCTTCCCCTACGTGTGCCGCCCGAGCGAGGGCGGTCAGGCTCGGCCCGGGTCCGTCATCAACCTGGACAGCTACGGGGCGGTGGGCCTCTACAACCGCTTCGATCTGGCGCCCGTGGACGGCTCCGACTGCGGCCAGTACCGCATCGTCCTGGCGAAGCTGCCCTTCACGCCGGGCCTGCGCAACTTCATCAACCTCGAGGCGGTCCTGCCCAACCCGCACCCCGATCTGGGGCTCGAGGGCTGCCGGCCCGTGGCCGAATTCTGGAGCGGGTTGTCCTCCGTGGCGGACCCCACGGTGCGCGCCGACAAGCTGGAGTCCTTCTACTTCTCGGGGCTGCCGGGCTTCGAGCCGGTGGTGAACATGAACCTGTACGGCAACAATCCGAAGGGCCTGGGGCAGGTGCGCACCAACCAGTTCCTCCGGGGCGGGCCGGACGCGCCTCCGGTGCCGTGGGTGCTGCGCGAGTTCAAGCTGGTGACGGATTGCACCGCGCAGGCCGCGTGCACGCTGAAGTTCGTCCCGGCGACGGTGAAGACGAACCCCTTCGGCGGGCTGTTCAACCCCTCGTCCACCGACCCGCGCGCCTCCGCCTTCCAGAGCCACTTCGTCACCCAGGTGGCGGGCCTGGCGCTCAACGACATCAACCGCTTCAACCACTCGGTGCCGGATACCTTCAACGCCGCCCAGAGCGACTCCCAGACTCCGGGCGTGCCGGATGACTACCTCGCCTGGTTCGGCCCCGGCCCCAGTGCCTTCCACCAGGCCATCGGCCAGGAGCTCGCCCGGGTGGGCAGCTCGCTGACGCCTCGGGATGTCGTGGCCCGCGCCCAGGCGCTCTCCTGCGGCGGCTGCCACCAGCGCAACAGCGGCAGGCCCGTGGGCGGTGGCCTGACGTGGCCCGCCTCGGCGAACTTCGTCCACAGCACGGAGATGGATGACCCGGCGGACTCCGGCCGCTTCGCCCTCTCCCCGGCGCTCCGCGACCAGTTCCTGCCCTTCCGCAAGACGGTGCTGGAGCGCTTCCTGGCGGGCTCCGGGTCCGCTCAGGCCACCGCGCCCGCGCAGGTCACCGTCACCCAGTAGTCGTAGCGGCACGGGCCCGGACGGCTAAGGTCCTTTGCGTCACCCTGACGGGGGGTGTTCACATTCGGAGCGCGCTTGGAAGTTGCAGTCCGCAGCGAACCTGACGCGGGCAAGGCAGATAATCTTCTCGCTCTGCCAAAGCTGTAGTTGGAAAGTGCCCGCCAAGCCTCGGAGTCTGTCCCTGGGCGGGTCCCCTGCTCAGGGCCCTCAACGACGCTCTACGAGGCTCCTGCGATTTGTGTCCCGCGCCCTGCCTCCGGTCTTGAGCACCTACGAGGCGGGGGGTGAGCTGCCGAGGCCCTTTAGCTGCTCCTCGGCCATCCGGCGGTATTGCGGCACGATCTCCACGGCTAGCACGTCGCGCATTTGCTGGCGCGCACCTTCGAGATCCCCAGCGTCCCGGAGGCTCGTCATCCGGTACATGGAGCGTAGGAAGCGACGCTCACCGTCCCGGAAGCGAGAGAGGACCATCCGCATGAGGGCTTCGGCGCCTTCGGGGCTCTTGAGGGCCTCTTCCGTCTCGGTCTCGCTGACGGCTGCCGTGGGGGCGGTCCGGCGTAGAAGGGCGCACACGTCGTCGGTGAGATGCAGGGCCTGTCCCTGCTGAACGCGCTGGGAGAGAGCGGCGAGCTGCGGCCGGTCGGGCAGGTTCGGATTGAGCCGCCCGGATGCGCGCACCTCAGCAAGCCCGGTCAACGTCTTCAAGGTGATCTCGGCCTGCTCCCGGTAGAAGGGGACAACTTCCACGGCGAGCACGTCACGCATGACTTGCTGTGCCCCGTCGAAGTCACCCGCGTCTCGCAGTTTGTTCGCCCGGTTTCGAGCGTCGGTCAGGCGCCACGACCCGTCATGGATGCGCCGGTTAATCTCTTGTAGCAAGGTCGTAGCGGCGGGCACGCTGCGCAAAGCATCTTCCACATCCCGCTGACTGATAGCCACCTGCTGCGCGGTCCGCGAAAGAAGGGCGCGCGTCTCGTCGGTGAGTGCTAACGGGGCACCATTTTCGAGAACGTCACGGGCCAGCGTCTCCACATCGTCCCAGTCGGTCTCTTTGTCCATGTGGACACCTCATCCTACGGTCAGTGGCATTTCTTGGTAGGCCATTTGTGCTGCCCTTCACACAACCGTAGGCAATCGTGGCAATCACCCGTCCAAGAATCGTTTACGCAATCGTTATAAGCCTCAATGCACTTCTGCTTCCACTTGGGTAGGGAAGCGTTGTTGGCGAAATCGTCTCCCTCCTCGTCCACATCGGAGCGCACGGCTTTTAGCGCCTGCTCCACCTCCGACGGAGAGGCTCCACAGGCTCCGGCCGGATCGTAGGGGTGTTTCTTGATGCAGCACGTCAGGGTGGAGTCTCCCGGTCGGCAGTCCGCCGGGCCCATGGCAGCCGACCCAGCCGAGCAACCGGACGCGAACACCCCCCACAGTAGCGCCACACTCAGGCAAATACAGGAGGTCAAGTGCTTCATAGAGTCCAGGCTAGAGCGGCGAGCTTCAGGCTGCTATGACGGGCCAAGGCTCGGGGGGCTGGACGTTCGTTCGCATTATCGGATAGGTTGGTCTGTGCTATATTGAAATTCTTACCTCACCGGTCTGCCTTGCTTGTCGTTCTCCTGGCGTCCGTGGTCATGGCCAAGGAACGCGAGGCCGAGTCTCGGAGCTTCTACCTTTCGGGAAGCCCGAGGGACGTAGCCCGCCCGGTGTACGTCGCCGGTGAGATGGTCAGGCGCTGTAAATGAATAAAGTCGCCAAGTTCTGTCATTGGCTGTTGAGGGGAAGTGCCGAATAAAGGTGGTCAACTTATTCTTTTACAGCGCCTGACCGAGAGGGTCAGGGTGAGGGTTCCGGGTCCGTTCTTCAACCCGTGGCCCGGAGTGTTGGCCTGGGGTTCAACCCGGGTTCACGCGATACCCTCACCCGACCCTCTCCCGGAGGGCGAGGGGAGAGGGGAGAGGGCCACGGAGTAGCGCATGTGCCCACGGGCACTCCTCACCCGTGCTCCTGTCCCCCACGGACGGGAGCGCAGGGCCGGGCCGCCGACCGCACCGCATAGGGTGAATGGGGACGCCGGGCCGGCAGCAGGGGACGGGGCGGAAGGATGAACTCGGAGAGCGAGCGCACGCCTCCGGCGAAGACCGCGAGCACCAGGTGGAAGAAGCCCACCGGCTCCAGGCCTCGCGCTCGCACCGCCGCGGACAGCCCCAGCGAGAAGCTCACCGCCAGGTTGATGACGCCCACCAGCACCAGTCCCACCACCGCCCAGAGGAAGTCCGGCTGCATCAGCCGCTCGGGCCCCAGCGCCGTCCCCGCGAAGGTGCGCGTACCCGCGCTCAGGGTGACGTGCCGCACGTCCAGGTGCAGCCCGAAGAAGCGGCCCAGCGCGGGTGTCATGCCGAGCAGCAACCCGAGGCTGACGTTGGCCCCCAGGCCACAGGCGTCGTGCGCGAGCGCCTCGCCCAGCTTGCGTGCCCGGGCCTCGCCCAGCAGGCCGATGAGTCCCCGGTGGTGCGAGAGCGCCTTCGGCAGCCGCCGGTAGTGCACCCAGTTCTCCAGCCAGCCGCCGAAGACGCTCGAGCACCACAGCAGCACGCCCGTCAGCGCGGCGAAGAAGAGCGTCCCACGGCGCTCCCAGCAGGGCGCGCAGGGCGGCCACGGGACTCCACCGGCGCCAGCCGTCCCGGCCCTCGAGGGGGGGGGCCCCGGGCGCGCGCAGCCAGCGGGCCACCTCCTCCAGCCACTCCATGCGCTCGGCGAGCGGTGCCCGGGGTGAGGCCGCGCTCAGCAAGACCTGCAGCTCGCCCAGTCGCTCTCCCAGACCGGGAGGGCTCGGGTAGCGGGCGAGCAGGTGTTCGAGCGAGGGGGCAGGGGGGACAGGCTCGGAGCGCGGCGAGGGAGCGGGACAGACGAGCATGGAGGAGGAGATTTGTCCTCAAACGAACAGTACGTGAAATCACTGCCTCAGGCCTGCCTGCTTCGCATTCGAGCGGGGGACGCCGCGCATGCCGCGGTGCGGCTCCACTCCCGAACACTGGACTGCACGGGGTTTTCGCGTTCTGCTCCTGACTTCACGGCAATTCGAGGTAGACAGTCCTCGCTTCTGGGAGGAACTGCAGGGATGACCAGTCCGGTAACGTCGGTGGGAGAGGGAGAATCCGCGCGTCTGCTCTTCGTGGCGGGCGAGAGCGAGACGCGGCAGGTGCTGGAGCGCCTGCGTGCGTCGGGACTGGACGTCACCGCGGAGCGGGTGTCCACGGCGGAGGCCCTGACGGAGGCGCTGGCGCGTCCGTGGGACCTGGCCGTGTGTGGGGCGGAGCTGCCGGGGCTGGGCTTCCGGGAGGCGGCACCGCTCCTACGGGAGAAGTCACCCGCGCTGGCCTTCCTCGTGCTCACGCCGCGGTGGGACGAGGAGGAGCTGGCGGCGGCCCAGGCGGTGGGGAGCCACGGTTACCTGGACATGGGGCGGCTGGCGCAGGTGGCGTTGGAGGTCCGGCGCGAGCTGCGGCGGGCCGTCGAGTGCCGCGACTGCCGGAAGGCCGCGGAGCGGCGCCAGCGCAGGAACGAGTTCCTCTCGGACCTCAACCACGACATCCGCTCGCCCCTCAACAGCATCATCGGCTACTGCGATCTGCTGCTGCTCGAGGAGGGGAAGAACCTGACGCAGCCGGGGCAGCGCGATTTGGGGATGGTGAAGAAGAACGCGCAGTCGCTGCTGGCGCTCATCAACGACGTGCTGACGCTCATCCGGCTGGAGGCGGGCCGGATGGAGAAGGTGGAGCCGGAGCTGGTGAACTTCCGGGAGCTCGCCGAGGACTGCACCGCCACGGTGCGCGACATGGTGCGCGAGAAGCTCGAGGGCAAGGCGCTGGAGCTCAACCTCCACCTCGCCGAGCAGGTGTGCGTGCTGCGCACGGACGAGCTGAAGCTGCGCCAGGTGCTGCTCAACCTGCTGTCGCACTCGGCCAGCTGCACCGATGCCGGGAAGATTTCGCTCACCGCGCGCGCCGAGGGCGGCCAGGCGCTCTTCACCGTCGAGGACACGGGCGGGGGCATGCCCGAGGAGCAGGTCCGCTTCCTCTTCGAGGACTTCCGCCGGGTGGATGCCAAGGCGCGCAAGGCGGGCGGCACCGCGCTGGGACTGGTGCTCGCCAACGAGCTGACGCGGGTGCTGGGGGGCTCGCTGTCCGTGCAGAGCACCCTGGGACAGGGCACCACCTTCCTCGTGCGGCTGCCTTGCCTCGTCGAGGACGCGGCGCTGGCCTGAGCACCGGCCCCCGTTCGCACTACACCGCGGCCGCTCCTCCCGCCTCGTGGACCGGGGAAGGGGCCAGCGTGAGCTGCCCGGCCGCGGCCTCGCGCCGCAGATCCTCGGTGGTCTCGCTGTTGCCATCCGGCCTCCAGCCGGGCGGAGCGGCGAAGTAGCCCCACACCTCGCGCAGGCTGCGCGCGCTCCTCACGTCCCGGAGGAACGGGCCGAACTGGTGGAAGGCGATCTTCACCGGGTTGTTCGTCGTCAGCGGGTGCACCAGGCCGTAGCGGCAGGGCTCGTCGTCGCGCTCGGGGACGTACGTGCCGAAGAGGCGGTCGAAGACGACGAGCACGCCCCCGTAATTCGCATCCAGGTAGCCGAGGTTGGCCGCGTGGTGGACGCGATGCGAGGACGGCGTGTTGAGGATGCCCTCGAGCGGGCCCAGCTTCGGCATCCAGTCCGCGTGAATCCAGAACTGGTAGCTCAGGTTGAGCGCGTACGCGGCGAGGATGGATTGGGGAGTGAAGCCGAGCAGGGCCAGCGGCACGAAGAGGGCGTAGACGCCCGCTATCTGCGACGTCCAGGCGAGCCGGCCCGAGGCGAGCAGGTTGAGCTCGTTGGACGAGTGGTGCACCGCGTGCGACAGCCAGAACCACCGCGAGCGGTGACCGAGCCGGTGGTACCAGTAGTAGAGGAACTCGACGCCGAGGAAGAGCACCCCCCAGGACACGGGGCCATGGCCGGAGGCATCGAGGAGCCGGTGCTCGTAGAGCCAGGCCGCGCCGGGGAGCGCGACCGCGATGGGGACGGCCCGGGTGACGACGTTGCGTCCCACGCTCACGAGGAGCGAGGCCAGGGCGGAGCGCCAGCCGTACGGGCGTTTGAGGACGAACCGGTAGGCCAGCACCTCCAGGAGGATCGCTCCCAGGGAGATGCCGAGGATGAGCCGGGTCAGGGGGCCGTAGGGTGGCATCGGGGGCCTCGCGGGGCAGGGGGCGTCAGTGGTCGCCGTAGCGCTTCTCGCCGGCCTCGACGCGCAGCTTCAGCCGGTTCTGCGGCGGGGGCAGCGGGCACGTGGCGAAGGACGAGAAGGCGCACGGCGGGTTGTAGGCCCGGTTGAAGTCCAGCACGACCTTTCCGTCCTTCGGCAGGTCCGCGTACAGGAAGCGTCCGGCGCCGTACGAGTCCGTGCGGTTGGTCAGGTCCCCGAAGATGATGAAGAACTGCTCCGAGCCCGGCTCCTGCACGGGATCCAACCGGTACTCCTCGCCATTCACCTTGAAGACGAGGGTGCCCGGCGAGTCCATCTCGTCCACCGTGCCGAGCACCGTGGGCACCGGCAGCTTGCGCGGGGTGGTGGCGGGCTCGAAGCGGCCCTCGACGCGCCAGGCGGCGCTCACCGGCCAGGTGGGAATGCCGTGGAACTGCTTGCGCGCCGGAGCCTCCGAGTCCTTCACGCGCAGGCCGATCCGCTCGCCCCGGCGGATGACGTAGAAGTGCAGCGTGCCCAGCGCGAGCACGTCCTTGTCGCTCTCGCTCTCGCCCAGCTCGCCGCCGGAGAAGGGCTGGCCGCCGCGGGTGAGGGGGACGCCCGGCTCGGGGGTGAGCGTCACCTTGCCGCCCTTGCTCGTGAGGGTGCCGATGCGCGCCGGCGTGCCCGCGGGGAAGACGAAGTCGTTCTCCGGCGCCGAGCCGAAGCGGTTGTCCCCTTCCTTCAGCCAGTGCAGGCCCACGAGCGAGAGCCAGCCTTCCTCGCTGGTGAGGTTGGCGATGCGCTTCTGGTGCCAGGCGCGCGTCTCCGCCTCGAGGTCGAACGGCTTCGCTTCGGAGGGCTTGGTGTCGGAGGGCTTGTTCATGGGGTGCCTGGCGGGGGGGCGGCCCGCGGATGCGGGAGCCGCGAACGCCAGCGCCGAGAGGGTGAGCAGACGAGCAATTCGCATGGGAGGACCATGGCAAGACGGCTCGCGCTCGTCCACCACCTGGGAGTAGGGTCCGCCCGGGCTTGGAGCGGATGCGCGATACAGGGGAAGCCGTGAAGAACGTGTGGGCTCGCGTGCGGGAGTACGGGGCGGCGGTGCTGGCCGGGGCCTTCGGGGTGCTCTGGTTCCTCCTGGGCCATGGAGACCGGACGCTCAACCCGCGGCAGGTGGACTGGTTGATGGTGGGGGACTGGTCCACGCACCTGGTGGGCTGGCTCTTCTTCCGCAACGAGCCGCTGCGCTTCCCCCTGGGCGCCATTCCCAGCCTGGCGTACCCGCTCGGCACGACGGTGGGCTTCACGGACTCCACGCCGCTGGTGTCCCTGCTGCTGCGTCCCCTCGCGGGCCTGCTGCCCTTTCCCTTCCAGTACGTCGGGCTCTGGTTCGTCCTCTGCTTCTTCCTCCAGGGCTTCGTGGGCTCCCGGCTGACGGCGCTGTTCACCTCCCAGCGGCCCGCGCAACTGCTGGGCGGCATGCTCTTCGCGCTCGCGCCCGTGCTGCTGTGGCGCCTGGGCCACGAGAGCCTCTGCGCGCACTGGCTCCTGCTCGGGATGCTCTGGGTGAACCTGCGCGACTGGCCGGAGGCCTCGGCGGCCCGGCGCGCCGTGGCGGTGACGTTCCTCCTCGTGGGGCTGAGCGCCACCATCCACCCCTACCTGTCCGTCATGACGCTGGGGCTCGGGGTCGCGGCGCTCGCCCGGCTACGGTGGGTGGACCGGACGCTCTCCTGGAGGGGGCTGGGGCTCGCCCTGGCCGGGCTCGTGGCGCTGCTGCTCGCCCTCTTCTGGCTGTTCGGCTACCTGGGCACGCGCACCCCCTCCGGCATCGAGGGCTTCGGCGACGTCTCGTCGGACCTGCTCACGCTCGTCAACCCCATGGAGTGGTCCCGGCTGCTGCCCACCTGGCCCACGGCGCGCGGTCAGTACGAGGGCTTCGGCTACCTGGGCGCGGGCGTCCTGTTGCTGCTCGCGCTGGGCGTGGGCTCGGCGGTGGTGCTCCGGGTCATGCGGCGCTCGGAAGGGACGCCCGGGTGGAAGCGCGCGGTGCCCCTGGCGGTGTGCTGCCTGGTGCTGGGCGTGTACGCGCTCTCCGCCCGCGTCACCTTCCACGGCCAGCCGGTGATGGATTTGCAGCCGCTCTACCAGCCGGTGATGCGGTACGTGGAGCCGTTCCGCTCCTCGGGGCGCTTCATCTGGCCCCTGCACTACGCGCTGCTGACGGGGGCGCTCGCGCTCGTGCTGGGCGCGTGGCGCCGCCGGCCCTGGGTGGGGACGGGGTTGCTCGCCCTCGTGGTGGGCGTGCAGGTGTTCGACCTGGGCCAGGCGCTGGTGAAGGACCGCTTCCCGAGCCAGCCCTGGAACCGGCTGCACTCCGCCGAGTGGCAGCGGATGAAGGACGACTACCGCCACCTCGCGCTCTTCCCGCCGCAGCTGCACGACGGCAACGGCCGGGGCTGCCCCTGGCCCGGAGCGGGCGCGCCCTTCAGCCCCATGTTCGCGTACCAGGCGGCCGCGCTGGGAATGACCTTCAACAGCGCGTACCTCGCGCGCGTGGACCCGGAAGGGGCGAAGGCGTACTGCACCGCGCTCCAGCAGGAAGCCGAGCGCGGCGAGTTCCAGCCCGACACCGTCTACGTGGTGCACCCCGCGTACCTAGCGCCCTTCCTGCGCCACCCGGAGGCGGTGGTGTGCGGCGCGCTCGATGGCCACGCGGTGTGTGTCTCCTCCACGAAGGAGAGCGCGTTCCGCCGGGGGCTCGAGCTGCGGCGCATCCTCGCCAGGCCGTGAGGGGAGGGGCGGGCGGCTAGCGGCGGCCGGTGGCGCGCTTCGCGGTGGTGCGCTTGGCGGCGGCACCCCCACGCCGGGCGGCGGGAGCGGCGCGCTTGGCGGCGGGAGCGGCGCGCTTGGCGGCCGGAGCCGTCTTGCCGGCGGCGCGCTTGGCCAGCGTCTTCTGGGCGGGGCCGGCCTTCTTGATGGGGCCCTTCTTCTGCGAGGCCGAGGGCTTACGGCCGCCCACCTTGGGCTTGGTGTCCCAGCCCTCCTTCTCGCGGAAGGTCTTGGTGGTGGCGCGCGTGTTCTTCGCGGCCGACTTCTTCGAAGGCGCCGGGCGCTTCTTCTCCGGGCTGCGCTTGGCGACGGAGCGGCCCTTCATGGCGGGCCCCGGCGGCCCCGACTTGCCCATCTTGCGGCGGCCACCGCGCTCGCCGGTGGGCGTCACGGAGGCGGGGGCTTCTCCAGGGGGATTGGCGGTGGGGGCGATCATCTCGGCCGTGTTCTGCTGTTCGGCCTCTTGCGGCGGGCGCTGCGACTCGCTGGACATTCAGTGCTCCTCCTTGAGAGCGGCTCCAAGCCTGGGCACTTCAGTGTCTCCATCCAAGCGTTGGATGAGTGGAGTGAACTCCACTCGACGAATGCGTAAGCATCGCGAGGCCGTGATGCTCGGATTCGGAGACGTGTGGCGTGAGCGCGCGGGGTGCGAAGTGGCTCCCGGGGCCGGAAATCCGGCCCCCGCGACGACGGGGAGGCGCGTGCTACAGGAGCCGCCGCAGCACGAAGGCGAGCAGACTGAGCAGCACCGAGAGCAGCAACATCGACGCGAGCGGGACGTAGACGCGGGTGTGCTCGCCTTCCCAGCGCAGGTCTCCGGGCAGGCGGCCGAACCAGGACAGCGCGCCCGAGTACACCAGCAGCCCGAGGACGATGAGCCCGGCTCCGGCCAGCACCAGCAGCAATCCCGTCGACTTCACCGTGTCCTCCCGGGTGGGGCCCTCGTGGCCGGTGGTCTGCGCATGCCGGGCCCCTTCGACAAGGGGGCTGGTGCCTCGCCTGCCCCTCCCTTGGGAGTCCCCCTGCCTGGGGACGGGGCTTCCAGGAGTCCGGTGAGACGGGTTGTCCGCCGGAGGGCGCGCCCCAAGGTTCCCAGGACGAGGAGGCTTTCCATGCAGATGCGCGTACACGAGCTGCACCCGACGTTGATCCACGCCCCACTGGCGCTGCTGCCGTCCACGGTGGTTGTCGACCTGACGGCGGCGCTCACCGGAGACCGGAAGCTGGACAAGGCGGCCCGGTCGCTGTGGTGGACCACCGCGGCGAGCGGGCTGGTGGCGGGCCTGGCCGGCATGGCCGCCTCGCAAGAGGTGAAGAAGGACAAGCACACCAGCGACATGATGTTCCTGCACGGCCTGGGTAACGTCGTCGTCGTGCTGGGGGCGTTCGGCATCGCCGCGTGGCGCACCACCCACCGCGCGTCGCTCCTCACCGGCCTGCTGGGACTGAAGGCCTTCGCCTTCGCCGCCTATACCGGCTGGCTGGGCGGCGAGATGGTGTACGAGCACGGCGTGGGCGTGAAGGAGCTGACGATGAAGGACGCGGAGCTCGACCAGCTCAGCCCGCCGCTGGCCTCGCGCGAGGCGCCCGCGCGGCTTCTGCGCGACGCGGTGAAGGGCCTGGGGTGGCTGCTGGGCCGCGCCCGGAGCGCCTTCTCGGGAAGCGAGCAGCTCGACCCCAGCGCCTTCGGGGTGAAGGCCGTCGAGGACAAGCTCGGGCAGCAGCCCCAGACGGGGACGGAGGGCGTCCGTTCCGACCTCCGTCCGGTGTGAGGCCCCGCGCTTCGCAACCGTCAGCGGCCGCTCTGTGATTCCAGGGCGTGCCGCAGGGCGAGGGCCATGCGCCGCACGGCATAGCCCTCGAAGTCCTCCAGGGGATCCACGCTCGAGGGAAATACCTCGAGCAGGCTCTCCAGGTAGCGGAGGGCGGGGGGA
Source organism: Archangium sp. (assembly GCF_045802675.1). GTDB lineage: Bacteria > Myxococcota > Myxococcia > Myxococcales > Myxococcaceae > Archangium. Next base: position 30,306 of record NZ_JBJMQO010000081.1, on the reverse strand, counting down.
GTCGCGCCGGCCCCCTGTATTGGCGCTTCCTTCGAGGAGAGGGTCTCCTCCAGCAGGAAGGCCCCCGCGACCAGACTCTGCCAACGATCCGTCCGCCCATCGTTCTCGGGAAGGTCCGCGCTCATGGGCCCATCCTAGCCAGCCATGCGCCTCGAAGACGTCTCCATCGAATCGGCCCGTGTCATCTTCTGGGGCCCCCGCGCCGCGCTCGAGGTGCGTTGCCCGTTGCCCGGCGTGCTGCGCCTGCGCCACCTGCCCGCCCTTCGACACACCGCGCCCGGGCCTCGCGAGCTCCCGCCCAAGCAGTCCTGGGCCGTGCTGGAGCAGCGCGAGCTGCCGCTCTCGGTCCGCTACGAGGAGCAGGGCCGGGTCGTCGTGGTGGGGACGGAGGAGCTCTCGCTGGAGGTGACGCTGGCCCGGGGCACGTGGCTGCTGCGCGATGCCGATGGCCGGGAGCTCGCCCGGTGCGAGGACTTCTCCGGCGAGGTGTTTCCGGACTACCCCGTCGACCGCTTCCGCTCGCGGCTCGCGCTGTACGCGCCGGCCGACGAGGCCTGGCTGGGCTTCGGCGAGAAGGTGGGCCCGCTCGACAAGCGCGGCCTGCACTTCGTCTTCTGGAACACGGACGTGATGCCGCACCACCCGGACACGGATCCGCTCTACCAGTCCATTCCCTTCTGCCTCGGCCTGCGCGAGGGGCGTGCCTGGGGCTTCTTCCTCGACGAGTCGTGGCGGATGGAGGTGGACGTGGGGGCCGAGGACGCCTCGCTCGTGCAGTGGGAGTCCGCCGGGCCCGAGCTCGACACGTACCTCTTCGCCGGGCCACTGCCCGCGGACGTGGTGCGGCGCTACACGGCCCTCACCGGGCGCCCGCCGCTGCCGCCGCTGTGGAGCCTGGGCGCGCAGCAGTCCCGCTGGGGCTACGAGAACGCGAAGGACCTGCGCACCGTCATCCACGGCTACCGCGCGCATGAGCTACCGCTGGACTGCGTGTACCTCGATATCGACTACATGGAGGCCTACAAGGTCTGGACGTGGGACCGCACCCGCTACCCGGACCCGGCGGGGCTCGCGCACGAGGCGGCCGCGCAGGGCGTGCGGCTGGTGACCATCATCGACCCGGGGGTGAAGGCCGAGCCGGGCTACCCCGTGTATGACGAGGCGCTCGCGGGGGACTTCCTCGTGCGCAACGACCGGGGCAGCGTGCTGCTGGGCGAGGTGTGGCCCAAACCCGCGACCTTCCCGGACTTCACCCGCGAGGCGGTGCGCGTGTGGTGGGGCCGGCAGCACCGGGGCTTCGTCGAGGCGGGCATCGCCGGCTTCTGGAACGACATGAACGAGCCGGCGTGCTTCACGCTGCTCAACGGCCGGGAGACGTTCGACATCAACACGGCCCCGGCGGTGCACCTGGGCAAGGTGGAGGGGCCCACGCTGCCGCACGACGCGCGGCACGGAGACAAGCGCCACCTGGAGGTGCACAACGTGTACGCGCTCGGCATGGTGCGGGCGTCGTACGAGGGACAGCGCGAGCTGGCACCGGACAAGCGGCCCTTCGTCCTCACGCGCGCGGGCTCGGCGGGCATCCAGCGCTATGCGGCGATGTGGACGGGGGACAACTCCAGCTACTGGGCGCACCTGGAGCTCTCCCTCTCCATGTTGCTGGGCCTGGGCCTGTCCGGCGTGTCCTTCACGGGCGTGGACGTGCCCGGCTTCCTCGGCCGCGCGAGCGGGGAGTTGCTCGTGCGCTGGATGGAGGCGGGGACCTTCTACCCGCTGCTGCGCAACCACTCGGGCAAGGGGACACCGCCGCAGGAGCCGTGGCGCTTCGGCGAGCCGTACCTCTCCCTCACGCGCGAGTGCCTGCGGCGGCGCTACCGGTTGCTGCCCACGCTCTACTCGCTGTCGCACGAGGCCTCCGTGGAGGGGCTGCCGGTGATGCGCCCGCTCGTCATGTACGCGCCCGGGGACGACGAGGCCCTGCGCACGGATGACACCTTCCTCTTCGGGAAGGACCTGCTGGTGGCCCCCGTGGTGCGCCAGGGCCAGCGGCGGCGGCTCGTGTACCTGCCCGAGGGACGATGGCTTCCGTTCTTCAACCTCGCTGTCACGGAGGAGCCGATTGAAGGCGGCCAGCACGTCATCGCCGAGGCGCCGCTGGGCACGGTCCCGCTGTGGCTGCGGGCGGGAGGCGCGCTGGCCCTCACCGAGCCCGCGTTGCACACCACGACGGCCAACTGGTCCCGGCTCACCTGGCACCTGCACGCGGCCGAGCGGGTGGAGGCGCGCCTGTACGAGGACGCGGGCGAGGGCTACGGCGACTTCCGGCTCACGCGGCTGCTCGGAGTCCGGGACGGAAACCGCTTCGTGCTCGAGCGGAGCACGGAGGGCTCACTGCCTCTCGCGCGCGACATGGAGACGCTGCGCATCTACGGGCTGCCCCCGCCGCGCGAGGTGGTGGGGGCGCGGTCGCACCGGCTGGGCAATGGGGTGCTGGAACTGGTGGTGGAGGCCGGGTGGCAACGCTTGGAGGTAGTGCTGTGAGTCAGCACTACATGCCGAGGAAGGCCTTCATCTCGCGCAGCACGTCGTCGCGGTTGGTGATCCAGACGTAGTGATCCGCGTGCTCGAGCTGCACGATCTTCCAGCCCGGCATGTTGCGGACTTCCGCCACCCGCTGGATCCCCTTGGGGATCATTTCCCTCAGCTTCTCCTGCTGGGCGGGGGTCAGCTGGGCGAAGCCGTTGACATCTTCTGCCCGCTCGGGTGGACGCTCACCCGTGTGGAGGTAGAGCACGGGGGCCCGTATGGCCGCGAAGTCCACCTTCAAGGCGCTCTTCGTCAACAGGGCATCCGCGTCCGGCCGCTGGCGGTCGCGCAGGTAGCGCCCGGTCTTCGGATCGAACTCGATCGTCTCGTCGAGCTCGTGCTCGGGCAACGGCCCGCCGAGGCCGCGCGCGATCGCGGCGGCCACCGTGGCGCGCGAGGCCAGGAGCGCGGGGTCGGGCTCACTCGGGGTCGGCAAGGGCAGAACCTGATAGAGTTCCGCCGCCAGATCGCCCTTGGTCTGGATGTCCAGGAAGACCACCTTCTCCACGCGCTCCGGGTGATGGGTCGCCAGCCAGGTGATCTCCTCCCCGGCGCGGGAGTGACCCACGAGCACCGCCTTCGCGATTCCCTGGCTGTCCAGCACCCGGACGATATCCGTGCTCAGGGTCTCGGTGTCGTAGCCCTGCTCGGGCCAGCTCGAGGAGCCGTACCCCCGGCGGGTGACGGAGTAGACGTGATACGCCCGGGTGAACTCGGGCGCGAAGTCGTCGAAGACGTGGGCCGTGTTGCCTCGGCCCGTCAGGAAGACGAGCGCGGGTCCCTGGCCACCGAAGTCGAGGAGCTCGAGCTCGACACCCTCGGCGACCTTGACCCGCTGCACCCGATGCAACGCGCTGGCGCCGGCCGGAGGCGGGGTCTGGACGGACGCCGTCGTCGCGCAGGCGAACAGCGGCAAGCACCACAGGAGGAGGAGTTTTCGCATGGCCGGACTCAACCACGGTTTGAAGGGCCCGCGCTCCTCCAATCGCTTGTCAAACCAACTGTCGTTTGCCTGGGCAGGTGGGTGCGCGCTCAGCACGCGGCTGCGCCAGGCCCATACAGCATCCCGGACGCGGCCCGCAGGCGCGGAGCCCAGGCGGGCTCGTCGGTGAGGAGAATGTCCCGGCCGCCCTCGCGCACCACCATGCCGTCGGGTGCCACCACCGAGAAGCGCAGGGGCCGGCCGAGCGCCACGGTGAGCGCCTCCATCGTCGTCTCGTCCTCGGTGCTGAAGCCCAGCGGCCCCACCGGGTGGCTGTGAGCGATTTCCTCCAGCTCGCCCCGCAGCCGCCAGATGGCCTCCCAGCGCTCGCGGGAGTCCGGCAGTGCCACGGGGCTGTCCGAGGCATCGCTCCACAGCACCACGCTGTCGCGGCCGATGAGCACACAGACTTCACGCGGATGCATGGCACCCTCACCCCGCCCCTCTCCCGGGGGAGAGGGGGGTTGTCCTATGCGTGCCTCGTGATGACCAGCACGTCGTTGCGGATGGCCTCGCGGATGACCGACGGCAGGCTCTCCAGCGTCACCTCCCGGTCCGCACCCGCCAGGCAGATGCCCGCGTCCACCACCTGCAGCGTGCCCACTTCGACGATGGTGATGAAGCGCTCGTCCATGAAGCTGAACGTCACCTCCAGCCGCTGGTTGCCCAGCCGCCGCGAATCCAGCATCCGCGCGCCCGCCGATGCCAGCACCCGCTCCACCCGCGTGAGCCCCTGCGCCTGCCACTCCACGTGACGCGGATGGCTCCGCATCCGGGCGAGCTCCGTCTGGAGCTGCGCCGCCTCCTCCTCGCGCCGCCGCTGCGTCTCCAGCTCCACCAGCCGCGCCTCCACCGACCGCACGTGCGCATCGCGCTCGATGGCCAGTGCCCGCAGACGGGCCTCGGCCGCGGGATGGCCTCCCTCGGCCACGGACAGCACCTGGCCTCGCACCTCGGCGGGGGAGAAGCGGATGCCGAGCGCCCGGGACGCACCCTCCAGCACCGCGTAGCCAAAGGCGGCCCGCAGCGAGGACGGCACGGCCTTCACCTCCGCGAGCGTCCGGCCCTCCTCCAGCACCCGCCGCGCGCTGCCCTCGGCCTCGCCCTCGAACTCCAGCGCCTCGAAGACGAGCGAGCCGTCATGCCAGCGCCGGGCGCGCACGGGAGAGAAACGCGGAGGCTCCTCGTCGGGCAGCAGCAGCACCGTCTCGGCGACGGCGCCCTCGCGCACCAGCCGCGCGCCCCAGAGGTGACCCCGCACGAGCGGCAGCCCGTCGAGCCCCTCCGGCACCGCCGGCTCGCGCGCGGTGGCGGTGCGCCCCTGCACCTCGAAGCGCCACCAGCCGGGCGTGGGAGGCGTGGACACGCGGAGCCGCCGCGAGGGCGCGTCGACGCACGCCCCACCGAAGTAGGGCAGCACCGCCGACTCCACCTTCCCGAGGAACTTCCGGTAGTCCATGACACGCCTCCCCCGAAGGGAAATGGAGCGGGCGGCGTGGACATGAAAGCCCACGCCGCCAGCTCATCGCGTCACGCCACCTTCAGCAGCGGCGTGCGCATCACCCGCTCGACCCAGCCGGACTGGCTGGCCCCGGTCGCCGCCGGCGCGTCCATCAGCGCCTTGAGCACACGGGGGACCTGGTACGGGTCCTCGAACTGGTCCACCTGTACCTCACTGAACGGCACCCGGAGCTGGCTGGCGCACGTGCGCACGGTGTTACCCCGGTTGGCGGCGCTGGCCACACTCACCAGCATCGCCATCGCGGCCACACTGAAGCCGCACTCGCGGAAGGCGCGGGCGAACTGGTCACCCGCCTCACCGGCCTCGTCACCCACGACGATGACGATGAGCTTCGCCTCCTCGGGCACCCGCATCCCCGCCCGGTGCAGCGCATGCACACCGGCCGCGTGCGTCGTGCCGCCCGACGCCTTGATGCCCTGCAGCATGTGCTGCACCGCCGCCCGGCTCGCCGCCTTGGGCTTGAGCACCGTGCCCATCGTGTCGAACGACGCGATGTGCAGCTTCTCCAGCGGGAAGCCCGCCAGGATTCGCGACAGCGCCTCCTTCGACTGCTCGATGGCACCCTCCATGGAGCCGGACTTGTCGATGAGGAACATCACCCTCACGTCCGTCTCCGCCGTCGCCTCCGCCACCGCGGCCTTCACCGCGTTGTCGCTCGCCTCCTCCAGCTTCGCCTTCAGCTCCTGGCTGCGGACGTTCTTCGCGATGTGGAGCGCCCGCTGGTCCGTGGCCGTCCGCACCGCCTTCTCCCAGCGCTCGCGGATGGTGGGGTCCGTCAGCAACCCCAACTCCTCGAGCGTCGGCGTCAGCATTCGCAAATCCCGGTCCGACAGCGAGGGCAGGAGCGCCGCCATGATGGCCGGCGTCATGCCCAGGTCCTTGGGCAGCCGGCCCACCACCTCCTTGTAGGAGAGGCGCTCCAGCTCGATCCACTCGCAGATCTCCGCCTCCGAGAGCCCATCGAAGCGCTCGCGCTTCACGAGGTTGAGCCCCACCAGGCCCACCGAGCGGTGGCCCGCGTCCGCCTGCTTCTGCTTCCAGCCGAGCACCTCGAAGAAGGCCTGCGACACCGGCTTGTAACCGGCCTTGCGGGCAATCCTCTTCAGCGTCTCCTTGTAGCCGGCCTTCACCAGGCCCTGGAGCATCGGCACGTTCTGCTCACGCACGCGCAGCCACTTCGTGGCGACGGCCTTCCACCGGCCGAGCGGCGGCTTGCGGGACGCGGGGTCACCGAAACCGGCCTCGCGGTTGAGGCGGGCGATCTCCGGAATCTCGAGCAGCTCGGCCACTCGCAGCACCGCCTTGGGCGTGAGCATGCGCGTGGACTTGCGCTCGTAGTGGAGCACCATGGCCGCGCCGATGGCGCGGAAGTCGTCGTCGAGGAACGCGATGGAGCCATCGTCCTCGCGCACGGGCTGGCCGGAGTGGCCCTGCACGAGCATCAGCGCGCACGTGGCCACCTTGAGGTCGCGCCAGTCCGTCTGGGTGAGCGCGTAGGACGCGAAGTGCGCCATGAGGTCCGTGTTGAGCTTGTAGATGTCGAGCAGCTGGCGGTACAGGCGCACCGCGGCGGGCACGAAGAGGCCGGGCTTCACCGGGGTACCCTGACGCACGAGCGCCTCGCTGGCGCCCTGCGCGGGATGCCACGTGCCGTTGACGGCCAGGCCCGGGCGGTTGTGCCACAGGTGCGCGGAGCCACCGAGCACCAGCTCCAGGAGCTTCTCCGCGGGGCCGCGCTGGGCCTCGGGAAGCGTGGTGGGGGTGGCCGGGTTGTGCGTCGTCATGTGCTGCCCCTCCAAGGGAAATTCGCGCCCGAGTGACCCGGCCGCCTTTTGACGTTGGAGGTCGGTTTGCGTGTAGGGCCGGGTCGGCCGGGCGCGAATAGGTCGTTCTGCTCGGAGAGACGGGACCGTGCGGCGTTCCTGACGGGAGACGTCAGCTCTGCGCGGAGCCCGGGTTGCCTGGCCGGCCCTGGCGGGGCAGGCGGACGTGGAAGGTCGCCCCGCCGCCCGGCGTCTCCTCGATGAGGATGTGCCCGTGGTGGGCCTCGACGACCTGCCGCGTCACCCACAGCCCGAGCCCGAGCCCGCCGTAGTTGCGCACCGGCACGGCGCGCTCGAAGCGCTCGAAGACGCGGGCCCTGTCGGCCGCGGGGATGCCGATGCCGTGGTCCACCACCGTGAGCTGCACCACCGGGCCCTCCGAGCGCAGGGTGAGCTCCACGGGCCGTCCCTGGCCGAACTTCAGCGCGTTGGACAGCAGGTTGTGCACCACCTGCTCCATGCGGTCGGGGTCGAAGTGGCCGGCCAGGGGGCTCTCGAGGCGGACCGACAGGGGCGTCGCCAGCCGGCGGGCGTCCACCTGGACCTCGGCCACCACCTCGGCGACGAGCTCGGCCAGGTCCACCTGCGCGGGCACCAGCTGCATGCGTCCGGTGGTGAGCTGGGACACGTCCAGCAGCGTCTCGATGAGCCGCGCCAGCCGGCGCACGGAGCGGCGCGCCACGTCCAGCCGGCCGCCGACGTTGTGCTCCGAGACGGTGCTCAATCCCCGCTCGATGGCGTTGAGGTTGAGCTGGAAGGCGGCCAGGGGCGTCTTCAGCTCGTGCGAGGCGACGGAGAGGAAGTCATCCCGCGCGCGGATGGCCTCCATGAGGGTCTCCACGTGGGCGCGCTCCCGGGCCACCTCGCGGCGCATGCGGACACGGTCGAGGTTGGAGTGCACCCGGGCGAGCAGCTCGCGGGCGGAGAAGGGTTTGACGAGGTAGTCATCCGCTCCGGACCCGAGGCCCTCGAGCGTGGCCTCCTCGCCAGCGCGGGCCGACAGCAGGAGGAGGGGCAGCTCCTTGGTATGCGGGGCCGCTCGCAGGGCGCGCAGCAGGCCCACGCCGTCCAGCCGCGGCATCATCACGTCCGAGAGCACGAGGTCCGGCGGGTGGGCCAGCGCCGACTCCAGGGCCGCCTGTCCATCCGCCACCACCTCCACCTCGAAGTGCGCGGACAGCACCCGGCGGATGTAGTCGCGCATGTCCGCGTTGTCGTCCGCGAGCAGCACCCGCGCCCGGGCCAGCTGCGCGCCGGGCACCTGCGTTGCCGGGGGCTCCTCGTGCAGCCAGCGTTGCGCCTCCTGGACATAGGGGGAGGCGCCGCTCGCGGTGGAGGGCGGGCCGCGGGCGGCGCGGAGGCGCGCGGCGGGAAGGTGCGCCGAGCCGAAGGGCAGCTCGAGGGTGAACGCCGTCCCCCGGCCCTCGGTGCTCTCCACGCTCACGTGGCCCCCGTGCAGCTCCACCACCTCGCGCACCAGCGCCAGGCCGATGCCCGTGCCCTCGTGGGTGCGGGCGTGCGCGTCCTTCACCCGGTGGAAGCGCTCGAAGATGCGCGGCAGCTCCGAGGCGGGGATGCCCGTGCCGGTGTCCCGCACGACGAGCACGGCGCGTCCGTCGTGCTCGTGGGCGCGGATGGAGATCTCCCCCTTGTGGGTGAACTTGAAGGCGTTGGACACGAGGTTGAGGACGACCTTCTCCCAGAGCTCCTCGTCCAGGTAGACGGGCTGGGACAGGGGAGGGCAGTCCACGATGAGCTTCAGCCCCGCGCGCTCCACGGCGGAGCGGAAGCTGCTCGCGAGCCCGGCGCAGGAGGTGGCGAAGTCCGTGGGCGCGTAGCTGGCCTCCATGCGGCCCGCCTCCAGCCGGGAGAAGTCGAGCAGCGAGTTGACGAGCCGCAGCAGCCGCTCCGCGTTGCGGTGGAGCACCCCCAGCTCGGAGTGGACGGCCTCGGGCAGGGGCCCCGCGCCTCCCGAGAGCAGGTGCTCGGTGGGCCCCAGTATCAGGGTCAGCGGCGTGCGGAACTCGTGGCTGATGTTGCTGAAGAAGGCCGTCTTGGCGCGGTCGAGCTCCTCGAGGGCCTCGGCGCGGCGGCGCTCCTCCTCGTAGGCCCGGGCATTGCGCAGGGCCACCGACACCTGGCCCACGAGCAGCTCGTAGAAGGAGCGGTACCCCTCGTCGAGCGCGCGGTTGGGGCTCACCCCCGCCACCAGCACGCCGAGCGGGCCCGTCTGTCCCGAGGACGCGATGGGCATCACCAGCGCCGAGCGGACCGGGTCCTTCCACAACCCGCCCCTCAGCGTGAAGCGGCGCTCCACGTCCTCGACGAGCACCGTCTCTCCGGCCATCGCGCGCGCCAGCGGCCAGATGCCCTCGCCGTCCGCGTCCCATTCCACGCGGGCGGGACACACGGGGGCGTGCTCGTCCAGTCCGATGGCGCCGCAGCGCAGGAGCGTCTGGCCCTCCGGGCCGCGCAGGTAGAGCAGCGCGAAGGGCACGTCCAGCGGGTGCTCGGCGATGGCGGCGGTGGCATCGCGGCAGGTCTTCTCCACGTTGCGCGCCTCGCTCGTCCTCGAGGCCAGCTCCCGCAGCAGCCGCATCCGCCGCTCGCCGAGCACCTGCTGCGTCACCTCGGAGCAGACGGCGAGCATGCCGGTGATGCGCCCCTCGTCATCCTCGGCGGGCGCGTGGGAGACGCTGAAGTAGGACTCCTCGCGGTAGCCGGAGCGCTCCAGCAGCAGGGGCAGGGCGGGCGTCCAGTTCGCCACGCCGGTGTCCATCACCTCGCGAATCATCGGCCCGAGCGTGTCCCATGCCGCGGCCAGGGTGATGCGGATGTCGAGGCCGAGCGCCGCCGGGTGGTTGTCGCCGATCAGCTTCGAATAGGCATCGTTGTAGAACTGCGTGTACTCCGGCCCCCAGGTGAGCACCATGGGGTAGCGCGACACGAGCAGCGTGCGCACCAGCGCCTTGAGGCTCTCGGGCCACGTCTCCACCGGGCCCACCGGGGTGGAAGCCCAGTCGTGGGCGCGCACGCGCGCATGCATCTCGCTCGGACCGGTGAAGCTCTCCACGCCTTCCTCCATGGGCCTCCAGGCCAATCCTTCCCTGGGTGATGGGATGTGGACGTTTACCCTCCGGTGCGATACCGCCTCTCCAGACCGCCTGTCTGGAGGGGCTCCAAGCGGCCTATAGGGGACGGCGGTGAGGCGTGGCCGGTGGCAGGTGGCTCTCAGGCGAAGTCTGGCGCGAGGAGGCGAGATGAAGACGGATGGAGCCGTGCCCGGCCGCGTGGTGGATCTCACCAACTGCGACAAGGAGCCCATTCACATCCCAGGGGCCGTCCAGCCGCACGGCGTGCTGCTCGTCCTCCACGAGCCCTCGCTCACCATCCGTCAGGTGAGTGAGAACGCCGGAGAGCTCATCGGGGTGGAGGCCCGGGCCCTGTTGGGCCGCACGCTCGAATCCCTGCTGCCCGAGTCCCAGGCCCCGGGGGTGCGCGCGAGCCTCCTGTCGGAGCGGCTCCAGGACAACAATCCCCTCGAGCTCACCCTCCGGGGAGAAGGCCGCGAGCGCCCCTTCAACGGCATCGCGCACCGGCACCAGGGGCGGCTCTTCCTGGAACTCGAGCCCTCGTCGAAGCAGGAGGCGCTGCCCTTCTTCGGCTTCTACCACCAGGCGCGCGGTGCCATGGCCCGCCTGCGCGACGCGAAGGACCTGCGGGCCCTGTGCGAGGAGGCCGCCCGCGAGGTGCGCCGGCTCACCGGGTTGGAGCGCGTCATCGTCTACCGCTTCGACGAGGAGTGGAACGGCCGGGTGCTCGCCGAGGACCGGGTGGAGAAGGCGGACCCGTACCTGGGCCTGCACTTCCCCGCCTCGGACATTCCGCGCCAGGCGCGCGAGCTCTACACCCTCAGCTGGCTGCGCATCATCCCCACCGTCGACTACGTGCCCGCGCGCATGCTCGCGTGGCCGGAGGAGGAGGCGGCGGGTCCGCTGGACATGTCCTTCTGCGTGCTGCGCAGCGTGTCTCCCATCCACCTCGAGTACCTGCACAACATGGGGGCCACCGCTTCCATGAGCATCTCGCTCATGAAGGAGGGACGGCTGTGGGGGCTCATCTCCTGCACGCACCTCTCCGGCCCCAAGTACATTCCCTACCAGGTGCGCACGGCGTGCGAGTTCGTGGGCGAGTTCATGTCCTCCTTCATCCCCGCGAAGGAGGGCCACGAGGACCATGACCAGCGCATCCGGGCCAGGTCCGTCCAGGCGCGGCTGCTGGAGCGGATGACGCGCAACCTCGACTTCGCCGAGGGCCTGTGCCACCCGCCGCCCGAGCTGCTCGAGCTCACCGGCGCCAGCGGCGCGGCCGTCTACTTCAACGGCGCGACGACGATTGTCGGCAAGGCGCCCTCGGACGAGCAGCTCCAGGCCCTCATCCGTTGGCTGGGCGAGAGGCCGGACTCGCAGGAGGTGTTCCGCACCCACTGTCTGTCGCGCGAGTACCCCGAGGCCGAGGCCTTCAAGGACGTGGCGGCCGGGCTCATCGCCGCCTCCATGTCGCGCGGCCGTCACAACCACGTGCTGTGGTTCCGCCCGGAGGTGGTGCAGACGGTGGAGTGGGGCGGCAACCCGCACAAGCCGGTGGACATGGGCGCGGATCAGCCGCGGCTGCACCCGCGCAAGTCCTTCGCGCTCTGGCAGGAGACGGTGCGGGGCCGGAGCCTGCCCTGGAAGGACTACGAGGTGGAGGCGGCCCAGGAGCTGCGCCGCAACATCATCGACATCGTCCTGCAGCGCAGCGAGGAGCTGCTCGAGCTCAACACGGAGCTGGAGCGCAGCAACGTGGAGCTGGACTCCTTCGCCTACGCCGCCAGCCATGACCTGAAGGAGCCGCTCCGGGGCATCCACAACTACACGAGCCTCGTGCTGCGCGAGGAGTCCACGCACCTCGCGCCCGGCAACCGCACACGCCTGGACACGGTGGTGCGGCTCACGCAGCGCATGGAGAGCCTCATCAACTCGCTGCTGCACTACGCGCAGGTGGGCCGCACCGAGCTCTCCCTGCGCGAGACGGATCTCAACGAGCTGCTCGCCCAGGTGCTGGAGCTGCTCGAGCCCCGCATCGACGAGGCCCAGGTGGAGGTGCGCGTGCCCCTCCCCCTGCCGCCCGCGCGCTGCGACCGCGTGCGCATGGCCGAGGTCTTCACCAACCTCATCACCAACGGCATCAAGTACAACGACAAGGACAAGAAGTGGGTGGAGCTCGGCGCCACGCGCACGCCCGAGGGTGGCACCATCTACTCCGTGCGCGACAACGGCATTGGCATCAAGCCCGAGTACACCGAGGCCATCTTCCGCATCTTCAAGCGCCTGCACGGGCGCGACAAATACGGCGGGGGCACCGGCACGGGGCTGACCATCGTCAAGCGCATCATCGAGCGCCACAACGGCCGCATCTGGCTGGAGTCCCAGCCCGGCGTGGGCACCACCTTCTTCTTCACCCTGGGCAGCGAGAAGGCACCGTGAAACGCGATCTGCCCATCCTCGTGGTGGAGGACAACGACGAGGACTTCGACCTGCTCCAGATGACCTTCCGGAGCACCGCCATCCCCAATCCCCTCTACCGCTGCTCGGAGGGCGAGGAGGCACTCGACTTCCTCCACCAGACCGGCCGCTACGCGGACGCGGAGACGGCCCCTCGCCCGGGCCTCATCCTGCTCGACCTGAACCTCGCTGGCCTGGACGGCAGGCAGGTGCTCGAGCACCTCAAGGGCGATGCACAGCTCAAGAGCATCCCCGTCATTGTGTTCTCCACTTCGGACAATCCCAAGGACGTGCAGAGCGCCTACGCCCATGGGGCGAGCGGCTATCTCCTCAAACCCGTGGACCTGTCCAGGTTCGAGCGAATGATTCAGCTCTTCAAGGATTTCTGGCTGGACCACATCGTGCTCCCTCCGGGAGACAGCCGGGAGGGTGCGCGCGGATGAGCCTGCGGCGCCGTGTGACGATGCTCCTCCTGGACGACAGCCCGGAGGACCGGCACGTCTTCCGCTCCTACCTGGAGCAGGTGGAGGAGTACGCCTTCCACTTCCTCGAGGCGGAGGACACGGAGCAGGGGCTGCTCGTCTGCAGGGAGCAGGCGGTGGACTGCGTCCTCCTGGACTATGAGCTCCCGGGCGCCAACGGGTTGGAGTTCCTCCGGAGGCTGGAGCTGGGGGAGGGACTCCGGCGGCCGCCCGTGGTGATGGTGACCGGGCGGGGCAACGAGCGCATCGCCGTCAAGGCGCTCAAGGGCGGGGCCTCGGACTACCTGGTGAAGGGGGAGGTGACGGCCGAGAGCCTCTACCGCGCCGTGCGCAACGCGGTGGAGAAGGAGGACATCCGCAAGCGCCTCGACGAGCAGGTGCTGCGCACGGGCCTCGCGGAGACCCAGCTCGAGCTTGCCCTGGAGGTCGTGGAGCACGGCGACGCCCTGTTCGTGCTCGATGCCGACTTCCGCATCGTCCTCGTCAACCGCAACCAGGAGCGATTCTCGGGCACGCGGCGCGAGGAGTGCCTGGGGCGCAAGCTCTGGGATCTCTGGCCGCTGGTCGCGAATCCGCAGAGCAAGTACTGGGTCGAGTACCACCGGGTCATGCACGAGCGGGTGCCGGTGCACTTCGAGGAGTACTACGCGCCTCATGGACTCTGGACGGACGTCAGCGCCTTCCCCATGCGGGACGGGGGCATGGCCGTGTTCTTCCGCGACATCACCGAGCGCAAGCGAATGGAAGCGCAGGCCCGGGCCGAGGAGAAGCAGCGCTCGGAGTTCGAGCAGCAGCTCATCGGCATCGTCAGCCACGACTTGCGCAACCCCATCACCGCCATCTCCCTGGGCGTATCGCTGCTGCTGCGCCGCGAGGGCCTGGACGAGAAAATCCTCAAGACGCTCGTGCGCATCCACTCCTCGGCCGAGCGCGCCATCCGCATGGTGAGGGACCTGCTCGACTTCACGCAGGCCCGGCTGGGCGGGGGCATCGTCCTGCACCGCGAGCCCATGGAGCTGCATCCGCTCCTGCAGCTGGTGGTGGAGGAGGTCCACATGTCCCATCCGGATCGCGAGGTACGGCTCGAGCTGGAGGGGGATGACCGGGGCACGTGGGACTCGGACCGGATGGCCCAGCTCATCACGAACCTGGTCACCAACGCGTTGAAGTACAGCCCGGCGGGGACGCGGGTGAGGGTGCGCACGCGCTCGGAGGCCGAGGCGGTGGTGCTAGAGGTCCACAACGAGGGCGAGCCCATTCCGCCCCAGGTCCTGGCCCACCTCTTCGAGCCCATGCGGCGCGGGGACCAGTCCGACCGGGGAGGCCGCAGCATCGGGCTGGGGCTCTTCATCGTGGACCACGTCGTCCGGGCCCATGGCGGCACCATCGACGTGCGCTCCAGCGTCCCCGAGGGCACCACCTTCAGCGTGCGGCTGCCACGCACCGCCTGACCGCGGCGCCACCCCCGTCTCCGGAGGGGCGCCGCGTGAGGGCAAGCGCTACGCCTGGGCCTTGCGGCGGCGCGAGCCCAGCACCGCCAGGGCCGTCAGGAGCAACCCGCCGAGCGCCTCATTGCCGGAGGCCGCTCCGCAGCCGCAGCCGTTGTTCGCGTACTGCCGGCTCACCGCCACGTGGAACGAGCAGCGCGAGCTGTTGCCGGCCGCATCCGTCGCGGTGACGATGACGGGCGTGATGCCCACCGGGAAGTCGCTGCCGGACGGAGGGTTGTAGGCCAGGGCCGGAACGGAGACCGAGTCGGAAGCCATCGCGGGCGGGTACTCCACGTTCGCCCCGTAGCGCGTCGTCCTCCAGCTCTTCTGGTCCTCCGGGCAGCTGAGCTGCGGCGCCTTGCTGTCGCGGACCTTCACGGAGAAGGTGCACTCCGCGCTGTTGCCGGACTCGTCCGTGGCCGTGACGGTCACCTGGCTCGAGCCGAGCCCGAAGGTGTCGCCCGTGCGCTGGGTGTAGCTGAGGGTGACGGGGCCGGGCTTGTTGTCGGTGGCCGTGGCGGCTGGGTAGCTCACGCTCGTGCCGGTCGAGCTCTTCGCCTCCTGGGTCACCGCGGACGGGCAGACGAGCGTCGGCGGGGTGCAGTCGTTGAGCGACCAGGGCTCGACGCCGGCGGTGCCCTCGGTGTTGGTGGTGCTGTCTCCGGCGACGAAGAAGACGCGCGGGCCCACGGGCGTGAGCATCGAGGGCGCGAGCGAGCCCGTGCCGGGGACGGCGTCGTAGAGCATCGCCGTGCCTTCGCGGGTGCCATCGCTCGTCCAGAGCTCGCGGCCGTACTCCGCCGTCTCGGCGCTGAAGAGGACCTTGTCGTCCACCACCGTCATCCAGAAGGGCGCCGAGCTGTCCTTGCCGGGGCGGAGGTCGTCGACGATGACCGTGCCGGTGACCGTGCCGTCGCTGCGCCACAGCTCGAAGCCGCTCGCGTCATCCCAGGCGGAGAAGAGGAGCTTGCCGTTGAGCGCCGTGAGGAAGCGGGCGTTGGCCGAGGGCTTGAGCACCAGCGTGCCCTTGTCGCTGCCGTCGCTGCGCCACAGCGAGCCGTCCGCTCCCCCGAGGAAGTAGACCGTGTTGCCCACCGGCACCATCGTCCCGGGGCCCACCGAGTAGTCGGAGGCCCTCAGGGCCAGTGTGCTGACGCGGACCGTCCCCGGCCCCGTCCCGTCGCTCTTCCACAGGTCCCAGCGCTTGGCGTAATCGGACCCGGCGAAGAAGTAGAGCCGGTCTCCCACGGGCATCAGCCCCTGGATGATCTCCTCACTGGGATCGCTCTCGACGACCCGGACGACCGCGACGCGCTCGGTGCCCGCGCCCGTGCCGTCGCTCCTCCAGAGCTCGGTCTCGTTGGGCCCACCATCGGCCGCGAAGTAGAGCGCTCCCTTGAAGACGGCCAGGGCGCTCAGCCCCGAGCCCGCTTCACCGGGGAGGAGATCCGACACGAGCTGCGTGCCGTTCTCGGAGCCATCGCTCTTCCACAGCTCGGGGCCGTGCACGCCGTCATCGGCGACGAAGAAGAGCGTGTTGCCCACGGCCGTCAGCCACGTCGCTCCCGAGCCCTCGGTGCCGGCCCGCAGGTCCCGGACGAGCACGGTGCCCTCGGACGTTCCATCCGTCTTCCACAGCTCGCGGCCGTGGGCGCCGTCATCGGCGGTGAAGTAGAGCGTGTCGCCGAGCACCGTCAGCGAGCGTGGATCCGAATCCTTGGCGCCTGGGAAAAGGTCGGCCACGAGGGCCGTGTCGCCCTCCTTGCCATTGCTGCGCCACAGCTCGAGGCCCGTCGTGCCGTCCCGGGCGGTGAAGAAGATCGTCTTGCCGCGGACAGCCGGCGGCTGGACGTCGTAGTCCGGGATGGAGCTGGCGTTTCCCGGAGCGATGTTCTTGATGAGGGTGAGGGGCTGACACGTGGCGGACTCCGCCGCGTCCGCTGTGGGGGAGGCGACAATACCTGTCAGAGCACAGATTGAGAGCAACGAAGACACACCGGTCCAATACCGACGCATGTCCACCTTCCTATGGGGAGCAGGGGGCACGTAGTCTGGGTATTGGTCCTGGAGGGACAAGCCACGCTCCAGGGAGGGTTGAGCTTTCGCTGAAAGACAGCTCACTCCGTGACACCGCACGTGTTCGCGGCGTTACTCGGCTTCGGCGGTCCTCGGTGCGGTGGGCGACGGCGCCTGCTCGCCTGCTCCCTCCTCGGGGGCGGGCACCTCGGCCCCGGGCGCGGGCATCTGGGCGGCGGGAGCGGGTTTCTCCTCGGGCGCGGGGACGGGCAGCGGGGCCATGGCGCGGTAGACGTCCACGGTGAAGGCTGTGCTAGCCACCGAGAAGCCCAACCGGACGACGGCCACCAGCTGCGCCACGCCCAGGGCCAGCCAGGCCTTGCCCGTGCTCGTCACCTCCACGGCCGCGTGCAGCCGCGCGAAGGCGAGTACCGCCAGCAGGCCGGCGACGCCCAGGACGAGGTAGCCGAGCAGTGCCCCCGGCGAGCGCACCAGCTGCTTGAGCGCGCGCCAGGCCGCGAGGCGCGTCTTGCGCTGGTCCTCCGCGAAGAGCTGCACGCGCGCCAGGTCGAAGCTCGAGCGCCACAGCGCGAACAGCACCCCCAGCAGCGCCAGGTGCGCCACGCTCCAGAAGGAGAAGGGGCTGTCGAGCACCCACTGCTCGCCCTCGAGGGTGAACAGGGTGGGCTTCTGCGCGCGGGCCATGAGCACGGTGACGAGCACCGCCAGGCCCACCAGGGGCAGCAGTCCGAGGAAGGCCCACCCGAGCAGGCGCAGGTTGCGGCCGAGCTGGCCGGCGCAGGTGCGGGCGAAGTCGGTGAGGGAGAAGCGCTCCTGGGAGCACAGTCGCGACACGATGCCGCCGGCCAGCACGGGCTGGAGGGCGATGGAGAAGAGGAAGCCCAGCAGGAAGGGGCCCGCGAGGAAGGGGCCGCCGCCCTGGGCGAGCAGCTTGCTGAAGTCGACGAGCGCCTCGGGCGAGGGGAAGGGACGGCCCTGCCCGGCGAGCGAGTGCCCGAAGTGGCCGAGCGCGGGGAGGAGGAGGGGCGCGGACTGGACGAGCGCCACGCACAGGTTGGCCACCAGCAGCACGCCGAGCAGCTTCAGCTCGGAGAAGGCCTTGAGGGGCGCCGTGACAAGGGAACGGAGAGGCTTCATGGTGTTCGGGGCCCGGGTTCAGAAGAGGAGCGAGGCGAGCGTGGAGAGCAGCTGGCTCACGTAGGTGGTCCAGCCGAAGAGCGAGACGGCCACGTGGCCGGACGCCGCCTTCGTGCGGGAGTCGTTGGTGGGGTTGACGTCGAGCGCGTTGACGCCGCCGAGCTCCACCTGCTGGATGACGCCGCCCTTGCCGGGGCGCTCGAAGGCGAGCTGCTTCCAGCGCGCCTGTCCGTCCCAGTGCTCCACCTGCCCGGTGCCGTCCTGGAACGTCACCTTCACGTCCACCGGGACGCGCACGTCCCCGAGCCGGCTCACCTGCACCTCGCAGCGGTTCACCGCGTCGTCCTTCGGCTTGCCCTGGGACTCGCGCACCACCAGCGTCTGGCCGCCCTGGCCATCATCGAAGAGGCCCTTCTTGCCCGGGCGCTCCGAGCAGGACAGCGAGCTCACCGCGTAGTCCAGCGCGCCGGTGCCCCGGAAGAAGGCGTCGAAGAACCAGCTCAGGTCCTGCCCGGACACCTCGTTGGCCACCGCGAAGAAGTCCTCGCTGCGCGGGTGGCGGAACTTCCAGCGCTCCACGTAGGTGCGCAGGATGCGCGCCATCGTCTCCTCGCCCACGAGCTGCTCCAGCGCGTGGAGCGTCACCTGCGTGCGGCTGTAGCTGTTGCGGAAGTAGTCGCCCTTGCTGCGGTACTTCCACGAGGCCTGGAGGATGGGCGAGCTCTCGCGCGGAGCCGTCATGCCGCGCATGCGCTCGCGCTCGTCCCAGCTCAGGCCGGAGAACAGGGGCCCGAGCAGGCCCCGTAGCGGGCCGGGGAGGAAGGCGGCGGGGTTGGCCCGCACGTCCTCGGCGAAGCACAGCTTCGCGGTGCCATAGCTGTTGATGCCCTCGTCGAGCCAGGACTCCTCGAACTCGTTGGAGGCGAGGAGGCCCTGCCAGTAGTTGTGGCCGAACTCGTGCGCCACCGTCTGCCAGATGAGGAAGTCCCGGGGCTCGGCGGGCTCGGCGCGGCCCACGGCGGTGATGAAGGTGGGGTACTCCATGCCTCCAGCGGCGATGGCGTCCGTGGGGGGCGCCACCAGCGTCAGGTGCGGGTAGGGCCACGGGTACCACCACCGCCCGTAGTGCTCCAGCGAGGCCTTGGCGGACTCGATGAGGTGATGCGCCGAGCGGCGGTGCTTCGGGTCCACCAGCACGGTGAGGGCCACCTCGGGCAGGCCGGGCGAGCGGAACACGTCCTCGAAAACCTCGAAGTGCTCGGAGGCGGTCCAGGCGAAGTCGTGCACGTCGTCCTGGTGGTAGCGCAGGGTGGTGGTGCCGTCCGGGTTGTCGCGGCGCTCCACGAGCACGCCGGTGGCGCCCACCTTCATGGCGCGGGGCACCGTCACGCGCACGTCGTAGGTGCCGAAGTCGGCGTAGAACTCGGAGGCGGAGTGGTACTGGTGGCAGTTCCAGCGGGGGCGGGTGGCGCCGCGCTCGGGGGGCACCTCCAGCACGCCGATTTTGGGGAACCACTGGCCCAGCAGGTAGAAGCCACTCTTCGAGCGGCCGGCGCGGGCGATGACCTTGGGCACATGGGCCGCCCACTGGAGCTCCAGCGTCACGCGGCCACCGGGAGGGACGGGCTCGGGGAGCGTCACGGTGAAGACCGTCTGGTCCTCGGTGTTGTCGTCATCCGGGTGCTCGAAGCGCAGCGTGGGGAGCAGGTCCGCACCGCCCTTCACCCGGAGGGCCTTCACGTCCGAGTAACCCCACTCGTCCGCCGCGCGCTCGGGGAAGGAGGGCGAGCCCGCGTCCTCGTCGCGCACGCCGCCCATCGCCTTGGCGTCCCGGTAGAACGTGGAGCGATCGTTCTTGAAGGCGTTCCAATAGAGATGGAACCAGAGCGTGGCCTGGGGCTCGGCGCCGCGGTTGCGCCAGGTGAGCGTCTCCTGGCCGGTGAGCTGCTGGGTGGCCGGGTCGAGGCGGGCGTCGATCTCGTAATCGGTGACGCGCTCGGCGAGCGGCACGCCGAGCGTGCGTCCCTGTTTGTCGAAGACGGGAGGAGCGGCGGCGGGAGACGCCTCGGCGAGTGCTGGATGCGCGCCGAGGAGCAGGAGCAGGGGGAGGACGCGGGTCATCGGGCCGCAGTCTCGCATGGAAGGCGGCGGGCTGCCCTCCTCGCATGCGGTGGGGAGGCATGGGGGCGGGGGCCCGTTGGTGGCCGTTCCAATCACATCGGCAGGGGTGGGGCTTCCATTGCCTCAGGAGCCGGACAACCCCTGGAGCAGCCCGTGAAAATCGAAGTCATCCCCCCTCAGGCCCTCGACGAATCAAGGCCGCCCGTGTCGCACGGCCTCGCCTTCCTGGTGTTCAAGCTCGAGTCCCCTCGGGGGGTCCGGGTCAATCTGGCCGGGCTCAGCGTCTTCCTGGAGATTTTCAGGGCCGGAGTGGCCGTCAATGCGGTGGCGCGGACCGACGACTCGGGGCGGGCGCTCTTCAAGGTCCAATGCGAGCAGGAGGCCATCGACGAGCTGGTGCTGGAGCTCTGGTTCGACAAGGACAATCAGATCATCTCGAGCACGGACCCCGGGCTCATCCGCTTCAACCAGGAGCCGAGCACCTTCACGTTTCCCCTGTCCCTGCCTCGGCCCGACGTCACGGCCTACCGGGTCCAGGGCGGCAGCGGCCATGAGAGCGTGGGGTTCCTCGTCCACGACGAAAAGTCCCACCAGACGTCCATCAATCCCGCGTTCATGCCGAGCGCGCAGCTGAACATCTCCGTCGGGGACTCCTTGCATGCGCGCTACTTCTGCGAGGTGGTGCAGAAGAGGCTCGGAGAGGTGTTCCTCTTCGACATCGATGGGGACTTCTTCCATCGCTGGCTGGCACCGGCGGCCATGCCTCAGTTGCGGCATGCGCAGAGCGGCAATCAGTGGCAGCCGCCCGAGGCCGGGAGTTGCAGGTCCACCGACATCATCATCGAACACCTCGAGCGGCTCCTGCGCGAGGGCCGGCTGCTGACCGATGAGGAATTCGAGAAGTGGAAGGAGGCCCATCCCCTCACCGCGCAGGAGAAGAAGGCCAGCAACCTCCGCCAGGTCTACCTGGCGAAGCTCGCCGCCGAGGGACTGTACCTGCGGGAGTCCCTGGGTCCCGTCTGGAAGACGGGCCTCTACGCCGACAAGGGCCAGCGCCAACTGCGGGCCATCGAGTCCCCCAAGGTCGGAGACACCAAACAGCCGAGTTACAAGCTGGAGCTCGTGGCCCCCTGGCCCTTGCTGCTCAATCTCTTCATCAAGAACGGCCAGCCCGCCGTCAGCTACACCGGCATCATGGGCCCGGTGTTCGACCCGCCCCAGGTGCGGAAGACCCCGTTGCTCCAGCGGGAGCTCGGCGTGCTGCTGGATGTGGTGAGGAACGAGCTGAAGATCCTGGAGGGCGGGTCGCGGGCGAAGGGCCAGACCCAGGGGCGCAAGCGCGCCTTGCCAGGGGACACACACAATCAGGTGCTGCAATACCGAGGCTACGTGCGCACGCTGGAGAAGCTCGGGAAGGTGCTCGCGGAGTCGCCTCCGGCGGTGGAGGACAGCAACGACCGCTACGACGACGGCATCTTCGGCATCTTCAACGAGGTGGGCCGGGTCTGGCGGAGTGTCTGCCCCTCGGAGCTGTGGTGGCCCCGCTATTCCTGAGCGTCAAGCCGGCTTCGGGACGGAAGCCGGCCTCACGAGTACACGTTCACGTCGCCGTGGACGGGCAGCAGGGCCACGTCCTTGCCGCCCCGGTACGTGTGCCGCGCGGGCACCGAGACGATTTCCCACGTGGGCAGCACCACCGCCGTGAGCGAGCGGCCGTAGACACACCCGGTGTCGATGCCCACCGCGTGCTCGGTGACGAGCGGCCGATCGAACACGGTGTGTCCGAAGATGACGCGCTCGGGGCCCTTCCAGTGGTGCGTCCAGAAGCGATGATCGGCCGGCGCCTTCGACGGCCAGTAGCTCTTGCGCTCCGGGGGCTTCACGCACTGCGCATGCAGCAGGTGGTAGGGCTCCTGCTCCGCGATGGTCTTGCCGGGCAGCACGCCCGCGTGGACGACGGCGGCGTGGTGCTCGGGCAGCAGGAGGTAGTGGGGCAGGGTGGCGAAGTACTCGAGGTGCTCGGGCCCCAGGGCCTGCCGCGTCTCCAGGTGGTCCGGCAGGAGGTCGGCGTCCTTGCGGCGGCGCTGCTGCAGGTGCTTCTCCTCGTGGTTGCCGAGGATGGACTCGTGCTGCATGGCCAGCTCGACGCACTCGCGGCGTTTGGGGCCGCGGTCGACCAGGTCCCCCGTGAAGATGATCCGATCGCTCGAGGTGGCGCCCACCTTCTCGAGCAACTCCAGGGCCTCGTCGTAGCACCCGTGGAGGTCTCCAATGACGATGGTACGGGACATGATGATGCTTCCTTCAAGAGAATGGGCACCCGAGTGGAGAAGCCAGTTTGGCTGAATCCCAGATTCAGTGCCGGCCGCCGGCGTCACCCCCATGAGAGTGGAGGTGGGTGGAGTCGAACCACCAAGGCTTGTAGGGCCTCTTCGGCCGGGTGCCCGAAAATCCGCTTCGTCCCCAATGACGGGCGGCGAAGCGGTGCCTGACACGGAGCCTCACGGCCGTGCGTCCGGAGGACCGGAGCGGGGCAGCTCGACGGTGAAGGTGGAGCCCTCGCCCGGACGGCTCTCCACGCGGATGCTCCCGCCCAGGGCCTCCACGATGCTGCGGGTGATGTAGAGCCCCAGTCCCAGGCCTCCATAGTTCCGGTCCGAGACGGCCCGCTCGAACTTGCCGAAGATGCGCTCCTGGGCCTCCGGGCTGATGCCGATGCCCTGGTCGCGCACCACCAGCCGCGCGAGCCCACCGTCCAGCTCCACGCGGGCGTGGATGGGGTGGCCGGCGCCGTAGCGGATGGCGTTGGAGATGAGATTGGTGATGACCTGCTCCAGCCGCAGCCGGTCCCACCGGCCGGTCACGTGCGTGTCGCCCTCCACCCCCAGCCACGTGCCCACGCGGGTCGCCTCGGGCATGAACCAGCCCACCACCTCATCCACCACCTCGCGCAGGTCCGTCTCGGCCAGCTCCAACGTCAGCCGTCCCTGGGCGATGCGGCTGACGTCGAACAGGGCGCCGATCAACGTGTTGAGCTTCTGCACCTGGCGCCGGGCCACCTCCACGTGGCGCTGGAGCGTCTGGGTGCGGCCATTCTCCACGCCGCTCCTGGGGAGCTCGCGCGAGAGGGCGGAGAGCTTGAGGCTCAAGGGCGTGAGGGGCGTCTTCAGCTCGTGCGAGGCCACCGAGAGGAACTCGTCGCGCAGTTGCACCGAGCGCTGGGCCTCGCGGTACAGGCGCGCGTTGTCCACCGCGAGCGCGGCCCGGCGTGCCAGGTCCTCGGCCAGCAGCTGCTCCTCCCGGCCGTAGCGTTGGTGCGCCCGGGGGTTGCCTCCGCGGCAGCAGAACAGGGACAGGGCCCCGAAGGTGCGGTCGCGGGCGTGCAGGGGGACGATCAGCGAGGTCGTCACCCCCGTGCCGCGCAGCAGCTCCAGGTGCCGGGGATCGCTCGCGAATTGGACGAGCATCTCATCGGTGAGCTCCGCCACCAGCTCCGTCCGTCCGGTGCGGATGACGGCTCCCGGTCCCACGGGATCGTCGAGCCGCAGGGGATGGTGGAGGGCCAGCTCCCGGGAGACCTCCTTGCGGACCGGATCCACGTGGGCCACCGCCAGCCGGCGCAGGGTGCCGTCCGGCTCGAGCATGTCCAGCGCGCAGCCGTCCCCGAGGTCGGGCACCGCCCGCTGCACCACGTGGGAGAGCGTGCTCTCGTAGTCCAGGGAGCTGGCCAGCGTCTCGCTCACCGAGGCGAGGAAGGCCTGGTGCTGCTCGGCGCGCTTGAGCTCGGTGACATCCGTGAAGCTCGCCACCACCGCCCGCAGCTCGCCCTGGGCATCGTGGATGGGCCCGGCGTTGATGAGGAAGACGCGCACGGAGCCGTCGGGCCGGTCGTAGAGCAGCTCTTCCTGCGGTTGGGCCTCCCCGGTGGCCAGCACCCGGGCGATGGGGTACTCGTCCGCCGCGAAGCGCGTCCCATCCGGGTGGATGGCGCGGTACTGGGCGTAGTCCCGCACGCACGTGGACTCGAGCATGGGATGGCCCAGGTGGCGCTCGGCCTGGGTGTTGAAATACAGGTTGCGCCCCGAGGGCGCCTCGACGATGTGCACCGCGACGGGCAGTTGCTGGAGGATGGTTTCCAGGCGGCTGTGCTCCGCCTCCACCTGTTCGTGCAGCCGCTCCCGCTCCTGCTGGGCCCGCCGCAGGTCGGTGATGTCGAGGATGACGCCTTCCAGGGCCTGGAGGTGCTCGTCCGGCCCGGGGATTCCCACCCCGCGCTCCCAGACCCAGCGCTCCTCGCCCGCGTGGGTGCGGATGCGGTAGGTGAGGGTGAAGGGAGCGCCGGTGGCGAGCGCCGCTTCCCGCTCCTTCCAGATGCGGGCGCGATCTTCGGGGTGGAGCAGCTCTTCCCAGGTCATGTGGTGCCCGGTGAAGTCCTCGGGCGGATGGCCGCTGAGGGCCAGGGCGCCCTGGCTGGCATAGCTCAGCGAGCCGAGGTGCTCGTTGGCGCCGCGGTAGACCATGCCGGGCAGATTGCCCAACAGGGTGCGCAGCATGCGCTCGCTCTCTTGGGCCAGGGCCTCGGCGTGCTCGGCCCGGCCGAGTGCCGCCCGCATGGCTTCCTGCCTGCGGTGGAGCTCGATGAACATCGCCACCTTGCCGCGCAGGAGCGTCGGGTGGATAGGCTCGAGCAGGCAGTCCACCGTCCCCAACCCATAACCGCGCAGCAGGTCCGCCTCCTCGCAGGCGCTCGCCCCGAGGAAGAGCACGGGGGTGTAGCGGGCCCGTGGGTGGTCGCGCAGCTGGTGGGCGCTCTCGTAGCCCACCGCCCAGTTGCGGCGCGCGTCGACGACGATGCAGGCGAGCCGCTCGTCGAGCAGGTCCTCCAGCTCCGCGCTCCACGGAATGGCCTTGTGCACCGGCAATTCCAGGGGCGCCAGCAGGTACTCCAGGCCCGCCATGTCCGACGAGGGCTCTCCCACGAGCAGCAGCCAGGGAGCCGGTTCCACCGAGGCCTCCCCGGAGCCGCCGGGCCGGTGCGGGAGGGCCGTTGGGGACTCCAACGGGTGGTGTGTCAGGGGGTCCATCAAGCCAACCTTGCGCACCGCCGGCGTCGTCCGCACAGCCTCGGGCCCGGGATGAGGGGGCGGGGGGCCGCGGGCTACCCGGGGGCGCCCCGGGAATCCACGGCCGCGCGGCTCACGGCCGTGCGTCTGGAGGACCGGAGCGGGGCAGCTCGACGGTGAAGGTGGAGCCCTCGCCCGGACGGCTCTCCACGCGGATGCTCCCGCCCAGGGCCTCCACGATGCTGCGGGTGATGTAGAGCCCCAGTCCCAGGCCCGCGGCGTGCCGGTCCGAGACGGCCCGCTCGAACTTGCCGAAGATGCGCTCCTGGGCCTCGGGCGCGATGCCGATGCCCTCGTCGCGCACCACCAGCCGCGCGAGCCCACCGTCCAGCTCCACGCGGGCGTGGATGGGGCGGCCGGCGCCGTAGCGGATGGCGTTGGAGACGAGGTTGGTGACGACCTGCTCCAGCCGCAGCCGGTCCCACCGGCCGGGCACGTGCGTGTCGCCCTCCATCCGCAGCTGCGAGCCCAGGCGGGCCGCCTCGGGTGCGAACCAGGCCACCACCTCGCCCAGCACCTCGCCCAGGTCCACGTCCGACAGCTCCAGCTTCAGCTTCCCCTGCGACAGCCGGCTGACGTCCAGCAGCGCGTTGATGAGCGTGGTCATCTTGTGCACCTGGCGCCGGGCCACGTCCACATGACGCTGGAGGGCTTGCGTGCGGGGGTCCCCCTCGCCGCAGCGGGGCAGCTCGCGCGAGAGGGCGGAGAGCTTGAGGCTCAGGGGCGTGAGGGGCGTCTTCAGCTCGTGCGAGGCCACGGAGAGGAACTCGTCGCGCAGCTGCACGGCGAGCTGGGCCTCGCGGTACAGGCGCGCGTTGTCCACCGCGAGCGCGGCCCGGTGCGCCAGGTCCTCGGCCAGCCGCTGGTCCTCCGCGCTGTAACGGGCCGACTTGCGCTCGTAGTAATAGAGGGTGAGCACGCCGAAGGTGCGGCCCCGGGCGTGCAGCGGCACTACCAAGGTGGCCGTGGCTCCCATGTCCCGCAGCAACTCCAGGTGCTGGGCATCCACCGCGTACCGGGTGGTCAGCTCGTCCGTGATGTCGTTCACCCGCACGGAGTGTCCGGTGCGGAGGACGGCGCCGGGCCCGTGGGGGGCGTCGGGCCGCAGGGGGTAGCGCCGGACCATCTCCCAGGCCAGCTCCGCCCGGGCGGGATCCACGTGGGACACCGCCAGCCGGCACAGGGTGCCGTCCGGCTCGAGCATGTCCAGCACGCAGCCGTCCCCCAGCGCGGGCACGGCCCGCTGCACCACGTGGGCGAGCGTGCCCTCGTAGTCGAGCGAGCTGGCCAGTGTCTCGCTCACCGAGGCGAGGAAGGCCTGGTGCTGCTCGGCGCGCTTGAGCGCGGTGATGTCGATGAAGCTCGCCACCGCCGCCTGCAGCCGCCCGTGGCCGTCGAAGATGGGCCCGGCGCTGATGAGGAAGGTGCGCACGGCGCCGTCGGGCAAGGCATAGAGCAGCTCCTGTTCCGGCTGGGCCTTGCCGGTGAGGAGCACCCGCACGATGGGATACTCCTCCGCCGCGTAGCGGCTCCCATCCGGGTGGATGGCATGGTAGCGGGCATAGTCCGCGGTGCTGTTCACCTCGAGCATGGGGTGGCCGAGCAGCTCCTCGGAGCGGGCATTGACGGCCAGGGTCCTGCCCGAGGGCGCCTCGGCGATGTGCACCGCGCACGGCAGTTGTTGGAGGATGGCCTCCAGGCGGCGGTGCTCCTCCTGCGCCTGCGCCAGCAGCCGCTCCCGCTCCTCCTCGGCGCGGTGGAGCGCGGTGATGTCGGAGATGAAGCCCTCCAGCAGGGGCTGCCCGCCGCTGGGCTCGTCGAGGACCACCCCCCGCTCCCACACCCAGCGCTCCTCGCCGGTGCGCGTGCGGAGGCGGTAGATGAAGGTGAAGGGCGAGCGCCGGGCGACCGCCGCCTGGATGTTCTCCCACACCCGCTGGACGTCCTCGGGGTGGATGAGCTCCTCCCAGAGGACGCGCCGGGCGATGAAGTCCTCGGGGCCGTAGCCGGTGAGCCGCAGGGCGCCCTGGCTGGCGTAGTCCATGGGGTAGCCGGGCGCGTTGTCACACCGGTAGGCCATGCCGGGCATGTTTCCCAGCAGGGTGAGCAGCATGCGCTCGCTCTCGCGTGCGGCCGCTTCCGCGTGTCCGGCCCGCTCGAGCGCCGCCCGCATCGCGCGCTCCCGCCGGCTCAGCTCGATGATCATCCCCACCTTGGCGCGGAGGACCTCCGGCTGGACGGGCTCCATGAGGCAGTCCACCATGCCCAGCCCGTAGCCGCGCAGCACGTCCGCCTCCCCGCAGGAGTTTCCCCCGAGGAAGAGCAGGGGGATGTGCCGGGCGCCCTCATGGCCGCGCAGGCGGTGGGCCGTCTCGTAGCCCACGGACCAGTCCTGGCGTGCGTCCACGAGGATGCAGGCGAGCCCCTCGTCGAGCAGGGCCGCGAGCTCCTCGCTCCAGGGGACGGCCTCGAGCACCGGCTGTCCCAGGGGCGCCAGCATCTCCTTGAGGCCCTTCACGTCCTGGCCGGGCACGCCCACGAGGAGCAGGGGCGAGGCCGCTGGCTCTTCTGGCCGGGCTCCTCCCGCCCCCGAGGGAGGCCTGGCGTCGCGCGGACGGCCGGGAGCGGGTGGGGGTTCGGCTTCCGGCTGGGTTCCCCACATCCCCTGTCCTCCTCCCCCCATGAGGTTTTCTCGGGGGTGACATTTCGCCAACCCGCTGGTCTTCCCGAGTCGTCCGGGCCGCCGGACACCCGGGGCGAAGCATGCCCGGCTGGCGGGGGCGGAAAAAAAGTCCGGAAAAGGGGCCGGAAAATCGCCGTCAGGAATCCGGGCCGGGTTCCGTCCCTCTCTTCCGACACCCGTCGTGTGCCCTCTGTCGGACACCCGAGGGTCGTGTCATCGGGAGACCGTCTTCGGATGCCGTCGTGCTACCTTGCCCCGCCATTGCACCGAACCCCACCCTGCCCAGGCGGGGGGCTCGTTTCTCCTGGCGGCGCTCCGAGGACCTTCCGGTGTTCGACGATCTCACGGATGAGGAACTGTTCGCAGAGGTGCTCCAGCGGCGCGCCGCGGGCGACGCCGTGGGGGCCCCGCTTGGCGCGCTCTGTGAGCGCTGGGCCCGTCCGGCCCGTTACGTCGTCTCCAAGATTCAGGCCAGCTATGGCCGGGGCTCGCCAGCGGACGCGGACGAGCTCTACCAGGACGCGGTCGGCAAGTTCCTCGACCGGGGCCTGGACCAGTTCCGCGGCGTCTCCGAGCAGATGCCCGGGCGCAGCGCGTCTCCCAAGACGTTCTTCCTGCGCATCGTCAAGCACGTGGCCATCGACTTCTACCGCCGCCAGCGCGAGGACCTCGCCCCGGCGCCGGCGGACGGGGATGACGCCATGGAGGAGCCGCCTTCCGAGGTGGCGCGGGCGGTGGAGTCGTCCCGGCGGCGCGAGGAGCGCACCGAGGCGCAAGAGCTCTACTGGCGGGCCTTCGAGCGCCTGCAGCAGGATCATCCCAAGGAAGCCGGTGCGTGGGAGCTGTACCACCACCAGGACGTCGAGGACCACGAGGAATGCGCCCGGCGCCTGAGCATCAGCGTGGTCAATTCGTACAAGCGCGTCAGCCGCGCCCAGGCCTACCTGCGTCTGTACCTGCTCGACCTCCAACAGGAGGGCGGGCAGGAGTGAGCCCCACGTACCCCAAGGAGGGTACTCATATGGTCGTCGACACTCTCTCTCGTTATCAGACCCGTCAGCAGCAGCTCTCGCGTGGCGGCTTTCCCAACGGTGGTGCACTCGAGGTGATTGGAGACATTCTCCGGCGCTCGGGGCGGTTGGGACGGGAAGGTGTGGAGCAGGCCCTTCGGGGCTTGTCCCGCGGAGAGGTCGACGCCTGGTTGCGAATGCAGAAGCCCGAGGCGCTACAGCCCGCGCTGCTGCGTGCCGCGGAGGAGGCCGCCGAGGCCGCCCTGGGGGAAGAAGGGGAGGAGGCCGACGTATGGCGCACCTCCTCGATGGATGGACTTTCCGCGCGGGACAGGGCCGAGTCCGCCGCGCGCGCCATCCGCGAATGGGAATCACTTCATGGCGCGCTGGAGGGGGAGACGGCACGCGCGTGGACGTCATTTAGCGAGGGCCTCGGGCGTCTGGATGCCGCGCTCCGCTCGAAGGCCCGCTGGTTCATCCCCCTCAACCCGCAACGCAGAGCCGAGCGAGACATCCTCGATGCCGCCGAGCGGGCCCGGGCGTGGTGGTTCACGGATCGCGCCGACTGTGACGACTTCATCGCCGCGCTGAGCTCCCGCCCGGAGAAGCCAGGTCCCCACCTGCAGAGTTGCGCCGACTGTCGTGCCGACCTGGCGAGTACGCAGCCCGTGGAGGCGCCTCCCAAGCGGCACCTGAGCGCGGATGACCTCTGGCGTTTCGACATGGGGATGATGTCGGCGCAGGAGCTCAAGTGGGTGGATGGGCACACGGAGAAATGCATCGAGTGCGCGCAGGCCATCTGGGCGTTGGAGGAGGGCGACGAGGCCATCGACCGCGCGGAGGAAGTGGAGACGGCCGCGGCGGCGCGCGGCTCGCGCGGTGCGGAGGCCCCCGCGCGCAGGCCCGGTGCGGCGCGCCATCCCGAGCAGCGTGAAGTGCTGGAGGAGCGGCGGGAGTTCCGGGTGGTGCTCGTGCGAGAGCGCCAGCGGGCCCGGCTCCTGGTTCAACCCCTCGCGGGGCGTGCCCTGACGGCGGCCGTGTTCCTGGCCCCCGGCAAGCCCTCGCTCAAGCCCCAACAAGGACCGGAAGGTCTCCAGTTCGACCTCGGGACCGGGGGCGGTCGCTCCGCCCACCTCATGGTGCGGGTGGGCAACACCGAAATCTTCGAGCGCGACTTCTCCTTCTAGGCCCCTGGACCAGGAAGGCGGGGCGGCTCTGTCACCGAGGCCTGCATGGCCAGGTCATGGCGGAAGAAGCGCCCTCGTAAGACAGTCCCAGACGTCGCCGCCCTGACGCCCACGGGCGACGCCCTCCCCGGTCCTGTCCCGTGGGCGGAGGGGGAGGGCGTTTCAGACAGTGTGTCTACGGAGGCGCGGCGCGCTCAGGGCGTGTAGACCACCGAGGAGTTGAGGTAGCTGCCGCTGCTGTCGATTCCCCCCGTGATGAGCAGCCTGCCGGAGAGAAGCAGCGTGGCGGTGTGTTGGTAGCGGGGCGTGGGCATGGCAGCAGCCGCGGACCAGGAGTTGGTTCCCGGGTCGTACATATCCGTGGAGTAGTAGAAGTTGCGGTATGCAGCGTCGGTATCGGGGTCGTACTCCGTGTAGTTGTACCCGCCCGAGACGAGCACCTTGCCGGAGGGGAGCAGGGTGGCGGTGAGCAGGCCTCTCGTCGTCGCCATGGAATTGGGCGTGGTCCAGGTATTGGTGGCCGGGTCGTACACCTCCGCGGAGCTGATGTAGCTGCTGCCACCGGGGTACCCCCCCG
>NZ_JBJMQO010000080.1:0-209100 GCF_045802675.1 Archangium sp. | reverse complement strand
GCTTCTCCACTGCCGCCGCTACCAGTCGCACCGGGTGCTCGGCCCCTACCAATCCCTCCGGCGTCTGCCGAAACAGCCACCCCTGCGCCCTCTGCGGCTCTCGCGTCCTCACCAGCTTCTGGCCGATGCGCTTTTCGTTTTCCACCCCTCCGCCCTACCTCAACCCTCTCTCCTTTTCCCGGACCGCACAGGTGGGCTCACCCTCGGCCCACCTGCTCTCCATCCCACTGCCGATTTATCGAACGCTCTTGAGCCGGGGGCCCCGGGACGACCGCTCCCCCGCGGGTTGCGACCGCTCGGCCGCCCGGCTGCCCATGTCAGGGGCGGACGAGACACTCTCCGGATGACCTCCCCCACCCCGGAGCAACCCATGGCCTCGCCCCGCCGTGCCCTGCTCGTCCCCCTGGCCGTCCTCCTCTTCCCCTTCGTCCTGCTGGGCGCGCTGGTGCTCGGCATGACGCGGGGCCGGGAAGCCCACCCGTGAGCCCCACCGCCTGGGCCCGGCCCGGGTGGTATGCTCGCCCCCGGTCCGCCATGAACGAAGGTTCCATCGTCCGCGCCACCCTCAAGGCGCTCTTCGTGCCCAGGCGGCTGCTCCCCATCCTCCTCGTCAGCCTCCCGCTGGTGGCCGCGCAGACGCGCTTCAGCCCCTACGAGCCGATGGCCGCGCCCCTGGGCATCCTCCTGTGCGCCCTGTGCGTGGCCGTGGCCCCGGTGTCCTACCGCGTCATCTTCCCCGAGGGCCTCGACCTCAGCCACGGCGGCATCCGCCTGCTCCTCTACGGCACCGTGGGCGTGGGCGTGGTGCTCTCCGCGGGCCTCGTGCTGCCCAA
The DNA here is from genome assembly GCF_045802675.1 of Archangium sp. Lineage (GTDB taxonomy): Bacteria > Myxococcota > Myxococcia > Myxococcales > Myxococcaceae > Archangium. The sequence goes on along the minus strand of NZ_JBJMQO010000080.1, from coordinate 208,267 downwards.
GCTGCTCTACCTGGGCCCCACCTTCCTCACCGACCGCTACACCCTCGCGGTGTGCGCCGCCCTCTTCCTCGTGGGCGGCTGGGGCCTCGGGCGGGACATCGGCTTCGAGGAGAGCCTCGCGCTCGAGCGCGCCCGCGGCGCCCGTCTGGCCCTGGAGGCAGAACAGGCGCAACTGCTCGCCCTGCGCAGCCACCTGGACCCGCACTTCCTCTTCAACACGCTCAACGCCATCGCCGAGTGGTGCCAGACGGACGGCGCCGTGGCCGAGGCCGCCGTGCTGCGGCTGTCCGCCATGCTGCGCAGCGTGCTCGCCGGCGTGCGCGCCGCCACCTGGCCCCTGGAGCGCGAGCTGGAATTGGTGCGCACCCTCTTCGAGCTGCACCTGCTCCGCGACCCGGAGCTCTTCCAGCTCTCCGTGCAGGTGGACCCGGGCCTGGAGGCCTTCCCCGTGCCGCCGCTCGTGCTGCTGCCGCTGGCGGAGAACGCGGTGAAGCACGGGCCCGCCTCCGGCCACCGCGGCCCCATCTCCCTGTCCGTCCAGTCCCGGGGCGGCGCGCTCGTCTTCACCCTGGAGAACCCCGGCGCTTCCAAGGGCCCTCGCGAGGGCAGCAGCGGCCTGCCCACCGTGGAGCGCCGGCTCGCCCTGGCCTACGCCGGTGGCGCCAGCCTCGCCCTGAGCACCCAGGACGCTCGCACCCGCGTCACCGTCTCCCTGCCCCGCGGCGGCCCCGTCCCCGGCGTCATCACCTGAAGTCCCCGCCATCGGGCGTCATGTCATAGGCCGTCCCTTGTCTCTACGCCGCCCGGGGAAGGGACGACAAGACGGAGTTGCCTTTCAGGTGCGTTCCAACTGCTGCAGCTCGTTCAGCTGGCGCTGGTAGCCGCTCTGGAGCTGCACGAGCTTTCCAATGTTGGTGGCGAAGAGGAACGCCGACAGCAGGGCGATGACCACGAACATCAGCGTGCGCAGCCAGCGCATCGCCGTGTCCGAGTGCTCGCGCGACAGCTGGCCGAGGATGGGCTCCAGGTCTCCCGTGCGCTCCCCCGTGGCGAGGCGCTGGAGCGACTCCCCATCGAACACGCCGAGCCACTCCACCACGTCCGTCAACGTGGCGCCGGAGCGCAGGCGATGCTCGGCCAGGTTGGCGCGCCCGCGCAGCAGCACGCTGCCGGTGGCCTCGAGCGCCATGCGCAGGCTCGCGCCCGCCTCCAGCCCCGCGCCCAGTGCCGCGCCGAGCACGAGGCTGAAGCGGCTCGCCTGGAGCTCGCGGTGGACGCGGCCCAGCAGGGGCACGCGCATGCGCAGCTCCGCCCAGAGGGGGGCAATCGCGGGCACCGCCAGCACCAGCGGCAGCAGGAAGAGCGCGAGCGCGGCCGAGGACACCTGCAACACGTTGTGCCCGAAGTGCGAGAGGAACACCCCGAGGATGTCATCCGTGCGCCCCGAGGCCATCAGGCTGGCCGCGGTCTGCAGCAGGGCGCCACCGAAGACGAACGCGGCGAGCAGGTAGCCGGGGTAGGCGCACAGCATGACGACGCGCCAGCGCATGCGCTGCGCCTCCTCCAGCTGCTCGACGATGCGCGCCAGGGCCGACTCCATCGTCCCCGAGGCCTCCGCCGCGCCCAGCAGTTCCACCGTCTGCGACTCGAACCAGCGCGGGTGCCGCCGCATCGCCTCGGCGAGACCCGAGCCCCCGGCCACGGCCTCGCCCACCTGGGCCACGGCGCGGCGGAAAGCATCCTTCGCCGCTCCCCGCGACAGCTCCGAGAAGGCGATGGGCAGCGCCAGCCCCGCGCGAATCATGCTGTGCAGCCCCTGGAAGAACGTGAGGCGCGGCCGGTGCCGGGCCATCGCCACGAGCGGATGCCGGGCCCACGCCCGGGCCAGCCACTCATTGCCCTCGGAGACCGGGACGGGACGCCGCGCCGGGCGCACGGCGTTGCGAACCGCAGCGCCGGACTGGAGCCCATCCGAGGAGGGAGCAGGCACCGTCCGAGGGGGCTGGGGCTTATTCATGGGATTGCCTTCTCTCTCAGACACCCCATCAGGTTAGCCCAACACGGGCCGACCGGGTCGTGCGGTGCCGAAGTGGCCAAGAAGCCCCCTCCCGTCCCTCGGGCGCGGGACTTGTCCGCTCGCATACGGCGGCGGGAGGGAGCCGTTGCCGCACAGGCGGCGCTCCCTACACTGGCGCTCCACTGCTGGAGGAACGATGTCACCCGCCGCCGCCCCCAAGCCGTCGCCGCGAAAGAAGACGCCCCGGGAGGCCGCCGCCCCCGGTCCCCGTACGTTGGCCATCGACATCGGAGGCACGGGCCTCAAGGCGCTCATCCTCGGGCCGGATGGAAAGGCCCTCACCGAGCGCAAGCGCGTGCCCACCCCCAAGCCCGCTACCCACCAGGCGGTGATGCGCGAGCTGAAGAAGCTCATCAAGGCCCTCGGCGACTTCGACCGGGTGTCCGTGGGCTTTCCCGGCGTGGTCGATGAGGGGGTGACGAAGACGGCCCACAACCTCCACGAGAGCTGGGAGGGCTTCCACTTCGCCGACGCTCTCTCCAAGGCCACGGGCCGCCCGGTGCGCGTGCTCAACGACGCGGGCGTGCAGGGCTTCGGCGTCATCGAGGGGCGCGGGGTGGAGATGGTCCTCACCCTGGGCACCGGCATGGGCTGCGCGCTGTACGTGGACGGCAAGTACGTGCCCAACCTGGAGCTGGCCCACCACCCCTTCCGGAACGGGAAGACCTATGAGGAATACGTGGGCGAGGCCGCGCTACAGCGCGTGGGCAAGAAGAAGTGGAACAAGCACGTGCAGCGCGTGCTCGAGCAGGTCCAACCCATCTGGAACCCGCACAAGCTCTACCTCGGCGGCGGCAACGCCCGGCTCATCGACTTCCCGCTGCCCAAGAACGTGATCATCACCGAGAACATCGCCGGACTGCTCGGCGGGTTCGCGCTCTGGAAGGAAGAGCCGCTCCCCCAGTAACTCAGCTCCCGGTGGACATGGAGCGGGCCTCGCAGAGCACACGTGCCCGCACGAGCGTCTCCTCGACCGCGTGGATCCACGAGGTGGGAAAGCGCGAGGGCTCGCACACCCACGCGACGAGGCTTGGGACGGCCTGGGCGAGGCCCGCGCACTCGTCCGCCACGGAGGCCCCCAGCAGCTCGCCCGTCCCCCGCAGCCGGCGGCTCCACTCCGGCCCCACGCGCGCATCGAAGTCCACCCCGAGCGCGCGCAACTCCGCGTCCTCGAGGTGACGGCGCCGCTCCCCGGCCATGCGCTCGGCCACCCGCAGCAGCACGCCCGGATCCTCCGGGTGCGCGGGCCTCGCACGGACGAGCTCCTGGTGCAGCACGCGCAGATGACGCTCGAGCATGAGACGCGGCATGCCCCGAGCGGCCAGCAGCCGGCCCAGCCAGGAGACATGCCGCCACACCTCCTCCTCGGCCTGCGCGCCCAACGTCACCAGCCACGCGCTGTCGCTCCAGGAGAAATGACGGCCGTGCTCGCCAAAGCGCCACGCGTAGTAGGGGAACTCCTCCCACGAGGCCTCGGCGGCGCGCAGGGCGGCCCGCAGCGCGTCCGGGTCCGTGGTGATGGGGTGGCCTCCGGCATCCCGGTTGAGCCAGTGGGCCGCGGGAAGCTCGCGCGGAGGATGGAGCGCATCGAGGAGGCGCTGGAGCTCGGAGAAGGTCTCGGAGGCCGCGCGAACGAGCTCCTCTTCCCGCTCGGCCTCGAGGGCCACGCCGTCGAGCAGGCGCGCGAAGCCGTCCCAGGGTGATGTGCCCGGAAGAGGAAACAGGGCCAGGCGCAGCGCGTAGTGGTAACCGAAGAGGGACAGCGGCTCCCGGTGGGCCGCCGAGCGCATCCGCTCCCCGAGCGCGATGGCGCCAATGAGGACAGGGCTCTCGAGCGTGCCCGGGCCCGGCTCTCGGACGAGGCCGGGCGCGAGGAACGCGGGGAGGGGCGGGGACTCGGCCCGGGCCGCGGCGAGCACGGGAGGAGACGCGGCGGCGAGCGCCCCCTCCAGGTCCCGGTACAGCGAGCCGAGCAGCTGGCCCAGGGCCCGGAGGCGCTCGGGGGGAAGGGTCCCCGACGCGAGGGCCTGGAAACAGGGAAGCGTCTCGAGGCGGGCGTGGTGCGCGAGCGTCTCGTCCCGCAGGCGTTCAGCGAGTGGCATTCGTATCTCCCCTCCAGAGAGCGAAGGCTCGCCTCCATGCCCGCCCACCGTCCATCCCCCGGAGCCCCGGATGTCGCGATGCACACGATGAAGGGACAACACGCGCCCCTCCCGGCACGCGTCACGCAGGCACTCACGGATGGAGCGACACCATGGACGAGAAGGAATATCTGCGGAAACCCATGGGCATCCCCCTGGATCCCGAGAAGCAGAAGGACCCCGACGACGCCGGTGAGCACGTCCCCGCCGAGGGCCGCGCCGACTTCCTCAACGACGTGACCGAGCAGAACGGGGGCCAGCGCTCCGAGGTCGGCGTGCCCTATAACGACAGGAGCCTGGAGCGGGGCATGTCCGGCGAATACGACAAGCACGGCGGCCGCGGCGTACCGAAGCGGAAAGAGACGAAGGACAAATAACCCCGGCCCCCCAGCAGGCAGGAGAGGAGGCACTGGCCGTCGGGCCCGGCCCGTAGCCGCGCCGTCCCATGGCCGTTATCCCAGAGGGCCGGATGAACGTCTCCGCCTCGCCCGAAAGACAGCCGCTCGTGACGGTGACTCCCGATGGGCTCTACTGCCCGGCGGGGGGCTTCCACATCGACCCCTGGCGGCCCGTGGCCCGCGCCCTCATCACCCATGCGCATGGCGACCACGCCCGCTGGGGCAGCCAGCACTATCTCGGCGCGAGCCCCTCCGTGGGCCTGCTGCGCAAGCGCCTGGGCGCGGACGCGAACATCGCCACGCTCCACTATGGCGAGCGTCTGTCATTGGGCGACGTGACGGTCAGCTTCCACCCCGCGGGCCACATCCTGGGCAGCGCTCAAATCCGCATCGAGCACCGCGGCGAGGTGTGGGTCGTCTCCGGCGACTACAAGCGGGACCCGGATCCCACCTGCGAGCCCTTCGAGCCCGTCCGCTGCGACACCTTCATCACCGAGGCCACCTTCGGCCTGCCCATCTACCGCTGGGACGACACGCGGCTCGTCGCCCAGGACGTGCTGCGCTGGTGGGACGGCAACCGCGAGGCGGGCCGGGCCTCGGTGCTCTTCTGCTATGCGCTGGGCAAGGCGCAGCGGCTGCTCGCGGAGCTGGCCCGGCTCACGGACCGCGAGGTACTCGTGCACGGCGCCACGCACGCGCTCGTGGAGGCCTACCGCGAGGCCGGCGTCCCCATGCTCCCCACGCGCCCCGTGGCCGAAATGGAGAAGGGCACCTCCTACGCCGGAGCGCTCGTGCTGGCCCCACCCAGCGCCGCCGGCTCCACGTGGATGCGCCGCTTCGGCGTGTACGAGACGGGCTTCGCCTCGGGGTGGATGCGCGTGCGCGGCAACCGGCGCCGCCGCGGCTATGACCGGGGCTTCGTCCTCTCCGACCACGCGGACTGGCCGGGACTCTTGCGCACCGCGAAGGAGACGGGCGCCTCGCGCATCCTCGTCACCCATGGCTCCAGCGACACGCTCGCGCGCTACCTGCGCGAGAACCTGGGCCTCGACGCCGCCCCCCTCTCCACCCCCTTCGAGGGCGAGACGGAGGACTGACCCGTGCGACGGCTCGCCGACCTCTACGACACGCTCGACGCCACCACCTCCACCAACGCCAAGGTGGAGGCGCTCGTGCGCTACTTCCGCGACACGCCTCCCGAGGACTCCGCGTGGGGGCTCTTCTTCCTCACCGGCCGCCGCCTCAAGCGGCTCGTGGCCCCCAAGGCCCTGCGCCAGTGGATTCGCGAGCTGACCGCTACCCCCGAGTGGCTCTTCGACGAGACGTACGCCGTCGTGGGCGACCTCGCCGAGGTCATCGCCCTGCTGCTCGACCAGAACGAGCGGCCCCCCGAGACCGAGGAGCTGCCGCTGTCCCGCTGGTTGGAGGAGCGTCTGCTGCCGCTCGCCGGGCTCTCGCTCCCCGAGCAGCGCGAGCGCGTCACCGGCTGGTGGCACGTGCTCCCCCGCCGCGAGCTGTTCCTCTTCAACAAGATGCTCACCGGAGAGCTGCGCGTCGGCGTTTCGGACACGCTCGTGGTGCGCGCGCTCGCGCAGTACGCGGGGCTGCCTCCGGCCTCCGTGTCCCACCGCCTCATGGGCACCTGGGCTCCGTCGCGCGCCTTCTTCGAGCAGCTCATCGCCCCCGACGTCTCCGATGGCGACCGCTCGCGCCCGTATCCGTTCTACCTGGCCAGCCCGCTGGAGCAGCCCCCGGAGCAGCTCGGCGAGCGCGAGGACTGGCTCGTCGAGTGGAAGTGGGATGGCATCCGCGGCCAGCTCATCCGCCGCCAAGGCGGCGTCTTCCTGTGGAGCCGCGGCGAGGAGCTCATCACCGAGCGCTTCCCCGAAATCGCCGAGGCCGCCGCCAGCCTCCCCGATGGCACCGTGCTCGATGGCGAGGTGCTCGCCTACGCCGAGGGACAGCCCCTCCCCTTCGCCCTGCTCCAGCGCCGCATCGGACGGCAGAAGCTCACCGCCAAGGTGCTCGCCGAGGCCCCCGCCGCCTTCATGGTGTACGACCTGCTCGAGCAGGACGGGCAGGACTTGCGAGGGATTCCGCTCCGCGAGCGCAGGGCCCGGTTGGAGGCATTGCTTCGCGACCAGCCGATGTTCCCCGTGTCTCCCGCCATTGACGCTCCTTCCTGGGAGGCCCTCGCCGAGGTCCGTCATGAGTCGCGCTCGCGCAATGTCGAGGGCTTCATGATCAAGCGCCTCGAGTCCGTGTATCAGCACGGCCGCAAGCGCGGGGATTGGTGGAAGTGGAAGATCGATCCCTTCACCGTCGATGCCATTCTGCTCTACGCGCACCCCGGACATGGGCGCCGCGCCTCGCTGTACACGGACTACACCTTCGCTGTCTGGAATGGCGAGGAGCTGCTGCCCATCGCGAAGGCGTACTCGGGGCTTACCGACGAGGAGATCGCGAAGCTCGACCGGTGGATTCGCGCGCATACCAAGGAGAAGTTCGGGCCGGTGCGCTCCGTGGACCCCGTTCAGGTCTTCGAGCTTCATTTCGAGGGCATTGCTTCGTCCCCCCGGCACAAGTCGGGGATTGCCCTGCGGTTTCCTCGCATCGCGCGGTGGCGCTCGGACAAGACGCCTCGTGACGCGGATTCGCTCGAGCGGTTGAAGGAGCTGCTGCATGCCCCCGCGTAAGCGCCCTTCCGCGGTGCATTCGTGGTTCCGCTCCCAAGGGTGGGAACCGTTTCCCTTTCAAGTGCGGGCCTGGGAGGCGTACTCGCGCGGCGAGAGTGGACTGCTTCATGTCCCCACCGGCGCCGGGAAGACCTATGCCGCCTATATGGAGCCCCTCGCCGAGGTCGCCCTTCATCGTCAGAAGGGGCTGCAAGTCCTCTACATCACCCCTCTGCGTGCGGTGTCTCGTGACATCGAGCTCGCGCTGAACGCTCCCCTGGCCGCGTTCGATGCCGATATCACCGTGGAGAGCCGCACCGGGGATACGTCCTCCTCCGTGCGCCGCAAGCAGCGGGAGCGGCTCCCCGAGGTCCTCATCACCACCCCCGAGTCCCTGTCGCTGCTGCTCTGCAACGAGCGCGCACAGGAGCTCTTCTCCTCTCTGCGCTGCGTCATCGTCGACGAGTGGCACGAGCTGCTCGGCTCCAAGCGCGGTACCCAGGTGGAGCTCGCGCTCGCCCGGCTGCGCCGCTTCGCCCCCGGCGTGCGCACCTGGGCCCTCTCCGCCACCCTCGGCAACCTCGACGAGGCCGCTCGCGCCGCCGTGGGCCCCCGCTCCACCCCCACCTTCATCCGCGCCGAGCTCGCGCGGCCCGTCCGCATCGAGACGCTCCTGCCAGACGCCGTGGATGCCTTTCCGTGGGCCGGGCACCTCGGCTTCTCCATGCTGCGCAAGGTGGCCGGCTGGCTCGACCCCGCGCGCTCCACCCTCCTCTTCACCAACACCCGCTCCCAGGCCGAGCGCTGGTACGAGGGCCTCCGCTTCCTCCACCCCGAGTGGGAAGACGTCCTCGCCCTCCACCACGGCTCCATCGACCGCGCGGCCCGGGAGCGCGTGGAAGGCGGCCTCAAGGACGGCAGCGTGCGGCTCGTCGTCTGCACCTCGTCGCTGGACCTCGGGGTGGACTTCGGCCCCGTGGAGCGCGTGGTGCAGGTGGGCAGCCCCAAGGGCATTGCCCGGACGCTCCAGCGCGCCGGACGCAGCGCCCACCGCCCCGGCGCCACCGCGCACCTCCTCTTCGTCCCCACCCACGCCCTCGAGCTGGTGGAGATGACCGCCGCCCGCGAGGCGCTCGCCCACGGAGAGGTGGAGCCCCGCGCGCCCCTGCGCCAACCGCTCGACGTGCTCGCCCAGCACCTCGTCACCTGCGCGCTCGGCGGCGGCTTCACCCGCGAGGCCCTGCTCGCCGAGGTCCGAGACACGCTCGCCTACAGTGCGCTCTCCGAGGAGGACTTCGACCGCACCCTCGTGCTCGTGACGGAGGGCGGCCCCACCCTGCGCGCCTATCCGCAGTTCCGCCGCGTCCAGCGGCTCGAGGACCGGTACGTGGTGGCGGATGCGCGCGTGGCCCGGCTCCACCGCCTCAACGTGGGCACCATCGCCTCGGACGCCAGCGTGGAGCTGCGCTTCCTCAAGGGCGGCCGGCTCGGCACCGTGGAGGAGTCCTTCGTGAGCCGCCTGCGCCCCGGCGACACCTTCCTCTTCGCGGGCAAGCGGCTCGAGTTCCGCCTCATGAAGGACCTCACGGCCTACGTGAAGCTCGCGAAGGAGCGCGCCTCGGCCACGCCCCGCTGGAGCGGTGGACGTCTGCCTTTGTCCGGCTCGCTCGCCGCCGCCGTGCGCCGCGCCTTCCACGCCGTGCGCGAGGGACACCTGGACACCGCGGAGCTCACGGCGGCCCGCCCCGTGTTGGAGGCCCAGGCCCGCCTGTCCCGGCTGCCCTCGCGCGACGCGTGCCTCGCCGAGCTGTGCGACACCCGAGAGGGCCACCACCTCTTCCTCTACCCCTTCGAGGGCCGGCTGGTGCACGAGGGCCTCGCCGCGCTGCTCGCCCTGCGCCTCACTCGGCTGCGGAAGGCCACCTTCAGCCTCGCGGTGAATGACTACGGGCTGGAGCTGCTCACGGCCTCGCCCTTCCCCTTCGAGGAGGCGCTGCGCCCCGCGCTCTTCACCCGCGAGCGGCTGGTGGAGGACATCCTCGAGAGCGTCAACCTCGGCGAATTGGCCCGGCGCCAGTTCCGAGACGTGGCGCGCGTGGCGGGGCTGGTGCTGCCGGGGCTGCCCGGGGCGCGCAAGTCCACGCGTCAGGTGCAGGCCAGCGCGGGGCTCCTCTATGACGTCTTCGCCCGCTACGAGCCGGACCACCTGCTGCTCGCCCAGGCGCGGCGCGAGGTGCTGGAGCAACACTTCGAGCAGGTGCGGCTCGTGAGCACGCTGGAGCGCCTGGAGCGCTCGCCGCTGGAGCTCATCCACGTCCCACGGCCCACGCCGCTGGGCTTTCCGCTCGTCGTCGAGCGCATTGGCGCCACCCTCTCCAACGAATCCCTGGCGGACCGGGTGGAGCGCATGAAGGAGAAATGGCTGCGCGAGGACTCCCTGTCCGCCTAGGCGGCACCGAGCTGGAATTGCGTCCCGAGCGCGCCCTCCACTGGCCGGGAGGTGGCGTGCTCGCGGTGGCGGATCTGCACTGGGGCAAGCCGGAGAGCTTCCACCAGCACGGCATTCCCCTGCCGCCCGAGGTACTGGAAGACGACCTCGCCCGCCTCTCCGAGGCCCTGCGCGCCACTGGGGCTCGGCGCCTGCTGCTGGTGGGGGACCTGGTGCACTCGCGACGGGGACTCACGCGGGAGGTGGTGGAGCGCGTGGCCGCCTGGCGCACGGGCCATGACGTGGAGATGGTGCTGGTGCGCGGCAACCACGACCGGCACCTGGACGCGCTGCCCGCCGCGTGGCGCATGTCCCTGGTGGAGCCGAACCTCGACGAGGGCCCCTTCCGCTTCTCCCACCACCCGGAGCCCGCCGAGGGCCACTACGTCTGGGCCGGCCACCTGCACCCCACGGTGCGGCTGAGCGACGGAGCGGACCGGCTGCGCCTGCCTTGCTTCCACCTGGGCACGGCCGTGGGCGTGCTGCCCGCCTTCAGCGCCTTCACCGGAGGCATGGACCTCCGCCCGCGCCCGGGCGAGCGCCTCTTCGCTGTCGCCGGAGACTCCGTCATCGAAGTGCCCGCTCCGCGCTCGTCCCGCGGCGCACGGAATCGCTGAGCTTCCCTGACGTACTCCCACCGCTGCTCACGCTAAGCCAGATTGGGTAAGTCCTGTCAGGGGGGAGGCTCCGGGCGCGTTTTCCCGCAACTGGTCCGATGGTCGTACCAGTCGGGACGAAACGCGACCGGAAGGTGCCTCGTTCTTTGCGCCGAGAGCACCCTGACAGGACTTTCCCCACTTGGCTTAGCGTGGGCCCTCCAGTTCCTGCCTCGAGGGGCGGAAGGGAGAGAGCCATGCGAGTCGTGGAGGTGCGGGCCTTGGGTGGCGTGGAGCGCCTGGAGGATGCGGAGCGGCCGCTGCCTGTCCCCGGACAGGGCGAGGTGCGCATCCGCATCCGGGCGGCGGGCTTCAACCCGGTGGACTACAAGTGGCGCCAGGGGCACGGCGGCCCGCCGCTGCCCGTGGTGCTGGGGCGCGAGGTGTCGGGGGTGGTGGACGCGGTAGGCGAAGGAGTCACCGCGTTCCGCGAGGGCGACGCCGTCTTCGCGTACCTGGGCGCCCAGGCGAGCAACGGCGGCTATGCCGAGGCCCTGTGCGTGCGGGAGGTGATGGTGGCGCACAAGCCCGCGAGTCTGTCCTTCGCCGAGGCCGCCGCGATTCCCGTCGCGAGCCTCACGGCCTACGAGTCGGTGGTGGAGAAGGCGCGGGTGGAGCGGGGAGAGGCAGTGCTCGTCGCGGGCGCGGCGGGGGGCGTCGGGAGCTCGGCCGTCGGGCTGCTGCGCCATCTGGGCGCCACTCCGCTCCTGGTGACCGCGGGCAGCGACGCGAGCGCCGCGTACCTGGTGAAGGAGCTGGGAGTACGGCCCGAGGACGTGGTGCGCTACGCGGGACGGGACGCGGGGGCGCTCGCCGCCGAGGTACGCGAACGCACCGGGGGCTGGGGAGTGGCGGCGGCCTTCGACTTCGTGGGAGGGGCCATGAAGCGGCTGTGCTTCGACACGGTCGCGGCGGACGGCCGGGTGGTGTCCATCGTGGAGGAGCCCGCCGACTATCCCCTCAACCTGTGGGACGAGAACACCAGCCCACTGATGGTCCGCTCGGTGTCCTTCCACTTCGTCCAGCTGGGCGCGCGTGCCCGTCTGGGTCCTCCATCGGGCTGGGCCGCCTACGGGCAGCGGCTGACGAAGCTCGCCGCCCTGTACGAGACGGGGGCCCTGCCGCGCCCGCGTGTGGAGCGAGTGGGCTCCTTGTCCGCGGCCACCGCGCGGCGGGCCCATACGCTGCTCGAGGAGGGGCACGTGCGCGGCAAGCTGGTCATGGAGGGAGATGCCTGAGACGACCCATGGATGTCCCCCGCTTGGAGGAGGACCGGGCGGTCAGGTGCCCGGGCCTCTCGAGCGCGCGAGTCTAACGTGCCACGCGCCCCCATGGAGCATGACGCCGCCCTCGCCTAGACTGCGCCCCGTGAACCCTTCCCTGCGCGTCCTCATCGCCGATGACGAGCTCGTCGCCCGCAAGCGCCTCACGCGCCTGCTGGCGGCCTTCCCCGATGTCACCGTGTGCGGCGAGGCCGCGGATGGCGAGGCCGTGCTCAACGCGGTGCGCGCCGGCGGCGTGGACGTGGTGCTGCTCGACATCCACATGCCCGGGCTCAGTGGCATGGACGCGCTCGCGCTGCTGCCCGCCGGTGGCCCCCACGTCATCTTCGCCACCGCCCACGCGGACCATGCGGTGGAGGCCTTCGAGCACGGCGCCGTGGACTATGTCCTCAAGCCCGTGGAGGCCTCGCGCCTGCAGAAGGCGCTGGAGCGGGTGCGCGCCCGCGTCGCGGCCAGGGCCCCGGAGCCGGGGAAGGTCTCGGCCGTCGAGCAGCTCGCGCGTCCGCTGGCCCGGCTCCCCATCCCCACGCGGCAGGGCATCGTCCTGGTGGACCCGGGCACCATCTCCCACGCCACGCTCGAGGACGAGCTCGTCACCGTCTTCACCTCGCAGGGCGACTACCTCACCGACTTCACGCTGCAGGAGCTGGTGGACCGGCTGCCTCCCGAGGGCTTCTACCGGGTGCACCGGCGCGCCCTGCTCAACCTCGCCCACGTCACGCGGTTGGAGCCGCTGGAGACGGGCGGCTACCTGGCGCGCACCGCTCGCGGACACACGGTGGAGGTGAGCCGCCAGTCCGCCCGGGAGCTGCGCCGGATGCTCGGCCTGCGCCGGGGCACCGAGGACGAGTCCGGGGCGTGAGCCCTTGAGGACCTGGGGGCCGGGCTGCCAACATGGGGCCATGTACCAGACGGATCCCAATCCCACCCGCAGCGGGGGCGCCTTCTGCGCCGACCACGTCGAGCGCGCCGCCGTCACCATCTGCAACCGGTGCGGCGGCTACGCCTGTGACGCGTGCCTCCGGGTGGGGCTCGATCGCCTGGACTACTGCTTTCACTGCGTGCCCCTGACGCAGCAACTGGCGGAGCCGGGCACCCGCTTCCTGGCCGTCCTCATGGACCTGTTCGCGCCCCTGGTGCCCTTGTTCATCGGGGCCGTCCTCGGCGGCCTGCTCGAGAAGACCGTGGGTGCCGCCGCCGGCACTGTCTTCGCGATGCTCGGGGTGCTGGGCGTGCTCGGGGTGTTCGGCTACCAGCTCTACCTGCTCGCGACGACGGGCCAGAGCCTCGGCAAGCGCACCCTGGGCATCAAGGTGGTCCGCGCCGATGGGAGCCCGGTCGACCTCGGACGGCTCATCTTCCTGCGCAACATCGTGCCGGCCGTCATCGGGATGGTCACCTGCAACCTCTTCTCCCTCGCCGACCCGCTCTTCATCTTCAGCAATGACCACCGGTGCCTCCACGATCACCTCGCGGACACCAAGGTCATCAAGGTGGACCCGCCCAGGCGCTGAAGGGGAGGAAGAGCCCGGGCCCACCCCTCCATGGAGGGGCCAGGGAGGGGACCGGCGCACCGCCGCTCCACCGTTTCCCCTGTCCGCCCGGAGGCCACCGGGCGGGAAGCGACGCCCTACCGGGTGGCGAGCACCACGCGGTTGGGGCCGCCCGCCTTGGAGGTGCGCAGCGCCTTCTCCGCGGTGGAGATGAGCTCCTGCTCGTTGCGGGCCTGATCCGGGAAGACGGCCACCGACACGGTCACCGTCACCTCGCCCGCCATGCCGTCCTCTTCCGGGAAGGCCATCTCCTCCACGGCCTTACGGACCTTGTCCGCGTAGGTGCGCGCGCGCTCCACGTCGGCGTTGCACAGCACGACGCCGAACACGTCCCAGTCGTACCGGGCGGCGATCTCCGAGGAGTTGTCGCTCCGGGTGTGGGTGACGGGGTCCTCCATCATCTCCGTCACCACCTGGGACACGCGGCGCAGCAGCTTGTCGCCCTCGGCGTAGCCGCGCGAGAGGTTGAAGCGGCGGAAGCCGTCGATGTCCACCAGCACCAGGGCCAGCTTCTGCTCGCGGCGCCGGGCGCTCAGCAGGCCCGCGCTCAGGGCCTCCTGGAAGTAGCGGTGGTTGTAGAGGCCCGTGAGGCCATCGCGGAACGCCAGCCGCTCGCTCTCGGGGATGAGCGACGGGGTGGCGGCGCCCTTGGACTCGGGCTTCTGCGGCTCCACCGTCTTGACGCGCGTGCTCGGCGGAGAGCCCGCCTTGGCGCCAGGGACAGCGCCCGCCGCCGGCTTGGCCGCGGGACGCAGTCCGAGCTGATCCTTGAGCTCCTGCACCATCTTGTCGCGGATGGCGACAAGGGCGGCATTGTGGACCGCCTGGCCCACGGTGTTCTTCAACTCCTGCTCGGTGAACGGCTTCGTGAGGAAGTGGTTCACCCGCGCTTCATTGATGGCCTTCTGGGCGTCCTCCAGCTTCTGGGAGGCCGTCACCAGGATGCGCGCGGCATGGGGTTGGAGCTCGGCGACGCGCTTGAGGAGATCCACCCCCATGAGCCCGTCCCCGAGGTTTTGATCCGATACGACCGCGTGCAGTTGTTCCCGCTGAAGCACTTCGAGCGCTTCTTCAGCGGACCGGGCAAGGAAGACCGTGAAGTCCTTGCTCAGGTAGTACTGCATCAAGGCCAGCATCGTCCGGTTGTCCTCGACGACGAGGACCTTCGCAGCAACAGGCTCACTCACCAGGGCAGACCAACGCAACGAGGGGGCATGAAGATGGATGAAGCGTCGCGCAGGTGAGGCCCCGGGGGCAAGTCCTCGCCGCACGTTCCCGTTGGGTTCAGTCCAGTGGCCACTCGTGGACCGGCCTGCCAGACGCCGCATGCGTCATGTACCGCTCCAACAGAGCGGCCAGTGCATCCGGCCGGGGCATGTGGGCTTCCAACCGGGCCAACATCTTCCGCTGCCACCGTGCCCCCGTACACCCCGCCCGCAATCGTGCCTCGATAACGGAGAGGAGCGCGTCCGCCTCCTCGGCGACCACGCCAGCGCCGACGAGGCCCTCCCGGGCCACGGGCAGCAGCCGCTCCACCAGGGCGGTGGCGGGCACGGCGCGGGGCGAGGGAGCGGTGCGCTCGGGCCACAGCAGCATGGCGTCCAGGCCCTCCTTGGCGGCACGCAGGAAGTTGCCCTGGGCACAGGCGAAGGGCAGCCCCGGCAGCAGCGCCTCCATCTCGCCGGCCAGCCCCAGCGTGAGGCCCAGCAGCAGCGCGCCGTTGGCCAGCATGTCCACCACCGTGGGGCCCGCGGGCAGCGCGCGCAGCTCGATGCGCACGTGGCCCTCGCCACTGGGATCATAGATGGCGCGGTTCCAGCTCCACACGGTGCCCTGGTGCAGCCGCAGCTCGTCGAGGCGGGGCAGGCCGCCCGCGGCCAGACGCTCCAGCGGCGCCTCCGGCCCGAGCACCGGCAGCAGCGGCGGGTAGAGCGCCACCGACTCGGCGAACAGCTCCAGCGGGCCCTGACGCGCCCAGCCATGGCCGAAGGTGACGCGCCCGTGCTGGGGCGCCTCCGTCTGGGCCTCGCCCCGGTCGTCCACCGCCTGACGGAAGAGCGCCACGCGCGTCTCGTCCCACAGCCGCTTGCCCAGCAGGAAGGGCGAGTTGCTGCTCACCGCCAGCACGGGTGCCGTGGCCAGCTGCGCCGCGTTGTACATGCGCGCGAAGTCCGCCGGGTCCACGCGCAGGTGGTACTGCAGCGAGGTGTTGGCGCCCTCCAGGGTCACGTCGTCCCACGTCAGCGTGAGCGAGTCCTCTCCGCCGATGACGACGCGCAGCGGCTCCTCCTGGCGCCGGCGGCGGATGGCGGCCGAGAGCGCCCGGTAGCGAGGCAGCGCCGTCAGCGCCCCGCTGCCCAGGTCCGCCACGCGCAGCGTGGGGAGGATGCCCGTCACCGCCACGCGCGCCCCCTGCGTGGCCGCCGCGCGCCGCACCTCCGCCAGCGCGCTCTCGAACTCGGCGCGCATCGCCGTGAAGGGACGCCCCTCCAGGGGCGCCGGCCGCAGGTTCACCTCGAGGTTGAAGCGGTCGATCTCCACCGTCACCCGCGGGTCCACCGTCTGGCCCAGCACCTGCCGGTTCACCGGCAGCGGGAAGCCCGCGGCGTCCACGAGGAACATCTCCAGCTCGGCGCCGATGGTGCGCGGGCCCACCCCGAAGCCCGGCCGCTCCAGCACCGTGCGCAGCGCCTCCAGGCTCTCGGCGAGCCGCCGGGCGAACCCGTCGTACTCCTCGACCTCGAACAACTCTTTCTGGATTTGAAGTCCCATGGGCCTCGAGCGGTACGCCCCTCTAAGGAAGGGGCGGCGGAGGAGAAACGGTGGACTCGGGCGCGGGGGGGCGGGAGGCGAGCTGCGCCAACAGCCGCCGCGACAGGGCGAGCGCCTGGCCGCGGATCTCCGGAATGGCCGTGCTCTCCCACAGGTCGCCCCGGCGCAGGGGCCCCAGGGTGAAGAGCACCTCCGAGGCCCGGCCCTGCGCGTCGAGCAGCGCGCCCTCGGCGTCCGTGGCCAGGCCGAGCGCGAGCGCATCCGACTGGACGAGCCCGGACTCCAGCAGCCCGCGCAGCAGCGGGTGCCCCCGGCCGATGCAGGCGTCCGGGCCGGTGCAGTTGATGACGTGTTTGACGCGGAAGGTGGCCTCGCGCGAGGTGCCCCGGGGACGCACGCGCGCCATCACCCACCCCTCGTCCGTCACCTGGAAGCCGCGCACGCGCGCCGCATGGACGCGCAGCACGCCGATGCCCTGGAGCTGCTGGAGGACGTCGTGCACCCCGGGCGCCATCCGGTGGCGGTGCACGTCCCAGAAGGCGCGCAGGTGCCGGAGGAAGCGGCGGCGCTCGGACAGCGGCAGGCCGTGCCACAGGGAGACCGTCTGGGGCCGCAGGGCGTCCATCACCCCGCGCCAGTCCGCGCCCTCGCGCAAGCTCCGGGCCTCGTGGCGCAGCGCCCGCAGGACGGAGCGGACCCGGTGCGGCTCGGGGATGTGCACGCGCGGGCCCACCGCCACGCCGGGGCGGTGCACGTGCGGCAGCAGCCCGTGCCGGGAGATGGCGTGGATGCGCCCCTCGTGGTTGCGCTCGGCCAGGGAGAGCACCGTGTCCACCATCGTCAGGCCCGTGCCGATGAGCAGCACCGGGTGGTGGGGCTGGACGCGGTGCAGCGCGCCCTCCATCCATGGAGAGCGGATGTAGCGGGGGCTCGCGTACAGGCCCCCATCCTCCACGGCGATGTCGGCGGGGAGCGCGTTGCCCACCGCCAACGCCACCGTCCACGCCTCGAGCACCGCGCCGTCGGCGAGCACCACCCGGGCGCCCTCCCCCACCCGGGACAGGGACACGGCCTCGCCCGGGATGATGTCCAGGCCCACGCCCGGTGCCGCGGCGGCGCGGGCCTCGCGCAGCACCGCCTCCAGGTACTGGCCATAGCGCTGGCGCTGGACGAAGTCGCCCGGCTGGGTGCCCGGCTCGAGGCGGTGGAGCCACCGCAGGAAGTGCTCGGGGTCGTCCGGGAAGGCGCTCATCCGCCCGGCGGGGACGTTGAGCAGGTGGCTCTCATTCTGGGTGGAGTAGGCCAGGCCAGGGCCCACCCGCTCCGAGCGCTCCAGCAGGGCCACGCGCAGGGGGGAGGGGGCGTTCCGAAGGAGCTGGGCCGCCAGCAACGTTCCACTGGCCCCACCCCCCACCACCAGTACGTCCCACCGCTGCTCGTGTCTCACGCTGGCACTCTAATTCTTCAGGGCGGGTCCTACATCCCCCCTTGACTGTCCAGTCTCCAGGCGGGCGTGTACGAATCCCGAGAGTACCTCTGGCAGGCGGCCGGGCGAGCCCTCCCCGGGGCTCCTGGGCCTCCAGTCCCTCGGGAAAGCCTTCCAGCACGGAGGGGTCCGCCGCGACGGAAGCGGCCCCTGGCCCGTCCGCCCGCCGGCATCCCATGAGTCGGGCGCCGGGGTGTGTTATCGCTCGATGACGATGGAGCCCACGCCCGCCACTCCCCTGGTCAACCTGTACGACCTGCCGCGAGCCGCCCTCGGCGAGCTGCTCGCCGGTTGGGGCTACAGCGCCTACTACCGAGACCTCCTCTGGGAGGCGCTCTACCGCCAGCAGGTGGAGTCCTTCGACGCCATCTCCGGGCTGCGGCCAGACCTCGTCCAGGCGCTGCGCGAGCGCACCCGGCTGGAGCGGCCCGCCCCCCACCACGAGGCCCACAGCACCGACGGCTTCACCCGCAAGCTGCTGCTGCGGCTGCGCGATGGGCAGACGGTGGAGACGGTCCTCATGCGTTTCAAGGGCCGGGCCACGGTGTGCCTGAGCACGCAGGCCGGGTGCGCCATGGGGTGCGTCTTCTGCGCCACCGGGCAGATGGGCTTCGTGCGCCACCTGACGCCCGGGGAAATCATCGGCCAGGTGCTGCACGTCACCCGCCTCCTGCGCGAGACGGGCGAGTCGCTGCGCAACGTGGTGCTGATGGGCATGGGCGAGCCCCTGCACAACTACGACGCCACGCTGGCGGCGGTGGACACGATGGTGGACGCGCGGGGGCTGGCGCTGGGGCCGCGCTTCATCACCCTGAGCACCGTGGGCGTGGTGCCCGGCATCCGGCGGCTCGCGGACGAGGACCGGCCGGTGCAGCTCGCCGTCAGCCTGCACGGGGCCACGGACGCCGAGCGTGGCGCGCTGGTGCCCGCGGCGCGCAAGTGGCCGCTCGCCGAGTTGATGGAGGCCTGCCGCTACTACGTGGAGAAGCGCAAGCGGCACATCTTCTATGAGTGGGCGCTCATCTCCGGGCAGAACGACACGCCCGGGCAGGCACACGCCCTGGGCCAGCTGCTGAAGGGAATGGAGGCGCACGTCAACCTCATCCCCCTCAACCCCACGGTGGGCTATGGCGAGCGCCCCAGCGGCCCGGACGCCGTGCGCGCCTTCCAGGACATCCTCGCCGGCTACGGCCTGCCGAGCACCGTGCGTCAGCGCCGCGGCATCGACATCGACGCCGGCTGCGGCCAGCTCAAGGCCGCGGTGGAGCGGCAGCGGCCCTCGCGCCAGCCCACGGCCTCCTGAGGCACCCCGCCCCGGCACGAGCTTCCATGCGGGACACCGCTTCCCGAGGCGCCCGCTCAGGGTGCCTTGCGGCGGCCCGTCCGCGTCCCAAGGGTTTCCACGAGCCACCAGAGGACGTGGAACCGTGCGAAGCCGCGTGGGGATGTTCGGTCTGCTGCTGTTCCTGCTCGTGTCGGCCTGTGCCGCCCGCGAGCACGAGCAGCCCCTGCGCCTCGGCACCCAGCTCTGGCCGGGGACCGAGCCCCTCTTCCTCGCGCGGGAGCTCGGCTACCTCGACGAAGGCTCGGTGCGGCTGGTCGAGTACTCCTCCCTGTCCGAGGCCAACCGCGACTTCCGCAACGGAATGATTGACGCGGCGAACGTCACGCTCGACATGGCGCTGCTGCTCCAGCAACAGGGCTATGAGCCCCGGGTGGTGCTCGTCGTGGACGCCTCGAATGGGGCGGATGCCATCCTCGCCCGGCCCGGAGTGCGGCGGCTCCAGGAGCTCCGGGGCAAGCGGATAGCGGTGGAGGACCTGGCGGTGAGCACGTACCTGCTCAGCCGGGCCCTGGAGCAGGCGGGGCTCCAGCCCTCGGACGTGCGCATCATCCGGCTCCCCGCCGACCAGCACTTCCGGGCCTACGCGTCGGGACAGGTGGATGCCGCGGTCTCCTACCAGCCCTTCGCGGAGCAGCTGCTGTCCGCCGGCGCCCACGAGCTCTTCAACAGCAGTCAAATCCCCGGGGAAATCATCGACGTGGTGGTGGTGCGCGCGGAGGTGCTCGACCGGCACCCCGAGCAGGTGCGACACCTGCTCCAGGGGTGGTTCCAGGCCCTGGGCTACCTGGAGACGCATCCCGAGGACGCCGCGGCCCGGATGAGCCCCCGCCTCGACACGAGCCCCACCGGCTTCACCGCCCTCCTGAAGGGCCTGCGGCTGTACTCCCGCGAGGAGAACCTCTTCCTGCTGCGCGCGCCCGACTCGCCCCTCGTCGCGATGGCGCTGGAGCTGCGGCGCTTCTTGGTGGAGGAGGGGCTGATGCACGAGACGGTGGGGCCCGAGCGCATGTTGGACGCGCGGCCCCTCGAGTCCCTCCGGGAGGGCGGGCCGTGAAACGGCTGCCCCCGCTGCCTCCGCTGCGCATCACCATTCCCCTGGTGCTGCTCGTCTTCGCCATCACGCTGGGCCTGCACGACCTGCAGCAGAACTCGCGCCTCGCCGCGCTCCGGGTGGAGGCGTACACCCTCCAGGAGCTCAGCCAGCGCCTGGGCGAGCAGCAGGACCACCTGGAGCTCCTGCTGCGGTTGCAGGAGCTCGAGCGGGTCCGGGAGGAGGTGGCCGGCCTCGCCACGGATCCGCACGTGAAGGCCGCGCTGCTCGTCGACGACACCGGCCAGGTGGTCGCCTCGACCCGGCGCGTGGAGATTGGCCAGCGGGCCCGGGCGCTCCATCCCGAGCTGTTCGACGCGGCGTCGGAGCCCGGGATGCGGCGGGTCCGGGAGAACCTCGGCTCGACGCTCCAGGTCACCCCGGATCGCCAGGCCCTCGTGGCCGTCTATGCCGTGCTGGCGCCCTCGAGCCCCTCGGAGTTCACCCCCAAGACGGTCTGGCTGCTCGTCGTCGAGAGGGACCTCTCGGCCCTCAAGGCCGAGGCCCGCCACCAGGTGTGGAAGAGCGTGGTGCAGCGCAGTGCCCTGCTCGGCGTGCTCGCGGGGCTGCTCTGGCTCTTCTTCCACTTCGTGATCACCCGGCGGGTGGACCGGCTCGTCACCACGGCCCACCGCTTCGCCGCGCGCGACTGGGACGCCCGCAGCGGGCTCTCGGGGAGCGACGAGCTGGCCGTGGTGGGGCGCGCCTTCGACGAGATGGCCGAGCACCTGCGCGACACCCAGTCCCAGCTCGAGCGCAGCGAGTCGCAGATCCGGCTGCTGCTCGACTCGGCGGCGGAGGGCATCTTCGGGTTGGACCTCGAGGGGCGCAGCATCTTCGTCAACCGCTCCGCGGCCCGGATGCTCGGCTATTCGGACGCGGCCGAGCTGCTGGGCCGGGACGCGCACGCGCTGTGGCATCACTCGCGCGAGGATGGCACGGCCTATCCCCGGAGCGAGTGCCCCATCCTCCAGGCGATGGACACCGGCACCGAGAACCACATCGAGGGGGACGTCCTCTGGCGCAAGGACGGCACGGGCCTCCCGGTGGAGCGCTGGTCCTACCCCATGTGGCAGGGGGGCAAGATGGTGGGGGCCGTGTCGACGTTCGTGGACATCACCGCGCGCAAGCGCGCCGAGGAGACCCAGCGCTTCCTCATCGAGGCCAGCACGCAGCTGGCGGAGCTGCTCGACGAGAAGGGCACACTGGAGCGCGTGGCGCGGCTGGCGGTGCCCCAACTGGGCCAGTGGTGCATCGTCGACCGGGTGGACGACGCGGGCCAGCCGCACCGCGCGGCCGAGGTGCACCAGGACCCGGCCCGGCAGCAGGTGCTGCGCGAGCTGGCGGAGCACCTGCCCCCGGACCTGGACACGCCCCAGCCCACCGTGCACGTGCTGCGCACCGGCAGGCCGCTGCTCGCGCACGAGGCCACCCCGGCCCTGCTGCACGCGGGCGACCCGGACGCGGCCTGGCCGGAGCTGCTGCGGCGGCTCGGGACGCGGACGGCCATCGCCCTGCCCCTGTCGGTGCGGGGACAGACGCTGGCGGCCATGCTGCTGGGGACGGAGGCACCGGGCTTCCAGTACGGCCCGCATGAGCTGGCACTCGCCGAGGAGCTCGCCCGGCGCGCCTCGGTCGCCATGGACAACGCCCGGCTCTACCGCCAGTCCCAGGAGGCGGTGCGCCTGCGCGAGGACTTCCTGTCCGTGGCCTCGCACGAGCTGCACACGCCCCTCACGCCCCTGCGCCTGCACCTGCAGACGCTCCAACGTACGTTGGCCGCCAGCGCGGACGGTGTGGCCACGAACCTGCTGCCCAAGGTGGACAAGGCGCTGCGGCAGGTGAAGCGCCTGTCCCAGCTCGTCGATGACTTGCTGGATGTCTCGCGCCTCACCTCGGGCCGGCTCCGCCTGCAACTGGAGGACGTGGACCTGCTGGAGCTGACGCGGGACCTGGCCGAGCGCTTCGCCGAGCAGGCCCGTGCCGCGGACTGCCCGCTGCGCATCACCACCGAGGGCGCCCCCATCGGCCACTGGGACCGGATGCGCCTGGAGCAGGTGCTCACCAACCTCATCACCAACGCGCTCAAATACGGCGTGGGCCAACCGGTGGAGCTCCACGTCGCCGCCGCGGGAGGACGGGCGTACTGGAGCATCCGGGACCACGGCATCGGCATCGCGGCACAGGACTTCGACCGCATCTTCGGGCGCTTCGAGCGGGCGGTCTCCACCCGGCAGTACGGAGGGCTGGGACTGGGCCTCTACATCTCGCGGGAGATCGTCCGCACGCTCGGTGGAGACATCCAGGTGGAGAGCCAACCGGGGACAGGGTCCCGCTTCACGGTGGAGCTGCCGCTCGAGCCCGCCCTGGACGCCCGGGAGCCGCCGCCCTCCGCGCGGGACACGCTGGGAGGACAGGGCCCGTCGCCCCCCGGCCCCTGAGAGGGGCACGTGGCCTCGACGATGCGCGGTTCCCTCGCCTCCCCCCACGTTCCTGTTCGCTTTCCGCGCCGGTGCCGTGGCTCGGAGGCTTCTTCGTCACTGACAGCGCGAATCAGCGTAGAAGGGGCCCATCGTGAGCACCGCCACGCGCGCCAGTTCTCGTCCCGCCTCCTCCCTCCACGTCGCCATCGTCGGCGCCGGGCCCGCGGGCTCGTCCGCGGCCACGTTCCTCGCCCAGCAGGGCGCGCGGGTGACGCTGCTCGAGCGCAACCGCTTCCCCCGGGACAAAATCTGCGGGGACGGTTGCACGCCCCGCACGCTGTGGATGCTGGAGCGGTTGGGAGTCGGCGCCCTGCCCGGCAGCGAGGCCGCGCCGGTGGACGCCATCTACGCCATCTCCCCGGGCGGCGTGGAGTTGGACGTGCCCATCCCGCCCCGCCTCTTCGGCGGCAAGGCCTGCGTCATCCCCCGCCAGATGCTCGACGAGCGGCTCGTCCAGCGCGCCGTCCAGGCCGGTGCCGAGCTGCGCGAGGGCGTGCGGGTGGAAGGACTCGAGCGCGGCGCCCATGGCGTCATCCTGCGCTGCCGCGACGGCGAGTCCCTGCGCGCCGACCTCGTGCTGGGGTGTGATGGCTCGCCCTCGGTGGTGCGGCGCGCGCTCGGGGCCCCCGACTTCCCGGAGCACGAGGGTGCCTTCGCGGTCCGCGCCTACTACGAGGGCGTGCGCCTCTCGCGCCCCCGCAGCATGGCCTTCTACTGGGAGAAGGAGCTGCTGCCCGCCTACGGGTGGATCTTCCCCCTGCCGGATGGCCGGGCCAACGTGGGGCTCGGCCTGCGGGCGGACCAGCTCGCCGCGTCCAAGGCGAAGCTGCCCGAGTTGATGGAGCGCTTCTGCGCCAGCCCGCATGTGGCGGCGGAGCTGGCCGGAGCCCGGCGCGTGGGCAAGGTGAAGGGCCACCACCTGCCCTTCGGCTCCTTCGCCCAGCACACCATCTTCCCCCGGGCGCTGCTGCTCGGAGACGCGGCGGGCTTCGTCAACCCGCTCACCGGCGAGGGCATCGAGTTCGCCCTCGAGTCGGGTGCCTTCGCCGCCGAGGCGGTGGCCGAGGCCGTGGCCGCGGGAGACCTGTCCGAGCAGGGGCTCGCCGGCTACGCGCGGCGCTGGCAGGCGCGCTTCCGCACCGCCTTCCAGCTCAACCGCAAGCTGATGTTCGCCTTCGAGCGGCCCCGGTTGTTGGACCGCACCTTCCGCGCGGCGCTGCGCAACGAGCGCGTGCGCGAGGAGCTCTCCGACGTCATCGCGGGCGAGGCCTCGCGCATCTCCTGGCGCTTCCTCGCGGCGGTGGCGCTCGGACGCTGAGCGCGGGGAATGTTCACCAGCGGGCGCCCACCCCGCGCGACCGCGTACCACACCGCTCTGACGCGTGGAGGACGTCTCCCGGCAACCCCCCCACGCCCCCTTGCACGCTGTTGGCGCGTGGGCACATTCTTCCTCGCGGACGGCCACACAGGGAGCTGGGCATGCTTTCCATCCACGAGCACGCAACTCTGGAAGAAGCGAGCGCGGAGTTGCTCGAGTTCGCCCTCACGCCATCCAACTGGCTGTCGGCCCCGCCGGCCGAGCAGGCGCCCGCCTCGGTGCCCGGAGATGATGTGCAGTACCAGCGGCGCGTGGGCTCGCTGCGCATCTACACCGTCGTCGAGGTGGCCAGCTCGCTCGAGGTCTTCCTGCGCGTGGCCTTCCGCGCCCCGGGCCTCACGCCGGTGAAGGCCGCGGACCACCTGGAGTCCTTCCTCCAGCAGCGCCTGCCCCTCACGCCCAACAGCGAGTGGCAGGTGGAGGTGGACGAGCGCCGGTGGATCCACTTCGTGCGGCGCTACTCGGCCCCGCGCCTTCAGGCCTGAGCACGGGCGGGCGCGCGCTCCCCCCCGGGGACGTGCTTGTGCCCGCCCACCACCTGGCCGTCCTTCACCTCGATGAGCCAGTAGCCCTCGCGCCCCGCCTGGGTGGACGAGCCCGCGCTGAAGATGTGCGGGCGCTCGGCGGTGGCCGGGTGGTGGTAGCGGTGGTGGATGTGGCCGTGCAGCACCGCGTAGCGCGGCCCGGGAATCACCCGGAAGAGCGCCTCGGCGTCCCTCAAGCCGTGGAAGAAGTTGTCGGCCCGGCCGTGATGCGTGAGCGGCGCGTGGTGCACCGCCACCAGCACGGCCCGGCCCGAGAGCCGCGGATCCTTCACCAGCGCCGCGAGTCCCTCCAACTGCGCCGCGCCGATGTGGCCATGGGCGATGCCGGGCACCAAGGGCACGCGCGCGGAGAGCAGGCCCACCACCGCGGCCTCCGAGCCCACCAGCCGCACGAAGGGAAAGGCCCCCTCGCGCCGGTACTCGGGGAGGTCGCTCTCCAGCAGGTGGCCGAAGTAGCGCGCGAAGCGGCCCGCGCGGTGGCTGCCCGGGGTGAAGACGTCGTGGTTGCCGGGGATGACGGTGCATCGGCCCGGGTCCTCGCCCAGGGCCCCGAGCGCCGCGCGCGCGACCTGGAACTCCGGCTCCAGCGCGTACGCGGTGACGTCCCCGGAGAGGATGAAATGGTCCACCCCCTGCTGCTGTGCGTCACGGGCGATGGTGGCGAGCGTCTCGGGAGCGCGCGCGTAGGCCTTGGTGCGCCCGCCCATGGACAGCTCGGCCATGGCGATCCACCTGCGCCAGCCGAGCTTCAGGAGGGGCAACGAGAAGTAGTCGGCGGTGATGTGGACATCGGAGCAGTGGAGGAAGCGCATCGAGGTCATCCAGGGCACACCGGGCAGCGCGGGCACGTCCCCTCGCCTGGCCCCTCTCGAAGGAATCCCCGGTGGCCATGGAAAGCTTGCGCACGTCCGGCCCCGGGGCCAAGGAGGAAGCGGCGGGAGGGCCCCGGGCGGGTTAGTCTGCCGTCCACCCCATGAGCTTCCGCGGACGCTTCGCGCCCAGCCCCACCGGGCGCATCCACCTCGGCAATGCCCGCAGCGCGCTGCTCGGCTGGCTCCAGGCCCGCGCGGCCGGAGGCCAGTTCCTGCTGCGCATCGAGGACCTCGACCAGGCACGCTGCAAGCCGCGATTCCTCGAGGACCTGTACCGGGATTTGGAGTGGCTGGGCCTGGACTGGGACGAGCCGCCCCTGTTCCAGAGCCAGCGAGCTGACGTCTACCGGGAGGCGCTGGAGCAACTGGAGCGCGAGGGCCGTGTCTACGCCTGCTTCTGCACGCGCGCGGAGATTGCCCGGGCGGCGAGCGCGCCCCACGGCCTGAGCGACGAAGGGCCGCGCTACCCCGGCACGTGCTCACCCCTCACGAAGGAACTGCTCGCCGAGCGGGCCCGGGCACGAGTCCCCGCCCTGCGCTTCCGGGCGGCGCCGGGCGAGTGGTGCTTCGAGGATGGGCTGCATGGCCGCTACTGCCAGGACGTGGCCACGGTGGTGGGGGACTTCGTGGTGCGCCGCAACGACGGGGTGGCC
The DNA here is from genome assembly GCF_045802675.1 of Archangium sp. Lineage (GTDB taxonomy): Bacteria > Myxococcota > Myxococcia > Myxococcales > Myxococcaceae > Archangium. Next base: position 182,372 of record NZ_JBJMQO010000080.1, on the reverse strand, counting down.
AGCTACCAGCTCGCCGTGGTGGTGGACGACGCGGCCAGCGGCATCAGCGATGTGCTCCGGGGAGATGACCTGCTGTCCTCCACCCCGAGGCAGCTGCAAATCCACGAAGCGCTCGGCCGCACGCCCCCCCGCTTCTGGCATGTGCCCCTGGTGCTCGGGGAGGACGGCAAGCGGCTGGCCAAGCGAGAGGGTGCCTTCGCGGTGGCCGAGCTGCGCGAGCGGGGCATCATGGTCGAGCGGGTGCTCGGCCTGCTGGCGGCCTGGAGCGGACTGGGAGACGGGACCCCGGTGAAGCGGGAGGAGCTGGTGCGGCGCTTCCGTCCCGAGCTGCTTCCCCGCTCGCCCGTGGTCGCCCGGGAGGCGCTGTTGAAGGAGGCCCTGGGCCTCGACTGAGGGAACGAAGAGGCCCCGTGGGGACGCGCGCCGCCGGGGCCGGGGTTGAAGGTGGACATGTCGGGCCGAGCCGTCTTCCTCTGGGTGGTCATCCCCTTCGTGGCCCTGAGCGCGCTGGCGCTCTGGCTCACGAGGGACACGCCGGCGCATGCCGTGGCCCACGAGGCCCCCGCCATGGCCGTGCCCGCCCCGTCCGAGCCGTCCCGCGCCCCACCCGAGCCAACCCACGCGCCCGTGGAGCGCACGCCCCCCGCAGTACCGCCCCCCGAGGACGAGCCGCTGGAGGACCCGCCTCCGGGCACCTGGAGCAAGGAAGAGGTGCGCGTGGCGCTCCGGGCCGTCCAACCGCTGGTGCGCGAGTGCCTCGGCGATGCCTCGGTGCGCCACCCCGGTGCACAAGCAGTGAAGTTGCGCTTCACGCTCGAGGCGAACGGGGAGCGCGGCCATTTCGAGCGCGCCGAGGTGGTGGAGAGCACCCTGGGAGATCCCTTCGTGCACGCCTGCCTGCTCGATGCTCTCGCCGACACACAATTTTCCGCTCCGCCTGGGAAAGCGCCGCTCACGCTGACGCATCCGTTCCACTTCCGGCCCCGGAAGGGCGGAGGCCCTTGAAAGCCCTGGCGGGGGCTGTGGTGTACTCAGGCGCCCCCCATGCCGGTCACCGTCCAACAACTCACCACCCGGGACAGCGATGCGCTGAGGGCGCTGCTCGCCAAGGATCCGGCGCACAACCTCTATCTGCTGGGGCTGCTACAGGAGTTCGGCATCGCCTCGGCCGACAGCCGCAGCAGCATGGCCTATTGGGGGCGCTTCGACGGGAAGACGCTCACCGCGGCCGTGTTCGTGGGAGGCGGGGGCGGACTGGTGGTGCCCTCGGCGAGTGACGGCTCGGTGACGGGTGTCATCGCGGATGCGCTGGCCGAGCGCGTGAGGCTCAAGGCGAGCGTGGGCGAGAAGCCGGCGGTGGACGCGCTGGTCCGCAGCCTGTGCACGGGCAAGCCCCGGACGTCGAAGACGTACCGGCTCTTCTCGGTGTCGGCGGATGACCTGGGGCCCTTCACCAACCCGCTGCTGCGGCTGGCGCGCGAGGAGGACCTGCCGCGTCTGATGCCACTGGCGGCCGGAGCGGTGCGGGAGCTCTACGACAGGGATCCGCTGGCGGAGGATCCGCACTTCGAGGCGCGGGTGGCGCAGCGCGTGAGGGCGCAGCGCACCTACGTGCTGGAGGAGAACGGCGAGCTGGTGTTCAAGGTGGACATCGGCAGCCGCTCGCAATTCGGAGCGGAGCTGGAGGCGCTGTACACGGTGCCCTCGCAGCGGGGGAAGGGGCACGCCACGCTGTGCCTGGGACAGATTTCGCGCTTCCTGCTCTCCTCGCTGCCGAGGCTCACCCTGCGGGTGGAGGAGAAGCACGACTCGCTGGCGCGGATCGCTCGCAAGGTGGGCTACCTGGCCGGCCGCACCCAGCGCCTGGTGCTGGCGGAGTAGCACTTGGGAGCGGGGCGGTTACACTCCGCGCCCCCTCCGGAGTGCACCATGTCCCGTCCCACGCCTGAACGCCGTCCCCTCTCGGGAGAGGGCCCCGTCATCCTCCGCGCCCCCAGTGATCCACGCTGGCTGCCCCTCGCGCTCGAGCGCTTCGACGAGGTGCTCGTGGACCATGCCCACTGCGAGAAGAAGGCCGCGGCCAATGCCCTCTCGCTGCTCCAGGTCTACCCGGACCTGCCCGGCCTGCCGGCGCAGATGGCCCGGCTGGCGCGCGAGGAGAGCGCGCACCTGGCGCGCGTGCTCGACTTGATGGAGGCCCGGGGCCTCACACTGGGGCGCGACACGGGCGACCCGTACGCCCAGGGGCTGCAGAAGGCCGTCCGCACCTCCGCCGAGGGCCGCAAGGTGGACCGGTTGCTGGTGGCCGCCGTCATCGAGGCCCGCTCCTGCGAGCGCCTCTCGCTGCTGGCCGAGGGACTCCAGGAGCCCATGCTGCGCCGCTTCTACGGGGAGCTGGCCCAGTCCGAGGATGGCCACCAGGCGCTCTTCTTCCGGCTGGCCGTCACCGCGGCGAACGGCGACGAGGCCTCGGTGCGCGCCCGGTTGGACGAGCTGCTCGACCACGAGGCCGCGGTGCTCGAGCAGGTGGGCCTGCGCGCCGCCATCCACTGAGGGGCCCGCCTACGCCGCCGACCGCTCCGTGCGCAGCTCGGGGGCCAGCGGCAACTCCAGCGTGAAGGTGGCGCCCTTCCCCGGCCCGTCACTGTGCGCGACCAGCGAGCCGCCCAGCTCCTGGGCCGCCAGCGCGCTGGAGTGCAGGCCGAAGCCGTGCCCCTCCTCGCGGGTGGTGAACCCGTATTGGAAGATGCGCGTGCGCATCTCCGGCGCGATGCCCACGCCGTTGTCGCGCACCTCGAGGTGGATGAGGCCCGCGGAGGGCTGCCCCAGGCGCACGCTCAGGCGCCGCTCCTCCCGGGGCAACGCGTCCATGGCGTACTTCGCGTTGCTGATGAGGTTGACGAGGATCATCAGCACCTTGTGCTTCTCCGTCAGGACGGGAGGCACCTCCACCAGGTTGCGCTCCACCTGGACGGAGTGGCGGCCGAGCGCGGCCTGGTTGATGCGCAGGGCGTCCTCCAGCAACTCCCCCAGCTGCACCGGCTCGAGGAGCTGCTGGGGCGTGCGGGCGTAGCGCTGCTGCATCTTGACGATGGCGCCGATGTGATCGGTGTGCCGGCTCACGTCACCGAGCAGTGTCTGGAGCTCCTGACGCTCGCCCTGCATGTGCTTGCCCAGCTGGCGCAGGTAGGGGAGCACGTTGCGCCCGCGCCCATCCTCGAGGAGGAAGGGCCCGAGCTCCGCCCGGTGCTCCTCGAGCAGGTCCGCCAGGCGCTCCACGCTCTCGAGCTTCAGCGCGGCCAGCCGCTCCCGCGCCAGCAGCGCCGAGGTGAGCACGCTGTTGAGCACGTTGCCCACGTTGTGCAGCACGTTGGTGGCGATCTCCGCCCGGCCCACCTGCCGCGCCGTCTCCACGAGCTTCCGGTGCACGTCCGTGAGCTCCTGGGTGCGCTCGGCCACGCGATGCTCCAGCCCTTCGTTGGCCTGCCGCAGGGCCTCCTCGCGCCGCTGGACCTCGCGGGCCATGCGCTGGAAGGCGTGCGCCAGCTGGCCCAGCTCGTCCTCGCGCGAGGTCTCCAGCCCGACCTCGAAGTCCCCGGCCTCCAACCGGGTGGTGGCCTGGGTGAAGTCCCGCAGCGGGCGGGCGATCTGCTGCCGCAGCACCCAGTACATGATGCCCAGCTCCATCAGCAGCGACACCACGCCGAACACCAGCACGTAGCGCGCCGCCCGGAAGGCGGTCGCGGACACCCTGCTCTCGGGCAGCACCGTGACGAAGCTCCACTCCGGGCCCGCCAGCCGCTGCACGGCGAGGTACTCGTCATACTCCGGCAGCTCCAGCACGACCTGGCCGGGTGAGCGCGCCTCCACCCGCTCGAAGATGGCGCGCAGGTGGGCGCGCTGCGCCTCGGTGCTCGCCTGCTCGAAGATGGCCTCCGGCGGCCGCGAGTCCTTCAGGATGTTGTAGGCCTCCGCCCCGCTCTTCACCCGCAGCTCGGGGTGGGCGATGAGCAGGCCATCGTCGCGGAAGAGGAGGTTGTACCCCCCGGGCAGATGGTTGCCGAGCGTGCGGTCCATCAGCTCGTTGAGGAGCACGTCATGGGACATCGTCGCCACATGGCGGCCGTCCATGTCCAGCGGGGTGGTGGCTGTCACCATCCACGTCTTGCTGGGCGCGTCCTCGAAGACGCCGGTCCACGCCGTCTCCCGCCGCGGGTTGTTCTGGGGCAGGGCGAGGGTGGAGTACTCCAGCTCGAGGATGGAGAAGTCGGGCGCGAGGTCCTGGAAGTAGGTGGCCCCCTCGGGCCAGTACCCCACCACCACGCCCTCCGGCAGCATGACGCCGGTGTCCATGAAGCGGGCATGGAAGGCGGGCCCGTACTGGGCGACCACGTCGTACGCGGCCAGGAGCCGGCGGCGGAAGTCGTCATCCACCTTCACCCCTCGGGGCACGAAGACGCCCGGCATCCGCGTCCCATCGAAACCCTGGGGCTGGTTGCGAAGCGTCCCATCCGGCAGGGTCGCGAACACGCTGTCGAAGCGGCGCTGGAGCTCCTCGTCGCTCACGGCCCGGTACCGCTCCGCGAAGGCCTTACCCAGAAGCGCGTGGTTGTCCTCCGCCAGCAGGAAGATGGCCTGCTCGCGTGCACCGCGCTCCGAGACACTCTGCTCCATCCGCACGAGGGCCTCGTCGCGGAAGGAGTTGAAGATGTGCAGGTAGCTGAAGAAGGTGGTCAGGACGATGATTACCGCGATGCGCACGCCCATCTTGATGAGCGTCGAGCGGGCCAGGGAGGACGAAGCAGAGGTGGGGGTCGTGGCCTGCATGAGTCTGGCTCCGCGGGTGGGAGAATCGGCAGGAAGAGAGCTGCCACCGGGAAGCCGGGCCCGACCCTCGCGCGAAGGACCGGGCCGGCTCCCCAGGGTGGATCAGGGGGTGCTGTGCGGATCCGCCGGATTGCTCCCCGCGGCCCGCTCGTCACCGTCGGGGAAGCCATCGAGGTCGCGATCGATGCCGATGCGCTGGCCCGAGCCCGGAGGCGCGCAGGTATAGGTCAGCGTGCCCCCGTGCGTGGCGATGCGCTGGCGCAGGGCCGCGTCGGCGACGGGGAGCTGGGACTGCCGGTCGGCCTTGAACTGCCCGCCCTGGTAGACGAAGCCCACCTCGGTGAGGGCGATGCGTCCCTTGGCCACCAGGTCACACTCCCCGGCGTTCGCACGGGCCACCAGCAGGTTGATGCGCGGGCCGGCCATGGACGCGTTGCTCGGCGTGAGCGTCACCTGCTGTCCGACGATGGGCGCCAGGTTGCTGTCGAAGGCCAGCAGGTACTGCTCCATGTCCTTCTTGAGCTGCCGGCCCTCGGGCGAGTCCGGGATGCCCACCGAGTTGAAGATGGGATGGAAGTCGAAGCCGGCGTTGAAGCGCAGCAGCGTGTCGATGGAGCCGTCGCTGTTGAAGCCGAAGCCACGGACCTGGTCTCCGAGGAAGGAATCGGGCTCCTGGAAGCCGAAGGGGAAGGCCACGCCGAACATGCCCACCTTCTGGTACAGGTTCCGCAGGTGCGGCGTCTTGGGGAAGATGGCCGTGCCGACGAAGGCGGACTTGCTGTCCGTGCCGAAGAGGCCCTTGAAGGAGCCCGCACCCGGGTTGGCGTTGGGGTCCAGGCGGTGGCAGGAGTTGCAGGGCCCGTGGAAGAAGCTCACGGTGTTGAAGAAGAAGTCCTTGCCCGCCTGCTGCGCCGGAGTGAGCGAGTTGTCGAGGTTGCGCACCGGGTTGGGCGGGTAGACGACCTGGAGCATGAAGTCGGAGAACTGCTGCATCTCCGCGGGCGACAGCTGCGAGTTGCGCCCGAGCAGGTCCATGAACGCGGGGTTGAACTGCTTGAAGGCCGCGGACTCGTCGAAGGCGCCGCTGTCGGGCTGGGAGCTCGGGGCGTCGTTGCCGCCAGTGCGGTCTCCGCGCCAGTGCATGGGGCCGTGGTTCGCCATGCCGCGCAGGCTCTGCGTGGCCAGCGGGCCCTTCACCGGGTGGAAGTTGGGATCCTGGCCGAAGGTCGGATCATCCCCAAACTCGGGTGGCACCTGGGCGATGGGGTTCTTGTTCTGCTTGTAGGTGCCGTCCGGGTTGCCGAGGTTCCAATCCAGGCTGTCGAAGTCGCCGAAGATGTGGCAGCTCGCGCAGGACGAGTCACCGTGGCTCGAGCTCTTGCGCGCGTCGTAGAGCAACGGGCGCCCCGCCACCACGCTCGGCGGCTCGGGGTTGTACATGGGCACGTGGGCGAGCTCCTGGCGCGTGCCGGTGTGGATGACGGAGATGGCGTTGTCGAAGCGCGTCAGCACGTACAGGCGCCCGCGCAGCTCGTCCAGCACCAGCCCCGTGGGGCCGCCGCCGCTCACGGGAATCTGGTTCGACGTGCCCGGCACGAAGGTGTCGGACTCGAGCGCGGCGGTGGAGTAGACGCCCACCTTCGAGGAGCCGAACGCGGCCACGTACAGGGTGGCGCCGTTGGAGGTCACCGCCATGCCGAGCGGCTGCGCCAGGCTCTTCTCGTTCTCGGCGTTGGGGAGGGGGGCGCAGCAGGCCGCGTAGTTGATGTGCTTGTTGAGGTGCCGCGGCGCGACGCCCGAGGAGTCCAGCACGGTGATGCGGCTCTCGTGCAGGTGCCCGCGCAGACTGCTGCCGGCGAAGGTGCCCGGGCCCTCGAAGCGCAAGTCGTTCCGGGCCTCGGTGTTGCTGACGTACACCTTCCCGTTCACCGGGTTGACGGCCATGTTGAAGAGGATGGTGCCGACGCCCGAGTAGAAGCCGGCCGGGCCCGACAGCTGCGCGGGCGGATTGGCCGTGGCGTCGATGACGAACACGTCCTTGTCCGGCAGCGAGAAGCGCACCAGGTCATTCCACGGACGGCCCAGCGAGTCCACCCAGTCCTGGCCGTTGTACTTCACCAGCACGCCCGTCTCCGGCGCGGGAATGCCCTCGAAGTTGGTGTTCGGGCCCGGCACGCCTCCGGCCGCCTCGCCCCCGTTGGGAACGATCGACTCGGCGATGATGGTGGTGCGGTTGCCCGAGTGGAAACCGGCGGCGTAGACGCGCGAGCCATCCGGCGTCACCGCGAGCGAGCGCGGCGTGTCGCTGAAGAGGTTGACGAGGGTGAGCGGGTTGCCCGCCAGCGAGGTGCCCAGGTTGTCCGCGTCGAAGACCCAGACGTCGGCCCGGCCGATGCCCGGCGTGGTGAACTGCGGATCAAACGGCACGTTCTGCCCGCGGTGGGCGGCGGTGATGAAGGCGCGGCACCGGTCCGGCCCGGCGAAGACGATGTCCCGCGGCTCGTCACCCACCAGCAGCGTGCGCACCACCGCGCCAGCGCGGCCTCCCGGCGTGAGCCGCACCACGCTCACGCTGTCGGACAGGTGGTTGACGACCCAGACCTCCTCGTCGCTGCGTGCCGAGACCGCGACGGGCTCGAGCCCCACCGGCACCGAGGACACATGGGTGAGGCCGCCGGAGGTGACCTGGAAGACCTCCAACCGGTTGTCCGGCGTGTTGACGGCGTAGAGGAACGCGCCACTCGGAGAGAGCGCGAGCGGCCGCACCTGTCCGCTCTCGAAGAGGGTGAACGGCCCCGCGACGGCCTCCTGCCCCGCCACCAGCACCACGCACCACATCACCGCGAGCACTCCGCGCCAGAGCTCCCGGCGGAACGCCCTGCTCCTGGAAACCATGCACCCCTCCACGGCGCGAAAGTCGAAAGCCGCGCCGGTATTGAAAAAAGAGGATTCTACTGTATCGAACGCCCACACGCGGTGTGCCGCGTAGGCCCACAGCGGGCCACCCTCAGGCCGTCCCGCTTCGCCTCGGACGCAGCGACCCGACGAAGGCCAGCAGCTCGTCGAACTCGATGGGCTTCACGAAATGGCGGTGGAAGCCCGCGGCGGCACTGCGGGTGTGATCTCCGTCCTGGCTGAAGCCCGTGAGCGCGGCGAGGACGGGGCTCGACTCGCCCAGCCGTTCACGGAGGCGCGTGGCGACCTCGTACCCATCCATCCCTCCGGGCAGGCCGATGTCGAGCAGCACCACCTCCGGGCGGAACGACTCGACCCGGCTCAGTGCCTGCACACCATCGTGTGCCACGGCCACCTCGTACCCGCTCATGTCCAGCAGCTCGGCCAGGGTCTCGGCGGCATCGACGTTGTCGTCGACGACCAGCACACGCAGCGCCTGCGCCGGCCTGGCCTCGGCCTCGGCCTCGGCCTCGGAGGGAACAGGCTCCTCCCGCCGCGCCTCCAGCGACGGAGGGGCCTCGGCCTGGACGTGTGCGGGCAGCCAGACCGTGAAGGTGCTGCCGCGGCCGGGGCCCTCGCTGCGCGCCTCGACCCGGCCACCGTGCGCCTCGACGAGGCTGCGCACCAGCGCCAGACCGAGGCCCAGTCCCCCCACGCTCCGGTCGAGCGTGCGAGGCCCCTGCACGAAGGGCTCGAAGAGCCTGGGCACGAGGTCCGGCGGCAGGCCCTGGCCATCGTCCTCGACGGCGAGCGCGATGCCACCGTCGCGCTCCCGGGCGCGCAGCTGGATGTGGCCGCCGGGGGGCGTGTACTTCGCCGCGTTCGTGAGCAGGTTGGCGACCACCTGCGTGAGCCGATCCGCATCCGCCAGCACCGGGAGGCCCGAGGGGGGCACCTCGACCTCGAGCACGTGCCCACGCTGCCCGATGAGCGGGGCCGCCGCCTCCACGGCGTGGGCGACCACGGACGAGAGCTCCAGCGGCTCGCGGTGCAGCGACATCTGCCCGCGGGTGATGCGCGCCATGTCGAGCAGGTCATCCACGAGGCGCACGACGTGCCGCAGCTGCCGGGAGATGACCTCGTGCTCGGGCGTCCCCGCGAGGCCCCGCCGGCGCAGCAGCTCCATCGAGGTCACGATGGGGGCGAGCGGGTTGCGCAGCTCGTGTCCGAGCGTGGCGAGGAACAGGTCCTTGGCCCGGGTGGCCTCGACGGCTTCGGCGCGTGCCGTCTCGGCGGCGGCGAGGTGCGCGTCCCGCTCGCGCTCGCGCTCGCGCAGCAGTTGGCCGGAGCGCTCCAAGGCCTCGCCCAGCTGCGCCAGCTCGCGCACGCTCGAGGGCTCCATGAGGAGGGGCTTGCCCAGCGCGAGGGCCGCCGCGGCGTCCGAGGCCCGCGAGATGGAGCGCTCGATGCGCCGGGAGAGGACCCAGGCCCCGCCCGCGCTCGCGAGCAGCAGCACGAGCCCCAGCCCTCCGACGGCCAGCATCGAATCGCGCACGGGCGCATCCAGCAGCTGCCGGGGGCTGGCGACCACCGCGATCCACTCCGAGGGCTGCGAGCGGCTGAACGCCACGTAGGTCGGCTCGCCCTCCATGGACACGCTGGGGAACACGCCCTCGAGCGCGGCGCGGGTCTGCTCCAGGAACGCGGGCGTCGCCGGCTTCCCGACGAAGCGCTCGGGATCGCGGGTGCGGGCGGCCACCAGGCCCTGCGGGTCGACGAGCGCGCGCGTCCACTCCTCCGTCCCCGAGGCCGTGGCCACCACGTCGGTGAGCGCCTCCGGCGTGATGACGGCCGTGAGCACGTACCGCAGCTCGCCGCCGCGCAACACCGGCACCCGGACGGGAAAGGCGAGCACCCGCGACGGACCCCGGCCCACGGCGATGTCACCGACCACGGGCTGGTGCGTCTGGACGACGCGCGCGAAGCTCGCCGGCTCGGCGAGGGGCGGCAGCGGGGCCCCCATCGGGGAGGCCGTGCTCACCAGCGGCTGGCCGTCCGGCGAGAACAGGAGCACATGCTTCCAGGCCGGTTGCGTGTGGAGCACCCGCTCGCACTCGGTGCGGAAGGCCTCCAGCTCACCCGAGTCGAGACGATCGGACTCGGCCAGCACCCGGAGCGACCGGATGGAGCCGGACATCTCCCGCTCGAAGGCTCCCGCGAGCGCGCGCGCCGACTGGACCGCGCGCCGCTCGACGGCCTTGCGCTCCAATCGCGCCAGCTGGAACACCACGACCGCGGCGAAGACGACGGCGGGGAGGAGCGTTCCGACCGCGAGCCGGACGAGATGCCAGCGGAGTGGGAGGCAGGAGGCCTGGGGCGAGGACACGGGGGAGACTCGCGGGAACCGTAACGAAGCACCGCGAGCCGCGCAAACGGACCCGGGTCCAATGGGGCGGGAGCATCCAGCCGCGCTTCAAGGTTTCACGAGGCGCTCACTCACCGGCTCTCGCGTGCGGACGGGCTCGGGGCCGGCCTTCTGGAAGGGCCACACCAGGGGCACCACCGCCACGAGGAAGGCGAGCAGCAGGGCCGTCAGCGGGGTGCCGAGCCGGAAGAAGTCGGTGAAGCGGTAGTGGCCGGGGCCGTACACCAGCACGCAGCTCGGCTCGAGCGGGGTGATGAAGGAGCAGCTCGCCGCCAGCGTCACACCGATGGCGAAGGGCCGCGCGTCCACGCCCAGCTTCGCGGCGGCGCCGATGGCCACCGGCAGCATCACCAGGGCCGCGGCCTGGTTGCTCATGGGCGCCGACAGCAGGATGGTGAGCGTCATCATCACCAGCAGCACCATGCGCGGGCCTCCGTACTCGCCCAGCCGCGCCGCGAAGTCGCCCAGGAATTGGCCCGTCCCGCTCTCCTCCATGGCCACGCCGAGCGCCAGCATGGAGCCGATGAGCAGCACCACGCGCCAGTCCACGCGGAAGGCCCGCCGCGCGTCCACGCACCCGGTGGCGATCATCGCCAGCATGCCCGCCAGTCCCGCCACCGACAGCGGCACCACCTTGAAGGTGCCCAGCGCGAGCGCGCCCAGGAAGAGCACCACCGCCAGCAGCGACTTGCCGTAGCGCGGCGGCTGGTACTCCACGTCCCCCAGCACGAGCAGGTTGACGCCGTCCGACAGCTCCTGGACCTTCTCCCGGGGCCCGCGCAGCAGCAGCACGTCACCCACCGACAGCGGCAGCGCGGACAGGGACTGCCCGCCGAAGAGCCGCCCCAGCAGTTGCAACTTCGTGAGGCGTTGAATGGCGGGCTTGCGATGCAGCGCCAGCGCCACCAGGCCGTAGCGCTCCAGGAAGAGTGTCTCCTTGAGGCTGCGGCCGATGAGCGGGCTGCCCGTGGGCACCGTCGCCTCCACCAGCAGCGTGTCCTGGGGCCGCAGGTCCGTGTCCGACAGCCGCATGTCCGGACGGATTTCAATGCCCCTCAGGTCCTTCACCCGGAGGATGTCCTCGCGGTTGCCCTCGACGATGATGCGCTCGTCGCCCACCAGCCGGTACGTGGGCACCGCCGGCATCGACTGTCCCTCGCGCACCAGCCCGATGACGCGCAGCCCCAGGCCCTCGGTGATTTCCGCCAGCGCCTTGCCCACGTAGCGCGAGTCGGACGGCAGCATGGCCTCGGTGAGGTAGTCGCGCAGGGCCCAGTCCCCCACCGCGCCCTTGCCCACGCGCGCCGGCAGCAGCAGCGGGCCCAGGAACACCACGACGAGGATGCCCAGCACCGCCACCGGCAGGCCCACCGGCGACAGCTCCGTCACCCCGATGGGCGCCAGCCCGAAGCGCACGAAGGCCGCCGAGGCCACCAGGTTGGTGGAGGTACCGAACAGCAGCACCATGCCCCCCAGCATGGAGGCGTACGCCAGCGGCAGCAGCACCTTGCTCTTGGGCACCTTGGCGCGGTTCGCCGCTCCAATGGCCACCGGCAGGAAGGCCGCCGTCGTCACCGTGTTGGAGACGGCCGAGGAGAACACCGCCACCACCACCATCATCGCCAGCACGAACGTCTGGTGTCCGAAGCGCGCGAAGAAGGCGAGCCTCTGTCCGATCAGATGCACCACTCCGGTGCTGGCGAGCCCCTCCGTCATCGCCAGCAGGGTGAAGATGAAGATGACCGTGTCGTTGCTGAAGCCCTCGAAGGCCTGCTCCGGCGTGAGCACCCGGGTGACGGCCAGCAGACACACCACCACCAGCGAGCTCACCTCGATGGGCACCACGTCGATGGAGAAGAGCACCAGGGCAACGAGCACGATGCCCAGGACGATTGCGATGGCCATGAACGCCCCGAACCTGTGACCCGGTGCGCCAGAAGGTGAGACCCCCACCTCCAACGAACGTCGCCTTCTGGATAGTGACGGTTCAATAAGTGAAATTGAAGGGTGATGGGAGGTGCGGGACGGGGTCGACGGGGGGCCGGTGTTGCTTTTACAGGGGGCAGCCTGGAAGGTTGCCGCCCACCTTTTTTGAGGAGACTCGCGAATGGCCTCGACCCAATCCGCGGCGCTCCAGGGCAACGCTCCCACGAAGAACGCGGAGCTGCTGGCCTGGGTAGCCAAGATGGCGCAGATGACGCAGCCGGACAACATCGTCTGGTGTGACGGCTCCGAGGAGGAGAAGAAGCGCTTCACCGACCTGGCGGTGAAGGAGGGCATCCTCATCCCCCTCAACCAGCAGAAGCGCCCCGGCTGCTACCTGCACCGCTCCAATCCCAATGACGTGGCGCGCGTGGAGCACCTCACGTTCATCTGCACCACGAACAAGGAGGACGCCGGCCCCACCAACAACTGGATGGAGCCCGAGTCCGCCTACACCAAGCTCACCCACCTGTTCACCGGCTGCATGAAGGGCCGCACCCTGTACGTGGTGCCCTACGTCATGGGCCCGCTGGGCAGCCCCTACGCGAAGATTGGCGTGGAGCTCACCGACAGCGTCTACGTCGCCCTCAACATGCGGATCATGACCCGCATGGGGAAGGCCGCCCTGGACATGCTCGGCGACTCCAACGACTTCAACCGCGGCCTGCACAGCACGGGCGACCTCAACCCGGACCGCCGCTACATCTGCCACTTCCCCCAGGACAACACCATCTGGAGCTTCGGCAGCGGATATGGCGGCAACGTGCTGCTGGGCAAGAAATGCCTCGCGCTGCGCATCGGCAGCTTCCTCGGCCAGCACGAGGGTTGGCTCGCCGAGCACATGCTCATCCTCGGTGTCACCAGCCCCAAGGGTGAGACCACCTATGTGGCGGCCGCCTTCCCGTCCGCGTGCGGCAAGACGAACTTCGCCATGATGATCCCGCCCAAGGACTACGCGGGCTGGAAGATCGAGACCGTGGGCGACGACATCGCCTGGATGCGCGTGGGTCCGGACGGGCGTCTGTGGGCCATCAACCCCGAGGCCGGCTACTTCGGCGTGGCCCCCGGCACCAACCACAAGAGCAACCCCAACGCCATGGCCAGCGTGGCCAGGGACACCATCTTCACCAACGTGGCCATGACGGCCGACGGTGACGTGTGGTGGGAGGGCATGGACGGCGAGGTCCCCGACGAGCTCACCGACTGGCAGGGCCGTCCCTGGAAGAAGGGCAGCACCGAGAAGGCCGCGCACCCCAACAGCCGCTTCACCGCGCCGGCCTCCAACAACCCGGTCCTCAGCCCCAAGGCGAACGACCCCATGGGCGTGCCCATCTCCGCGCTCATCTTCGGCGGCCGCCGCTCCAACACCGTCCCGCTCGTCATCCAGGCCTTCAACTGGACCCACGGCGTGTTCCTGGGCGCCACCATGGGCAGCGAGACCACCGCCGCCGCCACCGGCAAGGTGGGCGTGGTGCGCCGCGACCCCATGGCCATGCTGCCCTTCTGCGGCTACCACATGGGGGACTACCTCCAGCACTGGCTGGACATGCAGAAGTCCATCGCCCACCCGCCCAAGATCTTCCAGGTCAACTGGTTCCGTCAGGACAAGAACGGCAAGTTCATCTGGCCGGGCTTCGGCGACAACATGCGCGTGCTCGAGTGGATCGTGAACCGCGTCCACGGCCGCGTCCCCACCGAGGAGACGCTGCTGGGCTGGGTGCCGCGCGCCGACCAGGGCCTCAACCTCAAGGGCCTGGATCTCTCCCCGGAGGCGGTGGCCGAGGTCACCTCCATCAAGGAGGACGAGTGGAAGGCCGAGCTCAAGAACCAGGAGCCCTTCTTCGAGTCGCTGGGCCTCAAGGCCCCCGAGGCGCTCACCCTGCAGCGCAAGCTGCTCATCTCGCGCCTGGGCACCTGAGGGATTCCCACGACCGTCCTCCAGGACGCGCCGTGAAGAGGTGACGAGGGGCCGTCCCACCGGCCGGTGGGAGGGCCCCTTCCCTTTGCGGGCCCCTTCGCCCGGCGGGGAATTCGGGAGTAGGCTCCGCCCCCATGCGATTGGTCCTGGTTTTGTTGGCGGCCCTGTTGCTCGCCCCCGGCCTGGCGAGCGCCCAGCGGGGTGGCCCCCGCACCGCGAAGGAGCTCACCAAGCAGGCCGAGAAGCTGTACGACCAGAAGAAGTACCTGGAGGCGGCCGAGCTGCTGGAGCAGGCGAACGAGCTCAAGCCCGACACGCGGCTCATCTACAACATCGCCCGCGCGTACGATCAGGCCGGCAAGGCGAAGGAGGCCGTCTCCTACTACGAGAAGTACCTCACGGACGGAGAGGACGCGCAGCTGCGCAAGCGCTCGCGGGTGTCCATCGACCGGCTGAGGCTGCAACAGGAGAAGGAGGAGAAGACGGCGGCGGCGGCGGAGACCGAGCGCCGGCGGCTGAAGGAGGAGGCGGACGCGACGCGGCGGCGCATGGAGGCCGAGCGGGAGTCGGCCCGGCGCTCCGAGGCGGCCAGCCAGCTGAACCTCAAGGCCGCGTATAACGACGCGCTGGTCTCGCGCAAGCGCATGCAGGTGACCTCCATCGCCCTGGGTGGCGTGGCCCTGGCGGGCGTGGGCATGGGCACCGTCTTCGGGCTGAAGGCCCGGAGCGCGCGCTCGGACTTCGACAGCGCCAGGGAGCTGGACACCAAGCTGGCGGCGAAGAAGCTCACCCGCGACAACTCGGCGCTGGCGGACATTGGCTTCGGGGTGGGACTGGTGAGCGCGGTGGCCGCCATCCTGCTCTACCCCAAGGAACCCGTGCCCCAGCCCGGCAAGGCCCGGTTGACCTCGGCACCCCAGGGCGCCGGGGCGGGCGTGGAGGTGAGCTTCTGATGCGCGCGCTGATCTGGACGGGAGTGTTCTGCGTGCTGGCCACCGGGTGCAGCCTCACCACGGCGGCCGGGCTCGACCAGTGCGAGACGAGCGCCGACTGCGACAGCGACCAGGTGTGTACCCAGGGCGTGTGCCTGCCGCTGCCCCTGGGCTGCGGCACGCTGTATGGCTCCACCGACCCGGGCGCCATCCAGATGGGCGCCCTGGTGCCCCTGCACACCAGCACCGACGCGGACGCGAGCGTGGACCAGTCCGATGAGCAGGCGCTCAACGCCGCGCTGCTCGCGCTGGACGAGGTCAACCAACGGGGCATCGGCGGCAAGCAGATCGCCCTGCACTTCTGCGACACCTCGAACGACGCGGAGCGCACCCGCAAGCAGGCCGAGTGGCTGGTGGGCGACAAGAAGGTGACGGCGGTGCTGACGGCCGGCAGCAGCCAGACGCTCGAGGCGGCGAAGGTGACCGTGCCCAGGGGCGTGCTCACCCTGTCCTATAGCGCCTCGTCGCCGGAGCTCACCTCGCTGCCGGACACCAACGGGGGCACCACGGGCCTGGTGTGGCGCACCTCGCCCTCGGACGCCATCCAGGGCAGCGTCATCGCCGACCTGCTGAAGGACACCACGCGCTTTGGCACCCTGTCGCGCGTGGGCATCCTCTACGTGGACGACCCGTACGGGCAGGGCCTCTACAACATCATCTCCGAGCGGCTCAACACCGGCTCCAACCGGATCGCCAACCGCGGCTTCTTCTATTCGCGGCATGGCGACGTGAAGGAGGCCCTGGCGCAGCTCAACATGTACGACCCGGACGTCACCGTGCTGATGGCCTTCGCCGACGACGCCACGCCCATCCTCGTCAACGCGGCCGGCCTGGAGAACCTCAAGCGCGCCAACGGCCACAAGTGGTTCTTCTCCGACAGCGTGAAGGACGCGGCCGTGCTCGCCAACCCGGACTCCGCGCGCGAGGCGCAGGGCTTCTATGGCACCGCCCCGGCGCAGGGCACCGGCCAGGCCTTCAACACCTTCAGCTCGCGCTTCAGCGACAAGTACAAGAAGAACCCGGGCGAGTACGCCTACACCTCCAACGCCTATGACGCCCTGTACCTGATGGCGCTGAGCGCGTCCTATTCCCAGGGCACGGCCAATAGCGTGACGGGCGTGAAGATGGCCGAGGGGCTGACGAAGGTGTCCAGCGGCACCAGCGGCACCAACACCCAGCTCACCAACTCCAACTTCACCTACCTGTCGGCGGAGCTCGCCGCGGGCCGGAGCGTCAACGTGGACGGCGCCAGCGGCGCGCTCGACTTCGATGCCACGGGCGAGGCGCCCGCGCCCGTGGAGCTGTGGCAGGTGCAGGACACCAACTTCGCCTACGTCTCCACCCTCAACCCGCCGCCCAATTGAGACGCGGACGCCCTCGCCCGCGTCTCGAGGGGAAGGCTTTCAGGGTCCGGGCGCCGGCTGCTCACCGCCGACGCTCGACTCCAGCAGGACCGAGGCCGGCAGGCCCGGCTGGCGCTCGAAGAAGATGAGCGTCTTGCCGTTGTCCCCGTCCTCGATGGCGATGCAGTCGATGTTCCCCGAGTCGTCCACGCTGAGGAACACGCGCGCCGGATCCTCGATGTGGTGCATGAAGTTCTGGCCGGCCTCGCCCACGGTGATTTCGAGGTCGCCGATCTCCGAGCCCTTCGTCTCCAGGTCGATGCCCACCAGGGGGAGCTTCCGGACCATCTCCTGGTCGCCGATGTCCCGGTTCTCCACCTCGATGCGCACCGGATAGGTCTGCGCCTGCCTGCCCAGACGCTCGAAGCAGACGGACCAGTTGTCTCGTGGAATCTCGATCGTGTTCGCCATGGCCACCTCCGCAAAGGAAGGTAGGTCCGAGCGCGGACGCGCGGCGCCCTCGCCCGCCCCCGAGGGCGAGAGCGTCTCCCTTCCGGCCGGAATCCAACCAGGGTGCCTTCCGGTGCGCCCCCTTCCCTGACCGACCCGGCGGGACGAGGCGGCCGGCTTCCTTTATCGGCGCCAACGGCACGTTCGGGCCCAGAAGACCCTCCTGCCATGGTTGCCGTTCTGATGGGCTGGCTGGGGCTGGAGACGGTGTACGGGCTGATGGATGGCTGGGCCCGCATGGCGAACGCGGCCCACGAGGCCACCACCTTCGAGGAGTTACGCGCGGCGGGCGAGGAGTTCGGCAAGGCGCTGGGCGAGGACGCGGCACGGGCGCTGATTCTGGCGGTGTCCACGCTGGCCGGGCGCACGCTGGGCGAGGTGGCGGCGAAGGTGAAGTCACTGCCGGGCTACAGCCTGGCCGGAATGCAGTGGGAGGCCCAGGGCGGGGCCGCTGCCCTGGCCCCCGAAATGGTGGAGGAGACGGCCCTGGCGCAGGAGACAGCTCTGGCCCGGGCGGTGGCGGCGGCGGAGACGGTAGCAACGTCTCCCCAGGGCCCCCTGGCCGTGGTGATGCTCAAGAAGCGGCCGGGCAGTGCTGCGCAGGCCCCGGGAGGCCGCTCCGCCCGGACCGTCCTCCGCCACCGGGGCGGCAACCAGCAGGTGGAGCTCAGCGATGGTCAGCGCTGGCACCTGCGCCGGGGCCAATCGCTGGCGGACATCCCCGCCGAGGATAAGGTCGGCGACATGCTGCAAGAGGCGGTGACCCAGGCCGCCCAGGAATGGGGGCCCGACAAGCTTTCCTTCGCGGAAGAGGACGCCATCAACAAGGCCCTGAAGAAGGGCGAGTACTGGCTGGCGCGACTGTTGGAGCGCGAGGCCCGGGGGCGTTACGTACAACTGAAGGTGAAAGCGCAGTTCGAGCACCTCTACGACTTCAGCCTGAGCAAGGGCGTCGACGTGGTTGACCCTGCGAACGGCCGCAAGTACGAGATTCTCTCCGGAACGGCGTCGAATCTGGCGCGGCATGGCAGGCGCATGGCGGGCGAGTTCTTCCGGATGCTCACCTTCTGAAAGGGGCGGCGATGGATTGGCTCGGGAACATCGTCTTCGCGGACCGGGAAATCGAAAACGAGCGGCTGGAGCTGACGGACACGAAGGCCAACTACATCCTCGGCCCCAACCTGACGCTGAAGAACTGTACCCTTGTGCTGAAGGTGCCCGCCCGGCGCCTGAGCCTCAAGCAGCCCCGCTTCATCGACTGCACCTTCGAGGTGAAGCAGGAACTCAAGAACCATCAGAGCTGGGTGGCCGCGTCCCTGAAGGGCTGCCGCTTCAAGGGGCGCCTGTCGGGGTGCGACTTCGGGTACTGGCCTGAATACATGAGCCTGCCGTGGTATGAGTCCGGCTCCATCGAGGACTGCGACTTCTCCGAGGCCCGCCTGGACGGCTGCCGCATCATGGGGTGCGACCCCGCCACCCTGCGCTTTCCCAAGTGGCCCTGCTTCACCATCCTGGACCCCATCCGCCGAGCCCCCGAGTTGCGACGCGTCAAGTGGCCGGGCAGTTTTGGTGATGTCACGGTGGAAAACCTCCACAAGCAACCGTCCCGCGCCACGGCCTTGACGTTGTTCGCCCCCGCCATGGCCATGCGCCATGAGACCACCGAGGATGAACTGCGAGCCGTCATCGAGCAATTCGACTTCATCCTCTACTAAGAGAGGCGAGCTTCCCTCCGGCACGCCGCTCAGCGGGAACCCTTCTCGAGTGAAAAAGGGTTCATGCGCAGCTCGAGCCCGTGCCGGAGGACGATCGCGTCCAGGGCACGCCCCCGTACCCGCTTCGTGCGCAGGAGGAGGAGGTCGCGCCCTTGCAGCGGACCCTGCTCCAAGGCCTTCAGCAGGGCCGGCTTCCGGCTACCGGTTCGCCACCTTCTCCTTCTGGAGATCGCGCGAGGAGATGTCCGCGTCGATGCCCTCGCCGCCGGGCGCTCCATCCCCCCCGTAGCTGGTGACGACGGGCTTGCCGCTCTCGTACATGTACACGTACTCGTTGCCCCACGGGTCCTTGGGCATCGTCTCCAGGGCCTGCGTCTCCACCAGTGCGCGCAGGCCGCTGGCCGTGTCCGGGTAGTGCCCCGCGCCTGCCCACGAAAGGCGCACGACTCCAAGGGGAAAGGGGCGCTGAGGCGTGCGTCCGCCGGTGCCACCGCGCCAGCCTGTCCTCGCGCCGCCGGGCGGGCGTGACAGCCCGTCACAGACGGCTGCACTCCCCGGGGCTCCATGCCAGTACGCGCTCGGGTGATCGTCCACCAGACAGGCAGCCAACAGGTCCGCCCACCCTGGGAACACCCCCCTCACGCAACCTCCGCCCCCCCGCGACTCCCGTGGTAGGCTCCAACCGCCCTCCGAGCTCTTTGCCTACATCTCCCTCCCCTGGGTTCGACCCGGCCAACAGAGAGACCCTGAATGGATGCCATCGCCGTGGTGGGACTCGGTTGCGTCCTGCCCAATGCCCTCCGCGTCACCGACTTCTGGGCCAGCATCTCGACCGGCAAGGTTTCCCTCTCGAAGGTTCCCGCCCGTGCCTGGGAGCACTCGCTGTACTACCACCCGGATCGCACCATGCCGGACCGGGCGCACGCGGAGCTGGGCGGCTTCATCCACGACTTCGTCTTCGACTGGCGCAAGTACAAGGTCACGCCCGCTGACGCCCAGCAGGTCAACCCCTTCCAGTGGATGATTCTGGAGGCGGGTGACCAGGCGCTCTCCGGGGTGCGCGTGCTGCCCCGGGACACCACGGGCATCATCCTCGGGGCCACGAGCCTGGGCTGGCAGCGCGACAGCGGGCTGCACATCCGCCTGGAGGACATGCTGGACGCGGTGCGCACCACGGACGAGTTCCGCGCGCTGCCCGTCACCCGGCAGCAGGAGGTGCTCGAGGCCACCGCCCAGCGGCTGCGCACGCGCCTCAAGGAGTGCAGTGACGACAACGTGGTGGGCTCCTCGGCCAGCGTGGCCGCGGGGCGCATCAACATGCACTTCGACCTCAAGGGGCTGCACTACTCGGTGGACGCGGGGTACGCGTCCTCGCTGGCGGCCCTGGACCTCGCGGTGCGCGGGCTGCGCGACGGGGAGTTCGACCTGGCGGTGGCCGGCGGCGTGAGCGAGATGCTCACGCCCCTGGAGTTCATCGCCTTCTCCAAGCTGGGCGGGCTGTCGGTGAAGGGGGCCGTGCGGCCCTTCTCGGACGAGTGCGACGGCACCCTCCTGGGCGAGGGCGTGACGCTCTTCGCCCTCAAGCGGCTGGAGGACGCGGAGCGCGACCGAGAAACCATCTACGCGGTGCTGCGCGGGGTGGGAGGCTCGTCGGACGGCCGGGGCAAGTCGCTGGTGGCGCCGCGGCGCGAGGGCCAGGCGCTCGCCATGAGCCGCGCGCTCGAGGACGCGGGCGTGGCGGCGGACTCGGTGCAGTACGTGGAGTGCCATGCCACGGGCACCCCGGTGGGCGACGTGAGCGAGGTGCAGGCGCTGGCCAGCGTGTACAGCGGGGCGCCGGGCTCCATCGCGCTCGGCTCGGTGAAGGCCAACCTCGGCCACCTGCGCGCGGGCGCCGGAGGGGCGGGCCTGCTCAAGGCCGTGCTCTCGCTGCACCACGGGCAGATTCCCCCGCAGCCGGGCGTGGAGCGCATCAACCCCAAGCTGGAGCTGGAGCGCACGCCCTTCTACGTGCCGCGCGCGGCGCAGCCCTTCCGCCCCGGCACCACGCCCCGCGCGGCCGTCAGCGCCTTCAGCTTCGCCGGCAACAACTACCACGCGGTGCTCGAGGCGTACCGGCCCGCCAGTGAGCCGCGCAAGGCCGCCCCCCGCCGCCGCGAGCACGAGCCGCTGGCCATCATCGGCATGGGCGGCATGTTCCCCGGCGCCACCAACGTCGAGGCGCTCTGGAAGAAGCTGCTCGCGGGCCACGACGCCACCGCCGAGGTGCCCCGCGACCGCTGGAAGGCCGACCGCTACTTCCACCCGGAGCGCAAGGACAAGACGTACACGAGGATTGGCTGCTGGCTGGACTCGCTCCCCTCTCCGACGATGGAGATGCGCATTCCTCCGGCGGCCTGGGCGTCCCTGGACCCTTCGCACGTGGTGACGTTGTTGAGCGCGGAGCAGGCCCTCAAGGACGCGGGCTACGTGCCCGACAAGTG
The DNA here is from genome assembly GCF_045802675.1 of Archangium sp. Taxonomy (GTDB): domain Bacteria; phylum Myxococcota; class Myxococcia; order Myxococcales; family Myxococcaceae; genus Archangium. Next base: position 161,281 of record NZ_JBJMQO010000080.1, on the reverse strand, counting down.
GAACCGGGACCGGGTGGCGCTGGCGCTCGGCTTCCTGCCGTACCAGGGCATCAAGTTCCTCGCGGACTCGCGCGTGCGCTGGGCCGAGTTCTCCAAGGAGCTGCGCGAGACGCTGGAGAAGTCCGGACTGCCGGAGGGGCCGCGCACCGCCATCCTCGACAACGCCGAGGAGCGCTACAAGTCGGGCCTGCCCCCCATCAGCGAGGACAGCCTCACCGGCTACCTGGGCAGCCTCAACGCCGGCCGCATCTGCTCGCTCTACGACTTCCACGGGCCGCACATGGTGATGGACTCGGCCTGCGCCAGCTCGCACGCCGCGCTCCACGCCTCCTGGAAGCTGCTGCAGCACCGCGAGGCCGACGTCGTCCTCACCGGCGGCGTGTGGGCCGACATGTCGCCCGAGTTCTTCATCGCCGGCTGCCGCTTCAACGCGCTGTCCGCCAAGGGCAGCAGGCCCTTCTCCGCCGGCGCCGATGGCTTCGTCCCCGGCGAGGGCTGCGGCATCCTCGTGCTCAAGCGGCTCTCCGACGCCGAGCGGGATGGAGACCGCATCCACTCCGTCATCCGCTCCATCGCCGGCTCCAGCGACGGCAAGGGCCGCTCCGTGCTGCCCCCGAGCGAGCTGGGCGAGACGCTCGCCATGCGCCGCGCCCTCACCGCCGCCAACGTGCACCCCACCAGCGTGGACTACGTGGAGTGCCACGGCACCGGCACCGCCCTGGGCGACGTGGTGGAGACGAAGTCCACCCACAACACCTACTGCGTCGAGGGCCGCCACCGCCCCATCCTCATCGGCTCGGTGAAGTCCAACATCGGCCACCTCAACGCCGCGGCCGGTGTGGCCGGGATGATCAAGGTGACGCGGGCGATGCAGGAGGGCCTCCTGCCCCGCTCGCTCAAGAGCGAGCCGCGCAACCCGAAGATTCCCGACGGCGTCGAGGTGGTGACGGACAACCGCCCGTGGCCCGCTCCCGCCAGTGGGGCCCCGCGCCGCGCGGGCGTGAGCTCCTTTGGCGTCGGTGGCTCCAACTTCCACGCCATCCTCGAGGAGTACAAGGGGCCGTCCTCCTCGCCTCCGGAGAAGAAGGAGCGGGAGAACGAGCCGGCGGACGGGGACCCGAAGCTCGTCGCCGTGGCCGGGGCGGATGCGCGCGCGTGCCTGGCGCGGCTCGACGCCCTGTGCGAGCAGCCGGGGCCGCTCGAGGACACGCTGCGCACGCCCGAGGGCCCCTGGCGCGTGGCCATGACGGCGCGCACCCGCGAGGAGCTGCGCAAGAAGCGCGACTTCCTGCGCAAGGGGGTGGAGGCGGGCGGAGACCTGGAGCCGCTCGGCCAGTCCGGCATCTTCGCGGCGGGCCCGGACGCGCCCCTGCGCGGCGCCCCGGTGGCCATCACCTTCCCCGGCCAGGGCGGCCAGTACGCCAACATGCTGCGCCCGCTCGCCCGCGCCTACCCGGTGGTGGCGCGCACGCTCGAGGAAGCGGACCACCTCTACCTGCGCCTCACCGGCCGCACGCTGACGGGCAGCTTCTACACCGAGGACCCCAAGGGCTACCGGCAGAACGACGAGGACATCCACGCCGCCGTCCTGCTCGTCAACGTGGCGCTCTACCGCCTGCTGGTGGCCCACGGCATCCGCGCGGACGTGCTCATCGGCCAGAGCGCGGGCGAGCTCGCGGCGCTGGTGGCCGCGGGCAGCCTCACCCTGGAAGAGGGCCTGCGCGCCATCCACTCGCGCACCGTGGCCGTGCTGGAGATGCCCACCGAGGATCCCGGCCACATGGTGGCGCTCGCGTGCCCCTCCGAGCGGGTGTCGAACCTCCTCGAGGGCCTGCCCGGCTACGCCACGCTCGCCGCCGACAACGGGCCGCGCGCCTGCATCGTGTCCGCGGACCAGCACGCCCTGCACGGCCTGGTGGCGCGCTGCGAGGCCCAGGGGATTGAAGCCACCGTGCTCGCCGTCTCGCACGGCTACCACTCGCAGCTCATCGGCGCGGCGCGTCCCGCCTACCAGCGCGTGTTGGAGGGGCTGACGTTCCGCGCGCCCACCGTGCGGCTCATCTCCACCATCGACGGGGCGGACTACGGCGCCCGGCCGCCGCGCGAGTACCCCGCCTTCCTCACCCGCCAGTTCGTCGAGCCCGTCCTGCTGCGGCAGGCCATCGCCGAGGCGCACCGGCGGGGCGCCCGTATCTTCATCGAGGCCGGACCCAAGTGGTCCCTCACCCAGTTCACCCGGGAAATCCTCAAGGGGCAGCCGCACGGAGCCATCGCCTCGATTCATCCCAAGGTAGGAGACATGGAACAATTCAAGCGCGTGCTGGGACATTCATTCGTGAATGGCGTGGGCCAGCTCTCGGCGGATGCGGCCAGCGCGGAGGACGTGGTGGAGCAGGTGCTGCTCCAGCTACCGCTCGATGGGGTGCTCGAGCCGGCCACCGCCTTGAAGGTGGCCATCTCCCTGGGACGCGAGTTCGGCGTGGACGCCTCCATGGCGCAGCCGGAGAACCTGCGGACGTTCGACGCCATCATCGCCCTGGTGGAGCAGCTGCGCACGGGCGAGGCCGCCACCGTCACCGCTCCCGCCCCCGCGAAGGCGGCCCCCGTCGAGCCTCCCAGGCCTCCGCCGAGAGTTCCCGAGCCGCCGCCGCCAGCACCGGCCCCGCTGCCCGCGCACGTCGCGCAGGCCGAGACGATGGTGCAGAAGAGCATCGCGCTGCACGAGGAGGTCCGGCGCGTGCTGATGGACACCGTGGTGGCCAAGACGGGCTACCCGGAGGACATGCTGGCGCTGGACCTCGATCTCGAGGCGGACCTCGGCATCGACACCGTCAAGCAGGTGGACATCTTCGCGCGCACCCGCGAGGCCTTCGGCGTCACGCGAGACCCCAACCGCGCCCTGCGCGACTTCAACACCCTGCGCAAGGTCATCGACCACATCGTCGAGCGCGTACTCGCCCTCAATGGTGCCTCGGCTCCGGCGCAGGCTCCCGCTCCGGCCCCCGCGTCCCGGCCCGCTCCGGCGGCTCCGGCCCCCGCCCCCGCCGTCGCGCAGGCTCCGGTGGTGCCCGCCGCGCCGGTGTTCCCCGTCACCTCGTCCCCCGGGGTGCCCTCCGCCATCGCCGCCTCGCTGAACCTCACGGCCCAGGTGCGCGAGGTCCTCATGCGCACCGTGGTGGAGAAGACGGGCTACCCGGAGGACATGCTGCAGCTGGACCTCGATCTCGAGGCGGACCTCGGCATCGACACCGTCAAGCAGGTGGACATCTTCGCGCGCACCCGCGAGGCCTTCGGCGTCACGCGAGACCCCAACCGCGCCCTGCGTGACTTCAACACCCTGCGCAAGGTCATCGACCACATCGTCGAGCGCATCCAGCAGGCCGGGGCCGCGGCTGCCTCACCCGCCGCCGCCGCGCTGGCCTCCGCCGCCGCCACCGTGGCGCCCACCGCGCCCCTGCCCCCCGCCGCCGAGGAGGCCGTCCAGCGCTCCGCGGGTGGCGGCCCGCGCTCCGTGCGGGAGGCCCTGCTCGCGATGGACCTGCGGCAGGTGGGCGCCAGGGGCGAGGAGCTGCGCAAGCTGGGCGAGGCACTGGCCTCGAGCGTGGGAGTCGCCGCGCCCGACACGGGGAAGGTCCGCACGCTGGGCGAGCTCGTCCAGCAGCTCCTCAAGGAGCGCTAGGCCGTGCAGCCCGACACCTCGCAATACCCCCTGCTGGAGGACGTGGCCGAGGTCTTCCGCGGGGAGAGCGCCGTCGCCAAGCGCGACGTGCACCTCCCCACGGAGCTCGACACCGAGACCCGGCCGCTGTCCGCGTCGCTGGAGCTGGAGTTCCTGGCCGAGGTGGGCGCGCTGGTGTACCCGGACCGGGTGCTGGTGGGGATGCGGGATGTGCGCTGGTTCCTGCGGGCCTCGGAGCCCTCGGCCACCGCGAGGTTGGTGGGGCGCGCCCGCCGCGAGGGCGACGGCGCGGTGTCCGTCTTCCTGTCGGTGGAGGCCACCTCCAGCACGGGGCTCGAGGAGGGCACCGAGGAGCCCATTCCCGTCTGCCGCGCCGTGCTCCAGTTCGGCCAGATGTACGGGCCCGCGCCCTGGACGCAGCCGCAGCAGTTGCTGGCGCCCAAAGCGGAGAACCCGCAGAACGGCCGGCTGCTCTACACCTCCGTGGGAGGCCAGGGCGACCGCGTCCCCGAGTCGCTCCAGGTCGTCTCCTGGGCCCGGCTGTGCGAGCTGGGCCGCATCCAGGGCGGGCTCCTCCACCCCCGCGCGCTCTCCAAGGTGCTGCCCGCCAGCCGCATCCAGGTGGCTCCCGCCGCGCTCGAGGGCGCGCTGCATCTGGTGAAGTGGCTCTGGTACGCCTTCTCCGGCGAGGGCTCGCGCGAGATGGCCATCTCCGAGGTCACCTGGTTCCGCATGCCCCGGCGCGACGAGCGCCTCATCTGTGATGCCCGCCTGTGCGGCGCCAGCGGCGGGCTGGCCTCCTTCGACGCCCAGCTCCTCGGCCAGGACGGCATTCCCGTCCTCGAATTGCGCGGCATCGGCATGGCCTCCCTGCCCTCCGAGGAGCTCGTCCCCTCCCTGCCCCGTCTGGCCTGGCAATCGTTCGTCAAGAGTCTCTCACCACGATGACCTCTTCCACGCACATCCCCCTCGCCATCATCGGGCTCGGGTGCCGCCTGCCCGGAGCCGACTCGCCGTCGCGCTTCATGAACCAGTCCCTGGAGGGGGTGCGTGCCCTGACGCGGGCCCCCGAGGACTGGCGGGCCGGGCTCAACGTGAGCCACCCGCTCCTGGGCGGCTTCGTCCCCGAGGAGGGCAAGGACTGGAAGCAGTTCCGCCTGCCGCCCGCGCACGTGGAGAAGATGCACCGCATGGAGCGGGTGCTCCACCTCACGCTGCTGCAGGCGGCGCTGGATGCCGGCTATGGCCCCGAGAAGAGCCCGGGCGGCCGGTGCGCCATCTACCTGGGTGCCACCGGCCTGGGCGTGGACGTGAAGGTCGACCACACCCTGCGCGTGCGCACGCCGGAGTTCCGCGAGCACCTGGCGGCCATCCTCGAGGGACACGCCGACGGTCCCCGGCTGCTGGAGTCGGTGGACCAGCTCGTCAACGAGCTGGCCCCGCCCATCATCACCGAGTCGGTGCCCATGACGGCCACCATGGTGGCCAACCGCCTCTCGAGCCTGCTGGACACGCGCGGCGGGCACCTGGCGGTGGACGCGGGCACGGCCTCGTCGATGGCGGCGCTCCGGCTGGCCTCGCTCTCGCTGCAGCTGGGCAACTGTGACGTGGCGGTGGTGGGCGCGCTGGCGCCCCTGGTGAGCTCCTCCTCCTTCGGACTGCTGGCGGCGCGCGGCTGGCTGGCCGCGGAGGAGCTGCTCTCGTTGGATGGACGCTCCTCGGGCACGCTGCCCGGCGAGGGCGCCGTGGCGCTCGTGCTGTGCCGGCTGGATGACGCGCTCGCGGACAAGCAGCGCATCTACGCCGTGCTCCACGGCGTCTCCGCGGAGGTGAACCTCAAGCAGGGCATCTCGCGGCTGTCGCGCATGGTGGACAGGGCCGCGCGCACCTGTCTGGACATGGCCGGCGTGGAGGCCGAGCAGGTGCGGCACGTGGAGCTGCAGGCCTGCGGCGTCCCGAGCCTGGAGGACCAGGAAATCATCGGCCTGAAGGCCGCGTTCGCCGCCTCGCGCGCCGAGCCCCTCACCTTCTCCACCGCGACGCCCCAGGTGGGCTTCCAGCAGGCGGCCAGCGGGCTGGTGTCGCTGATGCGCGCGGCGCTGTCGCTGCATGGCGGCGTGCGCGCGCCCGTCGCCGGCCTCACCTCGCCGCGGCACGGGGCCGTGGGGGTGATGGAGTGCCTCACCCGCCCGGAGAAGCTGCCGCCGCGCAGCTACGTGGGCGTCAGCTCGCTGGGCTGGAACAACATCGCCTACCACGCGCTGCTCGGCCCGGCGCCCGCTCGCGAGGCCTGGGCGGACATCCGCCCGGTGCGCCCGCCCACCCAGAAGTTCGCCATCATCGGCATGGGCGCCATCGCCCCGGAAGCGCCGGACGCACAGGCGCTCTGGACGAACATCACCTCCAAAGCGGACGCCATCGGCGACCTGCCGCCCTCGCGCTTCGACGTCAACCGCACCATGGGCGCGTTGATGGCCAAGAACGAGGTGGTGCCCCGGCTGGCCGGCACGGTGAAACTGCCGACGCCGGACGCGCGCTGGCTCAAGCTGCCGCCCGCCCAGGCCATGGCGCTCGACTCGTCCGTGCCCCTCTTCGTCAAGGCGGCCGAGGAGGCGCTCGGGCATGCGGGCTACGAGCCCGGCATGTGGAACGGGCGGCGCGTGCAGGTGGTGGTGGGCCAACTGCCCGTGCGCGCCAAGGAGTTCGAGACCGAGCTGCGCTTCGTCTGCGAGCGCTACCTGAAGCTGGCGTCGCAGGCGATGCAGGCGAAGGGACTGACGGCCGCGCAGGTGGAGCCGCTGCTCGACGCGGTCCGCCAGCGCATCCTCGTCACCGTGCCCCCGCTGGACGAGAACTCCTTCCAGTACTACTCCGGCCTGTCGTGCGCGTCGCGGCTGGCCGCCCTGCATGACTTCACCGGCGGCGTGATGGCCATCGACGCGGCCTGCGCCAGCTCCCTGGCGGCGGTGCACGCCGGCATGCTCGCGCTGGCCAACCGCGACGCCGACGTGGTGGTGGCCGGAGGCGTGGCCTTCAACCTCGTGCCCGAGTACGCCGCCGCCCTGGCCGTGCTCGGCATCCTCTCCCCGCGAGGGACCTTCCCCTTCGATGACCGTGCGGACGGCTTCGTCCCCGCCGAGGGCGCGGGCGCCGTCGTCATCAAGCGGCTGGAGGACGCGGAGGCGCAGAAGGATCGCATCATCGCCGTCATCTCCGGCATCGGCTTCTCCAGCGACGGGCGGGGCACCTCGATGTTCGCCCCCAACCCCAAGGGCCAGGCCCGCGCGGTGGAGCGCGCGCTGGAGGACGCGAAGATCAGCGCGGGCCAACTGGGCCTGCTCGAGGCGCACGGCACGGGCACGCGCCTGGGCGACAAGGTGGAGGCGGATGCCTACGGCGAGGCCTTCCAATCGCGCGGCCGCGACAACCCGGTGCCCATGGGCACGCTCAAGTCGCAGATCGGCCACACCTCGGCGGCCTCGGGCGCGCTGGGCCTCATCAAGACGGCCTTCGCGGTGAGCGAGGCCATCCTGCCGCCCATGAATGGCGGTGAGTTCCCCAAGGCGGAGATTCCCTTCGACCGGCTGCCCATCGCCCTGTCGATGGAGAGCCGCCCGTGGCCCGCGCCCCGCGAGGGACGGCGCTGCGCCGGGGTGAGCTCGTTCGGCATCGGCGGCACCAACTACCACCTCATCCTGGAGGAGCACGACAACGCCCACCGCAAGCAGCAGCAGCAGGGAGATCCGCTGAGCTCCACCTCCAGCTACCCCATCCCCAGCCGCGGGCTCACCGCACAGCGCTGGCGCGTGGACCTGGTGCCGCTGTCGCTGTCCTCGGAGAAGCGCTACCCGCTGCCGGGCAAGAAGCTGCTGCTGGTGGGAGACGAGCCGGGCCTGGTGGCCGCCTTCAGCCGCCTGCTGGTGGGCAAGGGCGTACGCATCGCCACGGTGCCGGTGGCGGGCCTCACCGACGCCCTGGAGGTGGAGAAGCGGGTGCGCCGCGCCAGCGAGGAGCTGGGAGGCGCGGATGGCGTCATCGACCTGGGTGCCTTCGGCCCGGTCGAGTATTTCCTCACCCTGGGCAGTGCCCGCTTCGCGCGCCGCATGGCGGAGACCACCGCGCGCTGGCATGGCACCGGGCGCGCCATGTACGAGCGCATGCGGGACGCCCGGGGGCGCTCGGCCTGCTACGTGGCCGTCACCTCCATGGGCGGCGACTTCGGCTTCGTGGGCGATGGCGGCAACGTCATGGGCGGCTCCATCACCGGCTTCCTCAAGAGCCTGAAGCAGGAGCTGCCGGGCGTCGTGGTCAAGACGATCGACTTCGAGCCGCGCGCCTCGCACTGGGTGGTGGCGGAGACAGTGGCCCGGGAAATCGAGGAGGGCAGCGACCGGACGGAGATTGGCTACATGGCCAACCGCCGCTTCGTGGTGGGCCTGCGCCGGGCGGACTTCCCCAAGGAGGGCAGCCAGGTGCTGCGCCGGGTGGACCCGAGCTGGGTGCTGCTCTTCTCCGGCGGCGGGCGCGGCGCCGTCTTCGAGGTGGCCAAGACCGTGGCGCGGCTGGGCCCCAAGGTCATCGTCACCGGGCGCACCCCCGCGCCCACCGGCGACGAGTCCTACCTCGCGTTGGATGACGAGGACTTCAGGGCCTTCGAGAAGGAGGAGATGGTCCGCCGCAAGAAGGCGGACCCGACCCTCACGCCGGTGAGGTTCAAGGAGGCCTTCGAGCCCTACGAGCGCACGCGCGAGCTGTGGCGCAACCTCCAGGAGGTCTACGCCCAGGGCCTGTCCATCGAGTACGAGACGTGCGACTTCCGCAACGCCGCGGACGTGCGCTCCATGGTGGACCGGGTGCGCGAGTACCACGGCCACATCGACGGCATCGTCCACGGGGCGATGATCGAGGCCTCCAAGAGCCTGCCGGACAAGACGCCGGGCATCGTCGCCGCCACCATGGAAGTGAAGGTGCTCGGGCTGATGAACCTGCTGGAGGCCACGCGGCGCGATGATCTCAAGCTGATGATGTGCTTCGGCTCGGGCGCGGGCCGCTTCGGCAACAAGGGCCAGACGGACTACAGCGCCGCCAATGACCTGATGAGCAAGTGCGCCATGGCGTACGCGCACCGGGCGCGGCCCCACATGCGCTGCGTCACCATCGACTGGACGGCCTGGGACAGCGTGGGGGCCGCGGCGCGCAACAAGGAAGTGGTCCAGAACACCGGCGTCTCGTACATCACCCCGGCCGAGGGCGCGTACTGGTTCATCAACGAGCTGCTGCTCGGCCGCACCGAGCGCGAGGTGGCCATCTTCGAGGAGCGGCTCTTCCGCGAGTGGCCCTTCCTGGGTGCCTCCGCCGACGGCCCGGATGCCCGCACCGTCTACGATGACCGCGGCTTCATGCTCGTGCCCTCGGACTACCCGATGGTGGACTGCGTGGAGCGGCACGACGAGGAGGGCCTGGTCGCCACGCGCACCTTCGACGTGAAGACGGACCCGTTCGTGCTCCAGCACAAGCTGGACTCGGTGCCCATCATGCCGGGCACCTTTGGCTTCGAGATGCTGGGCGAGGCCGCGGCCATCTTCCGTCCGGACCTCGCCGTGCTGCGCGCGGAGAACCTGCGGATCGAAACCCCGCTCAAGTTCTTCGAGGCCCCCAAGGGCGCCAAGGACAAGCCCGTCCACGTCACCCTCACCGCCAAGGTCGTCAAACAGGAGGGCGACGAGGTCACGCTCCACATCGAGTCCAGCAGCGACCTGGTGCTCGGGGGCCGCACCGACCAGACGCAGCGGCGCATCCACCAGCACGGCTACTACGTGCTCGGGCCGGCGCCTGTCGTGGAGCCGGGGACGGGCAAGCTGCCGGATGCCCTGCCGGGCTCGCGCGCGCGCTCCTTCTTCCACCTGGCCAAGGAGCCGCTGTACCTCGGCCCGCTCTTCTGCCGCGCCGAATGGGTCTACGTGGGCGAGACCGAGGTGGAGGGCATCATCCGCGCCCCGCGCCAGCGTGAAATCTTCACCCACGTGGCGCGGCCGCACTTCCAGTTGGATCCGCTCCTGCTCGACGCGGCCTTCCAGGTGGCGGCCAACTGGGACGGCCACCACAACAACCTGGTGTCGGTGCCCATGGGCGTGGAGCAGCTCATCCGCGGGCGGCAGCGGCGCCTGGGCGAGTCGGGACACGTGAAGGCGAGGATGACGAAGGTGGAGGGCGACGACGTCCTCTACGACTTCGAGGTCCGCGGCGAGGACGGAGCGCTGCTGCTGGGAGGCACGGGGCTGTGGTTCCGGAGGTTGCGCCGGGGTGAGCGCCGAAGCGTGGATGTCTGAGCGGCTGCACCTGCCCGGCGGGCGCGAGGTGGTGCTCGGCTGGGCCGAGGTGCGGCCGGAGCCGGTGGAGGACTCCTCCTTCTCGGCGCTGGAGAGAGAGGGGCTCGCCCGGTGCCGCACGGACAAGCGGCGGCGGGAGTTCGTGGCGGGCCGGCTCGCCGCGCACCGGGCCCTGGCGCTGCTGGAGCCGGGGCTGCGCGCGGAGGTGACGGCGCGCCAGGACGGGCCGGACGCCGGGCGTCCCCTCTTCTGCCCCGAGCGGGGGCTCGCGCTCTCCATCTCGCACTCCGCGGGGCTGGCGGTGGCGGGCGTGGCGCGCGGCGGGGCGCTGGGCGTGGACCTGGAGCAGCGGGTGGAGGCCAGCGCGGCCTTCCTGGAAGAGGCCTTCGCTCCGGGCGAGCACGAGGGCTACCTCGCCGTGTGCGAGGGGCGGATGGACGCGGTCACCGCCGCCTGGACCCTGAAGGAAGCGGTGCTCAAGGTGTGGGGCGTGGGGCTGCGCGCGCCCCTGCAGAAGGTGGCGGTGCGGCCGGTGCTGCTCCACGCGGACGGGGGACGGCTGTCGCTGCGGGTGACGCTGGAAACGGCGGAGGGGCTCCCCCCGGGACTGGGAGAGCCCCCCTCGATGCTGGCCGCGCTCCTGGTGGCGGGGCCCGGGCGGGTGCTGGCGATCGCGGGTCAGGCGCCGCCCTAAGCCAAGTGGGGAAAGTCCTGGCAGGGTGCTCTCGGCGCAAAGAACGAGGCACCTTCCGGTCGCGTTTCGTCCCGACTGGTACGACCATCGGACCAGTTGCGGGAAAACGCGCCCGGAGCCTCCCCCCTGACAGGACTTACCCCATCTGGCTTAGGTGCCGCTCTTCTTCTCCTGCTGCGTCTGCCAGTCGTACTCGCTCACGAAGACGCTCACGCGCTCGGCCACCGCGCGCATCTGCTCGGCGGCCTCGTCGTTGGTGTGCAGGCTGGCCATCGTCTGGTCCATGTTCTTCGTCAGGTCGTTCACCGCCCCGAAGATCTGCCCGATGCCCTGGTTCTGCTGGGTGACGGCGGCGGAGATCTGCCGCACCGCGTTCACGTTGTCGCGCACGATGCTGGAGAGCTGCTTGATGGTGTCTCCGAAGGACTGTAGCTCCTGCACGCTGCCCTGCACCTTCGCGGTGCCGCTCTCGCTCATCTCGGCCGTGTTGCGGATGGCCTCGCTCAGCTCCTGGAGGATGTTCTGCACGTTGAAGGTGGCCTTGATGGACTGGTCCGCCAGGCTGCGGATTTCGCGGGCCACCACGCCGAAGCCCTTGCCATGCTCGCCCGAGCGCACCGCCTCGATGGCGGCGTTGAGCGCCAGCATGGTGGAGCGGTCCGCCAGGCCCTTCACCGTGGTGGTGATGTGGGCGATCTGCTTCGCGCGCTCGTCCAGGGCGCGGATGCTCTCCGCCATGTCGCGCACCTGCCGCTGGATGCCGTGCATGCCCTGCACGCTCTTCTCGAGCGCGACCTCACCGGCGCGGCCAATCTGATCGGCGCGCTCGGCCTGCTGCAGCACGTCCTCCGCCTTCTGGGCGGCCACCATGGAGGTCTGCTTGATTTCCTGGGCGGTGACCTGCGTCTCCTGGAGCGCCGCGGCCTGGACGGAGAGCGACTCCGTCTGCTGCCGGTGGGAGCTGCCGAGCCGCTCGGCGGACTGGCCCAGCATCTGCGCCGAGTCCCCCAGCGAGGAGGAGAACGTGCGCAGCCGCTCGAAGGCCGCCGCGGTGGAGAAGGACAGGTCCCCCACCTCGTCCGTGGCCACCCAGGCCGGCAGGGAGGGCTTGCCCGAGGCGATGGACTCGATGGACTTCTGCACGGCGCCCGCGCCCTGGCTCTGGTGCCGGGCGATCTCCCAGGCGCACCAGGCGGCCGCGAGGATCATGAAGCCACCGATGCAGACCACCGGCAGCACGATGGTGCCCAGGATGCTGGAGACCTCCGTGCGCAGCTGCTCCAGCACCGGGGCGGGGATCAGCGCCGCCACCCGCTCGAACAGGCCGCCGAAGCCCGTCTGCGTCTTCTTGAACACGATGGTGCCCGTCACCGTCAGCGTGGCGAGCACGACGAGGGCGAAGCAGTAGGGCAGGTACCAGCGCTGCTTGGGCCAGGTGTACCCGCTGTCCTCGACCCGCAGCTGCGGGTACTTGTGGAACTCCTCGAGCGCGTAGGGGCGCAGCATCCGCTCCAGCCGCAGCACCAGCCGGATGCCCACCACCGCCGCCAGCAGGCAGAACGAGGCCACCGTCAGCGGGATGTTCCAGGGATTCAGGCCGTAGACCACCGTGGGCCAGCCGGCCCACAAGGTGCACGACACGAAGTAGCCCAGCTCGAAGAAGGCCTCGAGCCGCCGCGGGGCCTTGAGGATGCGCTTGAGCTTGTCCCCGGGAACGTCCTCCGGCCGGTCCCTGAGGGCGTCCTCGAGCACGAAGCGGATCGCCGTCAGCGGCAGGATGACCCCGAACACCGGGACCAGCGTCATGAAGTCGATCAGCGTGGTGCGCCAGGCGAGCTCCGGGGGCAGACCCATGATCAACGTGATCATGTAGGCCACGGGACCCAGAGCGGTGAGCATCGCCACCTGCTGCTCGAGGAAACTCTTGAGGACGAGCCGGTTCACTTCGCCATTTCTCATGAGTGGGTGCCATCCTAGCGGCGGTCGTCTGTCTCATGGTTCGCGGCCCGCGACGCGCACCCACACCCGCGGCGTGAGGGCGCCCCGTCCGCCGTGCCTCGGGACATATCCGTTGCCCCGAGGCTCACATATCCTCCGGGGCCCCGGGGAAGAGCGACTCGGCCCAACACCAGGAGGTTGTCGTGCAGCCCACAGAGCGCGGACTCGGACACGCCATTGTCATTGGAAGCAGCATCGCGGGACTGTTGAGCGCTCGGGTGCTCGCGCCCCACTTCGACAAGGTGCTCGTCCTCGAGCGGGAGCAGCTCCCCGAGGGCCCGGAGGCGCGCAAGAGCGTGCCCCAGGGGCAGCACGTCCACGCGCTGCTCGAGGCCGGGATGCGGACGCTGGAAGGCCTGTTCCCCGGGCTGGTGCAGGAGCTGGTGGCCGGGGGAGCGGACCTCGTCGACCTGGCGCGCGACGCGGCCTGGCTCCAGTCCGGGAGCTGGAAGGTGCGCTACGAGAGCGGCCTCCAATCCATCCTCGCCTCCCGCCCCTTCCTGGAGTGGAAGGTGCGCAACCGGGTGGCAACCCTGCCCAACGTGGAGGTGCGGCAGGGCTACGGCGTGGTGGAGCTCGTGACGGACGCCTCGCGCCAGCGCGTCACCGGGGTGAAGGTGCAGGGCCCGGACGGCGAGCAGGTGCTGGAAGGCGCCCTGGTGGTGGACGCCAGCGGAAGGGGCTCGCGGGCGCCGCAGTGGCTGGAGGTGCTGGGCTACGGCCGTCCGGAAGAGGAGCAGATGGGCATCGACCTGGGCTACACCAGCCGCTTCTACGAGCGCCCCGCCGGCTTCGATGACTGGAAGATATTGGTCCTCAACGGCCGCGCGCCCGAGGCGAAGCGCTCCGGCTTCATCTCCAACGTGGAGGGCGGACGGTGGATCGTCAGCCTCAACGGGTACTTCGGCGACCACCCGCCCACGGACGAGGCGGGTTTCCTGGAGTTCGCGCGCGGGCTGCCCAGGCCAGACATCTACGAGTACATCCGGAACGCGAAGCCGCTGACGCAGCCCGTCACGCACAAGATTCCGTCGAGCCGGTGGCTGCACTACGAGAAGCTGGCGCGAATGCCCGAGGGCTTCGTGCTGCTGGGGGACTCGGTGTGCGCCCTCAATCCGGTGTTCGGCCAGGGCCTGACCGTGGTGAGCCTGGCGGCGAAGCTGCTCGGGGAGGCGGTGGCCCGGGCGCGCACCTCGCCGGGCGGGCTGCACCGGGGCCTGGCGCACGGCTACCAGAAGGAGCTGAGCAAGCTGGTGGGGCTGTGCTGGAGCCTGACGACGACCATGGACCTGGCGCACCCGGAGACGCGGGGCAAGCGGCCGCCCGGGTTGAAGGCCGTGCTGTGGACCCTGCAGAACATGGTGGACCTGACCTCACTGGACGCGAGGTCCTGCCATGCCTTCTACGAGGTGCTGCACATGCGCAAGGGGGCCGAGGGGCTGCTGCAACCGGCCTTCGCCGCGTCGCTGCTGCGCTACAGCCTCAAGAGCCTCTTCGTCCCGCGCGAGCAGCGGGCGAACCTGACCACCCTGCCGCGGGCGCCGGGCCAGGGGCGCTCCCCAGGGGGGGCCGGGCCGGTGGTGGACGCCGCATAGCGTCACGCCCGCCTGCCCGCTCACCGGCTCCCGGGGAGCCCATTTGGCGGAGCGCGGAGGGAGTTGTACAACTCCCCCCGACACGGCCGTCCCCCAAATTCCGGGAGCCCCCACACAATGCCCGAAGCAGCCAAGACCGAGGCGGCTCGGAACGATTCCGTTCCGACCGGCACCGCCCCGAGCGAAGTCTCCAAGCCAGCCACCGCCGAGTTCCAGCCGTATATCCCCGCCGAGCGCACGGACGTGGCCGAGTTCACGCCCAAGGCCATCAGCATCGGGGTGCTCTTCGGCATCATCTTCGGCGCCGCGACGGTGTACCTGGCCCTGAAGGCGGGCCTGACCGTTTCGGCCTCCATCCCCATCGCGGTGCTCGCCATCTCGCTGCTCAAGAAGCTGGGTGGCTCGACGATTCTCGAGAACAACGTGGTGCAGACCATCGGCTCGGCGGGCGAGTCGATCGCCGCGGGCGTGGTGTTCACCCTGCCGGGCTTCCTCTTCCTGAGCACCGACAGCAAGGGCTCGAGCTTCTTCGAGTACTGGACCATCTTCACGCTGGCGCTGCTGGGCGGCGTGCTGGGCACGCTGATGATGGTGCCGCTGCGCCGCTCGCTCATCGTGAAGGAGCACGGCAACCTGCCCTACCCCGAGGGCGCGGCGTGCGCCTCGGTGCTCATCGCCGGTGAGAAGGGCGGAGACCTGGCGAAGATCGCCTTCCAGGGCGTGGGCTTCGCCTTCGTGTACGCGCTGCTGCAGAAGATTGTCCGGCTCATCGCCGAGACGCCGGCGCTGGTGACGAAGCAGGCCAACAAGTTCTTCCCGTCGGCCACGCTCAACGGCGACATCACCCCCGAGTACCTGGGCGTGGGCTACATCGTGGGCCCGCGGATTGCCGGCGTGCTGGTGGCCGGTGGCGTGCTGGCATGGCTGGGGCTCATCCCGCTGCTGGCCTCGCTGGTGCCGGCGGACACCATCGCCTCGCAGCTGGTGAAGCTGGGCTACCTGGAGAGCCTGACGAAGGCCGGTGGCCCGGGCGGGTGGGATCCGGTGGCGCACACCTTCCGGGACACGGCGACGGCCATCTACCGCGCGTACGTGCGGCAGATTGGCGCGGGCGCGGTGGCGGCGGGCGGCTTCATCACGCTGCTCAAGACGCTGCCCACCATCGTGTCGGCGTTCCAGGAGAGCCTGGCGTCCTTCCGCGAGGGCGTGGGCGCGGCGGCGCAGAAGCGCACCGAGCGCGACCTGCCCATCACCTTCGTGCTGTTTGGCAGCGTGGGTCTCATCCTGGTGATGGCGGCCCTGCCCTTCCTGCCGGGCAGCGTGCTCGGCCGGCTGATGCTGGGCGTGCTCATCGTGGTGTTCGGGTTCTTCTTCGTGACGGTGGCCTCGCGCATCGTGGGCATCATCGGCTCGTCGTCCAACCCCATCTCGGGCATGACGATCGCCACGCTGATGGCCACCTGCCTCATCTTCATCGGCATTGGCTGGACGGGTGACATGTACCAGCCGATGGCGCTGTGCGTGGGCGGCATGGTGTGCATCGCCGCGGCGAACGCGGGCGCCACGTCGCAGGACCTGAAGACGGGCTACCTGGTGGGCGCCACCCCGCGCGCGCAGCAGATTGGCCTGATGATTGGCGCGGTGGCGGCGGCGATCGTCATCGGCCTGACCATGAAGCTGCTGGACACGCCGACGGCGGAGCTGCAGGCGCAGGGCGTGCAGCACATGATCGGCACGGACAAGTTCCCCGCGCCGCAGGGCACGCTGATGGCCACGCTCATCAAGGGCCTGCTGTCGGGCAACCTGGACTGGCAGTTCGTGCTGGTGGGCGCCTTCCTGGCGGTGACGATGGAGCTGTGCGGCATCAAGTCGCTGTCCTTCGCGGTGGGCGCCTACCTGCCGCTGTCCACCACCGCCCCCATCTTCGTGGGCGGCGCCATCAAGGGCCTGACGGAGTACATGGCGAAGCGCAAGGGTGAGCACGTGGAGGACTCGGAGCTCGGGCCCGGAAACCTCTTCTCCACGGGCCTGGTGGCCGGCGGCGCGCTGGCGGGCGTCGTGGTGGCCATGCTGTCGGTGAACGAGGGCGTCAACGCGGCCATCTCCAAGTTGTCCGTGGAGCAGGCCCTGCATCACGCGGTGGGCGAGAACGGCTACCAGCTCATCGGCGTGCTGGCCTTCGCCTTCATGGGCTTCGTGCTGTACCGCATCTCGCGCAGGCCCACGCAGGCGTAGCAACCCGCGGGCGTCATCGCTCGCGAACGCAGTCCCAGGAGCGCCCGGCGTGGATCTTCCGCCGGGCGCTTCCTTTTTCCGGCACGCCCGAAGCTGGAGCCTGAAGCCATTGCCCGGCTCGCACGGGGAGAGGAGACTGAGGGCCATGGGTCATTGGTTCCGGGTGCTCACCCTGATGGCACTGAGCCTCGTGCTCGGCGGCAGCCGGTGCGGTGAGGACGAGGACGTTGCCCTCGAGTTGGTGCGCCGGGACGTGGCGCCGCCCTTCGACTACGCCCTGTACTGCGATGCCCGGGGGGGGCTGACGGGCAGGTATTCCGATCTGCTGCTGGTGCACCGCTCCGAGCACCTGGAGCGCGTGTACGCGGACGCACAGCGGGGAGACGCTCGGGCCCGCGTGCTCTTGGGCCAATTGGAGACCCAGGTCGAGGCCACTGGTCACGTGCTGGCGGACCAGGCCCTGGGCATGGTGTGCACCGCGCTCCCCGCGTGCACGGTGCGCTGGCAATTCCTCGACGAGCTGATGCCCTCGCGCGGGGCGGGGGGCCTGCGGCTGCGGCACGTGCTCGCGACGAGCTTCGAACGGAGCGCCCGGCTCAAGGGCGTGGAGAACGCCGTCATCACCGCTGTGCTCAGCGTGTTGATGGTGGGCGCGGTGGTGGAGACGGCGGAGATGCGCGCGGCCGCGGTGGAAGCTCGCACGTTGACCCTGGGGGCGGGGTTGACGGAAGGGCTGTCCTTGGAGGAAGCAGCGGCGCTGGAAACCCATCTGGCCGAGGCCGAGGCCCTGGAGACGGGGGCCCGCCACCCGGCACAGCTGGAGTCACTGGCCCGCTACCGGCCCTCGCTGCACGAGCCGCCTCCCGGTGTGGCCGCCGACAACAGCAGGTGGGTGGACTACGTGGCGTACTGGGAGCAACGCTACGAGGAGCTCACGGGCACCCGGCAGCGGCCTCCTGGCGCGCCCCCCGCGAAGCCGCCGCTGGCATGGGACAGCTACAGGACGTTCCTCGGCCGCTTCCAGCGGGCCATGGAGTTCCAACGCGAGGTCGCGCGGGTGCTTCGGGAGCAGGCGAAGCTGGCGGAGACCCAGAGGCATTGGCTGCGCGGCCTGGAGAATCCCATCGTGACGGAGAACGTGGGACTGGTGCACGAGGGCAGGGCCACGCTCACCTACGTGGACCAGCTCGTCGTGGACGAGGCCTCCCTACGCCCGGGCCGCACGCCCACCGTCCACTGCTTCAGCAACAAGCAGCGCAGCTTCCAGTCCATGAGCCTGCAGGAGCTCCGCAGCCAGCTCAGGGCCGATGCGCGAGAAGCATTGACGAAGTATGGAGGTACGGTGGAGATACGCAGGCCCGGCCACCCCCTCTTTGGCCGCAAGGTCGAAGTCTCCCGCGTCCACCTCGTCTATGACGAAAAGGAATTGACGGTTGATGCCAAGAAGCTCCTCGTCACTGAAGCAAAAGACCTCGGCATCGAATTACATTTCCATGTCCAGAGATGAGTGGAACGCGAAGGACAGTCTCACCCTACACCTCTACAGCTCTGTCAATCCGCTAACCCGAGGTCCTGAAGGGGTCGATGAAGTCCTGGGCGTCATCGAGGCCATGGACGGGGAGCTGCGACCGGACCGCGTGTACCTCTCACGCAGTCGGAAATACTCTCGCGAACTGGTGCACGAGCGGTTTCAAGAATTCAGGTATGGCATCAAGTACGGCATCAATCTTCATCGTTCCCTGCCGCCAGAGGTGGACTGGTGGCTCGGACTTTACGACCAGAGCGCCGAGGATACCTTTTCCACCCTCGAGCTGACGCTCAAGCCCTTCGCCGTCGTCCGTGAGGAGGGCAGGACCGAGGAGCGTGCCAAACAACTCCTCGCGTTGGTGCGCTCCTTCGCCCAACGTTTTCCCCTCTCCTACGGTCTGGCCCACAGCTCCCTCGACTTCCACCTGGGAAGCGATCCGCACACGACCGACTCCCGCGCGCCCAAGGGCGTCCATGAGGCCTACTGGCTCAACGTGTACGGCCCTCGCCTCGTGGAGCAGCTCGGCCGCCAGCGCGTGCTGTCCACGCCCTGCACCCACCTGGAGGAATTGCCCGGCGGCGCCATCCTGTGGCTCACCCGCCCCACCCCCTCCGACTTCGACTCCGAGGAGGCCCGCCTCGCCCAGGCCCGCGCCCTCGTGCACCTGCGCCCCGAGCTGAACCTGGAGGACACCCTCGCCGCCCTCCGTCAGCGCTCGCTCGTCTTCACCCCCCTCCCCCTCCAGTTCGACGAGGACGTGGCCGACATCCTGCGCTGGGAGGTGGAAGACAGGGGACTCGACCGCAAGCGCCAGTTGGTGGAGCGCTTCAACGCCTATCACCCTCCTCCCGTCTCCGAGTGGCTCCCCTCCTCCCGGGCCCCGGCTCCCGACGTCGAGGACGTGCGGCGCGCCATCGACACCTACGAGGGGCACTTCGCCGAGCAGCTCATCGCCTTGCTGAACAAGGACATCCCCGACCTCATGAGCGGCTCGCGGGAAGCACTCCCGCGCGTGGACCACCACCTGTGGCACCACGGCTGGGGCAAGCGGCTACCAGACGAGGAAAAGGAGCTGCTCATCCCCGCCCTGGGTGCCTGGCTGGGCATGTTCCTCGTGCACTCGCTGGGGGGCCGCTGGGTGCCTCGCCGCAAGTTGGACGAAGCCGCGGTGGTGGTGGGCGACAGGGCCTGGCTCCCCTTCCTCCGCGCCCGCCATGCCCTCCAGGGCCCCGAAGCCCCTCTCGACTTCTCTTGCAGCCAGCTCTTCCGGGTCGCCTCGCGCCTCGCCCAGAGCCCCTCCGCTTGAGGCGGGGCAGCGCGGTCCTCTCCGGGCATGCCTACACGGGTGCACTTCACGGTCGGTGTGCGCTGCCCGTCACTCTCCGGCATTCCGGGCGAGCCATTGCGGGCTGGAGAACGCTCGCCTGCCCGCCAGCATGAAGATGGAGCGAGCCGTTCTTATTTCCCGTCAGGCGCATCACGAAGCTGCGTCAGGCGTCTCCAAATAATGGATGGAGACCGGGTCCATTTCGGGCCCCTGGGGAGGAGCCACATGAGCACAGCCCTGGCGAAACGAGCGTCGGTGCGCGCCGAGGAGGCGCGTGTCCTCGAAGCGCGGGAGCACCGTAACAAGGTGCGTCAAGAGCTCGCTCGGAACACGTCCGGCCGCTCGCTGGTGGAGCTCTCCCTGGACGTAGCCCGGGGCGCCGCCTCCAACGAGGACGCCGGGCACCTCTTCCTGGCCGGGCTGCAGCAGGTGGAGACGGAGCTGGGCGTGGCGCCCTCCGAGATGCTCGAGGACGCGGCCGGCTTCTACGGCCTCTTCGTCACCGAGCTGCCCGCCCTGCTCGCGCGCCGCCGGGCCAGCCGCATCGAGGGCCAGGCGGCGTGGGACCGCCACCTCGTCCTCGAGTGCTACGGCCTCGCCGGCACCCTCGGCACCACGGGCAAGGTGCCCCGCGAGGCGGTGGGCGCCTCCCGGTAGCGCGGGCCCCGCCCCTACCCGCTCGTGGCCAGCACGCGCACGAGCGGCTCCAGCGCGGCGGCGAAGACGTCCGGCGGTGGCAGCAGCGACAGCACCAGGAAGGCCCCGCCGATCAGATCGTAGAAGTACCCCGGTTGCACCACCACCCCCGCGTCCAGCAGCTCCAGGCACATGGCCTCCTCGCCGGGCTCCAGGGGGATGCGCAGCACGGTGCTCCACCCGCCATGCGCCGGGACCATGTCCCAGGGGGCGTTCCTCGGGCGGGCCTCACGCAGCAGCCGCCGGTTCTCCTTCACCCGTGCGAGCAGCGCCGCCTGGAAACGGCGGGTGTGGGCCAGCAGCCCGGGCAGGGCGAGCTGCACGGGCGTGTTCACCGACAGGTACGTGTCCGCCACCAGCTCCAACCGGGCCAGGGCCTCGTCCCGGAGCGCCTCGGGCCCGCCCACGTGCGTCCACCCCAGCTTGAGGCCGGGCAGCCCCACCACCTTCGACAGGCCCGACAGGGAGAACGTCAGCATGGGCGGCGCACGCCCGGCCACCGTCGCCACCCGGCCCGGCTCCTCGTCCCAGGCGAAGTCGGAGAACACCTCGTCCGAGACGAGCGCCAGCCCCTCCTGTGCGCACAGCGTGCTCAGCGCCTCCAGCTCGCCCTGGTGCAGATAGTGCCCGGTGGGGTTGCCGGGATTCACCACGAGCACCGCGCGGGTGCGCTCGTTCTTCGCGGCGGCCACCGCCTCCACGTCCAGGCCGAAGCCGTGCGCGCGCGGCAGCCGGTAGGGGCGCGTCTCCACGCCCTCCAGCCGCGTGAGGTACTCGAAGAGCGGGTAGCTGGGCGCGGGGACGAGCACGTTGTCCCCGGGCTCGCACAGCAGCTTGAAGAGCCAGCCGTAGGACTCGCTGGTGCTCGCCGAGAGGACGAGGTGCTCGGGCGAGACGCGGGCACCCCGGGTGGACAGGTGCGCGGCCACGGCCTCGCGGGCGGACAACATCCCCTGGGGCTCGGGCGCGTAGTCGAGGGCCCCCGGGTGCGCCAGCAGCTCCGGCCTGGGCGCGGGCAGGCCCACGCGGGTGGGGTTCGTCTCGGTGAGGTCCAGGACGGGGAGCCCACGCGCCCGGCGCTCGGCGAGAGCCCGCGCCAGGGGGTTCCACGTCCGGGGGAAGTCGGTGCGGGCGGAGAAGCGGCTCACAGTCCCGTCTGTAGCATCGCCGAGGCAACGAGGCGGATCAGCTCGCGGCGGATCTCCTTGCGGCAGTGATCCACGGCCTTGGGGTGGGGAGCGGGCAGCTCGTCGGGGCGCGAGCGGATGGCGGTACGGACCACGAGCTCGACCTTGGCCGGCTCGATGTGGAAGAGCCGGTGACCGTCCTTCTGCAGGAAGTAGGAGAGACCGCGCGCATCGTAGAGCTTGGAGAAGTAGCGCCTGGCATCGGCGAGGAGCGAGAGGTCGATGATGTCCGCCATTCGTGCCCGGCGTTCTCGCGCAGATCGAAACATGCGTCCATTTTCACGGCCGAGTGACACGAAAACTTGCACTCCCGTGCGCGGGACGATCGCGGCGGAGGCCGATTTATCGGCCTCGCGCGCGACTGGAGCGGCCTGTAGCGAGCCATGGCGCCACCAGCGGAGCGAGTGCCTTTCGGAATGCCGCGTGACGTCGGCGAGGGTCCTCCAGGTAGGGCACGGGACCGAGGACCGGGACGCGGTGGCGCTCGGAGATGAGGGCGGGGTTGTCGCGCTCGGAGGGATCGCGCGAGGGAGTGCCGCGGGAGAGGAGCACGGCGGCGACGGGGAGGTTGCGCGCGGCGAGGGCCTCGAGGGACAGGGCGGTGTGGTTGAGCGTGCCCAGGCCCGCGCGGGCGACGAGCAGCACGGGCAGGCCGAGGGTGGAGATGAGATCGATGACGTCGTGGGAGGAGTCGAGGGGGACGAAGAGGCCGCCGGCGCCCTCGACGACGACGGAGCCGTGCCGCAAACGCTCCCAGGCGGCGAGGGTGACGCGCCAGTCGGGCTCGCGGCCGAGGCGGCGGGCGGCGATGCCGGGAGCGAGCGGAGCGCGGAAGCGGTGGGGACAGACGAGCTCGAGGGGCAGCTCACTCCGGGCGGCCTCGCGCAGGGAGAGCGCATCGGCGGGGGCGGAGAGAGACGAGCACCCGCTCTCATAGGGCTTGAAGCCCTGGGGAGAGAGCCCCGCGTCGGCGAGCAGGGACAACAGGGCGCGGGAGACCTGCGTCTTGCCCACGCCGGTATCCGTACCCGTGACGAAGAACCGTGGCCATTTCCTGGTTGCCAAGGAGACCTCCCACTCGGGGCCCTGGGAGGACCCCATCAGTCACAGATTCAGCGAGCGCAGCCCCTGGAGGGCCAGGTCGACATGGCCCTCGGTGTGCGCGGCGGAGAGACAGAAGCGAAGCCGGCTGGTGCCCTCGGGGACGGTCGGAGGGCGAATGGCCTTCACGAGCAATCCACGGGCACGCAGCGCACGGGACGCGGCGACGGCACGCTCGGGCTCCCCCACGATGACGGGGAAGACAGCACTGCGGGGCTCGGCGAGGAAACCGAGCGAGCGCAGGCCCTCGGAGAAGCGCCGGATGTTGCGCCACAGGCGGGCGCGCAGGGCGTCATCGAGCTCGACCAGGTCCACGGCGGCCTCGGCGGCGGCGCACAGGGCGGCCGGGAGCGCGGTGGAGAACACGAGGGGCCGCGCACGATTGAGCACCAGCTCCACCACGGGGCGGGAGGCGCAGATGTACGCGCCCAGCCCGCCGAGCGCCTTGCTCAAGGTGCCCATGCGCACGTCGACGGCGTCACCCAGCCCCAGCTCCTCGCACAGCCCGGAGCCGCGAGCGCCGAGCACGCCAGTGGCATGGGCCTCGTCCACGAGGAGCGCGGCACCATGGGCCTGGCAGACGCGGACAATCTCCCGGAGGGGCGCGAGGTCCCCATCCATGGAGAACACGGTGTCGGTGACGACGAGCCGGCGGCGCGCGGGAGTGGAGGCCAGCGCCTGCTCGAGCGCCTCGACGTCGGCGTGCGGATAGACGACGACGCGGGCGCGCGACAGCCGGCAGCCGTCGATGAGGGAGGCGTGGTTGAGGGCGTCGGAGAAGACGGCGTCCTCGGGGCCGACGAGGGACTGGATGGTGCCGACGTTGGCGGCGTAGCCCGAGTTGAACAGGAGGGCGGCCTCGGAGCGCTCGAAGGAGGCGAGGCGGGCCTCCAGCCGGTGGTGGGCGGTGGTGTCCCCCACCACGAGCCGGCTGGCCCCGGAGCCCACGCCATGGGCCTCCAGGGCGGCGGCGGCGGCGGCGCGCACGGTGGGCGAGGCAGCGAGGCCCAGGTAGTCGTTGGAGGCGAAGTTGACGAGCGTCTCGCCCCCCACGCGGACGAGGGGACCCTGGGGAGAGTCGAGCGGCTCGAGGAAGCGCTTCAGCCCCCGGGCGGACAGCGCGTCCAGCTCCGCCCGGGCCCACTGCGTGGCCACGCTCACCGGGACGTGTCCGGCTCCAGGGGGCGGATGCCGGCCTTCTCGAGGAGGGCCATGTCCTGGGTGTACTCGGGGTTGCCGGTGGTGAGCAGCTTCTCGCCGAAGAAGAGCGAGTTGGCGCCCGCCATCATGCACAGCAGCTGGGCCTCCTCGTTCATCTGCATGCGGCCGGCGGACAGGCGCACCATGGCCAGGGGCATGAGGATGCGGGCGGTGGCGATGGTGCGCACCATGTCGATGCTCTGCACGGGCTTCTGGTCCTGCAGCGGCGTGCCCTTGACGGGGACGAGCGCGTTGATGGGCACCGACTCGGGATGGACCTCCTGGTTGGCGAGCGTGAGCAGGAGCTTGCAGCGGTCCTCGATGCTCTCCCCCATGCCGATGATGCCGCCGGAGCACACGGAGATGCCGGCCTGGCGCACGCGCTCGAGCGTGTCGAGCCGGTCCTGGTACGTGCGGGTGGAGATGATGTCGCCGTACTTCTCCTCGGAGGTGTCGAGGTTGTGGTTGTAGGCGGAGAGGCCGGCCTCGCGCAGGCGCTTCGCCTGGCCCTCGGTGAGCATGCCGAGCGTGGCGCAGGCCTCCATGCCGAGCGACTTCACCCCGCGCACCATCTCCAGGACGCTGTCGAACTGGGGACCGTCCTTCACCTCGCGCCAGGCGGCGCCCATGCAGAAGCGGGTGGCCCCGGCGGCGCGGGCCTTGGAGGCGGCGTCGAGCACCGAGGAGACGGCCATGAGCTTCTCGGCCTGCAGGCCCGTGTCCTTGTGGTAGCGCGCCGCCTGGGGGCAGTAGCCGCAGTCCTCGGGGCAGCCGCCCGTCTTGATGGACAGCAGCGAGCACAGCTGCACCTTGTTGTCCTGGAAGACGGCCCGGTGGACGGTCTGCGCCTTGTGGATGAGCTCCAGCAGGGGCAGCTCATAGAGGGCTCGCACCTCGGCGAGCGACCAGTCGTGGCGGACGGCGACGCCCGGAGGCGGAGCGGCGAAGTGGGCGTGACCGTGGAAGTCGTGGGCGGCGGAGTCGGACATGGGCTCCTCGAGCAGTTGGGAGCGCGCACGGTGCGTGGACGCAACGCCCTTGTCAACCACGCAGCGAGGCCGGGTTGACGACCCCCGGCCCCCGCAAACGACAGCGGGGCCCGGGGGCCGGAGCGCCACGCGGGCGCCCCTGCCCTACCGGGCCCCGGACATCAGGCGTGGATGCGACGGCCTCGGCCCGCCCAGCCCACCAGGAGTAGGACCACGATGGAGCCGACCACGGACATGATGATGCCCGAGGGATTCAGGTCGAAAACTCGGCGGTTGGGCGAGAAGAGAGCGCCGATGAAGCCACCGACGAACGAGCCCACGATACCCAGCAGCATCGTCGCCACCAGACCCATGGACTGACGGCCCGGCATGAGCGCACGCGCCAGCAGACCGGCGACCAGACCCACCACGATGAACCAGATGATGCTCATCTCCGTCTCCCTTTCATGGGTACCGCGACGCGCGGTCCCGTTTGCGACCAAACTGGGGAGCCGACCCGCTGGACACAACTTGGCGGGGACCATGGGTGAGAACCCCCGTTTGGCCGCTCGCCCTCCGGACGGGCACGGACGGGCGGGTGAGCAAAGGCGCGGGAAAGCGAGGGAAACGTGGGCCCCCTGAGCTAGACACCACCCTCTATGGCGAAGGCGAAGACGCACTACACGTGTCAGGCGTGCGGGTACCAGTCGGCGAAGTGGTTGGGGAAGTGCCCCGACTGCGGCGCGTGGAGCTCGCTGGTGGAGGAGACCGAGGCGAAGGTGGACGAGAAGCGCCCGGCGTGGGGGGCCTCGGGAGGAGCGTCCAAGCCGGTGCGGCTGCGCGAGGTGAGCGGCGAGCAGGAGCAGCGCCGGCGCACGGTCATCGCCGAGTTCGACCGGGTGCTGGGAGGCGGCGTGGTGGACGGCTCGCTGGTGCTGCTGGGAGGAGACCCGGGCATCGGCAAGTCCACGCTGCTCTTGGCGGCGCTGGACAGGCTGGGGCACGGGGGCCCGGTGCTCTATGTGTCGGGCGAGGAGTCGCTGCGGCAGACGAAGATGCGCGCCGAGCGGCTGCGGGTGGAGGGCGAGTCCATCCACCTCTTCGCGGAGACGGACGCGGACCGGGTGCTGACGGTGGCCGAGGGCCTCAAGCCGCGGGCGCTGGTGGTGGACTCGATTCAGACGATGTACCTGCCGGAGCTGGGCAGCGCGCCGGGGAGCATCTCGCAGGTGCGCGAGGTGGCGGGGCGCTTCATGGCGTTCGCCAAGCGCAGCGGGGTGCCCACGTTCCTGGTGGGGCACGTGACGAAGGAGGGCTCCATCGCGGGCCCGCGCGTGCTCGAGCACATGGTGGACACGGTGCTCTACTTCGAGGGCGAGCGCGGCCACCCGTTCCGGATTCTGCGGGCGCACAAGAACCGCTTCGGCTCGACGAACGAGATTGGCGTCTTCGAGATGAAGGGGGCGGGACTGGTGGAGGTGCCGGACCCCTCGGCGCTCTTCCTGGCCGAGCGCCCCGCGGGCAAGGCGGGCAGCGTGGTGACGTGCACGTTGAATGGAACGCGGCCGCTGCTGGTGGAGGTGCAGGCGCTGGTGGCGCCCACGGGCTACGGCACGGCAAGGCGCACGGCGATCGGCGTGGACGGCAACCGCGTGGCGCTGCTGGCTGCGGTGCTGGAGAAGAAGGAGGACATTCCGCTGGTGGGGTGCGACCTGTTCGTGAACGTGGCCGGAGGCATGCAGCTGTCCGAGCCGGCGTGCGACCTGGCGGTATGCGCGGCGCTGGTGAGCAGCCTGCAGAACCGGCCGCTGGAGGCGCACACGCTGATACTGGGCGAGGTGGGCCTGGCGGGCGAGGTGCGCGCGGTGGGCCAGGTGGAGCCGCGGCTGGCCGAGGCGGCGAAGATGGGCTTCCAGCGGGCCATCATCCCGAAGGGGAGCGCGCGGCGGCTGGAGGGCTCGAAGCTCGAGGTGGTGGGCGTCGAGACGCTCACCGAGGCGCTGGGAGCGATGTTCGATTGAGCGGGCCGCCTACTGCAACCCGAGCTCGTGGTCCCAGAGAGTGAGCAACCAGCTCAGATACCCCGGACACGCACCTGACACCCGGTCGAAGTCCAGGAGTCCAGCGTAGCGAAGCGCTCGCGCAGGTACGAGGGGTCGGCCAACACCTCGCGGTGCTTCCCGGGTGTCATGCTCATAGGTCCGCACCGGACCATGGAACTCCGATGTCTATGTCTACTGCAGCCCGAGTTCATGGTCCCAATTGACCAATAGCCAGATCAGCTCCGACGTACACGCACCGGACACCCGCTCGAAAAACCATGGATCCAGCGTGGCGAGGCGCTCGCGCTGGTAGGAGGGATCTGCCAACACCTGCCGGTGCTTCAACTTGCCCGCGTGCACGAGAGCCCGGGGCATCTGTCGGAAGATGGCCTCGATGCAGTCCTCCCGCGTCGCCCTCGCCATGCGCTCCGCCGCCACCTCCAGGCGCGAGCGCACCGAAGCCTCGCCCTCCGGGCACCACGCCTCCATGGCCCAGCCACAGGAGGCGACCAACACCTCCTCCAACGTCTGCGCCCCCCCCCAACTTCGTGAAGAGATAGCGCGCGGACTGGAGCGGCTCCCAGAAGCGCAGCACCGCTTGCAGGCGCCACGCCGTACGCTCCGCGCTCACCGGGGCCATGTACGTCGTCGTGAAGAAGAGCGCACCCCAGGCCGTCTCGCGGAAGAACGCCTCGTAGTCATCCCTTACGGGAAACGACTTCTGCCCTTCCAATGCCAAGTCAATCATGACATGCGACACCATATACAGCCGCCAGGCCGGACGCTCACACTGGAAGTCCACCACCTCGTGCGCAACCACTACCTCGCCCGGAGGCACCTCCACCATCTGACGGGGCGCGGGAAAGGTACCGTCCTTGCGGTACTGTTCACCACAACGCAAGCCCTCCCGCTTCGTCTTCTGCTGCACCGAGCGGAAGTTGCCATGCAGAAAGGACGGCAGTTGCAGCGCAGCAGAGTGTCCAGGTGCCATGCTCATGGGTCACCAACGAACCATTGAACTCCCATGCCTATTGCAGCCCGAGTTCGTGGTCCCAATCATATAACAGGCTGATGAGTTCCCCCGTGAGCGCGCCAGACACCCGCTCGAAAGAACGCGGATCGAGCGTGGCGAGGCGCTCGCGCTGGAAGGCGGGATCCGCCACCACCTCGCGGTGCTTCAATTTGCGCGCATACGCAAGAGCTCGCGGCATCTCCCGGAAGATGGCCTCGATGCAATCCTCCCGCGTCGCCTTCGCCATGCGCTCCGCCGCCACTTCCAGGCGCGAGCGCACCGAGTCCTCTCCCTCCGGGCACCATGCATCCATGGCCCAGTCACAGGAGGCCACCATCACCTCCTGCAGCGTCTGAGGCACCCCCAGTTTCTTGAAGAGGTAGCGCGCGGACTGGAGCGGATCCCAGAAGCGCAGCACCGCCTGGAGGCGCTTGGCCGTACGCTCCGCGCTCACCGCGCCCATGTGAGTCGTCGCGAAGAACAACGCCCCCCAGGCTGTCTCGCGGAAGAACGCCTCATAGTCATGCCTCACGGGGAACGATTTCTGTCCTTCCAGAGCCAGATCGCCCATGACATACGACACCATGTACAACCGCCAGGCCGGGCGCTCGCGCTGGAAGTCCACCACCTCATGCGCCACCACCACCTCGCCTGGGGGCAGTTCCACCATTTGCCGGGGGGCGGGAAAGGTGCCGTCCTTCCGGTACTGCTCGCCACACCGCAGGCTCTCTCGGTGCGTCTTCTGCTGCACTGAGCGTAAGGTGCCATGCAGGAAGGACGGCAGTTGCAGCGACGTGGACTGTCCAGGTGTCATGAAGTGCGTCCTAACAAAGCAGCCCCTCAACGAGGAAGGGACATGCCCGCAGCAGCCGGCACCTGCGCCGGGGGCACAGTGGGAGAGAGCCGCGCCGGGAAGGGAACGACCTGACCACCTCCCTGTGCTGGTGGCTGCCGCGCCCCAGGGCCCGTCCCCATCTGTCCCAGGATGGAACCCCACAAGACCGTCGCCGCAACCCCGCCGACGAGGTCGATGACCATTCCCACGGTCCCACTGATGGTGGTGAGGTTCTCACGCCGGTTCACCATTCCCTCCACAGCCTGACCTACCCAACCACCATACTGCCGCAACTCCTCCACGGTGAGGTCCACCCACTGGGCGGCCTCGTACGCCGCCGCCTCGGACTCGAAACGTTGCTGGCTGCGCGTCCACTTGTACTGGACAACTCCCGGCTCGGGGTTCTTCCATTCCAGGCGCCAAATGTATTGACCTCCCGCGAAGCGAACGAGGATTTCGCCCCGAAAGTCCGAGCCACCCGTGAACCGTCTGCCAGACAAGATGGTCCGATTGAGTGCTGCAAGGTATTTGCGAGCTTCCTCACGGCCTTCTCGCAGGGCCTGCTCATCCCAGGGTTTGATTTCGAAGAGTTCCCTGGAGGTGACATCGGTGATGTCCGGACGTAGCTCGCGCTCGTTCGGCAACAGAAGGGACGCGTCTCCAATTTCCGTGTCATCAACAATGAATTTGATCGATTTGGTATTGTAATAGGCTCTGCTGCCCGGGTGATTGACACCGTACATGAGAGCGATGAGCCGGTGTGAGGCATTGCCCATGAAGAGCTCCCAGCGCATCTGCGAATCCGGCTTGCGGCCGGGAACGTTGTAGCCCTGGAGGCCCGGACCGGTAGGCCCGCCTCCCACCGGCGGCCCATCGCTCATGGCCAACAGAGCTCCTGGCGATGGAACGGAACCCGGCGAACCGTACCGTGGCACCTCCTGGCGCCAGGCAGAGGAAGTCCCCCCACCAGAGGCCGTGGCGCAGGCGGCGAGCACCGGCACGAGAAATAGGGCCACGCACCGCGCGACCCGGAACGGGGATGGACAGCCGACGACGGCACTCACGTGGACCTCCCGCTCCGCTCACGCCCAAGGGCGCGGAGTCAGCCGGCAGTAGACGTGGGGAGCCGGGGGAAACCCAGGTCCTGCGCGGTCGAGTCAGTCGGGAAATCCCGCCCGCCACGGTCACTGTTACGAGGCAAGAGGCACCCAACCCACACGGGACTGGCCGCCCATCACCCGTTCTGTTAGGTTAAGTCTCATCATGCGCCACTTCCTACTTCCGCGGTTCACCCTCTTGCTGCTGCTCATGGCCTCCGTGGCCGTGGCCAGCGAGCCCGAGAAGCACGCGCCCAATGAAAGGACCCTCATCCTCTCGGAGCACCCGAGAACCGAAGCTTCCAAGCTGTACGTCGGCGGCGGCATCTCCACCGTGCTGCGCCTGGAGAGTTCCTGCGATCCCGAGCGGACGCGGCTGCTGGGGTGGGAAGGCCACTTCGAGCCCCTGGTCTGTGCCGGCAAGTCGGTGCTGCTGTATCCCCTCCGCGACCTCACGCCCGAAGACCGCTTCCTGCTGATGGTGACGCTCACGGATGGGACGGAAATCCCTTTCATCGTGACGGCACATCAGCAGACCTATTACGACCGGGAGATAGACCAACAGGTGAACGTGTTCGCGGACCGCGAGGGCTACAACGCGGTGCTCGCCTCCCTGTACCGCTCGCTCAAGACCGAGCGGGAACTGCGCGAGGAGAACGAGCGCTACCGCAAGGAAGAGAACTCGGTTGACCACGCCTACGCCACGCTCCTGGCCAATGGGGCCGAGAAGCAGGCGCCCTTCAAGTTGAAAAACACCATCGTCCTCAAGGACGGAGACGTGAAGATGGTCGTCAAAATCTTCTCTGGGAAAGGAAAGGCAGCGGTTGAAGTTCAGCTCACCAACAATGATCCCCAAACGCCTTGGGTATTCGGAGAGGCGCGCCTGACCTCCGACCCGACCTCCGGCACGGCAAAACCGTTCGCGTCTCGCATGAACCGGGCCGACATCGTCCCCGGCGCGTCAGGAACTCTCGCAGTCGTGGCGGACAAGAGCGCCTTTGTCTCGGAGCAGGGTCTTGTTGATTTGACCTTGGAGGTGTTCCGAAGCGATGGGCATCAGCAATTGATGGTTCTGCTAGATCACCGTCTCATTCGTGAGTAGGAGCGACGATCATGCCCATCACGAAGGCACTCTTCTTGTCCTCCGCAGCGCTATTGCTCACGTCCTTGGGATGCACCACGACCAGTGCAGGCGCGGTAGCACTGCGTCCAGATGGAACCCCCGGCCCCCAGGAATGCCCGGAAGAAGCACGCAAGGCCATGCGGTATGTCCGGCTGCACGTCGGGGATGCGGCACTGGTGGAACTCGATGCCAATCAGGTGGGAGCACAGCCCATCACGCTCTATGACGGGCCCGTGGAGAGCATGTTGACGGACGATCTCGGCATGCTTGAATCTCCAACCCGTTTGTACGGTTGGGTCTGGACGAGTGGCCCGCAGGTCGTCGTCCGGTATTACGAAGCCCATCCACCGGATGGAGACAAAATCCCCATCTGTGCGGTGGCCCGGCTCGGCAACGGCCAGCTCCGCAAGCGGCCCGAATCGAAGCCGGGGACCGCCATCCTCGACTTCTCCGTCGCCTCCGCGTTCATCGTCGATTCGTTCCGGTGATTCACCGGTTAGGGTGAGCATCCGTCTTCCATGTCCACCCCGCCTCCCCCCACCTCCCGCTTGAAGGACGCGCTGGGCTCGCTCCCGGCGCGTCTGCTGGTGGCGTTCCTGCTGCCCATGCTGCTCTTCCTCGCGCTCACGGGCACCGCCGTCTACGCCCTCGCGCGCTCCATCCTCGAGGACGAGCTGGGCAACAGCCTCTCCGCCATCGCCGCGGCCACCGCGAGCCAGGTCAACGGCGAGCGCATGCTCACCGTCGAGCCGGGAGACGACACCTCGGGCACGCGCACGTGGCGCAACCTCGTGCGCCTGCTCACCGAGTTGCGCGACGCCAGCGGCGTGCGGCGCGTCTACGTGGTGGACACGCAGGGCCGGGTGCGCGTGGACGTCGGCGGCGGCCTCCCGGTGGGCACCGAAGTGCCCGAGCTCGCGCGCGACAGGCTCGAGCTCTCCCGCGTCTTCTCCGGCCAGCGCGCCGCCAGCCAGGTGCTCTTCACCGGCTCGGACGGGCGCCTCTACAAGACGGGCTACGCCCCCGTGCGCCGCGACACCGAGGTGGTGGGCGCGGTGGCCGTCGAGGGCAGTGCCGCCTTCTTCGGTCCCCTCTCCCGTCTGTCCCGGAGCTTCGCGGCCGCGAGCGTGGTGGCGCTCGGGGTGCTCGGGTTGGTGGCCGTCCTCACCGCGCGGGGACTCGCGCGTCCGCTGCGGCGGCTGATGGACTCGGCGCTGCGCATCGGCCGCGGCGACCTCACGACGCCCGTGCCCCCCGAGCCCACGCGTGAAATCGGCGTGCTGGCGCGCGAGCTGGAGGTCATGCGCGGGGCGCTCGAGAGCCGGGACCGGCAGCTCAAGTTGATGCTGGCCGGCGTGGCCCACGAGGTGCGCAACCCCATCGGCGGCATCTCCCTCTTCTCGGGCCTGCTCGCCGAGGACCTCAACGCAGGAGCCCACCAGGACGCCGCCGGACACGTGGCGCGCATCCAGCGCGAGGTGGAGTACCTCCAGCGCATCGTCGAGGACTTCCTCGCCTTCGCCCGGGAGCAACCCCTCTCACGCGAGCCCGTGGCGGCGCCGGATCTCCTCCAGGAGGCCAGTGGCCTGCTCGCGGCGGACGCGGCGGCGCGCGAGGTGACGGTGGAGGTGGAGGCCGAGCCCGCGGTGCTGGAGGCCGACGGCAGCCTGCTCACGGCCGCGCTGGTGAACCTGGTGAAGAACGCGGTGCAGGCCTCGCCCCCGGGCGGCCGCGTGCGCGTGACGGGCCGGGGTGAGGGCCTGGGCTACACCATCCGCGTCCAGGACAGCGGCCCCGGCGTGCCCGAGGCCGAGCGCGAGCGCATCTTCGAGCCCTTCTTCACCACCCGCGAAAAGGGCACCGGCCTGGGCTTGCCGCTGTCGCGAAAAATTGCACGCGCCCACGGCGGAGAATTGCGGCTCGTCCCCTCCTCTCCGGGAGCCACCACGTTCGAGCTCACCCTCCCCCGGGGTACGACACCCGCCTCCTCCTGAACCAGCCCGCCAGACAGGCCCCGGGACGGCTTGCGGCGGCGAGGGGAAATGCACACCCTGCGATGACCTGTTGCGCGGACGACAGCCTGTCCGCTGTGCCGGACACGCGGTCGGGGGACGCAGTAAGAGGTGAGGGTGGGGGGTCCGGACAGGTCGCAGCACGGTGGTTGGCCAGCAGGTTCTTCCTCCTCTTCCCACGGAGGGTCACTCGACGTGTCCCGCCAGTCCGACGGCGATCTCACCGCGTACGAGAACCTGCCCTCCCTCTTCGGGAGCACGGGCTCGGAGCAGCGCGTCGACACCGAGCGCGAGCAGTTCCGCCTGCTCGCCGAGGCCCTGCCGCAGATCGTCTGGACGTCGCGGCCCGATGGCATCCAGGACTACCTCAACCGCCGCTGGTACGAGTTCACCGGGCTGAGCTACGAGCAGTCGCGGGGCGAGGGGTGGAAGCAGTCCTTCCACCCGGAAGACCTCCCCGAGGCCGAGAAGCGCTGGCGCCACAGCCTCACCACTGGCGAGCCCTTCGAGGTGGAGTACCGCTGCCGCCGGCTCGACGGGGTGTGGCGCTGGTTCCTCGGCCGCGCCATCCCGGTGCACGAGTCCCAGGGCCGCATCGTCCGCTGGTTCGGCACCTGCACGGACATCGACGACCAGAAGCGCACCTCGGACGTGCACAGCTTCCTCGCCGAGGCGAGCTCCCTGCTCGCGCTCACGTTGGATCCCGAGGAGACGGTGCGCAACTTCACCCGCCTGGCCGTGCCGCGGCTGGCGGACTGGTGCGCGGTGGACCTGGTGCGGCCGGATGAAACCGTCGAGCGCGTCTCGGTGAGCCACTGCGACCCGGCCCGGGAGACGCTCGCCTGGGAGCTGGCGCGGCACGAGCCGGTGGACCTCCATACGGACGCCCACGGCCCCGGCTACGTCATCCGCACCGGCCAGTCGGAGCTGCTGGAGGTCATCTCGGAGTCGACGCTGGAGACCCTCGCTCGGGACGCCGAGGGGCTGCGGCTGTGGCGGGAGCTGGCCCCGCGCTCCTCGCTCGTCGCGCCGCTGGTGGTGCACGGGCGGACGCTGGGCGCCATCACCCTCGCGCAGGCCGGGAGCACCCGGAGCTTCTCCGCCGCGGACCTCCCGCTCGTCGAGGAGCTCGCACGCCGCGCCGCGCTCGCCCTGGACAACGCGCGCCTGTACCGCGAGAGCCAGAACGCCGTGAGCCGGGCCCAGCACGAGCGCCACCTCGCCGAGCAGGCACGCGCCATGTTGGACACGCTCCTGGACGCGGCACCCGCGGGCATCGCCCTCTTCGACCGGACGCTGTGCTTCGTGCGCGTCAACCGCACCCTGGAAACCATCAACCGCATGCCCGCCGAGGACCACCTGGGCCACACCATGCCCGAGGTGCTCGCCACGCAGTCGCCCGGGGTGGACATCGTGGTGAAGTCCCTGCGGCGGGCGCTGGAGACGGGCGAGACGCAGACGGTGGAATCCACCACCCGGCTGCCCAACGGCGAGGAGCGGGCGTGGCTGGCGCGCTATGCGCCCGTGCGCTCGGCCGAGGGCGCCACCCTGGGCGTGGCCACGGTGGTGCTGGACATCACCGAGCGCAAGCGCGCCGAGGCCGAGCGCGAGCGCCTCATCGCCGCGCTGGAGCGCAGCAACCAGGACCTGGACCAGTTCGCCTACGTGGCCAGCCACGACTTGAAGGCCCCGCTGCGCGGCATCGCCAACCTGTCGCAGTGGATCGAGGACGACCTCCAGGACGTGATGACGGAGGAGACGCGCGAGCAGATGCGGCTGCTGCGCGGGCGCGTCCAGCGCATGGAGGCGCTCATCAACGGCATCCTCGACTACAGCCGCGCGGGGCGGATGCGCAGCCGGCCGGAGCGGGTGGACGTGGGCCGGCTGCTCACCGAGTGCGTGGAGCTGCTCGCCCCGCCGCCCGAGACGGTGGTGGAGGTGGAGCCGGGCATGCCCGTGCTGCGCACCGAGCGGGTGCCCCTGCAGCAGGTGTTCCTCAACCTGCTGGGCAACGCCTTCAAGCACGCGCGCAGCTCGGACATGCGGGTGAAGGTGGGCGTGCGGGCGGTGGACACCTTCTGGGAGTTCTCCGTGTCCGACAACGGCCCGGGCATCGCCCCCGAGTACCATGAGCGCATCTGGGGCATCTTCCAGACGCTCCGGGCGCGCGACGAGTTGGAGAGCACGGGCATCGGCCTGTCGGTGGTGAAGAAGAGCGTGGAGGCACGCGGGGGGCGTGCCTGGCTGGAGTCCTCCCCGGGCCAGGGGGCCACCTTCCGTTTCACCTGGCTGAAGCATGCCCCGGAAGAGGGGCGCTGAGTGTGTCCGTGAAGATGCTCAACATCCTCCTGGTGGATGACGACGCGGTGGACGTGATGAACGTGCAGCGCGCCTTCAAGAAGAGCAACGTCCACAACGCCCTCTACATCGCCAGCGACGGGCAGCGGGCGCTGGACATGCTGCGCGACGGCAGCGTGCCCTCGCTCAACCGGCTCATCCTGCTGGACCTGAACATGCCCCGGATGAATGGCCACGAGTTCCTGCGGGCCCTGCGCTCCGACCCGGAGCTGAGCACCACCCCCGTCGTGGTGCTCACCACGTCCAACGACGACCGGGACCGGGGGCAGAGTTACGCCCAGCACGTGGCCGGCTATCTCGTCAAGCCCGTGACTTCGCCCGCATTCGTGGAGTTGATGGCCGCACTCAACGCATACTGGACGCGAGTGGAGCTGCCGTGAGGGCCGAGGAGCACATGGGGGACCAACCGCTGCGCCTGCTGGTGGCGGATGATGATGAAGTGGACCGGCTCGCCGTGCGGCGCGCCCTGCTCAAGGCGGGGGTGAACGCACAGCTCGTCGAGGTGGGGGATGGAGCGTCCGCGCTCGCCGCCCTGCTGGAGCAGACGTTCGACTGCGCCCTGCTCGACTTCCAGATGCCGGGCCGGGACGGGCTCCAGGTGCTGCGCGAGGCGCGTGCCGCCCTGGTGGAGACGCCCATCATCATGCTCACCGGCCAGGGCGACGAGCACATCGCCGTGGAGCTGATGAAGGCGGGCGCCACCGACTACCTGGGCAAGGCGGCGCTCACCCCGGAGCGGCTGGAGCACCTGCTGCGGCAGACGTTGCGCCTGCACGAGGTGCAGCAGCAGTACCGCACGCTGGCCGAGGTGCTGCCGCACACCATCTGGACGAGCCGGCCCGACGGGGCGTTGGACTACATCAGCCGCCGCGGCTACCAGGACACGGGCATCACCCCGGGAGACCCCACGCAGTGGACCCGGGCCGTGCACCCGGAGGATCTGCCGCGGTTGATGGAGCGCTGGCAGCACAGCCTGCGCACCGGCGAGCCCTACGAGGTGGAGGCCCGTCTGTGGCGCGTGGGCGGCACCTGGCGCTGGCACCTCATGCGGGCCCTGCCCATGCGGGACGCGAGCGGCCGCGTCGTGCGCTGGTTCGGCACCAACGCGGACATCGACGATCAGCGGCGGGCCCAGGAGCGGATTTCACGCCTGCAGGCCGTCACCGCCGCGCTCTCCGAGGCCCCCACGCCCCGGCAGGTGATGGACGTCATCGTCACCCAGGGGGTGAGCGCACTGGATGGGCAGGCGGGAACGCTGTGGCTGGTGTCCGAGGACGGCCAGGCCCTGGAGCTGGCGGGCAGCACCTCGCAGCTGCGGGAGCTGATGCGGGGCCTCGAGCGGATTCCACTCGACGCGCCCCTGCCGATGGTGGAGGCGGTGCGCCACGACCGGCTCGTCACCTGTGACAACTTCCAGGAGAGCGCCCGGCGCTACCCCGCGCTCGCCGCGCTGAAGCTGCCCTTCGAGGCCTCGGCGGTGATGCCCCTGCGTGGCAGCCGGAGCGTGATGGGGGCCCTGGTGGTGCACTTCTCGGGGCCGCGCACCCTGCAGCCCGACGAGCAGGAGTTCTTCCTCGCCCTGGCCCGGCAGGGAGCACAGGCGCTCGAGCGCGCCCGGCTCTACGAGTCCGCGCAGCAGGCGCGCGCCGCCGCCGAGGAGAGCGAGACGCAGCTGCGCGACTTGCTGGTGGACCGCGAGCGGATGGAGGCCACGCTGCAGGAGCGCGACGAGCGGTTGCGCGCGGCCCTGTGGGCGAGCGGTACCGGCACCTTCCGGTGGGACCTGCGCACCGGCTCGCTGGAGTGGGACGAGAACCTGGACCAGCTCTACGGGCTGCCACCGGGGCGCACGGTGCAGACGATGGAGGACGTGCTGCCGCTGGTGCACCCGGAGGACCGGGCCGAGGTGGAGCGCCGCAACGAGGCCTGCGCGCGCGAGGGCGCGGACTTCGAGATGGACTTCCGGGTGGTGTGGCCGGACGGGCGCGTGCACTGGCTGAGCACCAAGGGCAAGACGTTCGTGGACGCGAACGGACGGCCGCTCTACATGACGGGCGCCTGCGTGGACATCACCGCGCAGAAGCAGCAGGAGGCCGAGGCGCGCCAGCTCGCCGACTTCGAGCGGCAGATCCTGGGCATCGTCAGCCACGATCTGCGCAACCCGCTGAGCGTCATCCGCATCTCGGCTTCCATGTTGCTGGCGCGCGAGGGCTTGGACGAGCGGCAGAGCAAGAGCCTCACGCGCATCATCTCCGCGGCGGACCGGGCCACGCGCCTCATCCGCGACCTGCTGGACTTCAGCCAGGCGCGGCTGGGCGGAGGCATCCCGGTGGACCGCAAGAAGATGGACCTCTTCGAGCTGGCGCGGGGCGTGGTGGAAGAGGTGGCCGCGAGCCACCCGGAGCGCGAGCTGACGATGACGCTGGAGGGCGAGGGCGGAGGCGAGTGGGATGGAGACCGGCTCGCACAGGTGCTCGGCAACCTGGTGGGCAACGCGCTCCAGCACAGCCCGCCGGACACGCAGGTGAGGGTGAGCTGCCGGGGCGAGGCGGGAGAGGTGTTGTTCGAGGTGCACAACGAGGGAGAGGCCATCGAGAACGCGGTGCTGCCCGGCCTCTTCGAGCCCTTCCGGCGAGGCCGGCACGCGGGGAGCGGAGCGGGCAGCGTGGGACTGGGGCTCTACATCACGAGGCAGCTGGTGCTGGCGCACGGAGGCGGCATCACGGTGTCGTCGCGAGCGGGAGAAGGCACGCGCTTCACGGTGCGGCTGCCGCGCCGGGCCCCTACCCCGCCCCCCCTCCCCAGCGCCTGAACCCGGGAAACACCGCCAGGCGAAGACACCTCCAAGCGGAGACAAATCCCCTCGCCCTCCGGGAGAGGGTCGGGGTGAGGGGACCGGAGCCAACAGGTTCTCCCCTGTGCCGTCCGGGAGAACTAGGGTGCTGGACATGACCACCCCTGCTCCCTTTCTCGGACTGCGCACCGCCCTCTACCCCGTCACGGACCTGGCGAAGGCCAAGGCCTGGTACACCCAGGTACTCGGCGTCGCGCCGTACTTCGACGAGCCCTTCTACGTGGGCTTCAACGTGGGGGGCTTCGAGCTGGGGCTCGATCCGGACACCTCGTCGGCGAAGCCGGGCGCGGGAGGCCCGGTGGCCTACTGGGGCGTGGAGAACGCGGACAAGGCCTGGGAGCGCCTGATGAAGCTGGGCGCCGAGCCCGCGAGCCCCGTGCACGACGTGGGCGGGGGCATCCGGGTGGCCGCCGTGAAGGATCCGTTCGGCAACGTGTTCGGGCTCATCGAGAACCCGCACTTCCCCAACACGGCGGCCTGAGAAACCACCTCGGAGGACCCAGCTCAGCGGTGGATGGCCTTCATGCCGGCCTCGGGGTAGCGGGTGCCGGCGGCCACGCCCTTGGGAGCGATGGCGTCGATCTCCTTCAAGTCCTCGGGGGAGAGGCGGACGTTGGCCGCGGCGATGTTCTCCTCGAGGTACTTCTGGTGCTTGGTGCCGGGGATGGGAACGATGTCCTGTCCGCGGGCCATGACCCAGGCGAGCGCGAGCTGCGAGGCCTTCACCTTCTTGCGGGCGGCCAGCTCGTTGATCTTCTCCACGAGCTGGAGGTTCTTGGTGAAGTTCTCGCCCTGGAAGCGCGGGTTGTTGCGGCGGTAGTCATTGGCCTCGAAGTCCTCGAAGCGGCGGTAGCGGCCGGTGAGGAAGCCGCGGCCCAGCGGGCTGTAGGCGACGAAGCCGATGCCCAGCTCGCGCACGGTGGGGAGCACGTCGTCCTCGGGATCCCTGCTCCAGAGCGAGTACTCGGACTGGAGGGCGGAGATGGGGTGCACCTCGTGGGCGCGGCGGATGGTGTCGGGGGCGGCCTCGGACAGGCCGAGGTAGCGGACCTTGCCCTGCTTGACGAGCTCGGCCATGGCGCCGACGGTGTCCTCGATGGGGACGGTGGTGTCCACGCGGTGCTGGTAATACAGGTCGATGTGCTCGACGCCGAGCCGCTTGAGCGAGGCCTCACACGCCTTGCGCACG
Source organism: Archangium sp. (assembly GCF_045802675.1). Lineage (GTDB taxonomy): Bacteria > Myxococcota > Myxococcia > Myxococcales > Myxococcaceae > Archangium. The sequence goes on along the minus strand of NZ_JBJMQO010000080.1, from coordinate 122,222 downwards.
TAGTCGGGCTTGCCGCTGATGCCGAGGAAGGAGCCGTCCTCGCCGCGCACGTTGCCGAACTTGGTGGCGAGGACGACCTTGTCGCGCCGGTCGGCGATGGCCTTGCCCACAAGCTTCTCGTTGGTGAAGGGCCCGTACATGTCCGCGGTGTCGAGGAAGTTCACCCCCAGCTCCAGCGCGCGGTGGATGACGGAGATGGACTCCTTCTCGTCACCGGCGCCGTAGAACTCGCTCATTCCCATGCAGCCCAGGCCCTGGGCGGAGACCTTCAGCCCCTGCTTTCCGAGTGACCTCTGCTCCATGACAGTCCTCCTGTGAATACGGACGCCGGATGGACCGGACGCCCGTGTGGCGCCGCCTTGTTAGCGGCCAGGACGAGCCGGGGCCAGGAGAAGAAGGGCCAGAGCGTGACTCTCGTCCCTCGGGGCAGGACGCGCCGTCCACATTCCGACGCGCTGGGGGCCCGTTTCCATCCACAGGGGAAGTCCGCTACACCGCTGGAATGCCGTCCCCGCCGTCCGGAGTCCTGTCGAGCCTGCCCGTCCTGGTGCTCGTGCTCGCCCTGACGGCACCGGCGTGGGCGGAGGCTCCGCGCGGTGAGGAGCCCACGGCACTGGAGCCGCTCGTCGAGCGCCTGGTTACCCGGCAGCTCGCGGAGCACCGGATTCCCGGAGCGACGGTGGCGGTGGTGCGGGACGGGCGCGTGGTGCTGGCCCGGGGCTACGGCGAGGCGGACGCGGAGCACTCCACGCCCGTGGTGGCGGACCAGACGCTGTTCCGCGTGGCCTCCGTGGGCAAGCTGTTCGTCTGGACGGCGGTGATGCAGCTCGCCGAGCGCGGACGGCTCGATCTGGACGCGGACGTCAACACGTACCTCGGGGACGAGCGAATCCCCATGACGCATACGAAGCCCCTCACGCTCGCGCACCTGATGGCACACGCGGGAGGCTTCGAGGTGCCCGAGCGCCTCTGGCCCGAGGGCCCACCGCCCGGCACACTGGCCGCGTACGTGAAGGAGCGCAGGCCCGTGCAGGTGCGGCCACCGGGCGAGCTCTCGGCGTACTCCGACTACGGGACGAGCCTCGCCGAGCACATCGTCGAGCGGGTCTCGGGCCGACCCTTCGAGCAGTACCTCCGGGAGAACGTGCTCGGGCCGCTGGGGATGAGCCGCAGCCTCTTCCGCAGGACGGTGCCGCCGGAGCTCGCGGCCGACGTGGCGCTCGGGCACTCGCTGGAGAACGGGAGCCCGCGCGCGAGGCCCCTGGCGCAGGTGATGGTGGCCTCCAGCGGCTCGATGCTCACGACGGCCACGGACGTGGCGAGGTTCATGCTCGCGCACCTCGAGGGCGGGCAGTACGAGGGCCACCGCATCCTGCGAGAGGAGACAGTGCGGCGGATGCATCGCCAGCACTTCACGCATGACGCCCGGCTGAGCGGGTGGGCCCACGGCTTCATGGAGCTCCACCTCAATGGCCAGCGGCTCATCGGGCACACGGGGGACGCGTATCTCTTCCACTCGCTGCTGGTGCTGCTGCCCGAGCGGGGACTGGGGCTGTTCGTCTCGTACAACGGCCCCGGGGAAAAGGACGGTGCGCAGCGGGCGCGGATGGAGCTGCTGCGCGCCGTGCTCGACCAGGTCTCCCCTGCCCCGCCGTCCAGCGTGCCCGCGCCCACGAAGGACTTCGCCGAAAGGGCGGCACGATTCGTGGGCGGCTACCAGACGACGTGGAGGGCCTACACCACGGCGGAGGCCTCGCTGGGTTGGCGACAGGAAGTCCGCGTGCGTGACGGACGAGATGGCACCCTGCTCATCCAGGAGCCCGGGAGTGCACCGCGGCACTGGGTGGAAGTGGAGCCGCTGCTGTTCCGTCCCGCCGAGGACCCGGCCTCACCGGAGCGCGTGGCCTTCCGCGAGGACGCACGGGGAAACATCACGCACCTGTTCCTCGAGAACAGGCCCACGGCGGCGTACGAGCGGGTGTCCTGGGACGAGACGTCTGTCTTTACCTACGGGCTGCTCGCCGTGTGCGCCGCGCTCTTCGCGCTGGCCGTGCTGGGAGGACTCGTCCATCGGAGCCCGGCCACGGGGTTGCTGGCGGTCATCGGCCTGCTGCACCTGCTCTTCCTCACCGGCTTCACCCTGCTGGTGCGCCACCGCGTCGAGCTCGACTACGGCGACACGCCCTGGCTGCTGAGGGCCTCGCTGGCGTGCGCGCTCGGAGCCTCGGTGCTCACCCCGGTGGCGTTCCTCGGAAGCGTGCGAGCGTGGTGGCAGGGCTCCGGAACACGCGCTCTACGCATGTTCCTCACCGGAATCACACTGGCCGCGGCACTCTTCGCCGCCTGGCTCCACCACTGGCACCTGCTCGGACTCGACCCCTGAGGCTCAGCCCGCGCGCGCCACGGCCCGGGCCTTCTGCAGCAGTCGGTACAGCGCCTTCTCGTCCGCCGCCTGTGCCAGCGCCTCGTCCCACGTCAGCCACCGCGCGCCCAGGGACTCGCCCGGGTCGTGCGCCAGCGCCTCCGGGTTCTCGGCCACCACCAGGTAGCGCACGTCCAGGTGCAGGTGCTCCCGGTCGCCCGCCTTGCGCGCTGGAATCGTGTGGACGTCCACGTCCAACGGCCTCGGCGCGCGCGCGTGCAGCCGCACCCGGCACCCCGTCTCCTCACGGGCCTCGCGCAGCGCCGTGGCCTCCATGCTGCCCGCGTCCGCCTCCTCCGCGTGCCCTCCCGGCTGCAACCACCGCCGCACCTTCGCGTGGTGCACCATCGCCACGCGCTCGCCTGACGGGTCCACCACCACCGCACTGCCGGTGAAGTGCGCCCGCTCCTGATTCCGGGAGAAGGGCTGCTCGAGCTCCGAGGCGAAGACCCGCATCCTCGCCACATCCTCGCGCTCCTTGTCGTCGGTGGGAACGTAGTGGGCCAGCAGCTCGTGCAGGGAGGTCGGGGAGGTGCTCATGGGCGCGCCATTGTGCCCACTTCGACGCGAGGTGCCAGGACGATATAGGGTGCGCCTCCATGGCCCGCATCCTCGTCATCGACGACCACGACACGCTCCGCGAGGGCATGGCTGTCACCCTCACGCGCTCCGGCCACACCGTCACCGCCGCGCGCTCCGGGACCGATGGCGTCGCCGCCTACAAGAAGACGCCCTTCGATCTCGTCGTCACCGACCTGAAGATGGACAACATGGACGGCCTGGCCGTCACGCGGACGCTCAAGTCCGTGGACCCGGCCGCCGTCGTCATGGTGGTGACGGCCTTCGGCACCATCGAGACGGCCGTGCAGGCCATGCAGCAGGGCGCCTACGACTTCATCACCAAGCCCTTCACCCCGGACGTGCTGCGCGCCAAGGTGGAGAAGGGCCTGGAGCTGTCCTCCACGCGCCGCCAGGTGGAGCGCCTGTCCGCCCGCACCGAGGCGCTCGAGTCCGATGCAGCCTCCGCGCACGGCAACCTGCTGGTGGGCGACAGCGAGCCCATGCAGAAGCTCGTCTCCATGGTGCGCAAGGCCGCCGCCAGCGACGCCACCGTCTTCGTGCGCGGCGAGTCCGGCACCGGCAAGGAGCTCGTGGCGCGCATGCTCCACCAGCTCTCCCCGCGCAAGGACGGGCCCTTCATCGTCGTGCACTGCGCGGCGCTCGCCGAGACGCTCCTGGAGAGCGAGCTCTTCGGCCACGAGCGCGGCGCCTTCACCGGGGCCATCAAGCGCAAGCTCGGCCGCTTCGAGCTCGCCGACGGGGGCACGCTCTTCCTCGACGAGATTGGGGAAATCCCCTCCTCCGTGCAGACGAAGCTGCTGCGCGTGCTGCAGGAGAAGGAGATTCAGCGCGTGGGCGGCGAGGAGACGCTCAAGGTGGACGTGCGCGTGGTGAGCGCCACCCACCGCGACCTCCAGGCCGAGGTGAAGGCCGGCCGCTTCCGCGAGGACCTCTACTACCGGCTGCACATCGTCCCCCTGCAGATTCCGCCCCTGCGCGAGCGCCCCGAGGACATCACCGCGCTGGCCCGTCACTTCGTGGCCAAGCACGCCCCGCGGGTGAACAAGCGCGTGAAGGGCATGGAGGAGGACACCCTGCGCGCGCTCGCCCGCTACGCGTGGCCCGGCAACGTGCGCGAGCTGGAGAACGTCATCGAGCAGTCGCTCGTCTTCGCCGAGGGCGAGACGCTCACCGCGACGGACCTGCCCGCGCACCTCACCGGCACCACGCCCCGCACCGACGCGGGCCTGCCCGTGCCCATGGGCGACAGGCCCCTGCCCGACATCCTCGAGGACCTCGAGCGCCAGCTCATCGCCCGCTCCTACGAAAAGGCCGGCGGGGTGAAGACGGAGACGGCACGGCTGCTCGGCATCAAGACGTCCGCGCTCTACTACAAGCTGGAGAAGTACGGCTTCATCTCCAAGGGCGAGCGTCCCGAGGACTCCTGAGCACAGCGGGCGCCGGGAGTTTCGCGGCCGACAACCCGCGCCGCTCCCACCCGCCACGCGTTTGACCCTCCCAGTCCGGGTCCTTCACAGTGTCTGGGAAGCCTGGACACAGGGGGAGCCCATGAATCGCAAGAGGAAGATGCTGTTCCACTGGCTGCTGGCCGCCGGGGTCGCGGGAGCCCTCGTCGGTGGGATTGCCTCCGCGCAGAGACCCGAGTGCTACAAGCTCTATCCCTGCGGCTGCGCTTCGGATGGCGGATACATGTACTGCGTCGCGGAAACCCCCTGTCAGTGACCCCGGCGTCGAGGAGGGCGCATGCGACGTCACGAGACACCCCGGGGATGGATGATGCTGGCCGCGTCCGGGGCAGCACTCGTTCTGCTCCTCTGGGGGCTCGCCCTCGTCGCGCAAGCGCCGAACGCTGACAGACCCCCTGCTCCCCGTGAGCATCCGGCGCCTTCGAGAAGTCCCGACCCCGCCTCCCTCTCCCACGACAGCCCTCCCCGCGATGAAGCCGGTGCTGGCACGGAGGATTCATCCCCAGCGGGTGCGACCCCATCACGAGCCCTGGTTCCTGACACCAGGCTTCAATCCCTTTCACAGCCAGACACGGTTCCCGCCAGCTTCTCCACCACCGCCAGGACTTCCCTGCCAGCCGCTCGCGACGACGTCGGCCCGGACGGGCTTCCCGCCTCTGCCCTGCGCTGCACCCGGGACGGTGGGGTCCTGAAATGCGGAAGCTGCTGGACCGACAGCGACTGCCCACGGGGACAGGGGTGCGTGCCCGATTGGAAGACGCGCCGCTTCGAGTGCATGGCCTCCGAGTGCGACGAAGACGTGCACTGCTTCCCCGGCTTCATCTGCCGCACCGTCTCCACCGGAATCACCGACACCGTCATCCGCCGCTGCGTGCCCGAGGGCGTGCAGCAAGAGGGAGAGGCGTGCACCGCGGTCACCAGTTCCCGTCGCGCCACCTGCCGCGAGGGCCTGCGGTGCGTGGACCAGACGTGTACCGCGCCCTGCCAGCTCGATGACCCCATGAGCTGTCCGAGTGGCTACACCTGCACGGAGGGCCATGACGGTCCGGGCTGCCTCGCGGATTGCCAGAAGCTCGGGTGCCCCCAGGGCCAGCAATGCAAGCGCCTCAATGATTCCAGTTACAAATGCCTGCGGCAGGTCTCCGGAACCTGTCCTCAAACCCCGTGCGCCGAAGGTGAGCGCTGCAACATGAACCTGTTCGGAGACCGCGCCACCTCCTGGTGTGCCCGGGTCTGCAACCCGCTTCGGCCGGACAGCTGTCCCTCCGGCCAGGTCTGCGGCAAGGCAAGCGGCACCGCCAGCACCTGCTACCGCCAATGCGACCCCAGGGACCTCGACTTCTGCGGTCCGGGATGGATGTGCGCCACCGTGACCGAGGATTTCTCGCAGTGGGGCTGCAGTCCGTCCGCTGTCCCCTAGCCAGTGGTGGCGAGCCGTTCCGCCCGGCTGTAAAAAGAAGCGGCAGTCTCGAAAATCCACCGCCCCCCCGCCCCCCTCGTGGTTTTCCGTCATCCCTCCCCTCCCCCCACTCGGCCCACGCACGGCCGAACCCCCCGGAACCGCTCGGGTTTTGCCGGCCACGGCGACGCCCGCCGTCACGCGGCCCTGGCATCCGGCTTGCTGCTGGGAGGGGATTCATGAAGCGCGTCCTGCTCGCCCTCCTGCTGTGCTTCGCCCTGGCCAGGCCCGCGTGGTCCGCCTCGGGGCTGGACGCGCTGCGGATCGAGGCCCAGGCGGGACGGGCCCAGGTGCGTGAGTTGCGCGAGCACCAGCAGTCGCTGCGCTCGGAGCTGAACACGCTGGCCGGCCGCATCGAGCAGCTCAAGTCCGAGCAGCAGGGCCGGCTGGTGGCGGGCCCGGAATTGGAGTCGGCGCTGCGGCGCTCGCAGGAGCTGTCCGGCCAGCTCACCGGGCTGGCGCAGTCGCTCGCCGTAGCCGAGACCGAGGTGGAGCGGCGCAACCTCGCGCTGCACGCGGCGCTCTCGGAAGAGCTGGCCCGGGTGCGCGCGGCCTGGGACGCCACGGGGGAGCGCGAGGCCCGCGCGCAGCTGATTGCCCGCATGCGCGACCTGCGCACCGAGCGCGACGCGGTGCGGGCCGCGCTGCCGCCCTCGCGGGTGCCGGCGTTGAATCCGGCTCGGGCGAGCGACGACCCGGAGGATTTGCTGGAGCAGGCGGACGCGCTGCGCGACTCCGAGGACAAGGTGCGCCAGCGCCTGCTGGCCCTGCGCGCCCGCATCACCGAGGTGCGCGAGGAGCGCGAGCTGGACCGGCGGATGAGCGACTTCCTCGGCGAGGAGTCCATGTTCGACGAGCAGGACCGGCACCTGCGCCTGCGCGTCGACTCCACCACGAAGTCCATCTCGGTGGACCCCGCCCCGCGCCGCGGCAGCCTGTTCCCCGCTCCGCAGGAGTCCTTCTCGAGTGCGGGGGACTCCGTGTCGCCGCCTCCCGCGTCCGGTGGCACGCCGGGAGGAGGCGGCGAGCCCCCGGCGCCCACGCCCGCGCCGGTTCCCGGGGACACCAAGGACTCCTCCTCCACCACCTACCGCGCCTCGGACAGCCGGCCGCAGGTGGGCACGGTGCGCGCGCAGGCGCTCGCCAGCGGGGACCCGGAGGACCTGCGGGGCCTGGAGCAGGAGGCGAAGCAGCTCGAGGCGCTCGCGCGCGAGCTGGACTCCCGTGCGGGCTCGCTGGAGCGCCGCGCGAAGGCGCTGCGCTAGTTCAGCCCCACCCGCACGTCCAGCTTCACGTCGGCCTGCAGGCGCACCTCCTTGGAAGGCAGGCGGCCCTTGCCGCGCACGGAGATGCTCATGGAGGGCGCGGTGAGGAAGGGCTGCAGCTCCACGTCCTCCAGCTCCATGTCCAGCACGGGGTTGGGCGCCTTGAGGCCCAGCGAGGAGATGTTGTGCTTGGAGGCCACCAGCACCTCGCGGTCCCCCGTCTTGGCGTAGAACTCGACGGTGTCCAGGAAGGAGAAGTCCTGGTCGGCCGGCGACAGGATTTTCAGCTGGAGGGAGTGGAGCTTCGCGGAGGACACCTGGTCCTTGCTGACGCCCTGGTTCTGGAAGTCCTGGTTCTGGTCGAAGTCCAGACTGGAGAAGCTGCCGATGGCGGGGAAGGCCTCGAGCAGGGTGAAGACGCCGGAGGGGGCGGCCTGGATGGTGGTCTCGCCCTTCACCTCGGCGAGGAAGGTGGGGGGAGCGCAGGCCACGAGTGACAGCAGGGCACACACGGGGAGCAGGGAGGGGGGACGCATGAGAGGGAATCTACCGGCCGCCCGGGCGCGCAGCCACCGCCCCGCCCGGCTGGCTGCCCTCTCGTGGACAGGGCATGCGGCCAGGGTAGGGAGTATGGTGCGCCCGTTGAAACGGCTCCTCTCCGCGCTCGTGGTGTCCAGCCTGGCGCTCGCCGGTGGCGCGCATGCCGCCGACGTGGAGGGACAGCTGCGCGTGACGGGCCGGATGATGGTGGACGGCAACGCCCCGCGCGACTTCACCAAGGGCAGCGCGGGCACGAACACCTCGGACCTCGTGTTCGGCCTGCTCGCGGCGGGCGAGGCGCGCTACACGGCGGACCGGTGGCAGCTGGTGGGCCGCTACGACGGAGGCGGCCGCAAGTACGTGGGCTTCACCGACGAGGACGTGCTGGTGCAGGCCGCGGCGCTGGAGGGCTCGCTGGCGCTGGGGGAGTCGCTGGGGGTGGGCGTGGAGGGGCGGGCCAAGGACAGGCGGGGCGGCACCCGCGCGTACACGGACCTGGCGGCCTCGGCCTTCGTCGAGTACGCCCCGGACGCGCGGCTGTCGCTGCGCGTGCGCGCCGGAGCGCACCGCTTCCTCTACCGCCGGGACTTCTCCGCCAGCTTCGGCAGCCCCGAGCTGGGCTTCCTCGCGCGCTACCGCCTCGAGCGCCGGCATGCCCTCAGCGTGTCGGGCGAGTACGGCTCGCGCCGCTACCCCGCGTCGGTGCGCTACCCGCCGGACACCGCGCCCGCGTGGACGGGGCGGCGCGAGGACGGCGCCCTCCTGGCGAGCGTGGGCTACAGCTACAAGGGCCCGCTGACGCTGGGGGTGGCGTACACGTACCAGGAGACGAGCTCCAACAGCTTCGGCGAGTCGGTGCAGCGCCACCGGCTGAGCGCCACCGCGGGGGTGCGCCTGCCGTGGAAGCTGACGCTGCTGGCGCAGGGGACGTTGGGGCTCAACCGCTACCCGGACGGCGTCTACCTCTCGCCGGAAATCATCCTGCTCGAGGACGACGAGGCGCAGAACACGCTGTCGCTGCGGCTGGCCCGTCCCGTGAGTGAGAAGGTGGACCTGGAGCTGTCGTACGCGATGTACGGCACCCGGCTGCCGAACAACGCGCTGTTCTACTTCCGCCAGGTGGCGGGCGTGGGCCTCACCTGGCGGCCGTAGCGGGGACACGGCCACGAGCGCACTTCATGTGCCCAGGGGCTCGGCTTTCGGGCGCGCGATGAGGCCCGCGCGGTCGAGCAGCTCGCGCACGCGCACGGTGAAGGCCACATGCTCGGGGTTGCTCGCCGTCATGGGCTCGGGGGAGAGAGTGAGGAGCCAGCCCAGTGCGCCCACGGGCTCGATGCGCACGGGCGCGGGCAGCGGCGGCAGCGTGCCCAGGCGGCGTGAGAGGTACGTCAACCAGCCCACCCGCACCTCGCCGCCCTCCTTCTCCACCTGGTCCACCATCTCCGAGGAGCTGGCCATGGCGTAGTCGGGGTCCCACGCGGTGGCCATGCTGGTGAGCACTTCGGTGAGCACCGGCTCGCACAGGAGTCGCTCCCTCACCGCGCCCTGCCTGGGCGGTTTGAGCAGGCAATAGTTGGGACTACTCCAGGGAGAGTAGGCACCGCAGAAAAGGTCGAGGTTGGTGGCCTCTTCCTTCGCATTCCACATCATCCGGCCGAAGCCCATGTCCTCGATGACCTTCTTGCCAACGTCCGTGCGGTGCCTGCCCTTCAGGAGGAGCTTCTCCAGTTCCGCCACCTCCGGGTGGACAGGCCAACCCGGCAGCTCGCGGGGGAAGCCACGACCCGCGTGGTACCACTGGGTGAAGGACGGGTCACACCGCGTCAGCATGTGGAGGAACAGCTCCGTGCGCCGGGCACACTCCAGTGCCGTCTCCTTCCGCGGGCCCCAGTACGCCCCCACGTAATAGTCCTCGGGCTCTTCCTGCATGCGTGCTCCTCCTCTATCGCGCGGGCGTAGGGTGGACGAAGGTGTTGTTCAAGTTTCTCCTCTTGAATTCCTTGCGAAGAAACTGCGCGACCTCGGCGTCGGCGACATGCCAGACCACTGGAAGTCCCAACTGTTTGGCGGCCTGTGATTGTTTCCTGGCCTGTTCCATCATCTGGTCGAACTTGCCGGAGTTCTTGTACCAGTACTTGGGCATGCCATCCGGGTTGAAGAAAGAGCAGTAACCAGGCCCCTTGGCCTCCAGTAGCTCCTTTCCGTTGAAGCCGTCGAACTCCAGCTCCCCAATCATGTACACCCACCAGGCGGGCCGTCCCGACACCTGCTCCTGGTAGTCCAGCGAGTCCTTGGAACGGGTGGTGGGCTTCTTGTACGTCCACTTGCCGGGCCCCCGCGGTGAGGCCGTCTGGGCAGGACTCCCCGCCTTGCCGCTCATACCGCCGCTGTTTCCCTGACCGCTCCCCGCCATGTGCAGGATGGACAGGGCTCCGAGGTCCACGCTCACCGTGGTAGCCGTCGAGCCTCCCGCCACCACGGCTCCGCCCAGCACCAGCTCGCCCTCGGCCGTGAGCGACACCACCGGCAGCTCCGCGCCCAGTCCACTGATGCCCCCCACCGCGGCCCGCGCCCCCCCGAGCAATGCGAGCACGTGCGTGGACAGGCGTGCCGCCTCGCGTATCTGGTCCTCGTGGGACATGGCGCCGTAGCGCGCGAAGTATTCGGGCGAGGAGGCGATGAGCAGCGCCACCGTGGTGGGCAGTTGCGAAAGGTCCTCCACGGTGCGGATGGGGTGGAGGATGGAGCCGGCCAGCGCCACCGCCATCTCCGTCATGGCGTCCTGCGCTCCATCGAGCGCGGCATTGAGCGGGTCTCTGCCCAGGCTCAACTCGGCCATGGGTGGGCCGTCCGCGCGCCGCAGGGCCTCGGTGACCGGGTAGAGGACGCCCGCGTGTGAGAAGTAGACATCACCCACCCGGAGGCGGCCCACCCTCCACTCGCCCTTCACGAGTTCGAGGGCGCCCATGCGCTGGAGGGGCGTGCCGGTGAGCGCGGCCACGAGGTATCCATCCGGGCGCACCAGCACCAGGAACCCGAAGCGCTCAGCACGCCACTTCAAATCGGCGTACTCCACGCGCTCGCCGCCCTCGAGCGCCTCGCGCAGCAGCCACGACAGCAGCCGGCGCGGGGCGATGCTCCCCGGTGTCACGCGCGTCTTCGCCAGCCGGGCCAGGAGCTCACGCGCCTGCTCCAGGTAGAGCGCCGCGCCCACCGGGTGCCAGGCATCCTCCCTGAGTCCGCTGGCCTCCTGCACCACCTGGAAGGCATCCACCACCGGCTCGGGAAAACCGCCCGCGCCTCCCGCCTCCTCTGATGCGGGAGTGCCCACTGGCCACCGAGCGCCAGGCTCCTGGCGCAACGAGGAGGTCCGCGAATGAAGCCCGATGCCGCTATTCAAGCTCCCGAGCGGATGGCCCGTGGCACACCCCTCGAGGAGCACGAGCGCGGCCAGGGCCACGAGGGCCACGCCGAGCGGACGGCGCGGGCCCGCGAAACGGGGAGACATGGCGCACCTCCAGCGAGCCGCATGGGCCGCCCTCCAGCCTTCCCGGAGTCAACCTCAGTCCAGCCCGGACAGGCGCTCGTCGATCTCCTCGGCGAGGCTGGCGTGGCTCTGGGCGAGCGCGGTGTCGCGGGCGCGGGTGAGCACCTCGCGGGCCTTCTGCGTCTGCCCCGCCCCGGCGTAGGCATCCCCCAGGGACACCATGGCCGCGGCGTACGCTGGATCCAACCGCACCGCCGTCTCCAGGGCCTGGGCGGCCTCGGCGTACTGCCGGCGCTCCAGGTATGCCTTGCCCAGGGAGAACTGCGCCATGGGCGCATCGGGGAACTCGGCGGCCATCTGCTTGAACTGTTCCAACCGGGCGTCGCTCATGAGGCGGTGATAGAGGAGAGTCATGTCCGTTGCCAAGGAAGACGTGCGCTCCCTCGCCGAAGCCGCCCGGGCGGCCTCCCGTGTGCTCGCCACCGCGCCCACCGGGCAGAAGGAGGAGGCCCTGCGCCTCATGGCCCGCCACCTGCGCGAGGCCACCCCCACCCTCCTCGCCGCCAACGAGGCGGACATGGCCGCCGCTCGGGCCGCCGGCAAGGGTGGAGCCTTCCTGGACCGGCTGCTGCTGGATGCCGCGCGGGTGGAGGCCATGGCGAAGGCGGTGGAGGCGGTGGCCGGCCTGAAGGACCCGGTGGGTGAGGTGACGGAGGAGTGGGACCGGCCCAACGGCCTGCACGTGAGCAAGGTGCGGCTGCCGCTCGGGGTGGTGCTGATGATTTATGAAGCCCGCCCCAACGTGACGAGCGACGCGGCGGCGCTGTGCCTCAAGAGCGGCAACGCGGCGCTGCTGCGTGGAGGCAGCGAGGCGGCGCGCTCCAACGCGGCCATCGCCTCGGCGCTGGCGGCGGGCGTCTCCGAGGCGGGGCTGCCGGCCGCGTGCATCCAGCCGGTGCCCCCGGGCGAGCGCGAGACGCTGCTGGAGCTGCTCAAGCTGGAGGGCCTGATTGATTTGTGCATTCCCCGGGGCGGCGAGGGGCTCATCCGCTTCGTGGCGGAGAACGCCCGCATTCCCGTGGTGAAGCACTACAAGGGCGTGTGCCACGTGTACGTGCACGCGGCGGCGGACCTGGACATGGCCACGCGCATCACCCTCAACGCCAAGGCGAGCCGTCCGGGGGTGTGCAACGCCGCCGAGTGCCTGCTGGTGGACCGCGCGGTGGCCGGGAAGTTCCTGCCACAAGCCGGGCGGGAGCTGGTGGCCCGGGGGGTGGAGCTGCGCGGGGACCCGGCCACGGTGGAGGTGCTCTCGCGCGCCGGGGTGGCGGTGAAGCCGGCCACGGAGGAGGACTGGGGGCGGGAGTTCCTGGACCTCATCCTGGCGGTGAGGGTAGTGGACGGACTGGACGCGGCGCTGGGGCACATCGCCCGGTACGGAAGCGAACACACCGAGGCCATCGTCACGGCGGACGCGGCGGTGGCGGGGCGCTTCACCCGGGAGGCCCAGGCGAGCGCGGTGGTGTGGAACGCCTCCACGCGCTTCAACGACGGGGGCGAGCTGGGCCTGGGGGCGGAGATTGGGATTTCCACCAGTCGATTGCACGCTTTTGGGCCCATGGGGTTGCGAGAACTGACGAGTCAGAAGTACGTCATCCACGGGCAGGGGCAGGTGCGCTAGGGTGCCTGCCAGGACACATATGGCAACGAAGAAAACAGCGACGAAGAAGAAGACAGCGGCGAAGAAGAGCGCGGCGAAGACGCCGGCCGCCCGCAAGAAGACGGCGGCCAAGAAGGGCGCCGCGGCGCGCAAGCTGCCCGCTCGCAAGAAGACCACCAAGAAGAAGGCGCTCACTCCCGCCGCGGCGCCCTCGCCCCGGGTGGAGAACCCGCGCGCCCATGCGCTGGCGCGCAAGATTGGCAACCTGCTCTCGGACAAGAAGGCGCTGGACGTCGTCATCCTCGATGTGCGCGGGATGACGTCCTACGCCGACTACTTCGTGGTGGCCTCGGGCGAGAGCGACCGGCAGGTCTCCGCCATGGCCGAGCACGTGCTCATCACCCTCAAGCAGACCGAGGACTTGCGCCCCATCGGCCACGAGGGCATGGAGACGGGCCAGTGGGTGCTGCTGGACTTCGGCGAGGTGGTGGCGCACCTCTTCTTCACCGAGGCGCGCTCCCACTATGACCTCGAGGGCCTCTGGGCCGACGCGGCGCGGGAGAAGGTGGCCTGAAGGTCCGCCTCCTCTCCATCGGCAAGGACCGCTCGGGCCTGTACGAGCCCGCGGTCCAGGAGTACGCCTCGCGCCTGGCCCACTACACCCGCTTCGAGCTGATTGAATTGCCCGAGGCGGGTGGGAAGAAGGGCAAGGCCGGGGACGCCAAGGCCACCGAGGCCAAGGCCATCCTCGCCCGCCGCAAGCCGCAGGACCTCCTGGTGGCGCTCGACGAGCGGGGCAAGCTGCTGGACTCGGTGGAGCTCAGCCGCTACGTGGGCCGCGCGCGGGACGGCGCGAAGGACCTGCTGCTCATCATCGGCGGTGACGAGGGCCTGGACGAGCGGGTGCGGCAGTCCGCGGACCTGGTGCTCTCGTTGTCGAAGATGACGCTGCCGCACCGGCTGGCCCGCGTGGTGCTGGTGGAGCAGCTCTACCGCGCCTTCACCCTCCTCAAGGGCGAGCCCTACCACAAATAGGCGGCCGGCCGGGGGCCTGGGGGCTCCCGTCAGGCAGCGGACGCGGCGCGCGTCGGAGGGGGCATGAACCCGCCCACTGCCCACGTCCGTGTCATCGCCTCGCCCCAGTCGTGGGTGGAGGGTGAAGCCATCCGCCAGCTCGAGGCCGCCTCGCGACTTCCCGGCATGCGCTCCGCGGTGGGCCTGCCGGACCTGCACCCGGGCAAGGGAGCTCCGGTGGGCGCCGCGTTCGCCTCCGAGGGCGTCTTCTATCCCTTCCTCGTCGGCAACGACATCGGCTGTGGGATGGGCCTCTGGGAGCTGGACCTGCCCGCGCGCAAGGCGAAGCCGGAGCGCTGGGCGGCGCGGTTGGATTTGGATGGACCGTGGGAGGGCGACACGGATGCGGTGCTCGCCAGCATGGGCGTGAAGCCCTGCGGCTTCGAGGCGTCACTGGGCACCGTGGGCGGCGGCAACCACTTCGCCGAGGTGCAACGCGTGGACGCCGTGCACGACGCGGAGACCTTCACCTCGCTGGGGCTCGGGGCGGACCGGCTCCTGCTGCTCGTGCACTCCGGCTCGCGGGGACTCGGCGAGGCGATTCTGCGCGCGCACGTGGACCGGCATGGCACCGGCAGCCTCGCGGAGGACTCGGACGAGGCGAAGCGCTACCTCGCGCGGCATGACCACGCCGTGGCCTGGGCGCGGGCCAATCGCGCCACCCTCGCCGGACGGATGATGCAGGGGATTGCGGCGGGCGGGCGGCGGGTGCTCGACGTCTGCCACAACAGCGTCACCCCCAAGCCGTACGACGGCCACACCTGCTGGCTGCACCGCAAGGGCGCGGCGCCCTCGGACCAGGGGCCGGTGGTGATTCCCGGCAGCCGTGGCTCGCTGAGCTACCTCGTGCTGCCCGTGGGTGACGGCGCGGGCCATGCCCACAGCCTGGCGCACGGGGCGGGCCGCAAGTGGACGCGCACCAGTGCCCGCGAGCGGATGCGCGAGCGCTTCACCCCCGAGGCCCTCACCCGCACCTCCTTCAAGAGCCACGTCATCTGCGAGGACCGGGACCTGCTCTTCGAGGAGGCGCCTCCCGCGTACAAGGCGATTGACCGCGTGGTGCAGGACCTGGTGGAAGCGGGGCTCGTCCGGGTGGTGGCGACGCTCGCGCCCGTGCTCACCTACAAGACGCGCACCCGCCGCGAGTAGACTTCCACGGCCAGAAGCCGCGCCCCGGAATCCTCGCGGACATCGCCCCCACGCTCCTGCGGCTCATGGGTCTGCCCAAGCCTTCCGAGCTGAATCGGCTAGGCTTGTTCCCATGATGAAGCTCTACCAGGCCCACATCTCTGGCAACTGCTACAAGGTCCGCCTGCTCCTCCACCACCTCGGCCTTCCCTTCGAGGCGGTGGAGACGGACATCGGCGCCAGCGGCACGCGCTCCGCGGAGTTCAAGGCGAAGAACCCCATCGCCAAGGTGCCCACCGTGGAGCTCGAGCCGGGCGTGTTCCTCGCCGAGTCCAACGCCATCCTCTGGTACTTCGGCGAGGGCACCCCGTTCGTGCCCTCGGACAAGCTGGAGCGGGCGCGGATGCTCCAGTGGATGTTCTTCGAGCAGTACAGCCACGAGCCCTATGTCGCGGTGGCTCGCGCGTGGATCGCCTACTTCGGAATCCCTCCCGGCAAGGAGCGCGAGCTCGAGGAGCGCATCCAGAAGGGCTATGCCGCCCTGGACGTCATGGAGGGCGAGCTGAAGAAGCGTCCCTTCTTCGCGGGCGAGCGCTACAGCCTCGCGGACATCGCGCTGTACGCGTACACGCACGTGGCGGAAGAGGGCCGGTTCGACCTGGGCCGCTACCCCGCCATCCGCGCCTGGTTCGAGCGCGTCCAGGCCCAGCCCCGGCACCTGCGCATCACCGACGCCGTGCCCACCGCCACCCGTTGAGCCGAGCCGGCGTGAACCTGGTCACCCGGTTCCTCCTCCCCGTGTACGCGCTCCGGGAGGACGTCTCCCCGGAGTCCTGAGCGCATCCCGGTCAGCGCGTCGGGCCGCCCGTGGGCTCCGCCGGGTGGGTGATGATGCCGAGCCCCACGTCGGGTGCCAGCTGGGGCTCGTCCTTCACCAGGTGGAAGAACTGGTCGCGGAAGGCCTCCGGCGTGAGCTGGGTGACGGCGGCGAACCGGGCCATCTCTTCCGGCTTGTCGAAGTCCTGCCGCTTGAGCCGCAGCATGAAGCTGCGGGCAATCTTGTAGCGGTCCGAGTCGACGTCCACCATCCGCACCCGGGGCCGCCCCGTGGCCGGGTCCTTCATGGCCTCGAAGGAAATGGGGTGGAAGCGCCCGTTGACCATGGAGACCACCGCCTCGGTGCCGCCCTCGATGATGTAGCGGGCCGCGCAGTGGCCGAGATCTCGCGTGTACTCCATGTCGAAGGGGATGGGGTCCGCGCAGCGCACCTCGTAGCCGATGTACTTGGGGATGAGCGTGGCCTTGATGCCCAGGCCCGCGAGCCGCTCCTTCACGCCCTTCTCCAGCACCTCTCCCAGGTTGATCTCCGCCACGTGGATGTTGCCCATGTGGTCCCGGGGGAGCTCGGTGTGCTTGGCCAGATCCTCGGGGTCGATGCAATCGGCGAGGCCCTCGGCGATGAGCGCGATGCCGTCCGTGCGGCCGTAGGACAGCCGTTTGATGACCGAACCGGCGAGGATGTCCACCACGGAGGCGAACGAGACGCGCTTGCCGCGGAACTCCTCGGGGATGACGGTGACGGTGGCGCCCACCGCCTTGCCGATCGCCAGGGCGAGGTGCCCCGCCTTACGGCCCTGGGCGATGACGAAGTACCAGCGCGAGGTGGTCTTCGCGTCGACCATGAGGTTCTTCACGATCTCCACGCCCACGTGGCGCGCGGTCTGGAAACCGAAGGTGCTCGTGTCGTCCGGCAGGTCGATGTCGTTGTCGATCGTCTTGGGGACGTGGACCACGCGGATCTTGCCCCGGGTCTTCTCCGAGATGATCTGCGCGAGGGTGGCGGTGCCATCCCCGCCGACGGTGATGAGCATGCCCACGTCGAGCTTCTCCAGGCCGTCGAGCGTGCGCTGGAGGTGCTCGGGGGAGCGGGTGGGGTTGGCGCGGGAGATGCCGATGTACGAGCCGCCGCGGAAGTGGATGCGGCTGGTGTCCTCGATGGTGAGGGGCACGACGTGGGAGAGGTCCCCCTCGGAGAGCCACTTGAAACCATCCTGGAGGCCGAGCACCTCGACGCCCGAGAGACGGGCGCGGATGGTGGCCGCTCCAATCACACTGTTGATGCCCGGGGCCGGGCCTCCGGCGACGACGATGGCGAGCTTCTTCATGTGTCCATCCACGGTGGTTTCTCCGCAGTGTGTCCCGAAGGCGCGGCGGAACTCAGCAAAAACCGGAGGAACTCCTCGAGGAGGCGCTACTGGATGACGAATGCTGGCCCACGATTCGTGCGCTGGATCGCGAACACGCGCGCTCTTTCCCTGGGGATGCGGTGCATATGAGCGGGTACCATCACCGCCCAGAAAACGCTGAAGCCCCGGAGTCGCGATGCTCCAGATGCTGATGTGCCTGTCGTTCGTAGCGTGTCACCCGGTCGGGAACATTCACCCGGCGTGGCTACCACCGCGCCCACAGACCGTGGATGCGGAATCGCTGCTCGTGACTTCCGGTAACTCTCACGCCCTGGCGGGGCCCTCCGGGTCATGCAGCCGACCGGTGAACAAGAGCCGCTGCCTGGACTCAGCAGCCGCTGGTGGCGTGGTGTGGAGAAACTTCTGCTTGGATCTCGAGGACGTCAGCATCCGAAAGCGATGCTTCGAGGTTGGTTTGGAGAGCGAGCAGCGGCGTAAGGGATTCTGCAACAACTTCTTCTAGGTCTGGACGACATGGCCAGCGAGTCCTTCGCGGATAGGCTCGAGCGCAGCAAGAAGGCCTCCGGTCCCATCGTCGCTGAGAGGATGTTCGAACTCGGCGGACGGCCCCGGGCCGTTCGCGTGCGATTCAGGAAGCCTCGACGTGATCCGAAGACCGGGAACCATTGGTGCACTTTCGATGTGTCCGGATGGGAGAAAGCGCTGAGCTTCAAGGTGTGGGGCGTCGACTCGCTCCAGGCCCTTCAACTCGCGATGCGCGCCGCGGGTGAGCTTCTGCGCGAAAAGGGCCACGAGATGACGTGGTGTGGGGACCAGGACCTCGGATTCCCCAGGACGTATCCTTCCTTCCTTCCCTCATCGGCCCATTCACGGATCGAACGGATGATTGACCGAGAGATCACCAAGGCGGAGCGGCCACCACGCAGGAAGCGGTTGTCGAAGGTGGGTTGAAGCACGGATGCGAGGTGTCGTCCCCGGCGAGCCTGTGGCATCGTCGCCGCGACCGTTCATCCGAGGGGGGAAAACCCAACCGTGCTCCAGGAGTTACTCGAGCTGCTCTATCCGCCCGCGTGCATCGCCTGCGCGAAGGTGATGCCCGTGCGCGCGCCCTTCTGCGAGACGTGCGACCTCGCCCTGGAGCGGCTCCCCACCTCGCGCTGCCACACCTGCGCCGAGCCCGGGACCTTCCCCGGCGACACCTGCCCGCGCTGCCGCGCCTCGCCTCCGCCCTTCACGCGCGCCTGGGCTCCCTTCGCCCACGAGGGCCCCGTCGCCCGCGCCATTCACCGCTTCAAGTACGAGGACCACCCGGAGCTCGCCCCCGCCCTCGCCGAGCTGCTCGCCTCCGAGTGCCAGCAGTTCCTCGCCCAGGCCCCCGCGCTGCTCGTCGCCCTGCCGCTCCACGACAAGCGCTTCCGGGAACGCAGGTATGACCAGGCCCAGTTGCTCGCGGGTGCACTGGCCCGCGCCACCGGCCGCGAAGCCCCCGTGGGCCTCCTCACCCGTGCCCGCGAAACCCGGCGGCAGGTGGGCCTCTCCGAAGCCGAGCGCGCCCACAACGTCGCCGGGGCCTTCACCGCCTCGCCGTCCGTCGCCGGCCGGGAGGTGCTCCTCGTAGACGATGTGCTCACCACCGGCGCCACCGTCCGCGCCGCCGCCACCGCGCTGCGCGAGGCCGGAGCTCCCCGCGTCGAGATCCTCACCCTCGCCCGCGCCTTTTCTCTATGAGACCACGTCCCTCGTCTGCCCAGGGCCGGACCTCAGCGCGGGAGTGGACCTGATTCTCGGCTGCCTATTGCAGACGTACCTTCATCCGCTCCACGATGCCACTGGGCCGCCCCATGAAGGTGTCGAGCAGGCGTTCCTCGACATGATGCTCGTCCCAAACAGCCATTGGCTCGAGCCCGACACACTCCTCGGGGTCGGCACTTCTCGAGTTGTCGGCGGTGTCGCAGATCTCGCAGCGACGGAAGTCTCCCACGTCCTGCCTGAAATAGACAATCGGCTGAGTCAGGGACTCCTCGAGCGTTCTCCGTCCAATGACTTCCCACGACCCCGGCACCAAATGGCGGACAGCAATCTTGAAGAGGATTGGCTTGGATGCGATCCGATCCAGATCCGACTTCATTTCCTAATTATTGCAGGCGTACCTTCAGGCGCTCCACTGTGGCATTGGGCCGCCCCATGAAGGTGTCGAGCAGGCGTGCCTCGACAGCGTGCTGTTCCCAAACAGTCATTCGCTCGAGCCCGACACACTCCTGGGGCTCGGCACTTCTCGAATTGCCGACGTTGTCGAAGATCGTGCAGCGGCGGAAGTCCCCCACGTCCTGCCTGAATTGGACAATCGGTTGAGCCAAAGACTCCTCTATCTCTCTCCATCCGATGATCTCCCACGAACTCGGCTCCAAATGGCGGACAGCAATCTTGAAGAGGATTGGCTTGGAGGCGATCCGGTCAAGGTTTGAGTCAGGGCTTTCGGTCCCGTAGTCGTAGAAGGCATTGATTGGTGGCTCGAGTGCCCTCCCATAGCCAAAGGAACCGTCAGCAAGGGGAATTCTTAGAAAGGACCCCGGCCTAGGCATGATTGTTTTCGCCATTTCCTAATATCCCGTGTAAGGATGAAGTTGACCCCAGCGCTCCGTGGCTGCTCCGTGAAACCGCCTGCCCCACGGATTATCTTTCGCCACACCGCGCACGACATTCTCGCTCCGATAGGGCTTCCCGGTGTCGGACTGGGCACCCCCATGGAAGTCAATCAACTGCTGCTCTCTTCCGCGGATCCGCCAATACGCGGCGTCGTCATATCTTTCGCCATAGTCAATGGCGGCCCCAACATCGAACTCATCAACATTCGCATCCTCGAACACAGCACCCTTCGGCTCGTCATTCTCGTCAACGTGATGGCTCATATCTCGGAAAGCAACGGCCAGATACGCCTGAAAGTCGAGGGGCTTGGTGAGATCGACGACCATGCTGGTTCGCCCCGAGTAGTAGCGGTAGGTGTTTTGGTTGAACTTCGTGTAGGTCACATAGATGCGCCCCCGCCTTTTCTTGTTGTCCTTGTCGGGTTCTGCTCTTGGCGATGCGCCGGGAGGAGCGAGCGGGGCGGACCCCGGTCCCGTTTGGGCCTGGGAAGCCCTTGTTCCCGCACCGTTGGGCGCATGGGAGGGGTATTGACCCTGGACCCACCCGGACACATCGCCGAAGTGCGTGCCGTAGAACTCGTCCGCGACGTCAATCGGGGTCTCCGCCCCATCAACGGCCGCCTCGACGGTGAAGCAGAACAGGAGCACGCTCCCGGCCGCCGCGACAACCCAGCCTCCGTTGACGACGAGCTCTCCCGCCGCGCCAACCGCCCCTGCTTCTCCCGCAGCCGTGCCACCTTCCGGCACCAGTCGGAGCACGCCGCGGGGAATACCATCCCCCAGACCCTCGCCAGACAGCCCCTCCAACGGAGGTGACGTGGGTGGAGTCAGCGGCACTGCTGGCGAAGCCGCCCCCCACGTTGCCGCCACGGGCACGACTTCCACTCCAGCGCGCGGCGCATGAAACGCTTCACTCCGCGCCCCCGATGCAACGTAGCCGCGCGGGACATAGACACAGCGCTCCTGCTGGCCCGTGGCATGACGAACGCTTCGGGCAGCGCCGCTACACCCCACGAAAAACATGCAGAGCAGCACGGCCCACACGCGCGACATGCGACGCCTCATGGCGTTGACGCCATCCTCGAAGAACTCGATCGAACCTACAGGGAGGCCGCGCGTTCAGGTCAACGCAGCCGTGCCGCCCATTTCAAAACGCGGGCTCCGGCGCGTCTCACTGGTAGACGTCTACCAGTGGTGTGGTTGTTTTGCCTACCTCACTGGTAGACGTCTACCAGTGAAGCCCGCTCGAGGCCGCGAGGAGGAAATCCGCTCCAGGGCGCGTGTCCGCTCGAACGTCCAGGCGGACGCGCGAGCCGTTGCAGCACGCGCGGAGCCCGCGGAGCCGCCCAGCGCGCAAGCCGACGGCCAGGCGTTACGCGCCGTGCCTGTCTCCCACGACGGGCGGCACCTTCCAGTACCGCCGGCCATCGAGCGAGCGGTCGAGCAACCCCGTGTCGTACAGATCGCGCCGCAGCAGCGCCCAGTCCCCGAAGGTGTGCAGGCCCTTCAGCAACTCGTTGAGCTCCCGCTCGCTCCACTCCACGCCATCCGGGAGGCGGGTCATCAGGTAGCGCAGGGCCTCGAGCTGGTCCTTGCGCCGGGAAGGCCAGCCCTTCAGCCGTCCCTCGGTGTCCAGGTAGCGGGACAGCTTCTCCGAAACAGCAGGGCTCGGGTCGGTCATGGCGGCTCCAAGCATGCCCCGCCCGGGCGTCCAGGCTCCAGGGCCCTCGGAATGCAGGCCGGGTCCAAGACTTCATCGGGGGCCGAACCGGACCCGTTCCCCTTCCGTTGCCTGCTCGCCGATACGACTCCCCGCCCGCCCTGTCGCCGAGTTTTCAGTTGCTTGTCCGCCCACGACGTCGCATGCAGGGGAAGGCTCTCCGAAGCTCGGCTGTTCACCCGCGCCGACACTCACCCCCGGCCCCCTTTTTCGACGGACGAGGAACACGGATGTCCCGTACCCCACGGCTCGCCCCGCTCTCACGCACCACCTGGCTCGTCGCCCTGCTCGCGCTCGCCTGCCCGCTGCTCTCCCAGGCCGCTTCCGAGACCAGCGCCACCGCCGCCCGTGAGCAGGCCGAGAAGGCCCTCGAGCTCGCCCCCACCCCTCGCGGCTCCGCTCAGCTCATCCGCCTGCACGCGCTCGAGCAGGACCTCGAGGACCTCACCCCCCTGGTGAAGACCTATGGCGAGGTCATCTCCCGCCGCAACAGCGACCCGGGCTCGCGCGCCACCGCGCACCTGCTGCTGATGGACCTGGAGCGCTCGCGCGGCCGCATGCAGCGCTCGGCCGAGCTGCAGGACGCCCTCGGTTTCATCGGCGACTACTACGTCGTCGGCGGCTTCGACAACGAGGGCAAGTCCGGCTGCGACAAGGACTTCGGCCCCGAGGCGGCCGCGCTGGACCTCTCGGCGAAGTACGCGGGCGCCAAGGGCCATGAGGTGTCCTGGCGCCGGCTCGCCTTCGCCCCCACCGAGGGCTATGTCGACCTGGCCAGCGCGGTGCGTCCCAACCGCGAGTCCGTGGCCTATGCCCTCACCTGGCTGGAGGCCCCGGCCGAGACGCGCGTGGCGCTCGGCGTGGGCACCTCGGGCGCCTTCCGCCTCTGGGTGAACGGCGAGAAGGTCGCCACCAGCGACCACTACAACGCGCCCCGCCCCGACCAGTCGCGTGTCTCCGTGCGCCTGCGCAAGGGCCTCAACCGCGTCCTCCTCAAGGTGTGCCAGGAGTCCGGCCCGCTCGGCTTCTACCTGCGCCGCGACCCGCCCGCCCGCCTCCGCGTCACCCTGCCCTCCGCGCCTCCCGCGCTCGCCAAGGGCGCCTCCGCCGCGCCCCAGCCGCTGCCCACCGTCACCTCGGCCCTGAAGGACCTGGTGGCCAAGGCCCCCGCGGACGCGCAACTGCGCGGCGAGTACGCCACCGTGCTCGACTTCTTGCGCGCCTTCGACGAGCGCGAGCACACCGCCACCGTCGAGGCCGACCGCGCCGCCACCGCCGCCCCGCAGGACGTGGGCCTGCAGCTGCTGGCCGCCGAGTCCCACCGCGATGACCTCAACCTGCGCCGCCGCTTCCTCGAGGCCGCCCTGCGCGCCGACACCACCTCGCTCCCGGCCCGCGTGGCACTCGCCGACTTCGAGCTGGAGCGCGGCCACCCCGAGCGCGCCATCGAGCTGCTCACCCCCATGGTGGAGCTGGCCCCGGACTCGGCCGCCGCCCGCCTCTCGCTCGCCCGCGCCCACGAGGCACTCGGTGAGTCCGCCCGCGCGCACATGATGGTGGAGGAGGCGCTCGAGAAGCTGCCGCGCATCCCCCGCGTGGTGCGCGCCGCCGCCAGCTCCGCCCGCGCCCTGGACCGCCCGCAGGACGCCGTGGCCCGGCTGCGCGTGGCCCTCGCGCTACGCCATGACGACCGCTCCAGCCGCAACCTGCTCGCCATGCTGCTGGCCGACCTGGGCCAGGTGGAGGCCGCCGCGCGCGAGTACACGCAGGTGCTCGCCCTGGACCCCTTCGACAACGCCACCCGCGTGAAGCTCGCCGAGCTGCGCGCCGCCAATGGCCAGCCCGACGCCGCCACCGCCCTCTTCGCCGAGGCCCGCGCCCTCTCCCCGGACGAGCCCGAGGTGTACGAGCGCGAGGGCCGTGCCCTGCTGTCCGCCGGCCGCCGCGAGGAGGCCCTGGCTTCCTTCGAGCGCTCGCTGGCGCTGCGCCCGCAGAACCCCTCCCTCAAGGAGGCCGTGCGCACCCTCAAGGGTGAGTCCGCCAGCACCGGCACCCAGTACCTCACCGACTTCAAGGGCCTGGTGAAGGAGGCCGACGGCTACATCACCGAGGACGCCGTGTACCTGGTGGACACCACCTACGTGCGCGTGCAGAAGAGCGGCCTGTCCGGCCGGCTCCACCAGTTCGCCGTGAAGGTGCTCAACGCCCGCGGGGTGGACGCCTTCCGCTCCTACCCCATCACCTACTCGCCCGACCGCCAGGAGGTGCGGATTCTGCGCGCCCGCATCACCAAGGAGGATGGCTCCGTGGTGGACAGCTACGGCGAGAGCGACCGCAACATCAACGAGCCCTGGACGGGCATGTACTACGACGCCCGCGCCAAGATGCTCTCCTTCCCCAACCTCGCCGCCGGGGACGTGCTGGAGCTGCAGTACCGCGTGGACGACACCGCCCAGGACAACCTGCTGTCCGACTACTGGGGCGACGTGGAGAGCGTGCAGGGCGTCTACCCCAAGGTGCACTACCAGTTCCTCGTGGACATGCCCAAGGAGCGGCCCCTCTACTGGAACGAGAAGAAGCTGCCCGGCGTGGCCGCCGCCCACGAGGAGCTGGCCGACGGCCGCGTCCTCTACCGCTGGAGCGCGAAGCATGTCGCCAAGGTGGTGCCCGAGCCCGGCATGCCCGGCTGGGCCGAGGTGGCCGCCAACCTCCACGTCTCCACCTACCGCACCTGGGACGAGGTGGGCCGCTACTGGTGGGGCCTCGTGCGAGATCAGCTCACGCCCGACGAGGAGCTGCGCCGCACCGTGGACACCGTCCTCACGGGCGTGGACCGCAAGGACCAGAAGGCCGTGGTGCGCACCATCTACAACTTCGTGGTGACGAACACGCGCTACGTGGCGCTCGAGTTCGGCATCCACGGCTACAAGCCCTACCGGGTGGACCGGATCCTCGCGCGCCGCTTCGGCGACTGTAAGGACAAGGCCAGCCTCATCCACGCCATGCTCAAGGTGGCCGGCGTGGACAGCCGCCTGGTGCTGCTGCGCATGCGCAACCTGGGCACCATCGACGCGGAGCCGGCGAGCCTCGCGGCCTTCAACCACGCCATCGTCTACGTGCCCCAGTTCGACCTGTACCTGGACGGCACCGCCGAGTTCCACGGCGCGCGCGAGCTGCCCAGCGCGGACCGCGTGGCCAACGTGCTGGTGGTGGAGCCCGGCGGCAAGGCCACCTTCCTCACCACCCCCGAGGCCACGCCCCAGGACAACGCCACCCGCCTCACCATGGACATGGCGCTGCGCCCCGATGGCGGCGCCGACGTGACGGGCGCCTCCACCGTGGGCGGGCAGATGGCCCCCGAGTACCGCCGCGCCTACCGCGCCGTGGCCTCGCGCAAGTCCACCTTCGAGCGCGCCTGGGCCCAGAGCTTCCCCGGCCTCACCGTCAACGAGGTGAAGCTCAACGACACCACGCGCCTGGACGACGACGTGCAGGTGGACTTCCGCATGTCCATCCCCCGCTTCGCCGAGGCCTCCACCGCCCAGCTGCGCTTCCTCCCCTTCGGCACCGGCCGCGCCTATACCCAGTCCTACGCCTCGCTCGCCGAGCGCCGTTTCGACCTGGTGATGAGCGGCCCGTGGATGAACACCTTCACCTTCCGCTACACCCTGCCGCGCGGCTACACCGTCGCCGAGCTCCCGCCCAACCAGCAGGAGCAGACGCCCTTCGGCAGCGTGCGCTTGTCCTACCGCCAGGAGGGCAACCAGCTGATTTGTGACGGCGAGGTGTCCATCTCCGCCGCCCGCGTGAAGGCCGACGACTACGCCGCCTTCCGCGCCTTCCTCGGCCGGGTGGACCAGGGCTTCGGGCGCAAGGTCACCCTGCGCGCTTCCGCTTCGCCCACCGCGGAACGCTGAGCCCGCCCGGTTTTGGCTTTTTCCTGGTTTCATGGAATACCCTAGTTGAAACCGGGTTACGCCGGCGGCCGGTGAGCGGGAGGCTTCCCCCCCACCGGACGCCGGGGCCGCCAGGACGCGAGGGTCCCAAGGGCCGTGGAGAGAGAAGCCGTGATGACGATGCGCTCGAAGGTCTGGCTGTTCGTGGCAGTGGCCATCGGGCTCGTCTTCGGCATGGGTGTGGAGCTGTTCAACGGCACCCGGCGCGGCTTGGGCTCCCGCCATCACCTGCTCCTCATCCAGGATCAGATCGACCTCTACGGCCAGATGCACAACAGCCCCTGGCCCTTCGTGGAGGCCCTGCGGCACTCGCGGCGGGACGGGGCCACCATCACGCGCCTGCTGCGCGAGCAGGACGCGCGCATGGACCGGGACTTCGCGCGGCTCGAGGAGCTCGCACACCAGGAGTCCCTGCTCCCGACGGCGACGAACGACCTGGCCCAGCAGGAGCAGGACCACGAGCGCATCGCCCGGCTCCACGCGGCCCAGCACCGCTGGGTGAGACGGGCCGAGCAGCTCGCGCGCTCCATGGAGGACGGGGCGGAGGTGACCCCCGATGCCTGGTGGGAGCTCTTCCAGGACTTCGAGGAGCAGGTGGGCGAGCAACTCGAGGCCGCCATCACCACGGAGCGCGCCGAGATGGAGGCGCTGCGCCGGGCGTGGGACGAGCGCTCGCGGCTGGGCAGCCGGCTGGCGAAGCTCGTCCCCTCCCTGGGGCTGCTGCTGATGCTGGGCATCGCCCTGGCCATCCTGGACCCCATGCAGCGCTCCCTGCGCGAGCTGCTCGAGGGCGCGGAGCGAATCGGCCGGGGGGACTTCGAGAAGGAGCTGCCCGTGAAGGGCGGGGACGAGCTGGGCACGCTGGCGCAGGCCTTCAACCGGATGAGCGCCCAGCTGCGCGAGCTGATGCACGAGCGGCAGCGCTACAACGCCCGGCTGGAGGACACGGTGCACGTGCGCACCGCCGAGCTGGCCTCCACCAACGCCCGGCTGGAGGACAGCCTCCAGCAGCTGCGGCAGGCGCAGGATCAGCTGCTCGTCTCGGACCGGCTCGCCACGCTGGGACGGCTCGCGGCGGGCGTGGGCCATGAAATCAACAACCCGCTGGCCTACATCCTGAGCAACCTGCGCTACGTGCAGGAGGAGCTGGACCGGACCGAGGGGAGCCCCTCCTCGACGGAGCGCGAGGAGCTGCTGTCGGCCGTCATCGAGGCGTACGAGGGCGCCGAGCGCGTGCGGCTCATCGCCCAGGATCTCAAGGTGCTCTCGCGCCAGGACGATGCCACCTATGGCCCGGTGGAGCTGCTCGCGGTGGTGCGCAGCGCCGCGAAGATGGCGGCCCATGAAATCCAGCCGCGCGCCCGCTTCGTCGCGGACTGCGAGGACGTGCCCCCGGTGCGCGGCAACGGGGCGCGCCTGGGCCAGGTGCTCCTCAACCTGCTCATCAACGCGGCGCACGCCATCGAGCCGGGCCAGGTGGAGCAGAATGAAATCCGCGTGCTGGCGCGGCAGAGCGGCCCCAGCCGCGTCACCCTGGAGGTGCGCGACACCGGCTGCGGCATTCCCTCGGAGAACCTCGAGCGCATCTTCGAGCCCTTCTTCACCACCAAGCCCGTGGGCGTGGGCACCGGGCTGGGACTGCCGGTGTGCCGCAACATCATCGAGGCGCTCTCCGGAGAGCTCACCGTGGAGAGCCAGCCGGGCCGGGGCTCCACCTTCCGCATCACCCTGCCCGTCGCCGAGGACGCCGCGTTTCCAGGCCAGGCGGCCTGAAGCGAGCAACGCCCCCGGTCAACCCACCAGGAGCGCGGCGAGCAGCTTGCGCACCTCGGTGGGGCCCGCCACCCGGTAGCGGGCGCGCGAGTTCCTGCCGCCCGCGTGGATGTCGAGGCTGCCCTCGGGGAGCGCGGCGAAGAGGTCCTCGTCCGTGCGGTCATCGCCAATGGCCACCACGCGCGTGCCGGGCGCCATGCCCTCGGTGACGCGCCCCACCACGCGGCCCTTGTTCACCCCGCGCGCGCGCACCTCCACCACCTTGTCGCCGGGCAGCACCTCCAGCGGGCCGTGGGCGAACACCTCGCCCAGGTGCAGGCGCAGCTCGCGGGCCTGCCGGGCGCCGAAGACGCGGTCCACCTGCCGGTAGTGCCAGGCGAGCGAGGCCGACTTCTCCTCCACGAAGGCCCCGGGCACGCGCGCGGCGAAGGCCTCCAGCACCGGGCGCACCAGGTTCTTCCAGTCGGTGGGCACGCCCTCCAGGGACGTCCAGGGCTCGCCGGGCGCGGGGCGGGAGTAGAGGCCGTGCTCGGCGTGCAGGCCCACGGGGAGACTCCCCAGCCACGCCTCCAGCGTCTCCTTGGTGCGCCCGCTGACGATGTGCACCCGGGTGTTGGGCCGGGTGGCGAGCCGCTGGAGCAAATCCAGCAGCTCCGCGTCGGGCGTGGCCAGCTCCGGCCTGGCGGTGAAGGGCACGAGCGTGCCGTCGTAGTCGATGAGGAGCAGCAGGTGCCCGGCCTCGCGCATGCGGGCAATCGCCGCCTCCGAGCCCGCCGGCTCCACGTGCGGCGGCGGGGTGGGCAGGGCCTGGAGCGCGTCCAGGAAGGAGCGCACCCACCAGTGCACGTCGTACTCCTTCACCCGCGCCCGCAGGGTGCGCATGCGCGTGCGCCGCTCCCCCTCCGGCATCTCCAGCGCCACCTCCAGCGCGTCCGCCATGCCCTCCACGTCGTAGGGGTTCACCAGCAAGGCATCCCCCAATTCGTCCGCGGCGCCGGCGAATTCGCTGAGCACCAGCACCCCGTCCTCATCCGGGCGCGCGGCGCAGAACTCCTTGGCCACCAGGTTCATGCCGTCGCGCACGGGGGTGACGAACATCACGTCCGCGGCGCGGTAGAGGGCCGCCAGCTGCTTCTCGTTGAAGGAGCGGTAGAGGTAGTGCACGGGGACGTTGTGCACGCCGCCATAGAGGCCGTTGATGCGGCCCACCAGCTCGTCCACCTTGTCCCGGTAGTCGGCGTAGTCCGCCACCGCGGTGCGGCTGGGGACGGCCACCTGGACGAAGCGCAACCGGCCGCGCCACGAGGGCTCGCGCTCCAGCAGCCGCTGCACCGCCGACAGCCGCTGGGGAATCCCCTTGGTGTAGTCCAGCCGGTCCACGCCCAGCACCAGCCGCTGGCCCGTGCTGCGCTCGCGGTGCACGCGCACGTCCTCGAGCACCGCGGCGTCCATCGCCAGGCTCTCGAAGGCCTGCGCGTCGATGCCCATGGGGAAGGCGCCCAGCCGCACCTCGCGCCCGGCATAGGCCACGCTGTCCACCACCGTCTCCAGCCCGAGCAGCCGCATGAGGGCGCTGGCGAAGTGGCGCACGTACGTGAGCGTGTGGAAGCCGATGAGGTCCGCGCCCAGCAGCCCGCGCACCAGCTCGGCGCGGTGCGGCAGGGTGCGGAAGATTTCGCTCGACGGGAAGGGAATGTGGAGGAAGAAGCCGATGCGCGCCTGGGGCAGCCGCGCGCGCAGGAAGGCCGGCACCAGCATCAGCTGGTAGTCGTGCACCCAGATGGTGTCCCCGGGCTGGTAGTGGCTCGCCACCAGGTCGGCGAAGCGCTCATTCACCTTGCGGTACATCTCCCAGTCCCGGTCCTGCCGGGGGATGCGCTCGATGAGGTAGTGGCACAGCGGCCAGAGGACGCGGTTGGAGTAGCCCTCGTAGTAGCGGGCGACCTCGCTGGCGCTCAGGTGGATGGGCACGCAGCGCAGCTCGGCGAGCTGGGCCTCCACCGACGCGCGCTGCGCCTGCGTGAGGCGCGACACGTCCCCGGGCCAGCCAATCCAGACACCTCCCGAGCGCTCGTGCGGACCCCTCAGCCCGGTGGCGAGCCCTCCGGCGCTGCGGACCACGGAGACGCCCTCCTTGTCGGCCTTGACGGTGACGGGGAGACGATTGGAAACGAGCAGGAGTCTGGACATACGGCCCAGAGCGTTACTCCCTCACTCCGGGAATGACCACTGTGGAAGCCGCGGCCATGCCACCTGGAGAACCTTCTGGCGAGCCTGCCCGCCCACCGTGTGTCCACCCGAGACGGGTGAGGAGCGCCGGCTCGCGGCCCGGTTTCCAGATGAACGCATCCAGCAGGTAGTGCGTGGCCTGCGGCAGCGCGAGCAACGGCACCACGAGCGCCAGCACGTCCGGGGGCAGCGCCGGCACCCCCTCGCCGAAGAGGGACGGCCGCTCGTGCCACACCAGCCAGTCCCAGAGCGCCTCCTCCCCGAAGGCGAGCGCCACGAGCACCAACACGAAGGCGGGCAGGCCCACGCGCACCAGGGGCCGCAGCCAGCCATAACCGCCCTCGGCGAAGCGGCCGCGCGTGTAGCGCCATAGGAGCGCGAAATAGGGCACCCCGTGCAGGACGACATTCGTCACCGTGAAGGCGAAGTCGTCGCGCGCCAGCACGATGCCGCCACACCACGTCCCCCAGGTGGCGAGCACCAGCAGCACCTTGCCCGCCTGGAGGCCCTCGCCGCGCACGGCGCGCGACACCTGGAAGCCCACCCACGCGGTGAGCACGAGCCCCTGGAGGACGAGCGCCCCGGTGCCCACCCACCCGGGCAGCCCCGGGAGGAAGTCGTTCTCCACGAACCACCAGAAGCCGCGGGGCAGGTTCGCGTGCCACCACACCACGGGGCCGAGCGTGGCCGCGTAGACGGCGGCGGCATCCAGGCGCCGCTCGGTGTCCGAGGCCCGGGCCTTGCGGCCGTAGAGGGACACCCAACCGTACTGCTGGCGGACGAAGTGGAAGAGCGCGCTGTACGCGAAGAGCCGCCAGAAGGCGCCCGGAGACACGAGGTAGGCGAGCACCCCGAGCACGTACGCCGCGAGCGGAGCGCCGATGTAGAGGCCGGGCCGGCGCCGCGGCTCGTCCCCGTCGAGGTAGGTGCGGAAGAGCGTGGACCAGACGTGGGCCACGTCGACGCAGACGACGAGCAGCACCCAGGCCCACAGGGGGGTTTCCCCCGCGAGGCCCAGCGCGGGCGCGGCGAGCATGAGCCCCACCGACACGAGCGCACTGCCGGCGAACACGGCGAGGTCCACGCCCCGGCCGAAGAGCCAAGCCTGGGAGGGAGCGAGAAGACGAGACATCACCCCGGAGGGTATCAGCCCGGAACGTCCAATGGATGGCGCTTCACCCTCCCGGGGCAGCCCCTTCCCGCCCCGCGTTTGACCCGTGCTGAACATGGACGCGGGTTGCACCTTTTCCCGCCCTCTCCGCGAGAGCAAACAGAGGGGCCCACCGCGCGCCCCCCAACCTCCTCGCACCTCCTGGAGTGCCATGCTCCCTGACTCCTACGTCAGCATCGACGACTCGCGTTGGCCCCTCCAGGTGGTGAAATTCGTGGGCAGCGCCACGCTGCGTCAGCACGAGCAGGTCATGGAGGGGATGACGGCCCGCCTGCGGCGCCGGGAGCGGCACCTCAGCCTCATCGACCTCAGCCAGGGAGGCATCCCCACGGCCGAGCAGCGGCAGCGTTACGTCCTCTGGATACAGGAGAACGAGGCCCTCATGCGCGAGGTGCTGCTCGGGATGGCGCTCGTCATCAACTCGCCCGCGATGCGGCTGGCGGTGAGCACCGTCATGCACCTCAAGCCGCTGCCCGTGCCGTACTTCATCGCCTCCTGGGAGCTGGACGCGGCGGCCTGGTCCATCGCCCACCTGGAGGACCAGGGGCTGCGCCCCCACGCCGAGCGCCTCCGGAGCCAGTACGGGCTGACGGGGCGGCTGGACGCCGGAGGCACGGCCCGCTCCGCCTGAGCCCAGGCCCAAAGCTGGAAGGCGGCCCCGCCAGGCCCCAACATCGCCCCGCCGATGCCTTCCGACCTGCCGCCGCCTCCCGCCCGCTTCCGCCGCCGGCTCCTCGCCGTGATGCTCGTCACGGGACTGGTGCCGCTCGTGCTGCTCGGCGTGCTCGCCCGGCAGGCGCTCCAGGAGCTGCTCTCCGTCTCCCTGGCCCCCGTGGAGCAGGTGCTCGACGACGTCTCCGCCGGGCTCGCCCGCGAGGGCCACTCCCAGGCCGCGCTCGACGAGGCCCGCCTCAACCTCGCCCAGGCGGAGCTCGCCCGCCGCGCGCTCGCCCGCCGCACCCCCAGGCTCATCGCGGCCCTGCTGCTCGTCTCGGCCGCCGTGCTCACCGCCGCCGCCGTGCTGCTCGGCCGCGCCCTCACCCGCCCCGTCTCCACCCTCACCCGCGGCATGTGGGCCTACGCGCGCGGAGACCTCTCCGTGCAGCTCCCCGCCCCCGAGCCGCCCCGCGACGAGCTGCAATTCCTCCTCGTCCAGTTCAACCGCATGGGCCGCGAGCTCGCCGCCGGACGCGAGCGCCTCAAGGCCGCCGAGCAGATAGCGGCGTGGCAGGACGTGGCCCGCGCGCTCGCCCATGAGCTGCGCAATCCCCTCACCGCGATGAAGCTCGCGCTGGCGCGCCTCTCGCGCCCCGACGCGCCCCCGGACGCCACCCGCCTCGCGGAGGCCGTCGCCCTGCTGCAGGAGGAGCTGGAGCTGCTCACGCGGATGACGCGGAGCTTCTCCGACTTCGCCCGCCTCCCCGCGCCGCGCTTCCAGCCCGTCACCCTGCGTCCCCTGCTCGCCGAGGTGTGCGCCCTCTACGCGGGCACCTCGCCCGTCGCCGTGGAGCTGGAGCCCGGCCCCGAGCCCACGCTGCGCGCGGACCCGGACGGCCTGCGCCGCCTCTTCGGCAACCTCGTGAAGAACGCCACCGAGGCCTCCGCGCCCGGCGCCGCGCCCGTGCGCCTGTCCGTCGAGGCGCTCCCCGCCTCCGTGCGCGTCACCGTCCGGGACGGCGGCAGCGGCATCGCCGGGGTGCTCGAGGGCCCCGCCCTCACCCGGGGCCTCTTCAGCACCAAACCCGAGGGCAGCGGCCTGGGGCTGCCCATCGCGCAGAAAATCACCCACGAGCACGGCGGCACCCTGCGCCTGGAGCCCGCGCCCGGTGGTGGCACGCTCGCCCGCGTGGAGCTGCCCCTCAGCCCTCCACCTTCCGGGGAAGCTCGACCGTGAAGCTCGAGCCGTGGCCCTGCTCGCTCTCCACGTGGATGTGGCCCCCGAGACAGGTGACGATCTGCTTGGAAATCCACAGCCCCAGCCCCAGCCCGCCATAGTGCCGGTCCGGCACGGCGCGCTCGAAGCGCTCGAAGATGCGCGCCTGGTCCTCCGCGGAGATGCCGATGCCCTCGTCGCGCACGCGCAGGCGCACGCCCCCGGCAATGGCCTCGGCGGTGACCTCGATGGGATGGCCCTGTCCGTACTTCATCGCGTTGGAGAGGAGGTTCGTCACCACCTGGTCCAGGCGCGAGCGGTCCCACTGCCCGGCCAGCGGCGACTCCAGCTTCAGCACCAGCGCGCAGCCCGCCTTCTCCAGCTCCGGCCCCATGCGCGCCGCCACCTCCTCCACGAGCGCCGACAGGTCCATCTCCTCGGGCTCCATCGGCAGGCGCCCGGAAGTAATCCGGCTCACGTCGAGCAGGTCCCCCACCAGCTTGCCCAACCGCGTGCCCTGCCGCTGACAGGAGGCAATCCACTTCCACAGGTCCGAGGCCTTCGTGGCCGTGGCGCTCTGCCGGGCGAGGCTCTGCAGTCCGAGCTGCAGGGCGGTGAGGGGCGTGCGCAGCTCGTGGCCGGCGATGCCGAGGAACTCCTCGCGCAGGGAGATGGCCTCGCGGGCCTCGCGGTAGAGCCGCGCGTTGTCGATGGCGTACGTGGCGTGGGCGGCGTACTCCTTGGCGAAGGTGAAGTCGTCCTCGGTGTACGTCCGCTCCGACGAGGCGAGCGTCAGCACTCCGGCCACGCCGTGCGCGGTGGACAGCGGGATGATCATCACCGAGCGGATGCCGAGCCGCTCCCGCAGCGCCCGCTCCAGCTCGCTCTGGGGCTCGAACCAGGAGAAGAGGTTCTCCAGATCCGCGAGGAGCCAGGACCGCCCCGTCGCCATGGCCTCGCGGATGGGATGCCCCTCGGGCACGGAGAAGTGCTGGGCCAGCTCGTGGGCAATCGCCTGGGCGGCCTCGTCCGCATGGGCCACGGACAGCGGCCGGATGGACCCATCGGGCCAGTGGCCCCAGAACCCCGCCAGGTTGGCGAGCGAGGGCACGCACAGGCGGACCAGCGTGCGGGAGGTCTGCTCGGGATCGAGGGACTGGGAGAGCACGGCGCTGGATTCGGCGAGGAAGCGCTGCGCCTCCATGGCCCGCTTGCGCGCGGTGACGTCCAGGATGGTGCCGATGCTGCCGCGGGGCTGGTGGTGCTCGTCGAAGAGCGGCACGGCGGAGATGACGAGCGTGCCGCGCCGCTGCCCGTTCACCTCCAGCTCCAGCTCCACGTCCAGCACCTCCTGGCCCGTCGAGGCCGCCAGCTGCATGGGCAACTCCTCGGGCGGGAGCGCGCGGCCGTTGGCATCGAGGTAGCGGATGGGCTGGCGCTCCGCGTCGGGCGCGCCGAGCGAGATGTTGGAGTCGATCGGCAGCCCGTGCAGCCGCGCGAACCAGGGGTTCTGCCGGATGTGCCGGCACCCGGCGTCATGGGCGATGCCGATGCCCACGGGGATGACGTCCAGCAGCGTCTGGAAATCGGCGGCCTGGCGCTGGAGCTCCCGCTCGAGCGTCTCCACGCGCCGCTCGGCGCTGCGGTTGCGCTCCAGCTCATGGCGCAGCCGGTCCGTCTCGAGCGCGAGCGCGACACACCCGGCCAGGTCCTCGGCGAGCGTCAGCCGCTCCTCGTCCAGCCGCAGCTCCGGCGCGCGCGTGGCGAAGGAGAGGACGCCCACGAGCTGCCCGCCCAGTTGCAGGGGCACCGCCATGCAGTCCAGCGGCCCGGCCTCCCGGACGTGCGCGAGGTCTCCATTTCCGGAGGACAGGGCCGCGCTCACCTGCTCACCGGGGCCCTGGAGCAGCTCGGCAGCGGCCGTGCGCGCCACCCGCTGGGCCAGGAGCGAGGGCGGGCCGCCCCGGGGGCCATGGAGCTCCCCGTGGGGCATGCGGAAGGCGGCGGCCCGCTGGAGCACCCCGTCGCGGAGCACGTCGAGGTCACACCAGTCCCCCATCACCGGAAGTAGCAGCCGGCCGAAGCAGCGGAACATGTCCTCCCGCGCGGCGCACGAGGCCAGCGCCCGGTTCATCCGCCCGAGCAACTCGCTCCGGGAAAGCACGCCCGCGCCCGGGCCACCGGAACCGCCCCGGCCCGAGGACTGCGGGGGAGGGGTGCGCGGGGAGGGCACGGAAGGGGACGGGTCCTCGGAGAGCGGGCCGGAGCAGAAGCGGCGCCGCGAGCGCTCGAGGTGCCGCGTGAAGCCCCACACCGAGCGCCCCCTCCCCGCCTTGTCGAGCTCGGGCACCAGGCGGGACACGAAGAGGCGCGGGGCCTCCAGCTCGGCTCCGGGCACAGCGGGGAACTCGAACTCGAACATCTGCCCCTCCTCTCGTTGGAAGGCGCGGCGCAGTGGCTCGTTCCAGCCTCGGACGATTCGGGGAGGCATGCCAAGCTCCTCGTTCGTCCTTCCCATGAAGCAGGACACTGGCAGCCCCGTGATGCGCTCCACCTCCGGGCCCACCAGGGGCTTTCCCTCCCCGCCGCTCCCGAAGCTCTCCGCGCCTCCACACGCCTCCCACCCCCCGGCCATCCGCCCGGTCCTCCACCTCCACCCCGGAGGCTCCATCCACCGCACGGGAAAGAACTGCCACACCCCCATTGACTCACCTCGGAGTCCCCACTCGGACTCGGCACTCTGAAACAACAGGAGCCGGGACCGCTCCTACTCCCCCGCCTCCCTCGCAAGCTGACTGAAGCAGACGAGCACGTCTTCCTCGCGCTGGCGCGCGGCTCCCTCAAGGCCGCGTGACGGCCCGCGCGGCCCCCGAGTGCCGGGGAAGCACGCCTTGCGTTACGCTGAGCCCGTGCATCCCCCTCTCGCCCCTGCGCGCCCGCGAGCGCCCGGCCCGCGCATCCTCCTGGTGGACGATGACCCCGGCGTCCTCAAGGGCCTGCGGGGCCTGCTGTCCGACGAGGGCTTCTCCCCCGTGGAGGCCCGCTCCGCCGCCGAGGCCGTGCGCCTGCTCGACACGCCCGGCCAGATGCCCGCGCTGATGCTGCTGGATTTGCGCATGCCCGGGGAGACGGGCCTGGAGCTGCTCGCGCGGCTGCCCCGGCCCCTGCCCGTGCCGGTGGTGGTGCTCTCCGGCGAGGCCTCTCCCGTCGAGGCCGTGCAGGCCCTGAAGCTGGGCGCCACCGACTTCGTGGAGAAGCCGCCCTCGCCCGAGCGGCTCCTCACCGCGCTGCGCAACGCGCTCGCCCTCAGTGAGCTGCGCGAGGAGCAGCAGCGCCTGCGGGAGGAGCTCGCGCGCCCCGGCCACCTCGTGGGCGACAGCGCGGCCATGGAGTCGCTGCGCAAGCTCATCGCCCGCGTCGGCCCGAGCGACACGGCCATCCTCATCACCGGCGAGACGGGCACGGGCAAGGAGCGCGTGGCCCGGGCGCTCCACCTGGCCTCCGGGCGCAAGGGGCGGCTCGTCGCCGTCAACTGCGCCGCCATCCCCTCCACGCTGCTGGAGAGCGAGCTGTTCGGCCACGAGCGCGGGGCCTTCTCGGGCGCCACCACGCGCCGGCTCGGCCGCATCGAGCAGGCCCACGGCGGCACACTGTTCCTCGACGAGCTCGGGGACATGCCGCTGGAGCTGCAGGCCAAGCTGCTGCGCGTGCTGGAGACGAAGGAGGTGGAGCGGCTGGGCGGCGGGCTGCCCGTGCCCGTGAACGTGCGCGTCCTCGCCGCCACGCACCGGAATCTCGAGCAGGCGGTGCGCGAGGGGCGCTTCCGGCAGGACCTGTACTTCCGCCTCAACGTGCTGCCCCTCACCCTGCCGCCCCTGCGCGAGCGGCCCGAGGACATCCTCCCGCTCGTCCGGGCCTTCGCGGCGGAGCTGGCCGGGCCGAACGTACCGCTGGTGCTCGCCCCCGGCGCCGAGGAGGCCCTGCGCGCCTGGCCCTGGCCCGGCAACGTGCGCGAGCTGCGCAACTTCGTCGAGCGCCAGAACCTGCTGCGCGGTGACGGTCCGCTCACGCTCTCGCCCGAGTCGCTCGCGGGCCCCGCGTCCCCGGCGCCGGTGTCGTCGGCGGCGGCCCCTTCGCGCCTGGTGCTCGGACAGAAGAGCTACCGCGAGCACGTGGACGACTTCGAGCGCACGCTCATCAAGGCCGCGCTCGAGGAGGGCGGCAGCATCGCCGCGGCCGCGCGCCTCTTGCAGGTGGACCGGGGCAACCTCCACCGCCGCCTCAAGGCGCTCGGCCTCAGCGCGGACTGAGTCACGGGCTCAGGAAGTTGGTGTTGCTGATGAAGAGCCCCTTCTTCGGCAGCTCCCCGGCCCGGGCGCCCTTGTAGCGCAGGACGTACAGGCCGCTGTTCTCATCCGTGATGTAGATGAGCCCGTTGTAGAGGATGGGATGGGGCCACACCCAGACGTCCGGGCTGTTGCGGAACGGCTCGACGACGTTGGTGGCGGGCCTGGGCACGAAGACGCCGACCTCGAGTGGCAGCACCGGGTTGGAGATGTCCCAGGCGCGCAGGCCCGCCGAGTACCAGGAGATGAAGAACAGGTTGGGGAAGACGAGCTGCTGGTGCGGAGAGAACTCGCGCTGGAGCGCGGGATCTCCAGGCCCGCCGACGAAGCAGTTGCCCTCCAGGTTCTCGGGCATCATGTAACGCGACACCACCTGCGGGGAGCGCTCGACGGTGATGTCCAGGATGGTGCCCCAGCTCCAGGGACAGGTGTTCGTGCCGTTCCGCTCGCCGGAGACGATGAGGTAGGGACGGCCCGGAACGGGGTACACCGAGTGCTCGGTCCACCCATTGGGAGGCGTGAAGTCCACCCGGGCATTCGGGTCGGGGTCGAGCTTGCGCAGGCAGAGCTCAGGGTCGGTGTTGCTCGTCGCATCGACGGTGACGGTGTGCGGCTTGCACAGCAGCCCCTGCGTCAGGCGCGAGCTGTCGAGGATGTAGTAGCCCCCATGGATGTTGGCCACGTACGTCCGCGACCCATCCTTGGAGACGGACATGGAGTGGACGTTGTTGCGCTGGATGGCCGGCTTCTCCGTGTCGAAGATGAAGTGGTCGTCCCGGTAGGCCGATGGATCGACGGGCTCGGTGCGAGGCACGGCCGGGGTCAGCGTGAAGGTCGCCACCGGCTCGGGGCTGACGGGGCCCCGGGGAGGATGGTTCAGCTCGAAGACCCGGATCGACGGCTCCCGCACGTCTCCGAGATGGATGGAGGAGAAGAGCAGGAAGTGCCACGGGGCTCGTGGATCCCTCCACAGGAAGAACTCGTGCGGCCGGTCGATTCCCAGGGGAATGGTCTGCGTGAGGACGGGGTGCCGGCAGTCGCTGATGTCGTAGAGCTGGTAGTTGTTCACCGCGCTGCTGTCGGGCCCCGCGTCCCGGAAGTTCATGACGATGAGGGTGTGCAGATCGGGGATGGTGCGCAGCTCGCGGGACGTGGCGTTGAGGATGGTGGGCAGCGCCCCCACCACCTCGGGCTCGCTCGGGTCGCTGATGTCCACGATGAGGATCTCCGGAGGCAGCTCGGGCGTGCCGAACGCCGGACCCGTCCCCGGACGGTGCCCGACGCGGCTGCCGACGTAGAGACAGTTGCCGGAGATGCCAATGGGCCCGTTGCGGCCCCGGGGCCGGGTGTCCCCCGGATTGGGCAGCGGGTTGTGGCCGATGACCTTGAAGTTCTCGATCTGCGGCAGCTCGTCGAGCGGCACGCGCATCGCCCCGATGACGGGCCGCGGCGCCTTCTTGAAGGGCGTGTCGAGGACCGGCGGTGGCGTGGGTCCCGGTCCGCGATGCGAACATCCCAGGGACAGGCCCAGCAGCATGCACAACGCGGCGCGCCAGAGCATGCACGTCCCCAGCGCCCTGACGGCGGTCATCCCTCTCGTCATGTGAATCCCTCGGGGGTGGGGGGCACGGCGCTGAAGCGGCATTCCCCCTACGGGTTTGAGAGAAGGCACCCTACCGGCGCCGGTACCCCGTGACGATGCGACCCGGGTTGGACGGACGTGTCGAAATCACATCACCCCGCGACATCACGATGTGGAGATGACATCCTCGGTGGCGGCCTGGGCCCCGTGTTTTCGGGCACTTGCCACGCCAGGCGGCCTGGAACGCCGCGTGCTCATCCGGATCCGCATGAACCGCACCGCACTTC
The DNA here is from genome assembly GCF_045802675.1 of Archangium sp. Lineage (GTDB taxonomy): Bacteria > Myxococcota > Myxococcia > Myxococcales > Myxococcaceae > Archangium. The sequence goes on along the minus strand of NZ_JBJMQO010000080.1, from coordinate 83,350 downwards.
TGTTGTGCTTCCTCTCCCTGGTCGCCCATGCCCAGGGCACCCCTGGCGCCACCGCTCCGGCCGCCCCCACGCCCCCCACGCCCGCTGCCACTCCGGCGCCCCAGCCGCCCAAGGCCTCCGACGCGGACGACGACGACGACGACGGGGACGACGACGACGACGGGGACGACGACGACGACGGGGACGACAACGACGACGACAATCCCTGCCTCGCCGATGAGGAGGACGAGGCGGACTCCGAGGTGCTCGGCGCGCTGCGGCTGAGCATCAACGGAGAGAATCGCGCGCTGGCGGACATGAAGCTCGAGGGCCTCCAGCGCCTTACCGAGGCCCAGGTGCGCGAGCTGGCCGGCATTCCCGCCGGGGGCCCCCTCTCCGCCGAGCAGGCCGCGGTCCTCCTCCAGCGGCTGGCACACACGGGGCTGTTCGCGAAGGTGACGCCCACGGTGCGGCTCGCGGAAGGCGCGACGCCGGTGCTGGTGGTGGCGCTCGAGGAGCAGCCCTACGTCACCGGCGTGGACCTCGAGGGCCTGAGCCCGGACGAGCAGGAAGACGTGCGGGGGGCGCTCTTCCGGCTGCCCTCCCGTGACTCGGACGAGGACGACGAGGACAACGACCCCGACGACACGGTGAGCGTCCACGTCGAGGCGGGCCAGGGCCGGGTGCACATCACCGCGCGCCAGTGCCCGTCGCCCAACCCGCCGAGGGCGCTGCTGGCCTCGTACGACAAGCACGGCGGCTTCCACCCGGGCTTCGCGTGGAGGGGCGTGCCCGGAGCGCTGGAGCGCGCGTTGGACGAGGTGCGGGACGAGGGCTACGAGCTCGCGAGCCTCGACGCCACGCTGACGCCGGAGGGGCGGCTGGTGGTGCGGGTGGACGAGGGGAAGGTGGAGGCGGTGGAGGTGCGGGGGGTGGACGAGGACGTGGCGGCGCGGGTGCGCGAGGTGCTGGGCATCAAGCCCGGGGACGTGCTGCTGCGCAGCGACCTGCGCCGGGCGGAGCGGCGGCTGGAAGCGGAGATGCCCTTCCTGTCGCTCGAGGACGTGGAGACGCACCCCGAGGCGGCCACGCGCTTCGTCGAGCAGCGCGATGAAGCAGGCGCGCGGCACTACCGGCCGGTGGCCGAGGAGAAGAAGCACCGGCGCCAGAAGAGCTGGGACGAGGACGTGGAGCTGTCCTTCGACGCGCTGGAGGGCAAGTGGAACCACGGCACGGAGGACGCCATCACCACCCAGGGCCGCCGGGTGGTGGTGCAGGTGAGCCCGAGGGGCCACTCCTTCAACGCGACGCTCATTCCCATGCACACGCAGGTGACGGGCTTCGCGCCGGGCCTGTCGGGCTCGCTGAAGCTGTGGGACGTGCGCAACCGGGTGCACGCGCAGCTGGACGCGGCGCTCACCATTCCCCTGCGCTGGGGTGGCCAGCGGATTCCCGGGGACCCCGAGCGCACGGCCTTCCAGCGTCGGCTCAACTGGCTGGTGGGGGCGAAGCTGCAGGTGCCGGTGCTGCGGCTCGCGGAGCTGGGCGCCCAGGCGTATGACTTCACGGACACCTTCGACCGGTGGCGCATCGGGGCGATTGATTCGTACATCTACTCGGCGCTGCTCAACCGGCCGGACTCCGAGTACTTCCGGCGCCGCGGCTTCACGGGCCTGGCCACCTGGCGCTTCGGGCAGCAGTGGACGCTGGGCGCCGAGTACCGCCGGGACACGTACGACTCGCTGGTGAGCTTCTTCCCGCCCTTCTCCCTCTTCCGGCGCGACTCGGCGCCCTTCCCCAACTCGCCGGTGGACGAGGGGCGGATGGCCTCGGTGGTGGGCCGCCTCGAGTACGCGAGCGACGCGGGCCGCTCCGAGCGCGTGGGCTCGCTCTTCCGCACGCCCGAGCTGTCGCTGCTGCGCAATGGCTGGGAGTGGCCGGAGCACACGGCGGTGCGCAGCCTGCTGACGGTGGAGGTGGGAAGCCCGGCGCTGGGCGGCGACGAGCAGTTCCGCTTCTGGAAGGCGGTGAGCGACAACGCGCTGTACGTGAACACCGGCCGCCACCAGGGCCTGCGGCTGCGCGTGCGCCTGGCGGGAGGCGAGGACCTGCCGCTGCAGAAGCAGGAGGCGCTGGGCGGGTGGAGCGCGCTGCGCGGCTACGCCTTCAAGGAGTTCCGCGGAGACGCCTCGCTGCTGGCGAGCGCGGAGTACCGGTGGGGCTTCCTCGGGGCGTTCGCGGACGTGGGCTCGGTGTACCAGGGGGGCGGGGCGGGCTGGATGGATCCGAAGCTGGGCGTGGGCGCGCAGCTGTACTTCGGGGACTCGGTGCACTTCGCGGTGGCGTGGCGCACGGACGAGCGGGCGTCGTTCACGCCCGAGGCGCGGCTGCTCTTCGTCCGGCCCTTCTGAGACACCATGAGGGGCACGCGCACGAGCAGGAGGAAGGGACTCGCCGCGGCGCTGGTGGCCGCGGTGGGCCTCTTCGCGCCCCTGGCCCGGGCGGAGGAGCCGCCGCGCGTGACGTGCTCGGCGTCGCGGGTGGGCCGGCGCGTGGTGGTGAGGCCCGAGGCGCTCGCGCTGGTGGCGCCCGAGCTGGAGCGGTTGATGAAGCTGGGGCTGGCGGGGCGGCTGGAGGTGGAGCTGACGCTGCTGCGCCGCCGGCCGCTGTGGTTCTCCGAGCGGGTGGACGCGACGAAGCTGACGCAGGTGCTGGCGTACTCGGCGCGGGAGGGCGGCTGGAGGCTGGACGGCCGGCCGCTGGCCACACCAGGGTCGCTGGAGCTCGAGCGCGTGGCGTGGACACTGGAGGAGGAGCCAGAGGCGGAGGCGGCCTTCGTGGTGGAGGTGGAGGTGCGGCTGCAGGTGGTGACGGCGGCGAGCCTGGGGAAGGTGGCGAAGTGGCTCACGCAGGGGGACAAGGCGGAGGCGGAGCGCTCGGCGCTGACGAGTGGCCTGCTGCGCACGGTGGCCGACGATCTCACGCGCGGGGCCGAGAGCCGCTGCTCCGTCCAGGGCCCCTAGCCCGGCGGGCTCCCGGCCCCCGCGGGCTCAACGCGGCTGGGCGACGCCATGACAGCGCCTCGACAGCTCGTCGAGCGCGTGGAGCACCCGCCAGCCCTTGGGCGAGAGCGACAGCAGCTTCTCCTCGGCCAGCGCCGCCAGGGCCCGGTCCACGCTGCGCCGTGCCGCACCAATCTCCAGCGCCAGGCGCTGCCGGGAGAGCGGGTAGCGGATGACGAGCCCCTCCTCCGCCGGGCGGCCGAAGTGCTCCGCGTACTCCAGCAACACGCGGATCAGCCGCTGCTCGCACCCATCGAACCCCATGGCGCGGCTGACCCGGATGGTGCCCTCGTAGCTGGCCGCCAGGTCCCCCAGCACCGCGGTGGTGAAGCCATGGTCCATCGCGAGCGCCTCGCGGAACACGGCCACGGGGATGACGCTCCCCTCCAGGGGCGTGAGCGCCTCGGCGGAAGCCACCCAGCGGGTGGAGTGCATCACCTCGAGCACCCCGAGGGCCCTGGGAGCCCGGAGCAACTTCACGGTGAACTGGCTGTCCGTCGAGAGCGCGTGGAAGATTCGCACCACGCCCTGGGACAGCAGCATGATGCCCTCGGCGGCCTCACCCGTGGTGGCGATGGAGGCTCCCGCGGGATGCTCGAGCGGACGGGCCACGGCCTCCAGCCGCGCCAGGGTCGCCGGAGCGCACGAGCCCAGACAGCCCCACGTCGGCAGCAACCGGGAACTCATCCGATGCCCCCCCGCGGGAAAACCTGGCGTCTGGTGGTGCTCTCCCACTCCTGGGTGAGGGCCCGGCGTTCCCGGCGTCCCAGGAATTCTTTTTCGCCGGGATTTTCCGAGCCACCTCCACGCCAAATGTCGCAGCCCCCCCGGGGCCTCCTTGTGGCGGGAAGGGTAATCAGGCATTCCTGTTTTTGTCGCGCTTCCAGAGGAAAGGGTTCTCTCCCATGTTTCTGACCCAGATGAAGATCATCCCGCTGTCCCTTCTCGCCCTCTCGCTCGCCGTCACCGGCTGTGGCGGGGTCGAGGACCAGGACGAGCCCTCCACGGTCTCGGAGCAGGAGGTCGGCACCACGGAGTCCGCCCTGTGCACCGGCTACTGTGACAACTGCGTGCTGTACGCCCGCTGCCGGCAGGACAAGCTGCCGTTCGGCCTGACCTACTGGAGCGACAAGCAGGCGGTCGTCAACAGCAACCACGCCCACGGGGGTTGTGTGGCGATGATCCCCTCGTCGAACTCGTACGGGCACGCCGCGTACGTCGATCACGTGGATTTCGCGCCCGCCCCCAACGTGATCTACCTCAACGAGGCCAACTGGCAGCCCAACGCCTGCAGCTCGCGCCACGGCTCCAAGGCCGCGCTGAACATCTACAACTTCTGGTGCCCCGCCGGCGCGCACACGGCGGGCTGCGCTGGCCCGATGTAAGAACGGCCCACGCCGTTTCTCCGCCGCCGTCCGCGAAGCCTCGCGGGCGGCGGTTTCGTTTTGAGGGATGCGCGGCTACGGCGTGGCGTGACGGGCGGCCTCCAGCGCACGCCGCACCTCGGCGGACTCCGTGCCCCGGCCACCGCGCTGCTCGGCCCGAGTCAGCCACCCGTCGGCCGCCTCCAGCTCTCCCCGCGCCAGCGCCACCCGGGCCAGGCCGAGCAGCCCCAGGGGCTCCGTCCGAGGCTCGTGGGACAGGGCCAGGAACACGTCCCAGGCGCTGGAGAGCTCCCGGGCCGAGAGGAGCGCGAGCCCCCGGCGCCACCGGGCCTCCAGGTGGTCCGGGTGGTGCTGGAGCACCGCCTCGTAGGCGGCCGCGGCCTCGCGCGGCTTCCCCAGACGCTCGAGCGCCAGCGCCCGGTTGAAGCCCGCCTCCAGGTAGTCCGGCCGCTTCGTCAGCGCGCGCTCCCAGGCCCGCACCGCGCCCGCGTCGTCCCCGAGCCGGGCCCGGCGCCCCCCCACCACGAAATACATCTCGGACTCGAAATCCACCGCGTCGACCGCGAGCCGCACCGGCCATACCGAGACGGCCAGGAGCGCGGCGGCGGCGAGCCACGCGGACCAGGACCTGGGACGCGACACCAGCGAGGCCAGCCCCGCGGCCGCGAGGACGCACAGCATGGGGGCCAGGGGAGTGCGGTAGCGCCCGGTGACGAAGAACACGAGCGGCGAGAGGGCGAGTGCCCCCGCGGCGGCGAGCACCCTGCCCAGCAGCCGGTTGCGCTCCCTCCAGGCGTGGACGGCGCCCGCGGCGGCCAGCGGCAGCAGCAGCACATACGGCAGCGCGGCGCCCCCGGCCTGGGGCGCGAGGACGGTGAGCACCGGCGAGTCCTCGCGGATGACCGCCAGATCCTCGTTCCTCGGAAGCTCGCGGGAGGCGAGCAGCAGCCGGGCCTTCCACGCGAGGTTCCCCAGACAGGCCCGGGGCCAGGAGGTGCACCAGTGCGCCGCCTTCTGGACGAACCAGGCGTCGTGTTGGCCGGGGGTGCGGAGGCCTCGCCGGGTGGGCTCCTCCACCAGCCGCTCCCAGCCGGCGCCCGGGCGCAGGGCGATCATCCGGTCCGCGTCCGCGTTGTTTCCAATCCAGAGGTTCACCCCGCCATTGGCGGAGATGGGAATCCACTCCCCTCCCCGGAGGCGGTTGGAGAGCGTCGCCGGGAGGATGCACGCGACACAGGCGGCGAGGCAGCAGACGCCCAGGGCCTTCCGGGCGCGGAACAGCCCGCCTCCCACGGGAAGCACCAGCAGGAAGGTCGGGGCCACCGCGAGGGCGCCCAGGCCAATGGCCACGCCACTCAGGGCCGCGCGGAGCCACGAGGGCCGCCCGGCCACGGAGAGCCACAGCGCCAGCGTTCCCAGGAAGGTGGCGAGCGCGGTGGGCAGCAGCTCGCCCTCGTAGAAGACGAGCGGGCCATGCAGCGCGACGAGCAACCCCGCCGCCAGACCCGCCAGACGGCGGCCGGTGGCGCGCTCGGCCAGGTCGCAGCACAGCGCGGCCAGGAGGGCTCCGAGCAATGCTTGCAACAGCCTCGGCCAGAGCAGCTGGTGACCGAGGAGCGCGTACAGCCCCGCCAGGAGCAACGGATAGAGCGGTGGCTGCCAGAACACGGGATCCGGAAACCCCAGTCCCTGGCTGAGCCGCTCGCCCAGGTAGTCATAATAATCCGCGTCGATCAGCGGCTCCGCGAAGGAGGGGCTCTTCGCGGTGGCGAGGTAGAGGAGCCGGACCGCCAGGGCCACGAGCACGACCCACGGCAACGGCCGCCGCCACGATTTCTCCATGGGCGCGCTCACCCGCAGGAGTACTGCAGCAGCTGCACTCCCTCCTGGGTGCGGTGCATGTAGAGGACGAGGCCGTCATCGCGCACGGTGAGGTCGCGCACGCTCTCGTCGGCCAGGGTGTTGGGTGGCAGCGAGAGCACCTTCTGGACCTCGCCCATCGGGCTCAGGCACAGCAACTGGACGCTCTCCTCCATCCACTGGCCCGCCTTGGTGGCCGGGTCGAACTGCTCGCGCGCGACGTGGGCGGCGACGTAGATGCGGCCGGTCGCATCGCTATCCAGGAGGCTGAGCCGCACGATGGGCGTGGGGAGGACGTACTCGCGCATGAACTTCATCTGTCCGGTGGCCCGCTCCAGCGAGCGCACCCAGAACCGCCCCGCCGGCATCTGGATGACGGCCATGGACAGCAACGAGGCGCCGTCGCGGCTGGGGCGGCCGTCCAGCAGCGGCCGCTGCGGGTCGATGTTGCCCGCCGCGTCCCCCACGCGCACGGCCATGCCCTGGCCCCGCTCCACGTAGACACCGCTCGAATCGGCGAACACCCCCACGGCCTGGCCCCCCTTCTCGAGGTTCTTCCCGGGGACGGGCAGCTCGCCGAGCGGCTTGCCGTCCGGGTCGAGCACCGCGACGGTGTTGTCGCGCAGGTTGTCCATCACCAGCAGGGTCCCGGTGGAGGAGATCTCCAGGTCCCTCGGCACCTGCTGCGTCACGGGGATGGGCGGCAGCACCTTGCCGCTCTTGTCGAAGCGGGAGATGCGCCCGTTGACCTGATCCAACACATACACATTGCCCTGGCGATCCGCCGCGATCGACATCGGCGCCTCGGGGTTGGATTCGTTCGCCTTCAAGCGGCCGAACTGCTCCTCCCCGGAGCCCCAGCTCCCCTGGAAGAAGACTCGCTCGGAGGGGGTCTTGCTCTCGGAGGGGGGAATGACCACCCGGCCCGTCTGGGGCGTCTGGGATGGACCGCCAGCGGAGGCCACGGGGCTCGGGGTGGACGCCTTCTCTCCAGGAGCCGGGCGCGAGTCCTCCGCGGCCACCGGCGTGGAGCTGCCCCGGGTCAGGAAGAGAACCCCCGCCACGAGCACGAGGAGGGTGGCGATGGCCAGGACGCGTTTCCGCATGGGAGCAGGGCTCATGGTGTGGGGCAAGCGGGCGAGGCAGCGGAGGATACACCCAAAACGCGACGGCCCTGGCCGGGGGGGGCCCCACTCGCGTGGGTCGGCCAGGACCATCGTCGATGTCACTGCGCGGGCCGGCGCAGGCTCCTCCGGCCCGGTGGCGGCGGCTCCCGCCTCAGAGATCCTGGTCGCGGCGGATGACCTTGTAGTCGCTGCTGACCGAGCGGTAGTGGGTGATGCAGCCCGCCGAGCAGCCGGAGCACTCGAGGATGTACGGATCTCCGGCGGCGCTCGAGCCCGCGCCGCGAATCATGACGTGGCCACCCCCGATGAGGACGAACGCATCGGCGCGCTCGATGTTGGCGCGGCTGATGGTGAACCAGTGATACGAGGCCGTGGCGAAGTCGGTGCTGCTGTACGGGTGGGCGTCGGTGCAGGTGCCGGGGTTGGAGAGCGGAACGTTCCAGGCCTTGGCCACCATGCCGGAGCAGTCCGCGCCGCCCTCACCACTGTGGGAGCAGCTGGGGCAGGAGCCGCTGCAGGAGCCGTGGCCCAGGCCGCAGCCGAACTTCCCATGGCCCCACCAGTAGGAGTACCCATCCGACGCGCGCGCGCGCTCCAGGACGTTGTCCTTCACCGTGTCCGTCAGTCCGGACTCGAGCGAGCCCACCGTGGGAACCAGGTAGGCGCCGTACGCCCAGCCGGTGCGGCCGAAGTATTCGACCCGGTAGTACCCGTTCTCGGGGTCGGTCCGCTCGGCGACGGTGACGGAGGCCCCCTCGGGGACGACCATGAGGGCCCGGGCGTCCGGAGCCGGCGCCTCGCGCAGGTTGACGGGGGCGGACACGTCCAGCGGCGTGTTGAGCGCGAGGGAGGTGACGCCCCCGGGCCCGATGGGGGCGTACTGGACGCGCTCGTCGGAGCCGGTCAACGTCTCACTGCCCACCTGGCCCTCACTGCCACCGCACGCCGCCAGGAGTACCAACACCAGATACTTGTAATGACGCATATCGAATCCTCGTTTCGGTGTCTGGGTTCAGGGGCTCAGGGGTTGCAGCTCCAGGGCTGCCAGCCCCGGTCCTGCCACAGCTTGAAGGCGCCCTCGCTCTGGCCACCCGCGCACCAGTTGAAGCCGTACTGGGCCCGCTCGTTCTCGCCCATCTGGAAGAGCCCCTTGTACTGGCTGGCGTTGCCGTAGTGGGCCTTGGTGCCACCACCGAAATCACAGCAGTTCGACCAGTACCCACTCTCGCACCTGGCAATCTTGAGCGCGCTGTCCCCGCGGGCGCCAGTGCCGAACCAGTCTCGAATCGTCCTGATCACCCCAGCCCCGTCGGGACCGTTGCCGTGCGCGTCACCCTGCGGCCCGGTGCAGGTGATGGCCTCCTGCTCCGTGAGGCCCAGCTCGTCGCCCGGAATCTCGCCCTCCGGGCCACCACAACCAACGAGCGCGATTGCCGCGAAAGCGAAAACGCTGCCGAGCTTGAAACGATTCATGGCGAGGCCTCCCTGTGAGGGTACGAGCCGACGGCTTCACGGTCAGTCCGTCAGTCTTTGACAATTGAATCTGTATTCCGAAAAATCAGGAATATCAAGGAACCGAGAAAAACCCTGCGACAAATGTCGCAACCCCGCTGGGGGCCGGCGAAGCGCTCGCGGCCCCGCGTATAGGCTGTTCCCCGCCCCGAACCCCACACCCGGAGAGGCCCTGCGATGAGACGGAGTACCCCGATGGTGGCCCTGGTTTGCCTGCTGTTTTCCCTCGCGGCGCGGGCGGAGGAGAAGAAGCTCACCGTCCTGGTGACAGGGGACAATCGGGGGGAGCTCTCCCACTGCGGTTGCTCGCACCTGCCCGCGGGGGGGCTCGCCCGGCGGAAGACGGTGGTCGATCACGCCCGCGCCACGGGTCCCGTCCTGCTCCTCGACGCGGGCAACGCGCTGTTCAAGGAACCGGCCAGCGATGAGGCGTCGAAGGAGAAGGCCCGCTTCATCCTCGAGACGATGGGGGAGCTCCAGACCGCCGCCATGGCCGTGGGGCCGAGGGACCTGTCCGCCGGCCCCGAGTTCCTCAAGAGCACCGCCAGGAAGGCGAACGTGAAGGTCCTCTCGGCCAACCTCACGCGCAACGGCAAGAAGGTCTTCGAGCCCTCCACGGTGCTGACGCAGGGAGCGCTCCGCATCGGCGTGGTGGGCGTGGGGCCGGAGCTCGCGAGCCTCGCCAGCCAGCCCGGTGTGGTGGGAACGCCGCCGATCCCCGCGGCGATCGCCGAGGCCCGGAAGCTCGCGGGCAAGGTGGACCTGGTCATCGTGCTGGCGGCGCTCCCCCTCGAGGAGGTGCTCCAACTCTCGAAGGAGGCCGGAGACAGCGTGGACCTCATCTTCCATTCCGGCGACTCGAAGCGGCCCACCGTGGCGAGGCGCGACTACTCCAGCTTCCTCATCGCCTCCGGCCATCGCGGACAGATGGTGGTCAGCGTGGCGTTGGACCTCTCGGGTGAGGGGCCGCTGATGGACGGCGCCGAGCTCGCTCGCGCCGAGCAGACCCTGGCCCTGCTGGAGCAACAGCTCGCGGAGGCCCGGCAGCGCAACTTCCAGGAGAGCCTGAAGGGCCTCGAGGAGCGCGAGGCCCAGGTGCGGGCCACCCTCGAGGGCCTGCGCGGCCGCGAGGGCCGGACGCTCGCGCTCTCGACGCTGCCGCTGGGGCCGGGCGTGGCCGACGACGCCGCGCTGAAGGCCCGGGTGGAGAAGCTCGAGCCGCCCGGCGGCGTGGCGCACGACCAACCCTGACAGGCATGGCACTCGGAAAGGAGCGGCGCGGATGATCCAGGTGGAAGGGCTCACGAAGTATTACGGCGAGCATGCGGCGATCCGGGAGCTCGCCTTCAGCGTCGGCCGGGGCGAGGTCATCGGGTTCCTGGGCCTCAACGGGGCCGGGAAGTCGACGACGTTGAAGATTCTCGGGTGCGTGTTGCTGCCGACCTCGGGACGCGTGGTGATCGCCGGCCACGACGCCGTGCGCGAACCGCACGCGGTGCGCCAGCGCATCGGCTTCCTGCCGGACACGCCGCCGCTCTATGACGAGATGACGGTGGGCGAGTACCTCCTCTACGTGGCCCAGTTGCGCGGGGTGCCCTCCCGCGAGGCGCGCGCCCGCGTCGGCGAGGCGGAGGAGAAGACGTCGCTGCGCGAGGTGGACGGCGCGCTCATCTCCACGCTCAGCCACGGGTACCGGCAGCGCGTGGGCGTGGCGCAGGCGCTGGTGCACCGCCCGGCCTTCCTCATCCTGGACGAGCCCACCAGCGGGTTGGATCCCGCGCAGATCCGCGGCATGCGCGAGCTCATCCGGGGGCTGAGGGGCACGCACACCGTGCTCGTCTCCAGCCACATCCTCCCGGAGATCAGCGAGACGTGCGACCGGCTGCTCATCATCAACGGCGGGCAGTTGGTGGCGCAGGGCACGGAGGAGGAGCTGGCACGCACGCTGGGCACGGGTGCCATCGAGGTGGAGGTACGCGGGGACCGGGCGAAGGCGCTGGAGGCGCTGGCGGACCTCGGGCCGGTGAGCGTGGTGCGGGAGGACGGCGAGGGGCTCGCCCTGCGAGTGGAGGCGCCGGCGGACCAGCGGCCTCGCGTGGCGCGGGCGCTGATGAACGCGGGGTTGGAGCTGCTCCGCCTGGAGCGCGGCACGCAGCGGCTGGAGTCCATCTTCCTGAGCCTCACCCGGCGAAACGGGGCGGCCCCCGGGGAGGTGCGCTCATGAAGGCGCTGTTGATTGCACGCCGTGAGCTCGCGGGCTACCTGTACACGCGCAGCGGCTACGTCATCCTCGCGGTCATCCTCGCGTTGAACGGGTTGTTCTTCAACGCGTTCGCGCTCGGCAAGGCGGCGGAGCGCTCGGCGACGGTGCTCTCCCATTTCTTCTACTACTCGAGCGGCTTCACTCTCGTGGCCTCGGTGTTCATCTCCATGCGGCTGCTGGCCGAGGAGCGGCAGGCGGGCACGCTGCCGCTGCTGTACTCCTCGCCGCTCGAGGACCGGGACATCGTCCTGGGCAAGTACCTGGCGGGGCTGGCCTTCCTGGGCGTGTACCTGGTGTGCACCCTCTACATGCCGCTGATGATCATGGTGCACGGCAAGGTGTCCGCCGGACACATCCTCGCGGGCTACCTGGGGCTGCTGCTGCTGGGCAGCGCGGCGCTGGCGGTGGGGACGTTCGGCTCGGCGCTAGCGCGCAACCAGATGATGGCCGCCATCTTCACCTCGGTGATGTTGGTGGCGCTCGTGCTGTGCTGGATGCTGGCGCGCATCACCGAGCAGCCGCTCGCGAGCGTCTTCAGCGGGCTGTCGCTCTGGAACCAGCACTTCCCGTCCTTCCAGGCCGGGGTGGTGCACGTGCGGGACGTGAGCTACTACCTGGTGCTCACCTACGTGGCGCTCTTCGGAGCCACCCGCGTGCTCGAAGCGCGGAGGTGGCGATGAGCTCCCGGGGAAGCAGTCCGCGGACGAGCCTCGCCTTCGCGGGGGTGCTGGTGCTCGGCCTCATCGCCGAGCGCATCGCCGGCGCGGGCGGCGCGCTCGTCGTCATGGGCGTGGTGCGCGCCGTGCTGCTGCTGGGCCTCATCGCCTGGGGCGCCATGCGCATGGCCCGGACGGACGGCGAGCGCAAGCTGCTGTGGCGCTGGGCGCTGCTCTGCTACGGCGTGGGCCTGGCCGGGCTGCTGCTGCACACCGCCTGCACGGAGCCGGGAACCTGGCTGCTCGGCGCGCCGCTGTCCCAGTCCTCGCCGAGGCTGGCGGTGGCCTTCCAGGTGCTCTTCCCGGCGCTGCTCGTCTCGTCGCTGGTGCCCCTGGCGCTGCTCGAGGCCTCCGCCGCGGCCATGGCCCGCGCGGCCGTGGTGGAGACGGAGCGCGCGCGCGGGGCACTCCTCGCCGGCGTGGGGACGGCCTCCGTGCTCGTCTTCGGCTTCTCGGCCGTGTACGTGGCCACCCAGCTCGACCGGATGTGGGACCTGTCCTACTTCCGCACCACGCGCTCGGGCGAGTCCACGCGCAAAATCGTCCAGGGGCTCACCGAGCCGCTTCGGGTGACGCTCTTCTTCCCGCCGGCCAACGACGCGGGGGAGCTGGTGGCGGAGTACTTCCGCGAGCTGGGCCAGGAGTCGCCCCTGCTCCAGGTGGAGTGGCTGGACGAGGCGATGGAGCCGGTGCGGGCGCGCGCCCTGGGAGTCGCCCACAACGGCGTCGTCGTCCTCTCGCGCGGCGAGCGGCACGAGCTGTACACGGTGGGGCAGGATCTCGACTGGGCCCGTGAGCAGCTCATGGCGTTGGATCGCGCGGTGCAGCGGCGGCTGCTCCTGTTGTCGCGGCCGCGGCGCGTGCTCTACATCACCGCGGGACATGGCGAGCGGGGGGATGCACCGCCGAAGTCGGGGGACATGGCGCCCCAGAGCATCAGCGACTTCAAGGACTTCCTGCGCGCGCAGAACCTGGAGGTGAAGAACCTGGGCCTCGCCGAGGGGCTGGGCAAGGAGGTGCCGCCCGACGCGGGGCTCGTGGTCATCCCCGCTGCGGCGAAGGAATTCCTCCCGGCGGAGGTGGCCGCCCTGCGCGAGTACCTGGACCGGGGAGGCAAGCTGTGGGTGGCGCTGGAGCCGGAGGGCCCCGCGCACGACGCGCTGCTGGAGTTGCTGGGGTTGAAGTACGTGAACACGCCGCTGGCCAACGAGCAGATGTTCCTGCGCGCCCGGCACCAGCAGAGCGATCACTCCAACCTGGGCTCGGCCTTCTACTCCTCGCACCCGTCCGTCTCCACGCTGGCCTCGCTGGGGCAGCAGGCGCCGGTGTTGTTCCCGGGCGCGGGGACGTTCGAGCCCCTCGAGCCGCCGCCGGCCGGCGTGAGCCTCGAGGTGACGGTGCGGGCGCACGAGGCGACCTTCCCGGACAAGAACCGCGACTTCACCCAGGGCGGAGACGAGCAGAGCGGCAAGTGGCCCCTGGTCGTGGCGGTGAGCAGGACGGGCAGCGGCACGGAGCCCGCGCGCGCGGTGGTGATGGGGGACGCGGACGCGCTGGCGGATGGCGTGCTGCGCAACGCGGGCAACGCCCAGCTCGCGCTGGACACGGTGCGTTGGCTCACCGGGGAAGAGTCCATCTCGGGCACCACGTCCAACGAGGAGGACGTGCCCCTCCAGCACACGCGCGAGCAGGACGCCGTCTGGTTCTACGCGACCGTGCTCCTGGCACCGGCGATGGTGCTGGGCATGGGCTTCTTCGTGACGCGGCGCCGGGGTCAGCGCGCGCCGCGCGAGCCACAAGGAGAGGCGCGATGAACACGCGGGCGGTGGTGCCCCAGGTCGCGCTCGCGGCCGTGGGGCTGGTGGCGGCCTTCCTCGTCTGGCAGCGCGAGCCGGAAGCGCTGCCCGGCGGAGTCACCGTACTGGACGTCTCCAGGCGGTCGCTCCAGCGGGCGCGCTACGAGGACGCGGCGCGCTTCGTGGAGCTGTACCGGGATGAGCGGGACGAGGAGACGATCTGGGTGCGGCTCGGGAGCGCCGCGAATGGAGCGGGAGGGGAAACGCCGCCCCGCGAGCTGCGCGGCAACGAGGCGGCACGGAGCCTCTTCGCCAGCCTCGCGCCGCTCGAGGGCATGCGGGCGCTGGGAGCGGTGGACGCGAAGAAGCTCGAGGAGCTGGGCATCACCGGCAGTCCACGCAAGCTGGCGCTGACGGTGGGGAGCCAGCAGCAGGTCCTCAAGCTGGCATCACCGGTGGGCACGGACTGGGGCAGCCCCTACGTGCTCCGCGAGGACGGCCGCGTATTCCTGCTGGGTCCCACGCTCCTGCCGGATCTCGAGGGCGCGGCGACGCGGCTGGTGGACCGCCAGCTGCACACGCTCGGGCCGGAGGAATTCGACGCCTTCACGGTGACGCAGGGGAAGAACGCGCGCGCCTTCGTCGTGAGCGGGAAACAGCCCGGGCCGGTGACGGTCTCTCCGCGGAGCGCCCCGGACGCGCCGGACGAGCGCGTGCGCAACTGGCATGAGGTCGTGTGGCAGTTGCAGCCACTGGACGTGCTCGGCCGGGGCGAGGAACCGCCCGGTGGCGAGCCGGAGGAGTTGTTCCAGGTGGAGTACGCGCGCGGCGACAAGGTGGCGGGGTTCATCATCGTGGCACGCGGCGCCGAGGGGGACTTCTACGCGCGCACCGAGCACACGGTGGGCTGGGTGCGGCTCCAGGGCGGCGTGGACACCCTGGCGGCCGGAGCCATCCAGGTGGCCTCGGGGAGTCCCTGAGCGAGGGGGCGCCGACGCTACGTGCTCTCCCATAGAGTGAACCCGAGTTCCGTGAAGGACTCACCGGGGGTGCGATTGACGCGAGGGGGAGGGGAGCATCTGCTGGCGGCATGTCCGAATCCCCTGATCCCGCGCCGGCCTCCGGCGCAGGCGCCCGCCCGGTGGACCTCTCCGAGCGGGTGACCCTGTTGGACGTGCTGCGCGGCTTCGCACTGTGCGGCGTCTTCGTCTCCAACAGCTTCACCTGGTTCAGCGGCCGCGTCCTCCTGCCGCGCGAACAGGCCCAGGCGCTGTCGGCCCCCGTGCTCGAGACCGTCGTCACCGCCCTCTACAACTTCTTCGTGAACCAGAAGTTCGTCACCCTCTTCTCGTTCCTCTTCGGACTGGGCTTCTCCATCCAGCTCACGCGCGCCGAGGCGCGGGGCGCCTCCATCGTCCCGCTGTACTCACGGCGGTTGCTGGTGCTGCTGGGCATCGGCCTGACGCACATGTTCGCCATCTGGACGGGTGATGTGCTCTCCACCTACGCGGTGGTGGGCTTCGCGCTGATGCTCTTCCGCCAGCGCTCGGACCGGACGGTGCTGGCATGGGTGGTGGTGCTGCACGTGGCGGTGCCCCTGCTGGTGCCCCTGCTCCAGCACTCCGTTCCCATCCTGCTGCACGGCGCCCAGGCGGCGGCCGAGGCGGCGAAGGCCAGTGAAGCGCATGACGCCCAGATGCGGGCGCGCTTGCTGGCGGGACTCTCCAGCGATTCCTTCTGGACGACCCAGGCGGCGAACGCGGGCTACGTGGGGTACATGCTCCCGCAGGTCAAACGGCTGCTCTGGATGAGCACCATCCTCGCCCGCTTCCTGCTGGGCCTGCTCGCGGGGCGGCACCTGCTGTTGCAGGACGTGGAGCGCAACCGTCCCTTGCATCGCCGGCTGCTCGTCTGGGGACTGGTGGTGGGCGTGCTGGGCAATGGCACGTGGCTGGTGGTGATGCGCCTGCGCCAGGCGGGACTGGTGAATCCGGAGAAGGACGCGTGGATGCACCTCATGTCCGCCCTCCAGGAGCTGGGCTACCTGGGCCTGGCCGCGGTGTACGTGGCCGGCTTCGCCCTGCTCTTCCAGCGCGAGCGGTGGCAGCGGGTGATGCGGGTGCTGGCGCCGGTGGGCCGCATGGCGCTCACCAACTACCTGCTGGAGTCGGTGGTGAGCATTTGCATCTACGACGGCTGGGGGCTGGGCTTCATCGGCCGGATGCCGCCGTCGGGCTGCGTGGCGCTCACGTTGGCCGTCTTCGCGCTGCAGGTGCCCTTCAGCCACTGGTGGCTGTCACGCTTCCGCTTCGGCCCGGCCGAGTGGCTGTGGCGCTCGCTCACCTACGGCCGTGCGCAGCCCATGCGGCTGGTCCCCCGGGAGGCCACGGAACCGGCGGTGGGCTGACGCCTCCCCAAGAACCCGGAGCGGGCCTGCGGGTGAGCGCACGTCTGCCCATGCCACGCGCGCCCCGGGGGCTCCAGATTCGACTCCATGGAGCCTCCACGCCCTCCGGGAGAGCCCGAGTACGACCCGAGCGACCCCTACGTCCGCGACGCGCAGACCTTCCCGCACCTCGGCCCCGAGCTGGCCGAGCGGGTCGCCGCCTACGGCACCGAGGAGCGGCTCCCCAATGGCACCCTCGTCTTCCGGCGCGGAGACCGGGGCGTCGACTTCTTCCTGGTGCTCGAGGGCAGCATCGAGATCTTCACCTTCGGGTTCCACGGCGAGCCGCTCGTCCTCCACGTGCATGGCGAGCGGCAGTTCACCGGCGAGTTGGATCTCTTCAATGACCGGCAGATCCTGGTGGATGGCCGCACCGGGGCCGACAGCCGGGTGGTGCGGGTGAAGCGTCCCGACTTCCGGCGGATGGTGGCGAGCGAGCCGGACCTCGGCGAAATCATCATGCGGGCGTTCATCCTGCGCCGCGTGGGATTGATCCGGCACTCGCAGGGCGGGGTCGTGCTCATCGGCCCCAACCATGGTGCCGACACCCTGCGGCTCGAGCGCTTCCTGATACGCAATGGCTACCCGCACCGGCTGTTCGACACCGAGACCGACCCGGATGGCGGCGGCTTCCTCGCCTGCTTCAAGCTGGCGGCCGGGCAGCTGCCCGTGGTGGTGGCTCCGGGCGACCGCGTGCTCCGCAACCCCACCAACGCCGCGCTCGCCGATGAGCTGGGCCTCACCGAAACGGTGGACCCCGAGCACGTCTTCGACCTGGTGGTGGTGGGCGCGGGTCCAGGAGGGCTCGCGGCCGCCGTCTATGGCGCTTCCGAGGGACTGGACACGCTGGTGCTCGAGGGCCTGGCACCTGGCGGGCAGGCGGGGACCAGCTCGAAGATCGAGAACTACCTCGGCTTTCCCACCGGCATCTCCGGCCAGGCGCTCGCGGGACGGGCGCAGGTCCAGGCGCAGAAGTTCGGGGCCCGGTTGCTCATCTCGCGCTCGGTCACCGGCCTCGACTGCGAGCGCAGGCCCTACCGGTTGAGCCTGGAGGACGGCCGCTCGGTGCAGGCCCGGGCGGTGGTCATCGCCACCGGCGCGCGCTACCGCAAGCTCGACGTGCCCGACCTCGCGCGCTTCGAGGGACAGGGCATCCACTACGCCGCCACCGCCATGGAGTCCCAGCTGTGCAGGGACGATGAAGTGGCCGTCGTCGGGGGTGGCAACTCGGCGGGCCAGGCGGCCGTCTACCTCTCGCGCACCGCCCGCCGGGTCCACATGCTCGTGCGGGGCAAGGGGCTCGCCGCGACGATGTCCGACTACCTCGTCCAGCGCATCCACTCCTCGCCCCACATCCTCCTGTACACGCGCTCGGAGATCACCGCGCTCGCGGGGGACTCGCTGCTGCGCGAGGTGACGTGGCTCGACCGGGAGACGGGAGAGGCGTCCACGCACCGCATCGGCAACGTCTTCGTGATGATTGGCGCCGAGCCGAACACCGAATGGCTGAAGGGCTGCCTCGCGCTCGACGACAAGGGCTTCGTCAAGACGGGGTACGGCGACGACGGGCTCCCGCTCGCCTCGCCCTACGAGACCACGCGCCCGGGCATCTACGCGGTGGGAGACGTGCGCTCGGGCTCGGTGAAGCGCGTGGCGTCGAGCGTGGGAGAGGGCTCGGTGGTGGTGCAGGCCATCCACCGATTCCTCAACCCCGCCGTGGTGGGCTGAACGGGCGTCACTTCGGCGGGTCGTTGTAGCCGGCCTCGCCGTAGGGGCGGAGCCGCTCGAGCCAGAGCGACTCCAGCACCGCCAGTTCCTCCTTCGGGTCCGTCGTGTGCGGCTCCTCCGAGGGGGGCAGGACATCGAGCACCTCGAAGGTGAAGGAGTCGGCGCCGTGGCGGTTCCAGTCCTCCTGCAGCGCGGGATGGGTGCGGTAGCCACCGGTGGTCAGCGCGAAGCGAATGCGATTGAGCATGCCGGGGAGGTTGACGCTCGTGCCCACCAGAACCTTGCCATTGGCGCGGTTGCGCACCGCGTACACGCCCATCGGGGGAGGCGTCTCCTTGTAGTTCTGTTTCAACTCCGCGCGGCGTGACCGGCTACCGTTCGGCGCTGCTGTTTCATTCGAGGACATGACGGTCTTCTCCTGCTCTGGGTTGTGGGTGTGACGAAGGGGAGATGAAGAAGGGACGAGCGAGTCAGCGCTCGTCGCCGAGCGCGATGAGCTTCGCTTCGAGCCGGGCCCGGGCGGCCGTGTCGAGCGGCTCCACCCAGTTGAACCCCATGCGCGCCCAATCCGGGTCCGCGGGGTCCACCCCGAACGCGGCGAGGAAGCCGGCCTCGGTGACGAAGAACTGCTCGCGGAAGGGGAAGAGGTAGCCCCCATCCCTCCGGAGCGAGGCGAGCGCCTCCGCGTACGAGGCGAACCAGCGGTTGAGGAAGACGCTCGGGGTCTTCACGAAGAAGGCCTCCGTGTCGAACCGGCGCGGTGCATCCTCGTGCTCGCCGAGGGCCTGCTTCAGCTCCGCCCAGGAAGCGTGGCCCTGCTCGTGGGCGATGACGGCCAGCGCGTGCTTGCGCTGCACCGACTCCTTGCGAGCGAGCAGCTCCCCGGGGGACAGGCGAGCGAAGACGGGGAGCGCGCGCAGCCGTTCCGCGGCCCGCGTGGCGCGCGAGGGCTCGGAGGAGCACAGGTCCTTGAGCAGGATGGATGCTCGGACCTTGCACTCGCGCAGGGTGTGGGGCGTGGCAGCGCGGGAAACGGTTCCCATGACAAATCCCTCGGCGTCGGCCTCACCCGGTCAAGGGCCGTGGAAGGAACTCATCGAGAACGTGTCGGACCGCGGGGCGAAGCGAGGGTGACGTCGTCTTTTCGGGCAGGCGCCCCTCGGCACCTTCCATTCAACTTAAGAAGGTGGAGGAAGGTGTGCAAGGGCCCTCGGGGGAGACGCCCGGAGCGGAGCACGCCCGCTCGGAGCCCGGAGTGACCCGCGGCACCTGGACTGGAGCTTCGCGTGGACTTTCGTTAAACATGTTCATTGAACGTGTCCAACGAACCGAAACAGAAGGCGGGCGTCCGGGCCACCCAGAAGGAAGCCACCCGGCAGGCGGTGCTCGAGGCGGCGCGCGCGGAGTTCGAGCGCGTGGGCTTCGAAGCGGCGAATCTGCGCGCCATCGCGGCGAGCGCGGGGGTGTCGGCGGGGACGGTGCTGCACCACTACGGCGACAAGCGGGAGCTGCTCCACGCCGCGCTGTTCGATGACCTCGACGAGACGCTGCGGAGCACCGTGGCCGGGCTCGGAGCGGGCACGCTGGAGGCGCAGCTCTCCGAGCTGACGCGCGGCGTGTTCCGCTACTACCAGCAGCGCCCCAAGCTCTCGCGGGCCCTGCTCAAGGAGTCGCTCTTCGCGGACGAGCCGTGGGCCCAGAAGTTCAGTGGGCAGGTGCGCGACGTGCACGGAGTCATCGCGCGACTGGCCGAGGAGGCGGGGGCACGAGGCGAGCTCCGGCCGGGCGTGGATGGCGCGCTGTTCGCCGTCGCGTACTTCTCGTTCTTCTATTTCGCCCTCATCTCGTGGGTGCAGAGCGCGCACGGCGCACCGGTGGCGCTGGTGGAGCGCCTGGTGCACCAGCACCTCGAGGGCCTGCGTCCGATTGAAAAGCCGTCCAGGAGGAGAAGCCCATGAAGAAGTCCGCGTTCCGAGGCGAGCAGGCGAAGGCTGTCCTGGTGCAGTGGTTCGACCGCTTCCGCAACGGCATCGAGGTGCCGACCGGGAGCAGGACGGTGAAGACGCGGTTCGGAGACACGCACGTGCTCGTGGGGGGGCCGGAGGGCGCACCGCCGTTGGTCATGCTCCACGGGGCGATGGCGAGCTCGGCGCACGTGCTGAGGGAGCTGGCCCCGCTGCTCGAGCGCTTCCGGGTCCATGCGGTCGACGTCATCGGGCAATCGGTGAAGAGCGCGGACGTGCGGCCCTCGGTCTCCAACAACGAGTACGCCGAGTGGCTCTCGGACGTGATGGAGGGGCTGTCGCTCCCGAAGGCACACGTGGTGGGGGTGAGCTGGGGCGGCTTCGTCTCCATCCGCCTCGCGGCGTTCGCACCGGAGCGCATCCAGCGGCTCGTCCTGCTCGTCCCGGCGGGCATGGTGAACGGCTCGCCGTGGGAGGGGTTCTTCAAGCTGGGCCTCCCGATGATGCTGTACAACCTGTCGCCCTCCGAGCGGCGGCTGGAAGCCTTCGTCCGCCACCTGCTCACGACCCCGGATGACGACTGGAAGCCCTACCTGGGCGACGCCCTGCGCTCATACAACCTGGACATGCGGATTCCGCCGCTCGCGAAGCCGGAGGAGCTCGCGCGGTTGAAGGCGCCCACGCTCGTGATGGGCGCGGACCTGGACGTGAGCATGCCGGGACAACGGCTGCTCGCTCGCGCGCCGGAACTCTTCCCGACGCTCGCCGCCACGGAGCTCATCAAGGACTGCCGCCACTGCCCGCCGACGACGGACACCTTCCGGCGCTGGCTGTCGGATCGCATCAGCACCTTCCTGCTCGCGAACTGACCCTGCCTCCCGCCCAGGCAGGCGGCGCCCCACTTCCGGGCTCCGGTCATCCCTTCCGCCCCGGGCCGCGTACTGCCTCGTGAAACCACCCGAACACTGGGAGACACGACCATGAAGGCATCCATCACCCTCCGCCATGCGCTGCTGAGAACCACCCTCGCCTGCCTGCTGTTGGGAGCCGCGGCGGCGCGCGCCCAGGTTCCTGGAACCGACGTCCTCGAGGAGGTGTCCACGAACGCGGTGCAGACAACCTGCTTTGGCCTGGCACCCACCAAGACCGGCAGCGGCACCATCAACGGCACCGAAGGCAATGACGTCATCATCGGCAGCAGTGGCCGGGACGTCATCGATGGCCTCGGCGGCAATGACGTCATCTGCGGCGCGGGCGGGAACGACACCCTCTCCGGAGGCGCCAACGCGGATACGATTTCCGGCGGGCCCGGCGATGACCGGCTGGACGGCAACGGTGGCAAGGACCTGCTCATCGGCGGGCGCAACAACGACGTCCTCCGGGGCGGCGTCGGTGATGACGACCTGCGCGGCGGCTCGGACACCGATGACCTCAATGGCGAGCTCGGCGCGGACAAGCTCAAGGGCGGGGCCGGTGTGGACGTGTGCGACGGCGGCGTGGACGACCCGGACCAGGACATGGCGGACGCCAACAGCTGCGAGTTCATCCGCAACGTGCCCTGAGTGGGCACGCAGCGGAAAGGTGCGATGCCGCAGACAGGTGGACCTGGTCCAACCGCGGCATCGCGCCCGGCTCTTCCGACCCCACTTCAGGGACCTGTGACGGGCTTCACTCGCGGCGAGTTGCCTGCATCACAGGCCCGCCTTCGTCCTTGGTGGAGACTTCCCTTCACCCGAGCGCCTGGAAGCTTGCATACCTCTCGGATGTCCTCAGTAAAGTAGGCTGGTTCGCTCCCATGTCACAGGATTCAGAAGCGAGCACGCAGTGGAGGATGTGTGCGGTGTGAAGGGCTCCACGAAAGCGAATGCTCCAGAGTGGGCAGCCCCAGAGACACGACGTTCAGGAAATCCAATATGACCAACGCAGCGGACGTGAAGACCCCAACCCTTGACGCAATGTACCAGCAGGCCTTTGCTTCTCAAACGGGCACCCAGACTCCACCAGGAGTGCTTTCATTACTCTACCACCTCGTCCATGACGAGAGTGTCAGGACTACGCTACGGCAGCAAGGGTACCAGACTCTGTTTACGACCTTCGGTTTGACGGTTGCGGACCAGAAGGTGCTGCTGGCTGCTGGCAATGCGGGGGCGCCCGATAATGCGCAGTGCCAAGCCATCGTCAACCTCATACCCGAGCAGCAGCGTGGCTCCTCCTTCAACGAGCAGAGCCTGATCTCAGAGCTCATGAATTGCTACTACATCGCCTGGTAGGCCCCAGCAAACCGCCCCTTGTCCCCAAGCCGAGTCCTCGCCCGGCACCGAACCTTCCGCGGAAGAACCACCATGCTCTGGCCACTCGTAGAGACGCTCTCACATGTAGAGCCATTCGTCCCTGCCGCGCTGGTGCCCACCGAGGCGCTCGCGCAAGCACGCAGGCTCGGCGCACGACTGCCGGACGCGATGTCCTCCTACTATTTCGAGTGCCGCCTGGCAGGCAACTCGACCCAGGTGGATCTCCTGACGTGCACGACGGCTGCCGACGGCCGTCAACTCCTGGCATCCCAGGCAGGCGCTGCCGGCATGGGCGAGTCTCCCTCCGCGTCCCTCCTGAACAGCATTCGAGGCTTCTGCTCCCGTTGGGCTAACCCTGCCTCTGCCCTGTCTGGGCAGATTCCCCTGGTCTGGTTCGAGTTCGACGACGTTGCCCGGCCTACGCTCGACCAGGCCAATCTCGGCTTCTGCCTCGAGCCCGACTACCTCTCGCCGGAGTGGCCCAGGGCAGCACCTGAGCGACTCGATGAGCAGACATTCCATCAGCTCGTCGAGGAGCCCTTGCAGCTGCTCTTGGGGCACTCCGTCCCCGGGCCACTCCGGCAGAGCCTGCGCACGACCTTCGCCTGCCTGCCGGAGGAGGGCCGTATCATCGATGTTTCGGTCATGCTGGCCAGGCGACCCGCCGTCGTGAAGCTCTATGCGAGTGTGCCTCTCGGAACGCTGCTGCCGTACCTTGCATCCATCGGCTGGACCGGAGACGAATCTGTCGTCCTGCACATCCTGTCCTCTTTCTGCGAACCCTTGCTGCCGCAGCGGGTCTTCATCGATCTGACGCTCGGGGAGACCCTTTCGCCCCGCCTCGGGGTGGCATTTCCGCGGCTTCACCTTGATCGCCATCAGCACGGCGAGCAGCGGTGGCGGCAATTGTTGGAGCTCTGTGTCCGTCAGGGCCTCTGCACCCCGGAGAAGCAGGCGGCCCTTATGACCTGGAAAGGCTCCTCGCGCTGCCTGTACGCGGACGAGGCTTGGCCAGTCCGGATGAACCGGTGGGCGGACGTAAAGCTCGTCCATCAGCCAGGCTCGCCCCTCGAAGCCAAAGCCTACCTGGGCTTCACGCCCAGGTTCTCGATTCTCTGAAGCAGCCTCTCCAGAACAGGACTCCCCGAATGGAAATGAAGAATCCAAGGCGGATGCCGGCCGTGCTCCTCGGCCCGAAGACCGTGCTCGCTCTCGCGCTGTTTCAGGCAGCGCTTGCTTCGCCGGGCCAGGCCCTGGCCCAGGCCACTCAGGTCGAGCAGCCGTGCGATGACGCGGCCTTCCCGCAGACACTCTGTTCCTTCGTTCCTCACGACATCGATCGCAAGTACAAGGACGGCGCGGCGCTGAAGGTCGAGTGCACTCGTGCGTGTGAAACGCCTCGAGAGCCCTGGGCATCTTGTCTGGTGAGGGCCGAGTGCACGCAGGCGGGCCTGGCTGCCACGGCGAACGTGTGTGTGACCTCATTGCAGGACAAGGATCTCGAGGTGCTGGACAGGACGCAGCGCCTGTATGACACCTTCTCATGGAAGTCCTTCATCGCCATCAACTGGATGGTGGACGAAAAAGGCAACCCGAAACCCGTCCTGGAGGCCCGGGATCTCCCCCCCCCTGCCATGGTGGGCATGCCTCGGTGGACGCCCCGGTGGTTGAAATGGAGTACGAGTCAGGACCTCTTTCCGGACCCCGCGGGGCAGGAGATAGAATTCCTGACAACAACTCCTGACCCGCAGGACTCGGCCATCGGCCCCCTTCGGCACCTCTCGTTCGCTCTCCTGCGCGCCGAAGGACCACTGCTCGATCTCGCCAGCCAGTCTGCGCCGCTGGTCCACCTGATGAATGGCTGTGGGGCTGCCATGGTGGCTCCCTTATGGGACCAGAACGGCCACATGGTCTACTACCAGAGCAGGGTCAACGATGTCTCGAGCCAATTCATCGAGCACGGCAAGGCAAACACCCTGGATGGCCAGATAGAGATACAGAACAGCTTCGTCTTCTCCTTCCCAACGGGAGTCTATTACATCAATGGGAACGAGAAGAGTCTGGACCCCAAGGACGAGGGTGCCATCGAGATCAAGATGGCCTGGAAGGTCATCGACGAGAGCAAGGGAGACATCCCGGAGCGTTTCTTCACGATGGCGACCGAGCTCCCCTGGACGGGCGGGCGCCGCGAGAGGAAGCTCTTGGGCCTGGTCGGCATGCACATTGCCCACAAATCCCAGACCTCGGCCCAGTGGATATGGTCCACCTTCGAGCATGTCGACAACGTGAGCGTGGATCCAGCCGAGGTGGCGCGTTATCGAAAGCAGGGCAAGCGCCTGCGGCCTTCCTTCAATGATCCCAATTGCAATGATTGTCAAACCAACCAGCCCCCTTGTGGGCAGGACCAGGAGACTCCCGGCGACGCTCCTGCGGGGGGAAGGACGTGCAAGACCCAGGTGACGCGGGTCCTTCCGATCGCCAGGTCCACCGCTGAACTGAACGCCCAGGCCCGGCAGGCTTTCAAGGACAAGGGGATGGTGTGGCAATATTACGAGTTGGTGGGAACCCAGTGGGCCCTGCAGCCCACCTTGAGCGACTCCAACGGTGTGCCGACGCCTCGCTACCTGTCGAACACGATGTTCGAGACCTACAAGCAGAACACGAGCTGCATCGATTGTCATAGCCATGCCATCATGGCCGCCTCGAAGGACAAACAGCGGAACACGTACAAAACGGCCCCCTCGGATTTCAGCTGGCTGCTGACCAGGGCTCGTTGAACGACGAGCTGCGCTGGAAGAGGGCCACACGACCCGTCAGCCCTGGCATCCGTCAGGGACAGGTGGAGATGATGCAAACGATCGCAGGCTATTTGGTGCTCGAGCAGCTTCATGATGGCCCCAGCTCCCAGGTGTTCCGGGCACGCCGGGAGACCGGGGTGGGCACGGTCATTCTCAAGATGCTCCGGCCGGAGCACTCTGCCCTGCAGAAAATGGCCCGTTTCAGGTTTGAATACGAGCTCACGCGGAGCCTGGAAGGGGAGGGAGCGCCCGTCTCACATGGCCTGGAGACGGACCAGAATCGCCTGCTCATGGTTTTGGAGGACTTCGGGGCGGAGTCGCTGGCGCATGCCGTCCGCCGGCAGGCCTTCAGCATCCCCGAGCTGCTCCAGGTGGCCGTCCAGGTGGCCGACTGTCTCGGTCGTCTTCACCGGCGACGGGTCATCCACAAGGACATCAATCCCTCGAACATCGTGTTGAACCGGGCAACCGGCCAGGTCAAGTTGATTGATTTCGGGATCGCGACGCTGCTCACGCAGGAGAGCCCGACCCCATCCAACCCAACGACTCTCGAGGGAACACTGTTCTACATATCGCCCGAGCAGACCGGACGGATGAACCGGAACGTCGACTCTCGCTCCGACCTGTACTCGCTCGGGGTAACTCTCTACGAACTGTTCTCGGGGCAGCGGCCCTTCTCCGCCGAGGAGCCGCTGGAGTTGGTGCACTCGCATATCGCTCGGCTCCCCAAGCCCCTCCACGAGCTCGTGCCTGAAATCCCCCCGGTACTCTCCGGCATCGTGGACCGGCTGATGGCCAAGAACGCCGAGGAGCGCTATCAATCGGCTCACGGACTCAAAGCCGACCTGGAGGAGTGCCTACGCCAGGTGAAGGCCAACGGCCGTATCGAGCCCTTCGTGCTCGGTCGTTCGGACCATTCGGCGGGGCTGCGGCTCCCGCAGCGGCTCTATGGCCGTGAGCGGGAAATACAAGTACTGCAGGACGCGTTGGAGCGAACCAGCCGCGGACGTGCCGAACTGGTGCTGATCTCGGGTGAGGCCGGAGCGGGAAAGTCGGCGCTGGCCAGGGAGGTCTACAGACCCCTTACGAGCAAGCGGGGCTCCTTCATCGCCGGCAAGTTCGAGCAGTTCCAACGGGACGTCCCCTACTCCTCCCTCATCCAGGCGTTCCGGACGCTCGTTCTCCAGTTGCTGGCTGGGAACAAGGACGAAGTCCTGGAGTGGAAGCGCAAACTGCACGGCGCGCTGGGGTCCAACGGGCAGATCATCATCGCCGTCATCCCCGAGGTCGAGCTCTTGATGGGGCCCCAGCCGCCGGTACCCGAGCTCCCGCCCCAGGAGGCCCAGAACCGCTTCAATCTGGTCTTCCGCAACTTCATCCAGCTCTTCGCCCAGCGAGCACACCCCCTGGTCCTCTTCCTGGACGACCTGCAGTGGGCGGACCATGCGTCCTTGAAACTGCTGGAGATGCTGCTGACGGCAGACGACCAGACGGGTCTCTTCGTCGTCGGCGCCTATCGGGAGGATGAGACCCACGCCCTGCACACCTTGAAACTCATGGTCGACGGAATTCGCAAGGCCGGAGTCCCGGTCAGTGAGGTCCGTCTGTCGTTACTGTCGCAGCTCGACCTGGAGCAGTTCCTGGCGGACACGTTCCGGTGTGATGCAACAGAAGTGGGGCAGCTCGCGCAGAAGGTGCAGGAGAAGACCCAAGGAAACCCGTTCTTCGTCAGCGAGTTCCTCCAGGCGCTGTATGTCCGGGAGCTGATCTGGCTCGAGCCCACGTCAGGCCGGTGGGAGTGGGATCTCGCACGCATCCAGGAGCGGGACATCACCGGCAATGTCATCAAGCTCATGCGGGAAAAGGTGCAGCGGCTCTCACCCGAGGCGCAGCGTGCCCTGCGGCTTGCCGCATGCATCGGCAACCGCTTCGAGCTGATGGTGCTGGCCATCATCCATGAGCGGCCCTACCAGGTGACGGCGAAGGCCCTGTGGGAGGCGGTCCGGGAAGGACTCCTGCTACCGCAGGGCGATGCCTACCGGCTCATGCGGCAAGATCTCCAGGGATTGGAAGAGGAACTCTCGGTCGAGTTCAAGTTCGTACACGATCAGGTACAGCAGGCATGCTACCTGCTCATTCCCGACGTCGAGCTGCGGCAGGTCCACCGGAAGGTGGGGCTGCTCCTGCTCGATCGGGTGCCCGCGGAGGAGCGTGAGCGCTTCACCTTCGACATCGTCCATCACCTGAACCTGAGCCGGGCACTGATTCAGGAACCCGCGGAGCACCGGAAACTGGCCGTCCTGAACCTCGATGCGGGCCGACGCGCGCTGGCCTCCGCCGCCCATTCTTCTGCCCTCCACTACCTGCGGCTGGGGTTGGGCGAATTGGAGCTCTCGAGTCCCCAGAGGGCCTGGCACGAGCAGTACGAGCTGATGCAGACGCTCCATGTCAAAGCAGCTGAGGCCGCCTATCTATGCGGTGCTTTCGAGCAGGCAGACCAATGGTTGCAAACCGCCATCGACCATGCGAACAGGGCGCTGGACAAGGCCAAGGCCTATCAGGTCAGGGTTCGCTCTTTCATTGCACGCAACCAGTACCAGGAAGCCATCCAGGTGACGCTCCTGGCGCTCGGCCTTTCCGGCATCTCCATCCCCCAGAAACCGAGCAAGCTCCAGGTCCTCAAGGCAATTCTGGAGGCGCGGTTCGCCCTCGCTGGCAAGAGCATGGAGGTATTGGAACGAATGCCGCAGATGACGGCTCCGCCCATGCTGATGGCCGCGAGCCTGCTCAGGGACCTGAATTCCATTGCCTTCCTGACGGATCCCAACCTCTTCGTGCTCATCGTCCTGGCCCAGATACGCCTCGGCCTCAAGCATGGCAGCACGCCCGAGCTGGCCGCCGCCTTCGCCCAATACGGCATCATCCTGGTCGCGGGGACCGGGGAGATCGATTCTGGCGTGGCGTACGCCCAACTCGCGCTGCGAATCCAGGAGCGCTTCGGCGCCCGGGAGATGCTGGCTCGGGTCATCATGAGCGTCCACACGTTCATCCTGCCCTGGAAGTCGCACCTGCGGGAGGTGTTGGACCCCTGCCGGCAGGGTACGCGAAGTGCACTGGAGACCGGGGATTTCGAGTACGCGGCCTATCTCTCCGGCCTGGAGTTGGTCTTCTCGTTCTATCTTGGTCATCAACTGTCGGACCTGGAGCCTCGAACCGTCCAGTGGCTCGAGACGCTCAACGACATCCAGAGCGTCAACCGGGACCGGCAGGTGGCCGCGCTCTTCGTCTACCGCCAGGCGGCCCTGAACCTCTCGGGGAGCTCCACCACGCCGTACGTCCTTCGGGGTGAGGTCTATGACGAGGAGCGAATCCTGGCGGCCCACCAGAGTGAGAAAGACGTCCAGGCACACTATTGCCTCGTCAAGCTGATGCTCTGCTATCTCTTCCAGCAGTACGAGAAGGGGCTGGAGATCGCGACGTGGGGCCTCCCCTCCATGGATATCTTCAAGGGGACGATCCTTCTACCGTGGTATCACTATTACAATGCCCTGACACGGCTTGCCCTTCTGCCCGAGACGCCGCCCGAGCGTCGGCGTGAGTCCTGGAAGGAGATCAATGCACAGCTGAAGAAACTCAAGAAATGGGCCCGCCATTCTCCGATGAATCTGCTGAGCAAGTACCATCTGCTCGAGGCCGAGCGCAGCCGGGCGCTGGGCAGGCATGCGCAGGCGGTGGAGCACTTTGGCAAGGCCATCGCGCTGGCTCACGAGCATGGGTATGTGATCGAGGAGGCACTGGCGCAGGAGCGTGCGGGCCATTATTTCCTGGAGCGGGGAGATGCCGAGGCAGCGAGCCGCTACCTGCGCGGCGCGCATTTCGAGTACCTCCGTTGGGGAGCCGCGGCCAAGGCCAGGCACCTCGAGGAACAGCACCCGCAGGTGCTTGCCCAGGCCAGTGCGGCGCCCATGACAGCCCCGCCGGTGGCGTCGAGCTCGATGACAGGGGAGCGTCTCGGGAGCACCCTGGATCTGTCCAGTGTACTCAAGGCCTCCCAGGCGATCTCCCACGAACTCGTCTTGGGGAACCTGCTGAAGCAGTTGATGAAGATCCTGATGGAGAATGCAGGAGCCCAGAAGGGAGTCCTCCTCCTCGAGGATGGTACGGGCAGGCTCGTAGTCCAGGCCGAGGGGCGAGTGGGCGACGAGGATGTGCTCGCCCTCCGATCGGCCTCCCTCGAGGACCACCCATCGCTCTCGTCCTCCATCGTCAGCTACGTGTGGCGGACGGGTGAGCAGATGGTGCTGAACGATGCTGCTCGTGAGGGGCAATTCAGCTCGGATTCATACATCCAGCGGCAACAGCCCAAATCCATCCTGTGCATGCCCATCCGCAAGCAGCAGAAGGGCATGGGTGTGCTCTACCTGGAGAACAACCTCGTCACGGGGGCCTTCTCGAAGGAGCGCATCGAGCTCCTCAACCTGCTGTCCGCCCAGGCGGCCATCTCCCTGGAGAACGCGCAGCTCTATGACACGCTCGAGCACCGGGTCCAGGCGCGCACCCAGGAGTTGCATGCGAGCAACACGGAGCTCTCCCGGGCCCTCCAGCAACTCAAGCAAGCCCAAGCCCAGCTCGTGATGAGGGAGAAGCTCGCCTGGTTGGGAGTCCTCACCTCGGGCATTGCGCACGAGATCAAGAACCCGCTCAATTTCGTCACCAACTTCGCACTGCTCAACGTCAACTTGACGGATGAACTGGTGGAGCTGGTACGGGAGCAGCGCCAGAACCTGACGCCCGGGAGCGCTCAGCTGCTCGAGCAGATTGCCTCGGATATGCGGGATAACACGTTGAAGATCAATGAGCACGGCCGGCGGGCAGATGGCATCGTCCGTTCAATGCTGGAGCTGTCGCGAACCGGGGGCGGCAAACCACGCGAGGTGGACCTCAATGCATTGGTGACCCAGTTCACCAATCTGGCCTCCCAGGAACTTCGCGCGCGCAACGCCTCACTCAACGTGACACTGGAGCTGCAGCTCGATCCCAAATTGAAGCCGGTGGAGGTGATGCCCCAGGAAATGGGGCGGGTGCTGCTCAACCTGCTCAACAATGCCGGCCACGCACTCGATGCCCGGAGCCAGACGGGGGAGCGCGCATTCAGGGCGAAGCTGCAGGTTTCCACACGGGAGATGGGAAACGGGGTGGAGCTCCGAGTCTGGGACAACGGCATTGGCATACCCGTGGCCATCCAAAAGAAGATTTTCACCCCCTTCTTCACCACCAAGCCTCCCGGGCAGGGCACGGGTCTCGGGTTGTCCATCAGCCACGACATCATTGTACAGGGCCATGGGGGCACGCTGGAGGTGGAGTCGGTGGAGGGGCAATACACGGAGTTCATCATCGCCCTACCCCGTCAGGCCTGTGTGAGCGGCGCATCGGCCACGAACCACGGAGAGACACGGCCATGAGCGGGCGGCTGTCACGGCGGCGGCGCTCGCAGTCACAGCGCCGTCACGGCCCATGAGAGGTAAGCCCCCTCCATCACCCTCACGGGGGAACCGCTGATGATGCCCTACCACGAGCTCGGGCTGATGGTGACGCCGGGAGACATGGTGGACATCTCCGCGCTGGGCTACCGCTCCGAGTAAGGGGCGGCCCGGCCACGCATGCAGTGGAAAACCCCGGGACCTGTCGTCAAGATGGGCCCCTTCGCACCAGCCTCCCGAGGAACACCGATGAGCAGCACGATGGCCCTGACGCCGGATACCCAGCAGCGGTCGTTCGGCCTCTATGCGCGGGTGCTCGCCACCCAGGTTCTCTACATCACGCCGCTCTTCTGGTTCATGGAGCTGCTGCAGAACCTCGGCTGGAAGGCGGTGACAGGGTCGTACGGCTGGGTGTTCCCCGGATCGCCCTACAACTGGTTCTCGTTCGCGAGCATGGGGCTGTGGGCAGGCTCGGTGAGCATCATGTGGACGCTGCACTACTTCTGGTTCCACCCGAAGGGGGTGAAGCCCTGGCTGCGCTGGCTCATCGCGGGCGCGGTGTGCTGGGGGGGCGAGTGGTCCGCGGGCTACCTCTCGGTGCACGTCATCGGGTACCCGATGCAGGTGTGGCCCGGCGCGGCGCTGGTCTACGTGGGCCTGCCGGCGTTCGTCCTCTGGGTGGGTGACGTCGCCATCTACCAGGTGCTCACCCAGCACGTGGTGGACCTGACGCCCGGCTACGACGTGCCCGGGAACACGTAGCCCCCGCCCTCGGGCCATGAAGGCCAGGGTCAAAGCCAGCTCGGGTCCGCGCGGCCGAGCCCCTTGAGTACCCGCTCCGCCGCCCTCACGCCGAACCAGTTGGCCTCCTCGAAGAGGGCCATGCCGCCCAGGTCCGAGTGCGCGAAGTGCAGCGACTCGCCCAGGCTCTCCTGCGCGGCGAAGCGCGCCGGGCCCCACATGAAGCCCGGAGAGGGGCGCACCATCGCGTGCCCCCAGCGCATCACCTCCAGGCGCCGCACCGTCTCGGCAATGTCCGCGTGCGCCGAGAGCATGTCCGCCATCACCAGCCCCTCCCACTCGGCGTAGCCAGCGGAGAGCACCTTCTGGCGCTCGGCCTTCACGTCCAGCCCGGCCATGGGCAGGTACCAGGTGAGCACCGTGGGCCCGCGCTCGTCCATGCGCAGCCCCTGGTGCGTGGCCACCACGTAGCCCAGGCTGCGGCTCTCGTAGAAGACGTTGTCCCAGGCCAGTGGGAAGCCACGCGAGAGCGGCGCCTCCGAGAGCGTCAGGTTCGCCACCACCCACGGCCCGTACTGGAAGGCACCCAGCCACTCGGGGCGCTGCTGCCGCCACGGCGCCACCACGTGTCCCGCCACGAAGCGCGGGCACGCCAGCACCACCTGCCTCGCCCGGTACGCCCGAGGCCTCCCCGTCCCCGCCTCCACCGCGTCCACCCGGCAGCCGCCTTCCGTGGGCTCCACCGTGTGCACCAGCACGTCCCGCTCCACCTGCCCCGCGGGCAGCGAGGACAGCAGTTGCCTCACCAGCCGCCCGTTGCCCTCGGGCCAGCTCAGGAAGCCCTCGCTGCGCTCGCCCTTCCCGTCCTGCCGCGCGGCGAAGTACCAGATGCCCGCCCACGCCGAGACGCCCTCGGCCGTGGTGCCGTAATCGTCGCGGCACGCGTAGTCCACCAGCCAGCGCAGCCGGGGCGAGCGGAAGCC
The DNA here is from genome assembly GCF_045802675.1 of Archangium sp. Classification (GTDB taxonomy): domain Bacteria; phylum Myxococcota; class Myxococcia; order Myxococcales; family Myxococcaceae; genus Archangium. The sequence goes on along the minus strand of NZ_JBJMQO010000080.1, from coordinate 51,219 downwards.
CTCCGCCTCCATCCACCGCGCCATGCTCACCTTGTCGAGCGCCGTCCACTCCGCGTCGTCGCTCGAGAGCGCCGTGGGCACCGCGAAGGCCTTGCGCCCCTTGGCGTCCCGCGCCGCCCCGAAGGCGTTCATCCTCGCGTCGAAGCGCTCCAGCTCCGCCAGGTCCGCCGCGCTCGCGCCCGCGCGCAGGTACAGGCCCTCGTACCACTCGCCCTTGTAGTAGAGGCGCTCCTCGGGCTCGCGGATGAGCAGCTCCTCCTCGAAGGTGGGGTAGCCCTGCGCGTCCACGCCCGTCACCGCGCCCATCTCACGCAGCAGCCGCATCACCGGCCCGGCGTCCACCAGCGGTGCCGGCAGGTAGTGCGCGCCCCACGGGTACGCGGACACCTCGTTGCGCCCCGAGCGCGCCGTGCCCCCCACCTCGGCGTCCAGCTCCAGCACCCGCACGTCCTTCACGCCCGCGGCCGCCAACCGCCACGCCGCGCTCAGGCCCGCCACGCCCGCGCCCACCACCAGCACGTCCACCGCCTGGGCTTCCGCCGCGCGCGGCAGCGGGCCGCCTCGCAGCTTGTGCCCCACGTCCACCGCCCGGTCCACGATGGCGCCGGGCACCGGCTCGCGCGGGCGCGTCCTCCGGCACGCACTGGCCGCCACCGCCGAGCCGAGGAACGCGGCGACGAGCTCCCGCCGCGTCAGTTCCACCGCCGCCACTCCTCCTCGTAGTAGTGGACGAGCACCTGGTTGTTGAGCCGGTTCACCTCGGCGGGCGTGGGGCCCATGTCCATGGGGAACTGGAAGAGCGTGGCGTGCGTGTCGTCCGAGAGGAAGCGCAGCCCCGGGGGCAGCGGACGGCGCTGCAGCGTGCCCTCGTGGGCCACCAGCACGTAGCCCCACTCGCCGAAGGACGGCACCAGCGTGTGGTACGGCTGCGTCCAGAAGCCCGCGGCCTTCAGCGTGGTGTCCACGCACCAGAAGGAGCGCCGGGCATACAGCGGCGAGGTGCTCTGGATGACGGCCACCCCGTCGGGCGCCAGCCGCTTCTTCAGCAGCCGGTAGAAGCCCGTGGTGTACAGCTTGCCGAGCGCGAAGTTGTTCGGGTCCGGGAAGTCCACCACGATGACATCCCAGGTGTCCTGGCCCTCGCGGAGGAACTCCATCGCGTCCGTGTTGAGCACGTGCATGCGCGGGTCCGCCATCGAGTGCGCGTTGAGCTCGGCCAGCTCGGCGTAGCGCGTGGCGAGCCCCGTCATCGCGGGGTCCAAATCCACCAGGGTGACGGTCTTCACCTCGGGGTAGCGGAGGATTTCGCGCGCCGCGAGCCCGTCCCCGCCACCGAGCACCAGCACCCGCTCGGCCTTCCCCGCGCGCACCATGGCCGGGTGCACCAGGGCCTCGTGGTAGCGGTACTCGTCCACGCTGGCGAATTGGAGGTTGCCGTTGAGGAAGAGCGAGAAGCCCCGCTTGCCGCGCGTGAGGACGATGCGCTGGTAGGGCGAGCTCGTGGCGTGCACCACCTCGTCGGCGAACAGGTGCTCCTCGGAGTAGTTGTTGAGCCGGTCGCCGAACACGAAGGCCACCACCAGCAGCAGGCTGAGCCCCACGGCCTTCACGCGCAGGCGCACGGGGTGGGCGAGCACGGGAGCGAGCAGCCACGTGCTCCACAGGCCCACCAGCGCGTTGAGCAACCCGAAGAGGAGCGAGGTGCGCACCAGCCCGAGCTTCGGCACGAAGAGCAGCGGGAAGGTGATGCTCGCGGCGAGCGCGCCCAGGTAGTCGAACGTCAGCACCTGGCTGACCAGGTCCTTGAATTTGAGCTGGTCCTTGAGGAGGCGCAGCAGGAGGGGAATCTCCAGCCCCACCAGCGTGCCGATGACCAGCACGCTCCCGTACAGCGCCACGCGGAACATGTCCGTGAGGGCGAAGGTGAGGAAGAGCACCGGCGCGCACGTCCCGCCCACCAGCGCCACGCCCAGCTCTATCTCCACGAAGCGCTGGGCCACGCCGCGCTCGATGAAGCGCGACAGCCAACTGCCAATCCCCATGGCGAAGAGGTAGCAGCCAATCACCGTGGAGAACTGGGTGATGGAGTCGCCGAGCAGGTAGCTGGCGAGCGCGCCGACGATGAGCTCATAGATGAGCCCGCACGTGGCGATGACGAGGACGGTGACGAAGAGGAGCGTCTTGTTCAAAGCGGGTACTGCCTGTGGTGGGCGTCAGCCCGAGATGGCCGCGGCCACGATGATGGCCAGGCCGATGATGAACGAGCCCATGACGATGCCCAGGGAGGTGTTCTGGTCCACCTCGATCTCCTTGTGCACGTCGAAGGGCATGATGAGGCGGAAGACGAACAGGCCCGCCACGAAGACGGCCAGGCCGACCAGCGAGTACACGAGACTGGCCACCAGGTTGTTCAGATTCACCACGACTGCCAGCACACCCATCAGCATCACTTCCCTCCCATGAAACCGCCGGTCCAGTAGCGCACGCCGCTGCCACGAGCCCCCGCCTGGCCCCGCTCCGAGCGGGTGAAGGGCTCCCAGCCCGAGAACGCCACCACGGCGTAGAGGACGACGATGACTCCACCGAGGAACTTCATGGCCTGCCTCCCTCAATCATCCGACGACGAGCCCAGGTTGCTCTCCGCCCAGCGCGTGGACTCGAAGCTGGAGGAGCGGAAGAACGACAGCGCCGGTGCGAGCAGCAGCAGCACCAGCGAGCAGCAGAACCAGCTACCGCGAGGGGTGTCGCTCATGAGCGTCATCCGGTAGGACTTGCCCGTGGGCGTGCCCTCGAAGAACGCCGTGCTGCGCAGCACGTAGCGGCCCGGCTCCACCGTGGACAGGTACTCCTCCTCCGTCTGCTCGCCCTCGCTCCACGCGCCGTCCGAGTCGCTCCCCGAGTAGTAGCTCACCTCCTCGTAGAAACTGGTCACCTCGCCCGTGGCATCGTTCACCAGGTCGCCCTGCACGCCGAGCCAGGTGTTGCTCACCGGGGACAGCACCTCGGCGCGCACGTTGCCCTTCTTGTGGATGTCGAAGGGCTCGCTGAAGTGCATGGCCGTGGGGGTGCCGGACTGCGCGTCCTGCGGCAGCAGCACCTCCTGCACCAGCACCGTCTCCTTGGCGGCCCTCGCGCTCACCACGAGGAAGACGGCGAGCAGCGCCACGCCCCATATCCCCGTCCACTTCCAGAGGTCCGCGCTCCGGTGCGGGTTGGGCTGGCTGGGCGCGATGCCGTGCGGGGTGGGCAGCGGCTCCTTCAACTGGAAGGCCTCGCGCACCACCTCGGGCGCGAGGTACTCGCCGAGCGTGTACGTCACCTCGTTCTCGGTGCGGTCCACGTTCACCGAGTACGGCGGCGCCACGTACTCCTCGGCCTGCGCGTACTCGCCGGCCTGTACCTCCCAGTAGAACTCGCCGAGCACCGTCTCGGTGACGGCCGTCACCTGTTGGAAGGCCCGGTAGCGCTGGCCCTCCAGGTGCGCGGCCGTGCCCTGGGACACCGCCACGTCGCCCGCGTCCAGGGGCGCGAGGAACACCCAGTGCCCGTTGGAGTTCATCAACCAGGTGAAGCCGCGCGCCCGGTTGAAGAGCAGGTACTCCTCCCACGGGTAGCGCACGCCCTCCACCGTGCACGAGCGCACCAGGAAGCCGATGCACACCCACTCGGCGCCCTTGAGCTTGCCCTTGGCGCCCAGCGGGATGAGCGGCGCGTGGTCCGGCTTCTCCAGCAGCTGGAGGAAGGCCAGCTTGCCCTGGCTCGCGTCGAGCAGCGAGCCGCAGTAGGGGCAGGCCACGCGCTTCGTCCGGTCCGGGGCGCGCAGCTCCAGGTTGCCATTGCAGTGGGGGCAGCGCGCCTGCTGCAGCGCCACCTTCTTCACCTTCGGCCGGAGCTGGTCCAGCGGAATGCCGAGCTCCTCCAGCTTCAGCTTCTTGCCGACGTACACCTCGGGGTCGCTCGTCCCGGTGCCGAAGTCCAGCGAGATGAAGACACCGCGCGGGCCCGTGGCGTCCACGTAGTAGCTGTCCGCGCTCGGGTCCACGTCGTTGGGGAGCTGGCCCTCGGCCGCCACCACCCGGGCATGCCCGCGCTCCTCCACCGCGAGCCGGTGCCCGCGCAGGCTGAAGCGATGGCCCGGCGCGAAGTCGTCGTACGAGAGGCCCGGCTCGGTGTCCGCGTCGAGCATCAGGTGGAAGGCGCCCTCGGACTCGGAGAGCCAGCCGGTGCGCCCGTCGTCGAACTCCACGTACCACTCGTCCCAGGGCCCCGCGCCGTGGTCCTTCTGCAGGTGGCCCACCAGCCGGTAGCCATCGCGGCCGATGCGCCCCTCCACGTTGAGCTGAAGGGGCGAGTCGGTGTCGACGATGGCGCCAATCTTCCCGTGCGCCTCGAGGTTGACGCCCTTCTTCGCCACCACCGTCTGGCAGTGGCCGCACACCACCACCAGCGCCGTGCCCGCGGTGAACTCGATGGGAGCCCCACACGAGGGGCAGTTGCCCTGCGTCACGCCCCTACCCCCCTCGCCAGCTCACGGACGCTGCACGCGGCGGCGCCCAGGTGCCGGGTCAGCAGCGCCTCGAAGTCCGGGCGCTGGCGGGGACGGCAGCAGTAGACGTTGAGCGCGGCGAAACCGTGCTCGGGGAAGGTGTGGACGGCCAGGTGGCTCTCGGCCAGCAGCGTGAGGCCGGTGATGCCGCCCGGCTCCGGGAAGACGTGCCACTGCGGCTGGCCCACCACCTTCAGGCCCAGCAGCACGATGAGCTCCTCGAACAGGGCCGCGAGCACACCCGTGTCCTTCAGGCGCTCGGGGGGGCACCCGCTCACATCCACCAGCCATTCCTGTCCCGTCGTCAGCGTCCTTCCTCCGCTTTGAACACCCACCTTCTACCACGGACGCCCCGGAGTGGCCTGGAGAACACAGGGGCCCGTCCCTGATAGGCTCGGGGTCCGCATGTCCCAGAAGGAAATCGTCCCGCCCGCCCCCACTCCCCCGCCCGAGGGGGAGCGCTCCGCTCCCAACACGCTCCAGATGCCCGGCACGGGCGCGGTGGCGCGGATGCTGCGCTCGCTGCGCGGACTGCCCGAGGCCCGGAGTGAGTCCGGCCCCGGCAGCGCGGGCCTGGCCGGCTGGTTCAAGTCGGAGACGGCGCCGCCCACGGACATCACCGCGCGCTTCCGCGAGGTGCACCAGCGCGTGCGCGAGGGCGAGCCGGTGCTGCCGGACGAGGCGAAGCGGCACCAGTACCTGTTCATGAAGGGGATGCTGGGGGACGAGGTGCCCGGCTACCTGGAGGACAACCAGCGGCGCCTGGAGCAGCGGGGCCTGGAGACGCGCGAGGTGGCGGTGGACACCGAGGGGCGGCTCGCGGCCAACGTGGAGGTGGTGCGCGAGGCGCTGCTGGACGCGGTGCACTTCGGCCGCACGGTGGTGATGGTGGGGCACAGCAAGGGCGGAGTCGAGGCCATGAGCACGCTGGCGCTCTACCCGGAGCTGCGCCGGCACGTGCGCGCGGTGGTGGCGCTGCAGCCGCCGTATGGGGGCTCGGTCATCGCGAACGATTTGGTGACGACGCCCTCGCTGCGCAGGCTGCTGGACGTGACCTTCCCCTCGCTCTTCCAGGGGGACGCGGGCTCGGTGGAGGATTTGTCGTACGCGCGGCGGATGGAGTTCGTGCGCCAGCACCCCTACCCCCTGGACGTGCCCACGGTGGCGCTGGCGACGTCGAGGCTCTCACGGCGCTCGCTGTTGCGGCTGCTGTGCAACTACGTGCACGAGCGTTACGGCTGGGCATGCGACGGGTTGGTGAACGCGGTGGACGCGGAGGTCCCGGGCTCGCGGGTGGTGCGCCTGGACGACATGGACCACGCCGAGGGGGCCCTCACGGGCCTGCCCGGCTTCTCCAACTACTACCCGAGCGACATCACCGAGACGCTGGTCACCCTGGCGCTCGAGACACGAGGCGAACCATGAGGGGAGAGATTGCATTTCCCGCAGCCATCCGTTCATTCCTGTTCGGGCCTTGCATACTCCTCGCGGCCGCTTGTGCGGCACCGGGTCCAAACCCGTATGTCGTGATGCCCAACCCTGGAGAAACGCTGACGAGCATCTCCGGTCCCATGCCGGATTTCGGCGCATATCCCAGTGTCTCGGATGCCCTCCTCGCCGCCTGCCCGGTCATCATCCGCCAGCCACGTGCGGTGATTCCAGTTCCGAGGAATCATCAAAACTTCGGCGTGTACTGGAGGACGGCGAGCGAATACTGCGCATGGCTGTATTCCGTCGATGGTGAGCAGGTGGAAATGAGCCTGCTGACGACGAGCCCCGTCCAGGATGACCCATCAAGGCGACGGTGTGATCTTCCGTCACAAGTGATTGACAGGCGTAAACCAGAAGCCGCTGTCGTCCACCTCGTGATGCTCCACAACCACCCCGGAGGTGAGAGTATTTCACCACCAGACCTCCAAGCCATTGCTGAAATGGCACGTATCCACGGGCCCACGACGCAGTTTCAAGGGCAACGAATCTCCATCAGCGTCGCCGCGTTCTTCGGCAGAATGAGAGATGATAAGCCGGAATGCACAGGCTTCTATCATTATGCCCCAGCGCGGAGTGACGAAATGCTCCGGTACACGCTCGACAATGGACGCGTGATGCGGAAAGTGGTCGCGCGTGTTGTCTGGTTGGATGATGGGACCCCGAAGATCCTGCCCGCCGAGGAGCGGCCATGAAGACAAAGAGCTTCGCGATTCTGCTCATCGCCATCTCCATGGGGTGCCGCCATCATGGAGACTGGCTCCAGCATCAGGATTCGCGCATTCTGATGCCTGACTATCACGCCATCATGGCGGGTGGGCCCATCGATGGTCCTACGCTTCGGGCGCTCCAAATCGCCGCCAACGATTTCTTCCCTGCATGGGGTCCTCTGCGCGCATGCATCGACACGCCAGAGGCGCACAGGTATTACGCTGCCCGGCACGATGCGGTCATCTACGTGGCGATCTTGCAGGATCCCAGCTACTGCGGTCGCGCGTACTCCTCCCTTGACTCAGGAGCGAGATACGCGATCAGCGTCGATGGCCGCATCCTCCGCCGACTCCTTGATGAAGAGCCGGAGCTCGATACACCAGAGGATGGCGGCGCCGAGGATGCAGGCTCAGAGCCAGCCAGCCTGGACGGCGGGGCCACTGCGATAGACGTGACCATCCCGCCAGCAGCTCGGGTCAGCTTCCCCGTCTTCGCTGACGGAGGCAGTCCGTCGCCCGATGGAGGGACGCCATAGGAGCGACACCGCGAGACGCCGCGCTGAGCCTCACGCCGCGGCGGTCTGGGCCGCGGAGGCCGCCTGGGCGAAGCTCGCCATCACATCCCCCACGAACACGTAGGACAGGTACGTGGGAGACGTCTTCGCCTCGCTCTGCCGCAGCCGCCGGAGCGCCTCGCCCACGGTGAGCCGCTTCTCCCGCATGTCCGCCACCAGCTGCTCCACCGCGTTGCGCGCGTGCGAGTCCTGCACCGGCCACAGCGGCGCGATGAAGCCCGCGAACCGCTCGCTCACGAAGGTCTCGGCCCAGCCGCCGATGCCTCCCAGCATGTCCGTGGCCGTGCCCACCTCGCAGGCGTTGAAGATGACGAGCGGCCGCGACTTCTGCCCCAGCATCGTCATCGAGTTGCGCACCTCGAGCGTCCGCAGCTCGCCGTCCTCCAGGTACACGCATGAGGGCGACACCTCGTTGTTCGGGCTGTACTTGCCGTGCCCCGCGAAGTGCAGCAGCCCCACCGGCTTGCCATAACCCCCGCTCAGCAGGCTCAGCACGGACTGCCGCCGGCCGGCCACGCGCACCGCGCGAAACCGCTTCGCGAGCTGCCGCGACTCCTCCTGCGCCTGCGGCAGCGGCGCCAGGTGCGGATGGAACTGGTAGTCCGGAGCGATGGTGAGCAGGTCCCCCTGCGTCAGCCGCGTCGTGAGCGACGTCTGGTAGTCCAACAGCCAGCGCGCCACCGGGTGCTCCATGCACAGCAGGTCCGCGTCCGGCACATCCGAGGGCGCCATCAGCTCCCAGGGCACGTGCGGATCATCCGTGATGAACTGGATGGGGAAGCCCGGCCCGTACTGCTTGCGCAGGGCGCGAAACGTCTCGCGGAACGCGTTGGGCGTGCGCTGGTAGAGCAGCTTCCCCAGCCCGAGGAACCAGTTGTAGTGCTCGCCCGAGCGCAGCTCGCGCGCCGTGGCCGCCACGCTCTGGAAGAACGCGGACGGATCCGAGCCCAGGTCCAGGTCCCCGGAAAGCCGCGAGGGCAATCCCTCGCACGGCACCGCCACGTGCAGCATCCAGTACAGGCGCCGCGGGTTGCTCTTGTCCAACCGGTGGATCTGCACCGTGAGGTGGGGCTTCTGGGCACCGGCCTCGAGCGCGAACGTCCCCTTGCTCTCCTCCAGCTCCACGACGGCGGCCCCCATCATCCCGGACGTGGGCGACCCGGCCGGAGAACGGGAGTTGGAGGACGGACCCGGGCTCCCCGCGCCCGAGGACTCGATGGGAATCCGCCGGCGGGCCGCGCCGCAGAAGCGCCCGCCGTACTCGAAGGTGGCCACCACGGTGAGCTCGCCCGAGGCGCCCGGGTTGATGGTGCCGGTGAGGGTGGCGGCGATGGAGTCCTCGTTGCGCCGCACCAGCACCACGCCCGTGTCCGCCCCCGTGCGGAACGTCATCTCCGAGCAAAGCAGGCGCACCTTGATGGGCAGCTCCTTCCAGTCCGTCGGCAGGCCCGAGAGCGTGACGCCCGCGGACTCCGTCGCCGCGCCCACCTCGGCGAGCGCCAGGTCCACGGTGAGCGGAAGCGCCTGCCCCGCGCGCGCGGGCACCACCGGCTCCACCGAGGGGTGGCGCGTAATGATCTGCCCCTCGTCCTGGACGGCAACCGGAGCCTCGTTGGCCAACAGCGGCGACTTCGCCGGCGTGCCCTCCGCCGAGCGCAGCTCGCTGCCGCCCGGCGGCCCGGAGAAGCTCACGAGCTGCTCCACCCCATCGTCCTCGTCCTCGGGCAGCTCGCCCGCGCGGTGGAAGACGGCGAAGACGTCCGTCACGGGGATGACCTCGGGGCCCCCCTTGACGCTCACGCGGTACAGGCCCGCGGGCAGCGGACGCAGCGTGCCCACGTGGAAGCCGTCCGCGTCGCGCTTCAGGTCCGTCGCGAAGGACTGGCCCGTCTTCGTGTTCGTGACGTAGGCCTGGAGCGTGACGGGCTCGGCCGAGGGACGCACGCGCACCGTCACCGGCTCGTCGTGCGCGAATGCGTCCTCGAGGTGCAACGAGAGGCTGCGCGGCGACGCCCCGTAGAGGGTGTCCCGGTACTTGTCGAGGTTGAGGTGCTGCCCGGTGAGCACGCCCTCCACGTGGGCCAGCACCTCGAAGGCATTCTGCAGCGAGGCGTGGGACGTGGGGCTGTACATGGTGCGCACGTAGTGGCGCTCCTCGAACGGCATGGCGGAGACGCGCGGCACGGTGCCGTCACCGCCGTGGTCCATGCCATCCGGCTCCGAGTGGAGCATCTCCAGCGCGCCGGACGCGTTGACGCGCACGCCCTGCAGCGTGGGCTGGAAGGTGCCCACCACGGGGTAGAGGTTGTAGCCGCGCTCGAGGTACTCGGAATTCTTCGCGTTGGCCTCCACCGCGCTCTGGATTTCCCGCATGAACGCGAGCCCCTGCGCGGCCTTCGCGGGGTCCATGCCACCGAGCGCCGGGGCCTCGCCCGGGCGCACGACGCGCCCGTCCGGCAGCTGCACGCACGGGTACATGGGCACGAGCTGGTAGGCCGCGGGCAGCGAGCGCACCATCTCCGTCAGGTCCACGAGGTTCACCGGCCCCAGGTCCTTGCGGAAGCCCAGCGCGAGCGCCTGCAGCGCCATGAACGAGCCGCGGTGGGGCGTGCCGAAGGTGATGAGCGCGCGCGTGTCCTTCCACCCGCCGAGGCACTCGAGGAAGTAGCGCGACACGACGCCGCCCATGGAGTGGCCCACGAGGATGAGGCGCGCGTCCGGCGAGCCGCCATTGCTGTTGCGCCACGCATGCAGCCAGCGCGCGGACTCGTTGGCGAAGCGCTTCGCGGTGATGCGGATGTCGCGCCGCCAGTCGTAGGGGAACTCGAAGAAGTTGGCGCCGGGGATGAGCCCGAGCCGGCTCACCAGCGTCTCGGCCACCCGGGTGTAGCCGTCCACCTTCCACAGCCCGGGGATGAGGTGCGTGTCGGGCAGCACGGCCTTGGCCACCACGCCGTCGTCGGCGAGCTCGCCTCCGCTGTCCGACTTCAGGGTGAGGGACTTCACGCTGCTCGCGCCACTGAAGATGGCCCGGAAGATGGCGCTGCCGGACAGGCCCCAGAGCTCCTTGCCGTCGCGCTCGAGCACGCTCCCCAGCAGACCCGGCAGCAGAACCACGACATCCTTGATGACGGCGGCCATTGCGTCCTCCAGAGGGGGCACTGTCTTCCTGGCGCTCCTACGCGCGAGCACCGGAAGAGCTGACGATAGCCGGGATTCTACGGTTCCCTTCCGACCCGCCGCGAAGGCGCCACGGTACGGGACTGAACGGTTCGGGCCGACGTGAGCGGTTCTAAACACCCGTTCAGAGCGCTTCATTCCTCGCGAGCAGCGGTTGCGAGCACCCGTTCGCTCTGTAGGATGCCCGGCCCATGCGAACCCGACTCCTGACGACTGGACTCCTCCTCCTCAACCTGGCCGCCTGCTCGAAGGAGCAGGAGAAGAAGGCCGAGACCCCGCCACCCGCTGCTCCCGCCAGCACGCCGACGCAGGCCCAGCAGCCGCAGCCGCCGCCCGGCACGCCGACCGGCACGGACGCGCAGGCCAACAACACGGGCACCGGCACGCAGGCCACGCCTCCGCCGCCCACTCCGTCCTCCGAGCCCGCCGCGCCGGCCACGGCCACGGGGGGCAAGGAGCACGCCGCCAGCCCGGTGCAGCGCTCGAGGCCGCCCGCGGAGAAGCCCGGCCCCTGGCAGACGAAGGCGCTCAACGGGCAGGAGCTGTACGCCACCCTGGACACCAACCAGGGCACCGTCGTGGTGAAGCTCTTCTCGAAGGAGTCGCCCGTGACGGTGGCCAACTTCGTGGGCCTGGCGACGGGGGAGCAGACGTGGACGGACCCGAAAACGGGCGAGCCGAAGCAGAACACGCCGCTGTACCAGAACATCCTCTTCCACCGGATCATCGACGGCTTCATGATCCAGGGTGGAGATCCGCTGGGCCGGGGCTCGGGCTCGCCGGGCTACACCTTCGAGGACGAGACGCAGAACGGCAAGACGTTCGACAAGCCGGGCATCCTGGCGATGGCGAACCGGGGACCGAACACGAACGGCAGCCAGTTCTTCATCACGGTGGCGCCGCAGCCGCGGCTCAACGGCGGCTACACCATCTTCGGTGAGGTGGTGAAGGGCTACGACGTGGTGGAGCGCATGGCCAAGGTGCAGACGGGCCCGCAGGACCGGCCGGTGAAGGACGTGGTGCTCAAGAAGGTCACCGTCAGCGACAAGCAGCCGAAGTAGTGGAGCGAGCGATGCGGAGCGCGAAGACGAGGCTGGGCGAGCTGGACTGCGTGGTGGTGGACGCGCTCCCCGAGGGAGCGCGCCCGGAGCTGGCGGTGGTGCTGTGCCACGGCCTCGGGGCGCCCCCGACGGATCTGGTGCCGCTGGCGCCGGAGCTGGTGCAGCTCGAGCCGGAGCTGGGGCCGAAGGTGCGGTTCGTGTTCCCGGGGGCCCCGCTGCGGGTGGAGATGATGGGGCAGCGCGTGCCCGCGTGGTTCCCCCTGCCTCCCGAGGTGCTGATGGGGCAGGAGCGGGACTGGGACAAGTTCGCGGCCTCGACGCCGGAGGGACTCGCCCAGGCGCGGCGCGGGTTGATGAGCCTGCTGTCCGAGTTGTCCGCGGCGACGAAGCTGCCCTACGGACGCATCGTGCTGGGCGGGTTCAGCCAGGGCGCGATGCTGACGACGGACGTGGCGCTGCGGCTGGAGGAGGCCCCGGCGGGGTTGTGCATCCTGTCGGGGTCGCTCATCTGCCAGGACGAGTGGAAGCAGCGGGCACAGAAGCGCAAGGGCATGCCGGTTCTCCAGAGCCACGGGCGCGTCGACGACATCCTGGCCTTCCCTCAGGCGGAGCGGCTGCACACCTTGCTGAAGGACGCGGGGCTGCCGGTGGAGTTCCTCCCCTTCAACGGACCGCACACCATCTCACCGGAAGCGCTGGAGCGGATGGCGGAGTTCCTGCACGACCGGCTCGAGAAGCGTTGAACCCGAAGCCCCGGACCCGAGGAGGCGAGCCATGTATCGCGCGAAGGAATTGACGGTGGCGACTCGGGGCCGGGGTTTCTACGAGCTCACGGACGAGGTCCAGCGGGCGGTGGCGGAGAGCGGTGCGCAGGAGGGCCTGTGCACCATCTTCCTGCACCACACGAGCGCCTCGCTGCTGCTGTGCGAGAACGCGGACCCGGACGTGCGCAAGGACCTGGAGTCCTTCTTCTCGCGGCTGGTGAAGGACGGAGACCCGCTCTTCCGCCACGACGCCGAGGGCCCCGACGACATGCCGGCCCACATCCGGACGGTGCTGACGCAGAACTCGCTCAACGTGCCGGTGAAGGGCGGCGAGGCCCACCTCGGCACGTGGCAGGGCATCTACGTCTGGGAGCACCGGACGTCGCCCCACCACCGCCGCGTCACCGTCTCCGTGGTGAGCTGAGCCCCCTACTCCGAGGGCTCCTGCGCCTCGAGCAACTTGTAGAGCGTCTTCCTATCCACATCGAGCAGACGCGCGGCCTCGCTCTTGTTGCCCCCGACGTGCTGGAGCACATGGGCCGCGTAGCGCCGGGAGAGCTCGGCCAGGCTCGGCATGTCCCCGGCGAGCCCACTGAGCTTCTTCGGCGCATCGCCAATGGGCTCGGGGAAGTCCTGCGGTCCCAGCACGCCCGTGACGTTGAGCGCGAGCGCCCGCGCCACCACGTTCTCCAACTGCCGCACGTTGCCCGGCCAGTCGTACGCGGTGAGCCGCGTCATGACCTCGGCCGTCACCACGGGCGCCACCCCGCCCCGCGCATGCAGCGCCGCGAAGTGCTCCACCAGCGCCGGAATGTCCTCGCGCCGCTCGCGCAGCGGCGGCAGGTGCAGGTGCACCACGTCCAGCCGGTAGAGCAGATCCTCCCGGAACAGCCCCTCGGCCACCCGCTCCTTCAAATCCTTGTTCGTCGCCGCCACCACCCGCACGTCCACCTTCACCGGCGAGCTCTCGCCCACCCGGCGGATTTCCCCCTCCTGCAGCGCGCGCAACAGCTGCGCCTGCACCTTGGGGCCCACGTCTCCAATCTCGTCGAGGAGCAACGTGCCCCCATGGGCCTCCTCGAAGAGGCCGCGCCGCGCGCCCGTGGCCCCGGTGAACGAGCCCCGCGCATGGCCGAACAGCTCGCTCTCCATGAGGGACTCGGCGATGGCGCCACAGTCCACGGGGATGAAGGGCCCGCTGGCCCGCGGCGAGCGCCGGTGCAGCGCTCGCGCCACCATCTCCTTGCCCGTGCCCGTCTCGCCCGTAATCAGCACCGGCACCGCCGTGGCCGCCGCCCGCGCCACCTGCTTGTACACCTCGAGCAGCGCCGGGCTGCGCCCCACCATGGCGCCGCGCTCCACCTGCTTGCGCAGCGAGCGGTTCTCCTCCACCAGCCGCTTCTGCTCCAGCGCCCGCTTCGCCACGCGGACAATCGCGTCCACGTCGAAGGGCTTGGCCAGGTAGTCGAAGGCCCCCTGCTGGATGCTGTCCAGCGCGCCCTCGATGTTGCCGAAGGCCGTCACCACGATGACGGGCGTGTCCGGCAGCTGCTCGCGCACCGCGTTGAGCACCGTCAGCCCATCGCCCGCGTGGGGCATCGCCATGTCGGTGAGCACCAGGTCGAACGGCCCCTCGTCCGCGAGCCGCGCACTGGCCTCCTTCGGATGCGAGGCCTGGTGCACCTCCCCGAGCATGCCGAGCAGGCGCTTGAGCAAGTCCCGGGCGTGGGGATCATCATCGACAACGAGGATACGAGCGGGATTCATCAACCGACTCCACGAGCGGGAGGCGCGGCCTCGGCCGCGAGAGGAAAGCGGACCATCACCCGGGTGCCCACGTTGGGCTCCGAGCGCACCAGCAGCGTGCCCCCATGTGCATCCACCAGCCGCTTGGTGGTCGCCAGGCCGAGCCCATGTCCGGGAATCCCCCGGGTCTCCGGGGCTCGGAAGAAGGGCTGGAAGAGCTTCGCCTGCGTCTCCGGGCTCATGCCCAGACCGTTGTCCTCCACCTCCAGCACCGCCTCGCCGCCCTCGCGCGCCACCTTCACGCGCACGCGCGCCTCGGGCCGGCCCGCCGTGTACTTCACCGCGTTGGACAGCAGGTTCTGGGCAATCAGCTGCAACAGCTGCGAGGGACACGACACCTTCACCCCGGACTCCAGCGTGCGCTCCAGCGCCACGCCCTGCGCGGCGGCCGTCTGGCTCACCTCCAGCAGCAACGTGCTCACCGCCGTGTCCAGCTCACCCACCGCCGGCTCGCCCCGCGTGCCCGCGCGGCAGAAGCGCAACAGCGCCTCGATGAGCTCGCCCATCCGCGTCGCGCTCGACTCGGAGAGCGACACCAGCTCCAGCGCCTGCGCGTCCTTCACCGCCCCCGAGCGGCGCAAGAGCGTGAGGTACCCCTTGAGCGGCGACAGCGGCCCCATCAAATCGTGCGCCACGCGCCGGGTGAAGGCGTCCAGCTCCTGGTTGCGCCGGTCCAGCTCCTCCAGCTGCGCCTGGATGGTGGCCTCCTGCCGCTGCAACACCGCGGTGATGCTCCAGCCCACCACCAGCGACACCAGCACCCCCAGCAGCGTCACCAGCCCCCCGAAGGCGAGGTTGCGCACGCGCAGCGCCGCCAGGTGGTCCAACAACATGCGCGCCTCGTCCGAGTTCTCCTGGGCGAGCTGTCCCGCCAGGCCATCAATCTCCTCGGCCAGCGGGCGCACCTGCTCCACCAGGTGGTGCCGGGCCTGCTCGGACTCCTTGCGGTGGGAGAAGACGGCGGCGGTGCGCACCTGTTGGGCCAGCCGGGTACACGCCATGTTGAAGCGCTGCCACACCACCAGGGTGTCGTCGCCCGGCAGGTTGCGCGTGTAGTCGCTGGTGGCCTCGCGGATGTCCGAGAGGATGTCCTCCATCACCTCGTTGGCCGCCTGCCGCTCCTCATCATCCGTGGCGCGGATGTGGGCCTCGATGGCGGACTCCAGCGAGAGCGCGTCCACCCGGATGCGGCCGATGAGCCCCGCACGGTCCAGCGCCTCCTGGACGCGCTCGGCCACCTGCCTGCTGGTGCGCACCTCCGTCCAGAGTGTGAAGCCGGCCACCGCCGACAGCAGCATCACCGCGAAGAGGAAGCCCGCGCGGTAGCCGCGAATGGACGCGGGCGAGCTCACCGGCCCCCCCCTCCGCTCAGCGGGAACCGCCCTCGGACGACGCGCCGTCCGGCTCCTGCGACTGCGGCGGGGGCTGGCTGCGCCGCCGGGCCCGGGAGAGCGCCGACTGGTACCACACGTCCTCCAACTCCTCCTGGAGCGCCGTCAGCTCGCGCTGCCTCGACACCAGCTGCGCGTTGTGCTCGGCCAGCGAGTGCCGGACCGCCGCCGCCCGGCCCAGGTCCTCCTCCAACAGCCGGGTGAGCTGCGCGAACTCCGCCCGCTCCTGCGCCGCCACCTCGAGCGCACTCTCCGCCCGGGCCAGCCGCACCGCGAGCGCTTCCACACGTTCGCGCTCTTCCTGATACCGCCGCTGCCACCGCTCTACCTCCTCCGACACCAGGGGCTGGGAGGGTACCCGTGGGGTCGCGCATCCCACCCCCAACCCAAGCACCACCCACGCGATGAAGAGGGACCGCATACCTTCGCTCCCGTCCTCCGCACACGCGGCATGCGCGTGCGGGCTAGACCGGGCTCTACCGTCACCGGCTGACATGGCCAGCATCCCCAAGACGGGGGGTATCGTCAAAGACCTCCGGCGATTTGTGGGGAGCGTGCCCCCAGGCCGGGCAGGCGGAATGGGGAGATTCTCCGCAATTGTCTCCGATCCGGGGGCTTCTCCCCTCGGAAGGGGCCGTGGCACGATGGGTGCTGAGTGTCCGGAACGCAACGCCGCAATGCCGCGACGTTTCGTTGCTACTCGGAGCAAACCACCATGAAGAACCTGATCGCCGCCGTCGCCCTGACTGCCTCCATGACCGCGTTTGCCGCGGAGCCCGCCAAGGCCGCCGAGACCAAGCCGGCTCCTGCCGCCGCCGCCCCCGCCGCCGAGGCCGCCAAGCCCGAGGCCAAGCCGGAGAAGGCCGCCAAGCCCGAGGCCAAGCCGGAGATGGCCAAGCCCGAGGCCAAGCCGGAGATGAAGAAGGCCGAGAAGAAGCCGGCCAAGAAGGCGACCAAGACCGCCGCCGAGACCAAGTAGTCCCCACGCTTCCTCGCGAAGCGTCGGTCGAGGGCGCCTCCCCGCGAAGGGTGGCGCCCTCGCCATTTGCGGGCTCCTGGCACGGCGGATGCTTTGGGCTCGGGCCGCAACGCCGCATGACGCGGCGTCCCGCAGTGGGTTGCACCTCAGGAGAATTCCATCATGAAGAAGATCCTGGCCGTCGCCATCCTGTCCGCCTCCATGTCCGCCTTCGCCGCCGAGAACAAGCCGGCCGAGTCCAAGCAGACCACCACGGAGAAGAAGACGGAGAAGAAGACGGAGACGGCGCCCTCCACCGAGACCGCGCCCTCCACTGGCACCGAGGCGGCTCCGTCCACCGAGCCCAAGGCCGAGCACAAGGCCACCGGCAAGAAGAGCACCAAGCACACCGAGACCAAGACCGAGCAGACCAAGTAGTCGCGGCGCTCCGCTCGGAGCTCGCGCCGGGGTGCCCTTCCGCTCGGGGGGCGCCCCTTTTGCTTTTCTGGGTCTTTCAGGGGGACATCAGTGCGCCGCGGCGGCCTTGAGGCCCGGGCCCTGGAGCTCGCCCGCCACCATCTTCCCGTCCTGGATGTGCAGCGCCCGCCGCGCGTGCGCCACCACCCGCGGGTCATGCGTGGAGAAGAGGAACGTCACCCCCTTCTCCCGGTTGAGCGTCAGCATCAGCTCGAGAATCTGCTCGCTCGTCCCCGAGTCCAGGTTCGCCGTGGGCTCGTCCGCCAGCACCAGGCGGGGCTCCGTAATCAACGCCCGGGCGATGGCCACGCGCTGCCGCTGGCCGCCCGAGAGCTCGTCCGGCTTGTGGTGCAGGTAGGGCTCGAGGCCCACCGCGGCGGCCAGGGCCTCCACGCGCTGGCGCAGCGCCGCCTTGCCCTCGGTGTCCTTGCGCACCATGCACGGGAACTCGATGTTCTCCGCCACGTTGAGCACGGGGATGAGGTTGAAGTTCTGGAAGATGAAACCGATCTTCCGGTTGCGCACGTCCGCGAGCGCGTCGAAGTCCCGGTCCCCTACCTCCTCACCCTCCAGCTTGTAGGAGCCGCCCGTCGCCCGGTCCAGGCACCCGATGATGTTGAGCAGCGTCGTCTTGCCGCTGCCCGAGGGGCCCATCACCACGGTGAACTCGCCGGCGAGGACGTCCAGGTCCACGCCCCGCAGCGCGCTCACCTTCGTCTTGCCCAGGAGGTAGTCCTTCGTAATCGCCTTCAGCTCGAGGAGGTTCTGCGAGGCCATGGCACACGTCCTTCAGTAGAAGAAGCGGACCTGGAACAGGCCGCGATATTCGAGGGGCAGCAGGCTGAGCTCGCTCACCTGCGTGGTGGACTCGGGCACCGTCGCCGCCAGCGACTTGGGCCCCTGCCACGGTACGAAGCCGGAGAGCGTGAGCGTCATCCACTCGGTGGCCGACCAGGAGAGGCTCGGCGTCACGAGGCCCGAGAGGTCCTGCAGGTTGGCCATCACCACCACGTTGAAGGTGAAGTCGTCGCGGATTTTCGGCTTCTGGTAGCTCACGAAGGCGTAGTGCCGGCCGAGCGGCTCGAAGCTGAACTTCTGCGGCAGCCCCGTGTCCGCGCTGCCCCGCGGGTCCACCACCGAGGGGTCCAGGCCGAAGGACTGCGCCACCCGGAACAGGCTGAGCGCGTTGACGTAGTGCTGGAACTCGTCCCGCTTCAGCCCGTCCGCCTGGTACAGGTACTCCACCGAGAGCAGCGACTCGTCGCCGAACATGTAGCGCGTGCCGGCGAGAATCCTCGGGCGCAGCTTCTGCTCGTCCAGGCGCTTGTTGGAGAAGAAGGCCTCGCCCTTCAGCACGCAGCCCACCGCCGAGGCCCGGTCCTCCAGGCACTCGCCCGCCGGGTAGCGCCGCGCCGAGCCGAAGCCCACCAACCCCTCCACGTGCAGCTCGTAGTCCGTGAAGAAGTAGCGCGAGAAGGAGAAGCCCAGCCGCGTCTTGTCCTCGAAGCCATCCCCGTACAGGTTCGAGTGGAAGAGCATCAGGTTGAGGTCCGCGTCCGCCACCAGGGCGTAGGCGCGCGCGGCCACCACGTAATGCAGCGCCTCGTCCTTCCGGTCCCACTTGGGGTAGGCGAGCACCGCCTGCGGCAACCCGTTCTGCTGCTCGAGCACCGCGGGGCTCGCCAGGAGCGTGAAGGCGTACTTCTCCAGCGGCACCTCCACCCGCACCATGTACGCGCCCGCCCGCTGGAAGTTCGGGTCCGTCGGGTCCTTCGCCGGGTTGATGAGGTCCGTCGGGTTGTACGCCATCCCCGCGCCCCAGATGACCCGCTTCTTCCCCGCGAGCAGGTGCAGCTGCGGCACCACCTCGTGGCTGAGATACAGCTCGTTGAGCGAGAAGAGGGGCTTCGCCGCGCTCGCCTCCTTCTCGCTCACGGACACCTCGTTGCCGTCCGCGTTCAGCCCCCGGTAGCGCCCCGAGGCCTGGAGGAAGAGCGACAGGTCCGCCGACACGAAACCGCCCGGCCGGTACTCCTGCCGCGGCTGCACGTTCAGCTCGAGGAGCTGCTGCAGCTCGGGCTGGCTGTCCGTCGGGAGCAGTCCTGACACTCGCGAGCGCTGGTACAGCGTGCGGCTCTCGACGTAGCCCGTCACCTCGGCGCCGAACGCCGGGGCCGCCGTGGTCAGAAGCATCAGTGCCGCGAGTTGGGGGCGCATGGGTTGAACCCTTGGGGCGAGAACTAGCGGCCGAGGTCCGCCTGCGTGAAGCGCTGGGCCGGTGCGTCCGCGTTCAGCTTCACCGTCTTCATCAACAGCTCCGAGCGCCTCGCCTTCACCAGCTCGTTGCGCATCACCACCTTGGCCGGCCTCGTGTAGCCCTTGTCGAATTCGGTGTACCCGGTGAACTCGGCGCTGCGCAGCATCTGCCCGCTCGTCCCGTAGTACTCGCCCTTCACCGGCATCCCGTCCTTCTTGCGCAGCCACAGTTTGATGACGTCGTACGCCGTCTCCGCGTTCTTCGCCTTCAGCTCCAGCGCGTATGTGTCCGGCACGTCCGAGGGCACGAGCTTCCCCGTGTAGTCCTTCGTGTAGTTCACCCGCATCACGTCCGCGTTGTTGAAGTCGCCTCCCTGGAAGCTGTCCCGGTTGGCGATGCGCGTCGCCCGCTTGAGGTTGGGCAGGTACACCCACAGGTTGTCCCCCGAGCGCAGCATCTCCTGCCCCTTCACGCTCGCCGGGCCCTTGAACCAGACGCGGAACTTGTCGTCCTCGCCGCGCAGCATCTTCATCACGTAGGTGCGGCTGCTGCCGTCCTCGCGGAACGCCGTCATCTCCGACTCGGTCTCGAAGGTCTTCGGGCCCATCACCGCGTCGTACTTCGCCAGCAGTTCCTCCGCGGTGGGCTCGGCCGCCAGCGCCGGGGCCGCCACCAACAACGTCATCAGGGCGAGGGTGAAGGCTTTCATCTGCAAGCTCCTTGGTAGGAATTCAGGAAGGGGAACGGGACTCACACCGAGCGCAGCGCTTCCACAGGGTCCAACCGGCTGGCCCTCCAGGCCGGCCAGGCCGCCGCCACCAGCGCGCCCACCACCGCCACCATCAGCGTCATGAGCACGAACGAAGGGCTCAGCTGCGGGCGCAGCACCGACTGCGAGCCGCTGTTGACCACCAGCGACATGGGGATGCCCCGCGCCGCCAGGGCTCGCACGATGGTGCTGCCGAGCAGCACGCCACCCACTCCGCCCACCACCCCGAGCAGCGTGGCCTCCACCAGGAACATCGCCAGCACCTGCCACCGCCGCATCCCCACCGCGAGCATGGTGCCAATCTCGCGCACCCGCTCGAAGACGCTCATCAGCATGGTGTTGATGATGCCGGTGATGATGATGACGAAGAGGATGAGGGAGATGAGCCCCATCACGAAGCGCTGGCGCACGATGATGTCGCGCACGAAGGGCTGCAGCTCCTGCCAGGTGTGCACCTCGTACTGGGGCCCGAGCTCCTGGCGCAGCTCCGCGGCGATCCGGTCCAGATTGCGCAGGTCATCCACCGCCACGGCGAGCTCCGTGACGCGGCCCTCCAGGCCCAGCAGTTCCTGCGCCAGCTTCAGCGGCACCGTCACCACGCGCTTGTTCTCGAAGGGAAGGCTCGACACGCTCAGCCCCTCCACCGACACGTCCAGCGAGTTGGCCCGGCCCTTGGGGCTCGACGAGGCGAGCGTCACCCGGTCCACCAACGACTCCGCATCCGCCTGCTTCGCGGCCAGCGCCTTCGCCCTCTGCGCCGGCAGCACCGCGTGGAAGGACTGCGCCAGCTCGTTGCCGAGGATGGCGTGGGCATGGTCCCCCGCCGCGAGCGCCCGGCCTCCGGGCAGCACGTCGAAGCCGGCCCGGGGCACCGCCTGCCGCTCCGTGGCCAGGTCCAACCCGCGGCCCACGAACATCGTCTGCGACAGGCCGTTGCTCACGAGGCCCGAGAACTGGATGCGGCCGGTGACGCCCGTCACGCCGGGCACCTTGCGCACGCGCGCCAGCAGGGACTCGTCGTAGGAAAGGCTCGGCTCGAGCGGCAGCGCGTCGCTGTCGTCCAGGTAGCCCCTGGTGTGGATTTGAAGGGCGCCCGTCTTGCCCTGGACGATGTCGTCCACCATGAGGGCCACGAAGCCCTCGATGAAGCCGCGCAACACGAGGATGGCGGTAACCCCGAGGAGCACGGCGGCCAGGGTGACAAGGCTGCGGCGGCGGTTGCGCGCCACGTTGCGCGCGGCGATGGAAGAGAGGGTGCTCATGAATGGGCCAGGGCCTCCACCGGACGGAGCTGCGCGGCGCGGTACGCGGGCCACAGGGCGGCGAGCGCCGCGCCCACCGTGGCCATGCCCACCGCGCGCACGAGGTACAGCACGGACACATGGGGACGGATGATGCTGTCGGCCGTCGCGCCCGGAGCCGGCAGGTGGATGCCGCGCTGGCCGAGCCACAGCGTCACCGCCCACCCCACCAGCGCTCCGAGGATGCCGCCCACCAGCCCCAGCACCGCCCCCTCCATGAGGAAGAGCGACACCACCTGCCGCCGCCGCGTCCCCACCGCGAGCATGGTGCCAATCTCCCGCACCCGCTCCAGCACGTTCATCAGCATCACGTTGACGATGCCCAGCAGCACCGTCAGCAGGAACACCGACGTCATGATGCCGAAGATGAAGTCCTGGTGCCCCACCAGCTGCGCCACGAAGGGCAGCACCTGGTCCCACGTGTGCACCTCATACTCGGGCCCGAGCGCCGCCTGCACCGCGTCGCGCACCCGGGGCGCGTCCTCGAGCTGCTTCACCGCCACGGCGTACTCGGTGACGCGGCCCTCCATCCGCAACAGGCGCTGCGCGGTGCCCAGCGGCACGTAGCCCTGCCTCCGGTCTCCCGGCGTGGCGCTCACAAGCGTCCCGGCCACCCGCACCGCCTCGCCGTTGAGCGCTCCATCCCGGTCTCCCGAGAGCAGCGCGGGCCAGCGCTCCGACGGCACTTCCGCGCCCGTCACCTCCGCGCGCAGGCTCCTCGCCATGTCCGCGTTGAGCAGCAGCTCCGGCGCGTCCACGCCCGACAGGTGCGAGCCCTTGCCCAGCCACGTCGAGCGCTGAGGCGTCACCTTCGGCTCCAGCGTGGGATCATAGGCCGTGATTTGGAGGAAGCCCGTCTTGCCCGCGGCCTCGTCTCCCGAGGCGCCCTCCACGTCCGGCAGCGACACCATGCCGCCGAAGGCGATGCGCGGCGACACCGCCACCACGCCGTCCACGGAGGCGATACGTCGGCGCACCTCCTCGGAGTCCGCCAGGTCCAGCGTCAGCGGCGAGCCCTGCACGTTGGCGAGGTACCCCTTCTTGTGCACCTGGATGGCCCCCACCTGTCCGAAGATGAGGTTCTCCAGGATGACGCGCTGCTGGCCGTTGATGAAGCCTCGCAGCCCCACCATGGCCCCCACCCCCACCACCAGCGCCACGAGCGAGATGGCGGTACGGCGCCGGTTGCGCATCAGGTTGCGCGCGGCGAGCGAGAAGAGCCTCATCCGCGCCTCCGGGAAACGGACTTCGTGGTCATCGCTTCACCCACCTTCACGGACTCACAGAAATGGTGCACGTGCGCATCCACCCGGGCGAACAGCGCCTCCAGGTCCGGAGCACCTTGCGCCAACACCAGGAACATCAGCCGCATCATCAGCATCGGCCCCATGAACTCGATGGCGTACAGCTCGAAGTCCCCGGGACGGATGGCGCCCCGGCGCCCCAGCTCCTCGAAGAGCCGGCCCAGCCGCGCTCGCCCCGCGACGATGGACGAGTGCATGAGCCCCGGGTCATTCAGCCTCGGGCCCTCGGCCATGAGCATGCGGACGAACTTCTGCTCGCGCGGGGTGGCCCAGGACTCGAACAGGGAGCGGGCGATGAAGCGCAGCAGCGGCTCGGGGCCCTCGCCCAGCAGCGCGTCCAGGTCCAGCGCCATGAGCCGCTCGGACTGGCCCGGCCCCAGGTCCTGCAACAGCGCCTCGAAGATGGCCGCCTTCGAGGGGAAGTGGTGGTAGAGCGCGCTCTCGCGCACCCCCACCGCCCGGGCAATCCGCCGCATCGACGTGCCCGCGAAGCCCCCTTCGGAGAACAGCTCCAACGCCGCGTCCAGAATCAGTCGGCGCGTGTCCCGGGCTTCCTCTTTCGTCGGCCTCGCCATGCTGGGACGCTAACTTAACGAACGTTCACTAAGCGAGCAAGTTCCGGGCGGAGAGCTCTGATAGCCTGGGGTCCCCCGGCCCTCGCGGATGCTCTTCAACTCGCACGTCTTCCTCTTCGTCTTCCTGCCCGCGACGCTGCTCGTCTTCTTCGGGCTGGGGCGGCGCGGCCGCACCCGCGAAGCCCTGCTGTCGCTGCTCGCCGCCTCGCTCGTCTTCTATGGCTGGTGGTCCGCGGGCTACGTGCTGCTGCTCGTCGCCTCGCTGTCCTTCGACTACCTGCTGGGCTCCCGCATCGCCTCGCTCGCCGCCACCGACCCGCGCCGCGCCCGGTGGCTGCTCACCGCGGGGCTCACGCTCGACCTCGGGCTGCTCGCGTACTTCAAGTACTCGGGCTTCCTCGTGGAGAACGTGCAGGCGCTGCTCGGGACACATTGGAACTACGTGCCGCCCCGGCTGCCGTTGGCCATCTCCTTCTACACCTTCCAGCAGGTGGCCTACCTCGTCGACTGCTACCGCACCGCCCACCGCGAGCCGAGCTTCCTGCGCTACGGCCTCTTCGTGACCTTCTTCCCCCACGAAATCGCCGGCCCGCTGGTGAACCACCGCGAGATGCTCCCGCAGTTCGCCGCGCCAGACGTGGCGCGCCCCCGCACCGAGCGCTTCACCGTGGGGCTCACCTGCTTCTTCCGCGGCCTCTTCAAGAAGGTCGTCGTGGCGGATGTCGTCGCGCAGTTCGCCACGCCCGTGTTCGCCGCCGCGGGGCAGGGCGTGCCCGTGGGCCTCGTGGACGGGTGGGTGGGCGCCATCGCCTACTCGCTGCAGCTCTACTTCGACTTCTCCGGCTACTCGGACATGGCCATCGGCCTGGCGTGGCTGTTCAACATCCGCCTGCCGCTCAACTTCGACACGCCCTACCGCTCGGCGAGCATCGTCGAGTTCTGGCGCCGCTGGCACATCTCGCTCTCGCGCTTCCTGCGCGACTACCTCTACGTGGCGCTGGGCGGCAACCGGAAGGGCCGCGTCCGCCGCTACGTCAACCTCATGCTCACCATGCTGCTCGGCGGGCTATGGCACGGCGCCGGGTGGAACTTCATCCTCTGGGGCGCGCTCCATGGGGCGCTGCTCGTGCTCACCCACGTGTGGACTGCCCTGCGCGAGCGCTGGGGCCTCGAGCCGCTCGGGCAGGAGGGTCGGTGGACGAGGCCCCTGGCCATCGCCGCCACCTACGTCGCCGTGGTGGTGGCGTGGGTCTTCTTCCGCGCGGAGACGCTGCATGGGGCGCTCGGTGTGCTGAAGGGCATGGCGGGCTTGACGGACGCGCCGTCGGGCCTCGCCTTCCGCACGGTGTGGAACGACGACCTCTCCGGCTTCTTCCGAGCGGCGACGAAGACGGCCGTGCTGTTCGCGGCGCTCCCCACGGTGTTCCTGTCGAGCGGCCTGCACCGCTGGATGGGGCCCCACAACCCCGCGCTGGTGGATGATGCCGTCCAGGCGTTCCCCGCCACTCGCTGGGGCTGGAAGCCGACGCCGGGACAGGTGCTCGCCTGCGCCGCGATGGCCGCCGTGGCCATCCTCCGCCTGAGCGAGGTGAGCGAGTTCATCTATTACAACTTCTAGCTCACGGGTGGATGCGCCTCGCCTCCACCGAGTTCCCGCTCGCGCATGCGCATGAAGTGCGCGACGGCCTCCGAGATGGCCCGGTTGAAGCACTGCTGAAGAATGCGCGCCTCTTCCAGCCGGATGAGCCCGTGCCCCTGCTCCTCCAGCAGCTCGAAGATGCACCGGTGCAGCGCGCCGTACTCGCGCACGATGCTCGGGAGAGCGAACCCGATGCGGAAGCGCTGCTCGCCATGCTCCCAGCCCAACGGGCCCACCCGGTGCGTCTTGGGCGCGTCGCCCTCTTCCTCACGGCGCAGGGCGGCGATCACCTCCCGTAGGAAGTCGGGAATGTGGTCCGCCAGCTCCGGCTCGGAGAGCTCACCCGGCGCATGGTGGCGTTGAACCTCCTCCATCCAGCGCTGGAAGAGCCTCTCCCGATTGGCCTCCATCACATCCGCGACGCTGTCCATGGCTGCGCTCCTGGAACGCAAGGTGTGACCTGCATCCCTGGAGCGCCCCTGGCGGACGGGGAAGCAAGGGCCTCGCCGCTCCTTCCGTCTGCTCACCGGAACGGCGATGCTCCGCCCCGGGCATGGACAGGTACCTCAAGCACTGGGTGGTGGCCACGGTGGCGCTCGTGCTGGGGGCGCTCGCCCTCAACCTGCTCGTGGATCCGCTCTGGTACGGCCGGGGCAACCGCCTCACCGGCCGCAACTACGAGTTCAACGAGCGCGTCTCCAAGGCCAACCTCTTCCTCCAGGACCCCGCCCGCTACGACTGCCTCATCCTCGGCAGCTCCACCTCCACCATCGTCCACCCCTCGCTGCTCGCGCCGCATCGCTGCTTCAACCTCGCCTTCAGCGCGGGCGTGGTCGGCGAGCTCGTCCCCTATGCCCGGTGGCTGCGCGCGCATGGAGCGAAGCCCTCGCTCGTCATCGTCGGCACGGACTACGTGAACTTCGACGCGCGCGTGGACGACCAGGTGGACGTGCCGGACTTCGTCGCCCACGGCGAGGCCCCTCCCCCTCTCTGGAAGAGCTACCTCTCGCTGGACGCGCTCCTGTGGTCGGTGCTGGCGGTGCTCGACCAGTCGCCCTACCCCAAGTTCTACGACGAGCGCTTCGAGGTCGTCGTCCGCCCCGACGCTGGTACCTTCGACCCCGAGGGCCTGCGCCTGTCGCGTCGCACGCTGGAGCCCGCGCGGGTCGCGCGCTACCGCGAGCTGCACGACGTCTTCCCCGAGGCCCGCTTCGTGGGCTGGATGCCGCCTCTGTCCGCGTGGCACCTCGCCGAGCTGGAGCGCACGGGCACCCTCCCCAACTACCTGCGCAGCCTGCACGCGCTGACGTCCGTGTTCGACGAGGTCTACGACTTCGCCCTGCCCTCGGACGTCACCGCGAGCACCGGCAACACCTACGACGGGCGCCACTACGGCAACGAGGTCAACGCGCGGCTGACGCGCCGGCTCGCGGGCCACGAGGACACCTTCGGCGTCCGCGTGGACCGGTTGTCGCTGGAGGCCTACCGCGCCCTCTACGGCGAGGCACTCCAGGCCTTCCGAGCGGGCGGACAGGCGCTCCCTTCCACTCCCGTGAGTGGCCCTCCGGTGCCCTGAGCCCGAGGAGCCCGGAAGGAACGCGCCCGGCCGCATCCCTGGCGGCCCCTATTGGTCTGGCGTCCAGACTGGCTCCCAGAGGTCAACACCGCCTCCTACCTTGAGGCTCGCGGCGGCCCGCTCCATCCGGGGCGCCGCCCCCACCTCATGAGCACTCCCGAACAGCGGAACGCGGCAGGAGACACCCCGGGCCACCGCCGGCCGAGCTGGAAGCAGCTCATGGCCGAGGCCCTCGAGCGCTTCGGCGTGGAGGAGCTCCGGCCCGGGCAGCGGGAGATCATCGAGGCGCTGCTCGACGGCAAGGACGTGCTGGGCGTGATGCCCACCGGCGCGGGCAAGTCTCTGTGCTTCCAGCTCCCCGCCCTCTTCCTGCCCCGGGCCACCGTCGTCGTCTCGCCGCTGCTCGCGCTCATGCAGGACCAGCACGAGAAGCTCGCGGAGGCGGACGTGGACGTGGTGAAGCTCGACTCCACGCTCACCCCGCGCGAGGCCGACCAGGTGGCGCGCGAGGTGCGCCGGGGCCAGCACGAGCTCATCTACCTGACGCCCGAGCAGCTCGAGAAACCCGAGCGCCTCGAGGCGCTGCGCAAGGCCGGTGTCTCCCTCTTCGTCGTGGACGAGGCCCACTGCGTCTCCCAATGGGGGCACGACTTCCGCCCGGCGTTCCTCTCCATCCGCGATGCCGTGCAGCAGCTCGGCCGACCTCCCATCCTCGCGCTCACGGCCACCGCCACGCCCCAGGTGCGCGAGGACGTGCTGAAGCAGCTCGGCATGGAGAACCCCGAGGTGCTCAACACCGGCATCCGGCGCGACAACCTCTTCCTCGAGGTGGCCCGCACGGTGAATCCCGAGGCCAAGAAGGCCCGGATGATGAAGCTGCTCCAGGAGGAGCCCGGCACGGGCATCATCTACACCGCCACCGTGAAGAAGGCCGAGGAGGTGTGGAAGTGGCTGAAGGACGCCGGCATCGAGGCGGGCCGCTACCACGGGCAGATGAAGACCTCCGAGCGCGAGGAGGTACAGCAGCGCTTCATGGAGAACGGCTACCGCGTCATCGTGGCCACCAAGGCCTTCGGGCTGGGCATCGACAAGCCGGACCTCCGCTTCGTGGTGCACTGGCAGTTCCCCGACTCGCTGGAGAGCTACTACCAGGAGGCCGGACGCGCGGGCCGCGACGGGGCTCCGGCGCGCGGCGTGCTCCTCTACCGGTTGGAGGACAGACGCATCCAGAGCTACTTCCTCGGCGGCAAGTACCCCCGGCGCGAGGAGTCCCAGGCGCTCTACTCGGTGCTGCGCGAGTCATGGGCCCACCGCCAGGGCAAGCCCGTGTCCCTCAAGGTGCTCACCGAGGCCTCGGGCCTGCCGGCCAACCGCGTGAAGGTGCTGGTGGCGCAGCTCGCCGGAGCGGGCATCCTCGAGCGCTCCCCGCGTGGACTCAAACAGCTGCGCGACTTCGAGACGCCGGAGGAGCTGACCGGGTACCTCACCGCCTACGAGAAGCGCCACCAGAGTGATCGCGAGCGCCTCCAGCAGATGATGCGCTACGGGCAGACCACCGGGTGCCGCTGGCGCTTCATCAGCGGGTACTTCGACGAGCCGGAGCACCCGGACTGCGGGCACTGCGACAATTGCCGGGAGCGGGCCGCCGGTCACTTCGACGCCGCCAGCCCCACACGCATCGCCACGCCGCCTTCACTCGCGGGTGCACCCGGTGCGGTGTAGTTGGAAAAGAGGGACGAGGAAGGTGCTGTAGCGCCCTGGCGCATCCTGTACGCCGGGAGCCGGAACGTTCTGCTAGCCTGAGCGCCCTTCAGGGCCCCCCTTCATGTCCTCGCTCGACAACACCGCCATCAGCCGGCCGCACGCGCCCCATCTCATCCCTGGCTATCGACTGGAGAACCTCGTCGGTAGCGGCGGCATGGGAGAGGTCCACAAGGCCACCCAGCTGTCCCTGAACCGCACCGTCGCCGTCAAGCTGCTCAGCCAGCAGCTCGCCCAGGACGAGAGCTTCGTCGCCCGCTTCCAGAAGGAGGCCGCGGCGCTCGCCACCCTCCACCACCCCCACATCGTCTCCATCGTCGACAAGGGCAGCACGCCGACCACGTACTACCTGGTGATGGAGTTCGTGGACGGGCCCTCCCTGCGCGAGCGGATGCGCGCCCCCAACCCGGACCCGATGGAGACGCTGCGCGTCATGCTGCAGATCTGCCGGGCCATCGAGTACGCGCACGGCCGCGGCGTCATCCACCGCGACCTCAAGCCGGAGAACATCCTCTTCGACGAGCAGGGCGGCGACATCCCCAAGGTGACGGACTTCGGCCTGGCCTCGTTCCTCGAGGACACCAGCTCGCGCTACGCGCTCACCAGCACGCACGTGGCCATGGGCACGCTGTCCTATATGGCGCCCGAGCAGCGCGTGGACGCCAAGAACGCGGACGGCCGCGCGGACATCTTCGCGCTCGGCCTCATCTTCTACGAGATGCTCGTGGGCGAGCTGCCCGCGGGCCAGTTCGAGCCCCCCTCGCGCCGCAAGCCGGGCCTGGACCCGCGCCTGGACCGCATCATCGCCAACTGCCTCAAGCAGCAGCCCTCGGACCGCTACGAGAGCGTCACCGCGCTCCTCCGCGACCTCGAGCCGCTCGCGCCCCACTACACCACCATCCGGCCGGGGAAGCTCAGCCGGTGGCAGCGGGTGAAGCGGACGGCGGGACGTGTGGCGCGCGTCCTCCTGCGGACCGCGGCCACGCTGATGGTGCTCGCCGCCATGGGCGTGCTGGGCGTGACGTACCTGCGCAACACGACGCGGCGCGTGCCGATGACGCCGGGCACCGCCCTCAACGCGGACCTCGGGACGCCCTCGGCGACCAAGCTCGAGGGACGGTTGGCGTCGGCCGACGGCGAGCCGCGCAAGGTGAGCCTCGGCGAGGGGCTCGACAAACCGTCGGTGCTGGTGTCCGGCCGGCCGCTCGAGCTGCAGGACCGGACGCTCGTCTTCCCCCCCGTGGAGGGCCAGTCGCGCGTGGGCCTCATGGTGGTGGACGTGCCCGGCATGAGGGGCGACACCGCCCGCCTCACGGCCCGGGTGAGCACCCTGAATCCCGAGGCCGGCACCCTGACGAACCTGAAAACCGTGGCCTACGGACCCCGGCCGGACCCGGAGACCGCGCTGCTGTTGATGGGCAGCCCGGGCCGCTACGTGGCCCTCGTCTATAACGGCGCTGGCGCCCCGCTCCGGCTGGAGTGGAACCTGGGCGAGAAGCAGGGAACCATGCTGGGTGCCGAGTCCCCCGAGGGCCCGGTGGAGCTCGAGCTCACCGTGGACGAGGAGGGCGTCCTGTTCGCCTCGGTGGGGACCCGGGGGGACAAGCGCCCCATCGCCGAGCCCCTGCACCTGGGGACGGGCTGGCAGGAGAAGCGCTTTGGCAAGGCCCCCCTCGCCGCCTTTGGCTGCATCGAGGGCGAATGCCGCGCCGAGGGCTTCAATTACAGCGTGAAGCCCCTCCCCCCCGGTGCCAGGCCCGTGGCCGTGGCCCAGGCGCCCGAGCCCGCCCGCCCGCCGGTGCAGAAGGCGGCGGCCCCGGCTCCGAAGCCCGCCCCGGCCCCCGCCAAGAAGCCCGCCCCGAAGCCCGCCCCTCCGCCCAAAGGTAAACGCTCGAAGTAGCAAGAAGCCGCTTGCTGCAAGCGGATGTGGCCTCACCCGGGGCTTTGCATTATCCCTGTGCGCTCCATGCGCACTCCCCTTCGCGGAATCGCCGCGCTCCTGCTCGTCACCGGCCTGCTGGCCAGCTGTGCCCACTCCACCTCGCCCACCGAGGTGCTCGAACGAGCCGCCACCGCGGCGAAGAACGGGACGAGCGAGGCCCGCACGCTCGCGCTCGCCGGCTTCCACGCCTGGCTGATGGCCGGAGATGCCGCCACGGCCCAGGCCCGCTTCGACGAGGCCGTCGCCAAGGACCCGGCCGACCCCTACGCCCTCTACGGCCAGCACCTGCTCGCCCGCCGCGCCGCCCAGCCGCGCCGCGCGCTCGAGGCCGCGCTCGCCGTGGCCACCCGCGCCCCGCACCACCCGCTCGCGGTGCCCGCCGCCCGCTACGTGCTGGACCTGGCGGGCTCCTCGCCCGCGCTCGATGACGCCATCCTCACCGGCCTCCAGGGCGCGCTCGACGCCGGGGCCTCGGGCGAGTCCGCCCAACTGCTGCGCGCCAGCCAGGGCGCCATCCTCGGCCTGCGCGGCGACCGGGCGGCCCAGGCCCGGGCGATGAAGGACATGGGCGCCGCGGACACCGCCACCCTGCTGGGGCCCTTCTCTGCCTGGCACCTGCTCGCCTTCGATGACGTCACCCCGCCGGAGAAGGACGGCTCACTGGCGGGCCCCTTCACCGGCCCCTTCGGACAGCTCGTGCCGCGCACCCTGCGCGCGCCGGATACCCGCCTGGACGTGGCCGGAGAGCCCGCCCCGGGTGACGTGTACCTCATGGCCGTGGACGCCGAGGTGCCCGAGGCCGGCGTCTACGTGGTGCGCTCCGTCTCCGCCTCCTCGCACAAGGTGATGGTGGATGGCGCGCCCCTGCTCGAGCGCCGCGGCTTCTCCCTCGCCGTCTCCACGGTGGCCGCGCACCCCGTGCACCTCGCGGCCGGCCGCCACCGCATTCTCATCAAGCTGCTCAAGGACCAGCGCGGGGCCAACCTGACGCTCGCCCTGATGCGCGCGGATGGGCGCCCCTCGGCCATCCGCTACAGCCCCGCCACCGGGCCCGCGCCCTCCGCGTGGGGCTCGGCCCCCAGGGACGCCGACGCGGAGCTCGTCTACCCGCGCGCCGAGGACCTGGCCGCCGCGCTCGCCGGCGAGACGGGCCCGCTGCTCTCGGACTTCGTCGCGGTGCGCGATGGCATGGGCCGGGACTCGGACGGCGCCTGGCGGTTGATGACGCGCCTGCAGAAGGCCTCGCAGACGCCCGCCGTGCTGTCACTGCGCGCCGAGCTGGCCTCGGTGGACCGGAGCATCCCCTCCAAGGTGGCTCGCGGACGTGCGACGCGGGACCTGGAGGCGGCGCTGGCGAAGGACCCGGGCGACGTGGCCGCGCTGCTGCTGCGCGCCGAGCTGTCCCTCAATGACGGGCAGCTGGCCGCGGCGATGGAGACGCTCAAGACGGCCAAGGCGGCGGCGAAGCCCGCGGGCTGGCCGGTGTTCCTGTTGGAGGCGCGCACGGCGATGGCGCTCGAGGTGGAGAGCGCGGTCGAGGAGAGTCTCGAGGCCGCGCTGCAGGCGCAGCCGGGGCTGTGCGATGCGCTGAGCCTGCGCTACTCGCTGGCGCGGCGCCGGGACGCGGTGGCGCGCGCGGACGAGCTGGTGACCTCGATGCAGGGCTGCCCGGGCGCGCTCAACCGGAGCGCCGAGCACGCGCGGATGCGGGGAGACCAGGCGCGCGCCGCCGAGCTCTACCAGGAGCAGCTCACGCGCAACCCGGGGGACGTGAGCACGGCCATGTCGCTGACGGCCGCGTACGTGGCGCTGCGCCGCTTCGACGACGCCACGGCCACGCTGCGGGCCCTGAGCGCGCTCTGGCCCCGCAACGCGAAGGTGCTGGAGAAGCTGGGGGACGTGCGCGAGCTCGCCGGGGACAAGGCCGGAGCGCTGGCGGCGCGCGAGCAGTCGCTGCTGCTGGACGGGAGCAACCTGGCACTGCGCCGCGCCGTGGTGCGCGCGAAGACGGGGCAGGAGGTGCTCCAGGCGTACGCCATCGACGGCCGCCAGGCCATCAAGGACTACGAGGCCAACCCGGGCGCCGAGGAGAGCGCCGCCGCCTACGTGCTGGACGCCGCGGCCACGCAGGTGTACCCGGACGGCTCGCAGGTGACGCGCATCCACAGCGTGCAGAAGGCGCTGGAGCAGAGCGGCGTGCAGGACATCGCCGAGATGACGCTGCCCTCGGGCGTGCAGGTGCTGGCGCTGCGCACCCTCAAGGCGGACGGCACGGTGCTGGAGCCCGAGAGCATCGAGGGCAAGGAGACGATGAGTCTGCCGGGCGTGCAGGTGGGCGACTACGTGGAGCTGGAGTACCTGGTGGCGGAGGCCTCGCGCGGGCCGGCGCAGCCGGGCTTCACGGCGTCGGACTTCTTCTACCGCATCGGTAGCATGCCGGACCACCGGGCCACGTACACGGTGGTGGCGCCCAAGGGCACGGGCATGAAGGTGGACGCGCACAACATGAAGGCGCCGCCGCCGGTGGTGAAGGGAGACGAGGAAGTCTTCACCTTCGAGGTGAAGAACGTGCCGCCCTTCATTCCGGAGCCGGACAGCCCGCCGTCGAGCAGGGAGTACCTGCCCTTCGTGGTGGTGGGCGCGGGCACCACGGGCAATGACCGGCTGGTGGCGGTGTACTCGGATGCCTTCCTGGACAAGGGGACACTCACCTGGGAGGTGGAGGCCTTCGCGCGCGAGGCGGCCGGGGACAAGAAGGGGCTGGAGGCGGTGAAGGCGCTGTACGCGGCGGTGATGAAGCGCTTCACCGGCCGGGATGCGGGGCTGACGACCTCGGCGGCGTCGTCGGTGGCGCAGGACCGGGGCAGCCGCTTCTGGGTGCTGAAGACGGGGCTGGAGTCGCTGGGGATTCCCGCGCGCATCGCGGCGGTGCGGACGTACTCGGCGGATCCGGCGGAGTACCTCTTCCCCGAGGAGTCGCTGCTGCCCACCTTGGTGCTGCGGGTGGACGTGCCGGGCGAGGGGCCGGTGTGGCTGGACACGAGCACGCGCTACGCCCCCTTCGGCGAGCTGCCCGAGACGGCGCTGGGCGAGCGGGACGCGTACCTGATGCCCGAGCCCGGCCGCGCGCTGGAGAAGGTGAAGACGCCGCCGATGAAGCAGCAGACGGGCAAGCAGGTGAAGCTGACGCTGGAGGTGGACGAGAAGGGCCAGCTCACCGGCAAGGGCGAGGAGGTGTACTCCGGCTTCGAGGCGGCGCAACTGGCGGAGGCCTTCGAGGCCATCTCCGGGGAGCGCCGGCGTCAGGCATTGCAGGGCTCGGTGGGCCGCTACTTCAGCGGGGCGGAGCTGACGGACCTGAAGCTGGAGCGCACGGAGGAGGTGGGCGCGCCCTTCACGGTGCGCTACGCGTTCAAGGCGCCGAGCTTCGGGCGGGTGGACAAGGACCGGCTGGTGCTGCCGTCCATCACCACGCCGGCGCAGTTGGGCCGCCAGTACGTGCAGCTGAGCACGCGCACCACGCCGCTGTACCTGGCCGACACCGAGGCGAGCCACACGGTGGTGACGCTGACGATGCCGCAGGGCCTGAAGCTGTCGGATCCGCAGGCGCAGCTGAAGGTGGAGAGCCCGTTCGGGCGGCTGCTGCGCACGGAGAAGCAGGAGGGGCGCACGCTCACCGTCGACGAGTCGCTGCGGCTGGAGCGCGGCCGCATCCCGGCGAAGCAGTACGAGGACTTCGCGCACTTCGCCGGCCAGGTGGACCTCATCCAGTCCCGCGACCTGGTGCTGACGAAGTGAACTCCTATCTCACACCCACGATGGCAGCGGCCACAAATCCCCCCCACCCGATGAGCGACTTCTTACAACAAAACTGGGGAAACATCCTAAGCCTTATCGGCGTTATCATTAGCATCTATGCCATTTACGAATCCACCAGGGCATCAAAGGCCGCCCATGAGGCAAGAGACATCGCACTCCGCAGAAATCTCTCAGAAGATTTAGCACAAATAAAAAATTCAGCTGTCGAACTAGAAAAGTTCATCGTATTAAAAAATCATGGCCTCACCTATTTCGCGATCTCAAACCTAACCAGTTCCATCAATTATGCATTGGCCCGCTGGACAGAAAAATTAAGCGAGGACACGAAGAACAAACTCATTGCCGCACGCGAAAAGCTAACAGTGGCTCATGAGTTGCTAGTCAAAAAATCAATTGAAGAATTAGGTGAACGGCAGCGGATCTCCATTTCCAGCGTGAGCCGTGACCTGATTTCCTTGCTCAGCGAGTCCCACGGGCTCGCCGTAAAATCTGAAAAATAAAGGAAAGATCCCATGCAAGACGACAAGGCTATCAAGCTAGTTCGGCAAGTAATCGCTAAAACGCGAGAGGGAAAAATCAATTGGGAACAGACACCATCCGGACGGTCCTTCATTGCAGCATTCGAAGGCACGTATTCAATGATAATCTCTTTCACAGAAGATGAGGAGACCGGGAATCAACGCGCTTGGTTTGGGCTTAATGATGCCGGAGGGGAACGACTCCTCACGGTAGACCCGGACACCGATGGCATTACCGATGAAGAATTGTGGCAGCTCTACGAAATGGCAAGACGTCGCGCATTCAAAGTCGACGAAAAACTCGATAAACTTTTGGACTCGCTCAAAAAGCTCTAGAAACCGAGTAGCCCCCCTCGTTCAAGATCTCGTCCCTCTGCTCCCAAGCAAGAGACACAAGAGGAGCCAAGACTTCAGCATCCATCTTCTTATCAAGCCAAAAATCCGCGACCGCAACACTACTCGAACTTGCCGTGCCGGCCGGCGCCACCCGCGAAACGCCTGGCGCCGGCCAGGTGGACCTCATCCAGTCGCGCGACCTGGTGCTGACGAAGTAGCACCCGTGCCCGGCCCGTCCCCTGGCCCTCCGCTGACAGAGGGCTGGGGGGGGCCCCGCCGGGTGGAGCTCACGTCCCGAAGGCGTGGGTCAGCCTGGCGATCGCCGCGGGGAGCGCTCTGACCTTCAACCGCCGGCCGTTCTCGTCGAAGGCCTCGGAGATGACCCGGGCATTCTCGTACACCTCGCTGATGCGCCCCTGGCGGGCGTAGGGAATCACCAGGTCCGCGTCGACCATGGAGCGCTCGAAGAACTCCATCACGGCCTGACGGAGCGCCGCGACGTCGTCCGGCGAGTGCGCCGAGAGGACGAGCGCCTCGGGATGCTTCTGGAGCAGGGCTTCGCGTTCCTCGGCGGAGAGCCGGTCCGCCTTGTTGAACAACAGCCTGCTCGGGACGCTCTGCGCTCCGATTTCGCGGAGCACAGAGCGGGTGACCTCGAGCTGGGCCTCCCAGGTGGGATCCGAGGCATCCACCACGTACAGCAGCAGCGAGGCCTCCAGCGCCTCATCCAGCGTCGAACGGAAGGAGGCCACGAGGTCGTGCGGTAGCTTCTGGATGAAGCCCACCGTGTCCGAGACCAGCACCCGCGGCCGGGTCTCCGGTTGCAGCGCCCGCACCGTGGTGTCGAGGGTGGCGAAGAGCTGATCCGCGACCAGCACCTCGCTGCCCGTCAGGGCGCGCATCAGCGAGGACTTGCCCGCGTTGGTGTACCCGACCAGTGCCACCCGCAGCTGGTCCCTCCGGGCATAGCGCCGGTTGTCCTGGTCCTGCTGGATGGCCACGAGCCCCTCGCGCAGCTCGGCGAGCCGGTCGCGAATCTTGCGGCGATCCAGCTCCACCGCCGAATCACCGGAGCCCCGGCCCTGTTGGCGCTCGCGGCTTCCCGTCGACTCGCGCATGCGCGGGGCGAGGTAGTTGAGCCGTGCGATCTCCACCTGCATCCTCGCTTCACGGCTCCGCGCGTGGCGGTGGAAGATGTCCACGATGACGCCGGTGCGGTCGAGCACCTGTGCGCCGGTGGCCCGCTCGAGGTTGCTCAGCTGGCTGGGCGAGAGCTCATGGTCGACCACCACCACCGTGGGCCTTGCCGTGGCTTGCACCTCACCGGCCTCGGCTGCCGGGTCCGTCTCGGGGTCCTCCTCGGGCGCCTCCTCCTCTGACGCCTCCACCCCTGGCGCCTCCTCCCCGGGCGCTTCCTCTTCGGCCTCCCAGCGCTCGCGGGCCTTCGACTTTCGCACCTGCGCCCCCGAGGACACGGTGCCGGAACCCCCGGTGAGCTGGGCCAGCTCCTTGAGCTTTCCGGTGCCGAGAACCGTCCCCGCCGCCACGCCGTCGCGGCGCTGGGTCACGGTCGCGGCCACCTCGTAACCCAGGGTGTGCACCAGCCGCCCGAGCTCAGCGAGGTCGGCGGCATGTTCGGTATCCGAGACGCCGGGGAGTTGGACGCCCACCAGTACGGCAAGAGGGCGAGTGGAAGGGGATTTCGACATGTCCCCTCGTAACACGCCGGGCCGAAACCGGCTCGCGAGAGCACGCCCAGCGCGGCGTCCTCCTCGGCCGCTCCTTCACCGGGAGGCCGGGGGCTCGTCACGCCATCGCCGGGCCACCTCGTCCCTACTTGCACGGTCACCCTGAGACTCAGGAAGATGAGGTCCTACGTACGGGAAGGCCCATTCAGGAGGTAGGACGTGCGCATCGGCATCGACCTCGGCGGAACGAAGATCGAGGCCCTGGCCCTCGCCGACGACGGGCGCGAGCTGGGGCGCATCCGCGTGCCCACGCCTCGTGATGATTACGAGGGCACCGTCCATACCATCGCCCACCTGTGCACGCGCCTGGAGCAGCAGACGGGACAGCGCGGCAGCGTGGGCGTGGGCATTCCGGGCACCATTTCCGCGCGCACCGGGCTCGTGAAGAACGCCAACTCGGTGTGGTTGAACGGACGTCCCCTGGACCGCGACCTCGCTCGGGCGCTGGGCCGCCCCGTCCGCCTGGCCAACGACGCCAACTGTCTGGCCGTGTCCGAGGCCACCGACGGAGCCGCCGCCGGCCACCCGGTGGTGTTCGCCGTCATTCTCGGCACGGGGACGGGGGCGGGCGTGGCGCTCGGTGGGCGGCCCCATGCGGGCCGCAACGGCGTGGGCGGCGAATGGGGCCACAACCCGCTGCCGTGGGCGACGCCCGAGGAGTTTCCCGGCCCCGAGTGCTACTGCGGCAAGCGGGGCTGCCTGGAGACCTGGGTGTCCGGCCCGGGCTTCGAGAACGACTACGAGCAACACACGGGCACCCGTCTGCGGAGCTCGGACCTCGCCGCGCGAGCCGAGGCCGGTGTGCCCTCGGCGGTGGCGGCGCTCCAGCGCTACGTGGATCGGCTGGCGCGAGGCCTCGCCCACGTCATCGACATCCTGGACCCGGACGTCATCGTGCTGGGCGGTGGCATGTCCAATGTGGCCGCCCTGTACCGGCTGGTGCCGGAGCAGTTGCCCCGTTGGGTCTTCGGAGGGGAGGCCGACACGCCCCTACGCCCCGCCCTGCACGGAGATTCGAGCGGCATCCGCGGCGCCGCCTGGCTCTGGCGTGCCGGAGAGGACTGGGAGACGCCTTCCGAGTGAAGCCCTTCGAGGCTTCCCTGCGCGTCTACTCGAACGAGCCGTGCCGGCCCGCACCGCCCGCGAAACGCTTCGCGCCGGCCAGTGACTCCGACTCGAGCACCTGGATGCCGCCCCGGAATTCGCGCAGGAGCGCCTCCTCCAGCGGGAGCCCCGCCTGCTCGTACGCCGAGCGCCGGTCCGCGTTCATGCAGGCCTGAGGGAAGGCGGCGAGCTCCCGGGCCAGTTGCTCCGCGGCCTCGCGCGCACCGCCCCGGGGCACCACGCGGTTGACGAGCCCCATGCCCAGCGCCTCCTGCGCGGACACCGGACGGCCCGTGAGGATGAGGTCCAACGCACGCGAGAGGCCAATCAACCGGGGCAGCCGCACCGTCCCCCCGTCGATGAGTGGCACACCCCAGCGGCGGCAGAACACGCCCAGCACGGCGTCCTCCTCGGCCACGCGCAGGTCGCACCAGAGGGCCAGCTCCAGCCCTCCCGCGACGGCGTGCCCCGAGACGGCGGCGATCACCGGCTTGCTCAGCAGCATGCGCGAGGGCCCCATCGGCCCGTCCCCCTCGGGCGCGAGGTGCGGCAGCCGGCCCTCGGCCACCGCCTTCAAGTCCGCGCCCGCGCAGAAGGTGCCTCCCTCGCCGAAGAAGACGCCGACCTTCGCCTCCTCGTCGGCCTCGAGCTCCCGGAAGGCCTTCGCGAGGGCCTCGGCCGTGGCACCGTCCACGGCATTGCGCACCTCCGGGCGGTGGAGGATGACGGTGGTGACGGGGCCGTTCTTCTCGACGCGGACACTCATGGCGCGCTCCTCTTCATGCACTCGACACACGATGGCCTGGAGCGGGGAGACGACTCCAGCCTCGGTTCAGGAATCATCCGAATTCAGCGATGATGAGCCACAGGAGAGAGCCGCCTCGTGTCCGATACCCTCATGACCGAAGACGATGTCGAGGACCTGTCGCAGGCCACCGCCGACGCGCTCAAGAAGGTGGGCTACGACATCACCCGCTGGAGGGAAGCGGGAGCGGTCAGTCCAGGGGTGGTCGCCCTGCTCTACGCCTGGTTCTCCAATCAGGTCTTCCAGAACGGCCTCAGCGGCTGGGTGGGCAATGGCTACGCGAAGCTGGGTGAGCACCGGGTGCTCGCCGCCCTCACGCGCATGTACGCCGGGCTCGATCCCGACATGGCCTCGGTGCTGTTCCACGCGTTCCAGCAGATAGAGCAGCACGGCGCGGGAAGCCCCGAGTCCAGTGGGCTGCCGGACCATCTCGACACGTTGCTCTGGGAGCGCCCGTTGCGGCGGCTGAAGTTCGGCCTCGCGGTGGCGGCGCGCTGGGATGCCAAGGCCGACCCCTTCGAGCTCCCACCGCCCCAATGGGAGCCACCGCGCACGCCGCTGGCGCCGACGCTGGGAGGCCCGGTGCGCTACCCGAGCGTCGCGGTGGGACTCACCGAGCAGGGGGCGCACCTGGACGTGCGCATGGAGAGCTTCGACACGTTCGACGCGGTGAACGTGGCGGGCGCCGTGGTGCGCGGGCTGTGGCGCGCGGGCGTCACGGACGGGGAGCTGCACCGCTTCCTGGAGGATGCCGAGAGCGATCGCAAACACCTGGGCGAGGTCTGCGCGCGATGGGTCTCCTTCGACGGGGATGGCGGAGACGCCATGCGCTTCCAACGCATCCGCGATGGGCTGTTCCCGCCGGATCCGCTGCGCCCCTGGTTCCCCCAGGTGAAGGACTGGCACGGACTGTTCCTCCTGCCCGAGGGCGCCATCGAGCGGGTGGAGCAGGCCCTGAAGCAGGTGAACTACCGTCCGCTGAACCAGCCCGTCGCCGAGCTCCCCGACACGCTCCGTGCGGCCATGCGCTGGGATCCCGATGTCATCGGCGTGCTGCGGGGAGACACGCTCTCCTCCGTCGACACCCAGGCGTTCGAGCTGCTGCTCAAGGCCACGCTGACGGGACACCGGGTGATCGTCTTCGGACTGCGCGACGCGGCGAAGCAGGAGCTCCGCCATCAAGCCGCGCGCTTCCAGGCGGCCGTGCACGAGCCCACGACCGCCTGACCCACGAAGCCCGGCCCGGGGACTACATCCACCCGAGCTGCAACCGCGCGACGTCCGACATGCGGCTCTGATCCCAGGGCGGGTCCCAGACGAGCTGCACGTCCGCCTCCTTCACGCCGGAGAGGGACTGCACCTTCTGGCGCACGTCATCCACCAGCACCGGGCCCATGCCGCACCCCGGAGCCGTCACCGTCATGAGGATTTCCACCTTGTGGCCGCCCTCGGGCAGCGGCGTGGACTTGCACTGGTACACCAGCCCCAGCTCCACGATGTTCACCGGAATCTCCGGGTCATACACCGTGCGCAGCTGCTCCCAGACGCGCTCCTCGTCGAACGCGCCCTCGTCGGCTGGGGCCTGGGACTCCTCGCTCCTGGGCTTCTGCGCGAGGTAGTCGGCGCCCAGCACCTCGGCGTCCTTCTCGTCGATGCGCATGAGCTGCCCGTAATCGCCCTGCACGGTCACGTTGCCGCCGAGCGTCTGGAGCACCCGCACCTCGGTACCCGCGGGCACCGTCACACGCTCGCCGCTGGGAATCATCGTCACTTCGCAGTCGCGCGCGAGTGGCGTCAGCAAACCTCTCATTCGAGCATCCTCCCTACTCCGTCGAGACGGAGGTCTCCTGGCCATCGAGCGCCGCGCGCAGCGCATGCCACGCGAGGCTCGCGCACTTCACCCGAGCCGGAAACGCATTCACCCCGGAGAGCACCGCCAGCTTGCCCAGTGCCTCCATGTCCACGCCCTCGGGCCCCTCGGTCACCAGCTTGTGCACCAGCTCGAAGAGGTGCTCGGCCTGCGCCCGGGACATCTCCTTCACCGCCCCCGTCATCAGCGACGCCGAGGCCCGGGAAATCGCACACCCCTGCCCCAGGAAGCCCACGTCCTTGATGACGTCGCCCTCCAGCCGCAGCGTCACGGTGAGCTGGTCCCCACAGAGCGGGTTGTAACCGTCCGCCCTGCGGTTGGCGCCCTCGGCCTCGCGGAAGTTGCGCGGCCGCTTGCCGTGCTCCAGCACCACCTCCTGGTAGAGGTCCTGCAGCTCCGAGCTCATGCGAACACCTCCCGCACCTTGTGAAGCCCGCGCACCAGCGCGTCGATGTCCTCGCGCGTGTTGTACATGGCCAGCGACGCGCGCACCGTGGCCGCCACGCCGAAGCACGACAGCAGCGGCTGCGCGCAGTGGTGACCGGCCCGGATGGCCACGCCCTCGCGGTCCAGGATGGTGCCCACGTCGTGCGCGTGCACGTCCTCCATGACGAAGGACAGCACCCCGGAGCGCTCACGCGCCCGGCCCATCAGCTTCACGCCCGGCACGCTCTCCAGCGCCCGGGTGCCGTACTCCAGCAGCTCCCGGTCGTGCGCCGCGATGGCCTCCACGCCCACCGACTCGATGTAATCCATGGCCGCGGCCAGCCCCACCGCGCCCGAGATGTCGGGCGTGCCCGCCTCCAGGCGGTACGGCAGCCGGTTGTAGACCGTCTTGTCCATCGTCACGGAGAGGATCATGTCCCCACCGCCCTGCCAGGGCGGCATGGACTCGAGCACCGCGGCCTTGCCGTACAGCACGCCGATGCCCGTGGGCCCGAACATCTTGTGCCCGGAGAAGGCGTAGAAGTCGCAGTCGAGATCCTGCACGTCCACGCGGAAGTGCTGCGTGGCCTGCGCGCCGTCCACGAGCACCGGCACGCCCCGGGCATGGGCCCGCTTGATGATGTCGCGCACCGGATTCACCGTGCCCAGCGCGTTGGACACGTGCGTCACCGCGAGCAGGCGAGTGCGCGCCGTCAGCAGGGCCTCGAGCTGCTCCAGGCGCAGCTCGCCGTGCTCGTCCACCGGCAGCACCTTCAGCGTGGCGCCCACCTGCTGGCAGAGCATCTGCCAGGGGACGATGTCCGAGTGGTGCTCCATGGCGGTGATGAGCACCTCGTCACCGGGGCCCACCTTGCTGCGCCCGTACGACTGCGCCACCAGGTTGATGGCCTCGGTGCAGCCGCGCACGAAGATGATCTCCTTCGCCTCGCGCGCGTTGATGAAGCGGCGCACCCGCTCGCGAGCCCCCTCGTAGGCCTGGGTGGCCCGCTCGGAGAGCGCGTGCACGCCGCGGTGCACGTTGGCGTTGTCGTGGGTGTAGTAGCGCACCAGGGCGTCGATGACGGCCTGGGGCTTCTGCGTCGTCGCCGCGCTGTCCAGGTACACCAGCGGCCGGCCCCGCACCTCCTGGTGGAGGATGGGGAAGTCCGCGCGGATGCGCGCCACGTCCAAAGGTGCCCCGCTCATGCCCTTCCCTCCTTCGTGCCCGGGAGCTTGCGAGCCAGCAGCTCCTCCACCTGGTCCCTGAGCGTCGCCAGCGGCACGGCGCCCACCACTTCCTTGGCGAAGGCGTGCGTCAGCAGCGACTCCGCCTCGGCCCGGGGGATGCCACGGGCCCGGAGGTAGAAGAGCGCCTGCTCGTCCAACCGGCCCACCGTCGCGCCGTGCGCGCACTTCACGTCATCCGCGAGGATTTCGAGCTGCGGCCGCGCATCCGCCATCGCCGCCTCCGACAGGAGGAGGTTGCGGTTGGACTGGCGCGAATCCGTCTGCTGCGCGTCCGGACGCACCATCACCTTGCCATGGAAGGTGCCACGCGCCTTGTCGTCCAGCACGCCCTTGTACAGCTCGCGGCTGGTGCAGCGCGGCTGCGCATGGTCCAGGTTCGTCCAGTGGTCCAGGTGCTGCGTGCCGTGGCCCACGTACAGCCCGTTGAGCGTGGCCTCGCCGCCCTGGGCGGTGAAGAGCGCGTGCACCTCGTTGCGCGCGAGCGCTCCGCCCAGCGCCACCACGTGCGAGGCGAAGCGGCTGTCGCGCCCCTGCGCCACGTGCAGGGCGCCGATGTGGAAGGCCGTCTCGGCCTCGGCCTGCAGCTTGAGGTGCGTGAAGCGCGCCCCCTCCCCCAGCACCACCTCCGTCACCGCGTTGGTGAAGGAGACGCCCGGCGCCGCGCCCGCGTAGGTCTCCACCAGCGTCAGCTCGCTGTTCTCCCCGGCCTGCACCACCACCCGGGGACTCGCCATCGCCACGTGGTTGTCCCCCCGCGCGAGGAAGAGCAGCTGCACGGGCTCGGCGCACACCGTCCC
Source organism: Archangium sp. (assembly GCF_045802675.1). Classification (GTDB taxonomy): domain Bacteria; phylum Myxococcota; class Myxococcia; order Myxococcales; family Myxococcaceae; genus Archangium. The sequence continues at coordinate 8,468 of NZ_JBJMQO010000080.1, read as the reverse complement.
CGGCGCCACCCGCACCACCGCGCCCTCCTCCAGCAGCGCCGCGTTGAGCGCGGTGAAGGCACTCGCCTCCGCGCGCGCCCGCTGGCCCACCACCGCCTCCAGCCCCTCACCGTCCTTCGTCAGCGCCTCGCGCAGGCTGCGCACCGTGAGGCCCTCGGGCGCCCCGTCCAGCCGCGACAGCTCGCGGACGAACCAGCCATCCACGAACACCAGCCGCGGCCCCGTGCCCGGCAGCGAGAGCCGCGCCACCGCCGCTTCCACGCCCGCCTCGTGCACGGTGCGCACGAGCGTGAAGGCATGGCCGGCGATGGGCGCCACGTTCGTGTACTTCCAGTCCTCGAGCTTCGACGAGGGGAAGCCCTGGCGCGCCAGCTGCGCGATGCCCTCCTGCCGCAAGGCGCGCAGCCACGCGGGAGTCCCCGCCGCCCGCTCCGCCTGGAAGCGCTCGGCCAGGTCGAGGTAGTGCTGCAGCCCCGCCTCCGTCACGGCCTCGCCTCCTTCTTGCCGCCCGCGCCGCCCTGGCCCGGGGTCAGCCACGCATAGCCCTTCTGCTCCAGCTCCAGCGCCAGCTCGCGCCCGCCCGTGCGGACGATGAGCCCGCCGGCCAGCACCGACACCTTGTCCGGCACCACGTACTCCAGCAGCCGCTGGTAGTGCGTAATCACGAGCAGGCTCCGCTCCGCCGAGCGCAGCGCGTTGATGCCTCCGGAGACGATTCGCAGCGCGTCGATGTCCAGCCCCGAGTCCGTCTCGTCGAGGATGGCCAGCCGCGGCTCGAGCACCGCCATCTGGAAGATTTCGTTGCGCTTCTTCTCGCCGCCGGAGAACCCCTCGTTCACCGAGCGCTGCATGAAGGCCTGGTCGAGCTGCACCAGCTTGGACTTCTCGCGCGCGAGCTGGAGGAAGTCCATGGCGTCGAGCTCCTCCTTGCCCTCGGTGCGCCGCCGGGCGTTGAGCGCCGTGCGCAGGAAGTGCAGGTTGCCCACGCCCGGAATCTCCACCGGGTACTGGAAGGCCATGAAGACGCCCGAGTGGGCCCGGTCCTCCGGCTGCATGGACAGGAGGTCCTTGCCGTCGAAGAGCACCTCGCCCTTCGTCACCTCGTACGTCTCGCGGCCGGCGAGCACCTGCGACAGCGTGCTCTTGCCCGAGCCGTTGGGGCCCATGATGGCGTGCACCTCGCCGGGCATGAGCTCCAGGTTGATTCCCTTGAGGACCTCGCGCCCCGCGACGCGCACGTGCAAGTCATTGATGCTGAGCAGCGGCTTCATCCCACGCTTCCTTCCAGGCTCACGCTGAGCAGCTTCTGCGCCTCGACGGCGAACTCCATCGGCAGCTCCTTGAAGACCTGCCGGCAGAAGCCATTGACGATCATCGAAACTGCGTCTTCCTTCGAAATGCCCCGCTGCTGGCAGTAGAAGAGCTGGTCCTCGCCAATCTTGGACGTGGACGCCTCGTGCTCCACCTGCGCCGAGGAATTCTTCACCTCGATGTACGGCAGCGTATGGGCGCCGCACTTGCTCCCCAGCAGCAGCGAATCGCACTGCGTGTAGTTGCGCGCGCCCTCGGCGCTCTTGAGCACCTTCACCAGGCCCCGGTACGTGTTCTGCCCGTGGCCGGCGGAAATCCCCTTGGAGACGATGGTGCTGCGCGAGTTGCGGCCCAGGTGGATCATCTTCGTCCCCGTGTCCGCCTGCTGCCGGTGGTTGGCGAGCGCCACCGAATAGAACTCGCCGATGGAGTCGTCCCCCTTGAGGATGACGCTCGGGTACTTCCAGGTGATGGCCGAGCCCGTCTCCACCTGCGTCCAGGAAATCTTGGACTTCGTATGGGCGATGCCGCGCTTGGTGACGAAGTTGTAGATGCCGCCGCGGCCCTGCTCGTCACCGGGGTACCAGTTCTGCACGGTGGAGTACTTGATGGTGGCCCCGTCCAACGCCACGAGCTCCACCACGGCGGCGTGGAGCTGGTTGGTGTCGCGCATGGGGGCGGTGCAGCCCTCGAGGTAGCTCACATAGGCGCCCTCGTCGGCGACGATGAGGGTGCGCTCGAACTGGCCGGTGTTCTCCGCGTTGATGCGGAAGTAGGTGGACAGCTCCATGGGGCAACGCACGCCCTTGGGCACGTAGACGAACGAGCCGTCGCTGAATACCGCCGAGTTGAGCGCCGCGAAGAAGTTGTCCGAGTGCGGCACCACCGTGCCCAGGTACTTCTTCACCAGCTCCGGGTGCTCGCGCACCGCCTCGGAGAAGGAGCAGAAGATGACGCCGGCCTTGGCCAGCTTGTCCTTGAAGGTGGTGGCCACCGACACCGAGTCGAACACCGCATCCACCGCCACGTTCTGCATCAGCTTCTGCTCCTCGAGCGGAATGCCGAGCTTGGCGTACGTCTTGAGGATCTCCGGATCGACCTGGTCCAGGCTGTCGAGCTTCGGCTTCTGCTTGGGCGCCGAGTAGTAGATGATGTCCTGGTAGTTGATGCGCGAGTACGCCACCTTCTGCCAGTCGGGCTCCTTCAGGGTGAGCCAGTGACGGTAGGCGCGCAGACGCCACTCGAGCATGAAGTCCGGCTCGCCCTTCTTGGCCGAGATGAGGCGGATGACGTCCTCGTTGAGACCGGGGGGAATGGCCTCGGACTCCACCGCGGTGACGAAGCCGGCCTCGTACTGGCGCTTCGTGAGCTCCTGGATGGTCTGCGTGCTCATGAATGGACTCCTCCCGCCGTGGCCGGGGGGGTGGGGTTGGGGGATGGGGCGGCCGGACGCGCGGGGACGCCGAGGCCCACCAGGCGCGGCACCGGCGCACAGAGGTCCGCCAGTGTCAGCCGGCCGAGCGCGTCCTGGATGGTGCGGTTGATGACGCGCCAGTGGCCGCGCACGCGGCACACCGTCTCCAGCTCACAGGCACTCGCGGGGGGATGGGCGCCGTGGGCACCGCACTCGGTGAGGGAGACGGGGCCCTCGAGCGCGGAGATGATGTCGGTGAGGGGAATGCGCTCCGCGGGCCGGGCGAGCCCGTAGCCGCCGCTGGCACCCCGCTGGGACACCAGCAGGCCAGCGCCCTGGAGCCCCTTGAGCACCTTGCTCACCGAGGGCAGGGGCACACCGGTACCGGCCGCCAACTCCCTCGCCGTGCGCGTCTCGTTGGCGCGCGCCAGCTCGGTTAGCAGAACGATGCCGTAGTCGGTCATCTTGCTCATCCGGAGCATTCGGATTGTCTCCAGCCGTCCGGTCCCCCGACTCCCGGAGGCACCTGTGCGTGGGGGCTCTTTAAACAGGACTAACTTGGTCCGCATTAAAAATCGTGCCATCACGGGCTCGGCGTGTCGGTTGCCCCACGACCAGGAGTGAAGACCCGCGCAAGCCCCCTCTCCCTCCGGGACAGGGCGGGGGTGAGAGTATCCGGGCCCGTGCTCCAGCCTGTGGCCCAACCCGTGCGCTCAGCCCTGGAAGACGGGCTGTGGAGACAAGGAGAAGAAGAGGGCGAGCGCTCCGAGGAACAGCACCCAGGGGCCGGCGAGCCGCAGGAGGACCCGGGGCACCGAGGGCAGACGGGCGGCGAGGCCCTCCTCCGAAGGATCCGCGAGCCACCGCGACAGCGCGACGTAGAGCAGCACCACCGCCAGGGGGACGCCCACCCGCATGAGCCCGAAGCTCGGACTGAAGAACGGGAACTCACCGAGGAGCAAGGTGAGCGCCACGAGCGCGCACCAGCCCGAGGAGGAACCATCGGGTGAGCAGCAGGAGGGCTCGGCGGAGAAGCGGTGCGGCCATGGAGAGGCCGCACCATACCCGCAACTATTCCACGAGCAGCCGCTTCACGGGCGCGGGGTCCACCGCGACCATCAATGGGCGGGTGAAGTTGCTGAACGACACGAGCGCCTGCCCGGGTGCGAGCCGCGACACCCGGTTCCAGAGGCTCTCGTCGATCGTCCCCGCGGTCTTCTGCATCCGGGAGATGACGGTGCTGTCGGTGATCTTGTGGATGATGAAGTTGTTGAGCAGGCCCAGCACCTCGTTGGGGAGGTGCTGCGGCAGCTGCGTGACGAAGACAAGCCCCAACCAGCGCTTGCGTCCGCGTTTGGCGATCTTCGCCACCTGTTCGAACAGCACGGGCATCTGTGAGATGCGATTGGCCGACAGGAACTCGTGGGCCTCCTCGATGATGATGAGGACCGGGGTGACGGATTGCCCCTGCTCATTGGCCCGCTGGTAGCGCGCCTCCTGCGTCTCCTGGAGCCCGCGCAGGATGTCGGCGATGACCAGATTGTTGAGTTGGGGCGAGTCCGTATCCGACAGGTCGATCACCGACACCCGCCCGGCGGTCAGCATCGAGTCGTAATCCACCCCCGGTGCCGAGCCGACGTCAAACAGCTTGAGACGCCGTAGGTAGTGGAGCTTGCCAGCCAGGGTCTTCCAGCTGATCTCATTCCTGCTCGCATGCGCCATCACCCGGCCCATTACCCGGCCGAAGTTGTTCCGGAACTCGCTGTACAAGGTGGGGAGGTGGGCCTGGAGCGGCTCGGGGCCATCTGACTCAGCGTCCTCGGTCTCGAGGAGGCTGGCCTGCTTCCGGGACGTGGGTTTCGCTCTGCTCTTCGTCTCGGCCTTCCCCTCGTCACTGAGGCTGTAGATATAGGTGCTCACCACATCCAGGAGGTGCTGGATGGTCATACGCGGGTAGCCCGTCGACAGCTCGTCGAGCTCCAACACCTGCTGGCGCTCCTCGGGCGTCCTCGGAAAGACGCCGAAGTCCTCCAGCAGCAGCTTGGTGACGTCGTAGGCCTTGTGGAAGCGCTCGCGCTGCGCATCCGACAGGTCCAGGATCTCCGCGATGGCGAAGGGGGAGAGGCTCGAGAAGTTCAGCGCGAAGGGGTGCAGGTTCTTGTGCCTGGGATTGCGGCTGTCCCGCCCCATGAGATGGTGGATGTGCAGCTCCTTCACGCCCTGAGGCTTCTGGCCGCGACGCTTGAGCGCTTCGAGCATCGCCGGGTCGTCGGTGGGCTTGTCCACATGCGTGTATTCACCCTCCACGTCGAAGATGATGGTGGCGATTCCCGCCTCCTGCGCCCGGTGGATGAGCGTGGCGACGGTGGTGGACTTGCCTCCACCCGTCGTTCCGATGATGCCCGTGTGGCGAGGCAGGACGGACTTGTCCATGGGATGGAAGCGGGCCTCCATGTAGTCGTAGCCCACCACCATTCCCAGACACAGGTCTCCACTCATTCCGAGGACGTGCTCGCTCTCCGCGTCGTCGAGCAGGAAGACAGGGCTCTTGGGCCGGGGCCGGCGGCCGGGAGGAACCAGCTTGCCGTTACTCTCCTCGCCGAGGATCTCGATCTCCGCGCGCCCGTGGTAGTCGAAGGTATAGGTGAGCTTCTTGCCCTGGACCACCACGCCGACGGCGATCGTGGAGTTGGCGGAGACGGCATCGGGCTCGGCGAAGGGGCCGCGGACGACCAGGCCCAGGTAGGAGCGCTTGTCCTCGTGGGACTTCACCCGCACGAGTGTTTGGGATGCCAGCAGGTGGAGATCGTTCCGGGTCGTCAGGACGGTGACGAGGTTGTCCTGGCTCGACGGGGTGTCGAAGTGGGTGAAGCCCACCGCCTTCTCGAGCTCGGGGTCCAGACCGGCGGTCGCCTCATCCGCCTGATGCCCGAACTCCTCGAACTCGCCGAGCACACTGTCCGGCAGCGGCCGGACGACCTCATTGCGAGGGACCTCGGGCTCCCGAGGCGGTTGGCTCCGAGGCGTCGCCGGAGGTGGACCCGCTCTTCCAGGGGCCGACTGGGAAGAACGGGCGGGCTCTCCGCGCGGAGGACCCTCACCCGGAGGCGGGGCTACCCGGCCCGTCCCCCGCGGGGCCGGGCCCGCGGGCCGTGAAGCGTTCTGTCCCATCGGTGCCACGGGCCGGGCAGGTGCCCCACGGGGAGGCGTGGAGGCAGGAGGTGGAGCCGCCCTGGAGTTGCCCTGAGGTGCCACGGGGCGAGCCGGCCCGGTGGAAGGCACACCCGTGCCCGAAGACTTGGGAGTCTTTTCATCAGCCATGTCATGTCTCCCGGCGTCGCGGTCAGCGTCCGCCGAAGTAGTGGAATTGCGCGCCTGCGCGCGTGTACGCGTCGTTCACCAGACCGAGGAAGGATTCCGAACCAAAGACGCCACGGCATGACGCGTCCGCGACGTCGAGGAGCATCGGGAAACCCCGCTCGGGCCGCAGCATGCTGTCGGCCAGGGCGATATGGGCCGCGACGTGAACGTGCTCCCGGTGGGCGAAGAAGAGGCGCGGGGGCGCCTGCTCCGAGGCCCGGAAAAGCCCGATGACGACCTCCGGGCAGCACTCCCTCACGAAGGCGAGCGCCTCGTCGCCCATCTGGTTGTCGTAGTGCCACCGCTCGACGAACCAGGCACTGTCCTCCTCGAGCGTATGGAGGATGGCGTACTCGCCCGCCTTCAGCGCGTCTCCAATGGTCAGATACCCCTGCTCGTCCATCGCGGGATGGATGAAGACGAACTTCCTGTGGTCTTGGATGAGCCGCCGCAGCAAGCCCAGGGAAGCCTTCAACAAGGGCCTGTAATTGGCGCCGGAGAGCATCTCGCGTGAGCAGGGATTGCCCGGACCCATGCGCCACTCGGCTTGCGACCTGTCCAGGAGGATGGCCCGCTCGGCGTAGGCGCGGATGTAGCGGCGCATCAGCATGGACAGGTTGTCCCTCGGGCCGCGTTCGTGCCGCCGCTCCAGACAGTCCTGCACCACCTTCAGCACATCGGGATTCCGGGCGGTCACGTCCTTGCGGAAGAACCGCTGGGAGAAGATGCCGGACTGGCCCCCATACCCCACGACGTTCACGCCAATCTGGGTGATGCCCAGGGACAGGCTGTCATGAGAGGCGGCGATGCTGTTCACCGCCTCGACCCGTCCCGGGAAGAGCTTGCTGGCGAAGATGGTGTCGAGCCGCTCGGGACTGGCCGGATAGACCCCCGCCTCGGGGAGATGTGCCTGCCGTTTGAGCTCGGGAAAGATCTTGTTGCGGATGGCGGCCCGGACGCGCACCTCCGCGGTCTCGGCACTGGCGACCTGGGACCTGATGCGGGAGATCAACCGTTCGATCTCCCACCCCTTCTCCCAGGTGCGCAGGTCGAGTGTGACGGAGAGCTCTTCTCCCAGCACCGCCTGGTAGTCCGCGTCTCCGATGGGGCGCCTGTCTCCAAACGGCGGGATGTCATCATCCATATGACCGCTGCTCCTCCATGGGCGCGAACTTCAGGAAGAAGGGACGGCGGGCCGGCTCCTGGGCCAGCAACCACCGGACGTAGGACCGTGACTCCTTCAGGGGGAGCCCGAATCGCGAGGCCAGCTCGGCCTCCGCTTCCCGCCTGGAGAAGCGCCTCACGAGCGGAAGCGCCTCCTCGACCGGGGCCAGGAGCTCGAAGGCGAGGCGGTCCGCGTGGAACTCCGCCTCCATCGCCTTCCCCGAGCAGGGGTCGCCGGAAGCGTTGCGCTCCATGAGCCGGACCTGGACGCCGACGGAAACCCGATGGAATACCGAGACCAGGGTCTCGTGGGGCGTGGGGTCACGCTGTCCCTCGAGGACCGGCAGGAAATCCCTCCCGAGGGTGCGCCGCGCCCGCGCTCGGAGCAGGAGGTGGTCGAGCACGAAGTGCGACACTTCATGCGCCAGGGTGAACCGTTGCTCGTTCGTGTCGTCCCCCTCATCGATGAAGAGGAAGCCCTTTCCCGCCCGTGCCACCAGACACCCATGGAGCGGCCGGTCATCATCGGAGACGTGGTGCTTCACGCCTTTGCGCGCGAGCCAATTCCTGACACGGCCGCAGGTAAGCCCCGGCAGGTACACCAACGAGACGGGGAGCGCGCGACCCACCTCGGCGGCCAGGTTGCGAGGGAATGAGAGAGGAGGCGACAGGCCACACGCCGCCACGGCCTCTTCCAACCAACGTCGTGTCATGAATTCGTCTCGTCGTCCTGGGAACGATCTCGTGCCGCCAGCAGCACGGAATCACCCTCCGCCGCCTCTCCACCTTCCGGCCGTGCGGAGAGAGCATCCATCACTTCGACGTGCCGGAGCACTGCGATGAGACGGAGGGGATCCAATCCGAAACGTTTCACGATTGCATCTACGTGCTCGGTGAACTCTTCACCCTCGGGCCGTCGGCAAAGCGACAGCCACGCGAGCACCTCCAGCGAACAGCCCAGCTCCGCCGCGAGCTCCTCGGGAGACCGGCTCTCGAGCTCCCGATATCTCTCGAACACATGGCCGAGCGTCCAAACCTCGTGTGCACTGCGCCGGGCCGCCACCTTCAGCCAATCAGGATTCGTCATCGGCGTCCCCCTTTCCGAAGCGCTCCAGTAACTTCATGAGGCGATCTCGGTGCCGCTTCACCTCCCGCCGCATCTCGTCCGTGGGCAGAGGAGGCAGACGCAGCACCTCCGCGAAGCGCTCGGTTGCCCGCT